>CAYREO010000038.1:0-5751 GCA_964423315.1 uncultured Eubacteriales bacterium | reverse complement strand
GAGCGGGGCATCGGCAACGGCATCTCGCTCATCATCTTCGCCGGCATCGTCGTCGGCTTCCCGGCCGGACTCGGCAGCGTCGTCAACGGCATCCGCAACCAGACGATGTCGCCCTTGACCGTGGTCTTCCTCGGGGCCCTCATGCTGGCCGTCGTGGCCTTCATCGTCTTCGTCGAGCGCGGCCAGCGCCGCATCCCGGTTTCCTACGCCAAAAGGGTCGTCGGCCGCAAGGTCTACGGGGGCCAGAGCACCCACCTGCCCCTGCGGGTCAACACGGGCGGCGTCATCCCGATCATCTTCGCCGCCTCGATCATCACCATCCCCTCGACCCTGGCCCAGCTCATCAAGGTCCCCATCGCGCAGAGCATCGCCGCCCAGTTCGCCCTCGGCATGCCCCTCTACAACCTGTTCTACATCGGGGCCATCATCTTCTTCACCTATTTCTATATCTCGATCATCTTCAATCCCGTCGATGTGGCCGACAATCTCCGGAAGTACGGGGGCTTCATCCCCGGCATCCGGCCGGGCAAGAACACCTCGGACTACATCGACGACGTCCTCAGCCGGATCACGCTCGTCGGGGCCTGCTATCTGGCCGCCGTGGCCATCCTGCCGGAGTTCCTCATCACCGGCTTCAAGGTCGGCGCGTTGCCCCTCATCGGGCCGTTCCTCGACGCCAACCTGCCGAAGTTCCTGACCGAAGGTCTGGGCATCGACTTCTACTTCGGAGGGACGTCCATTCTCATCGTCGTCGGCGTCGCCATGGACACCATGCAGCAGATCGAGGCCCAGCTCGTCATGCGCCACTACGACGGATTCATGCGCCGGAGCCGGATCAGGGGGAGACGGGGATGAGGATCATCCTCCTGGGTGCGCCCGGAAGCGGGAAGGGGACCGTCGGCGACCGTCTGCGGGACGTCACGGGGTTCCCCCGGATCTCGACCGGAGACCTGCTTCGCGAGGCCGTCCGGGACCGGACGGCCCTCGGGTTGAGGGCCGAGTCGCAGCTCGGCAAGGGCGGCCTCGTCGACGACGAGACCGTCCTCGGGCTGCTCAAGGAGCGTCTGTCGCGCCCGGATTGCCGGGCCGGCTACATCCTCGACGGCTACCCCCGCAATCTGGAGCAGGCCGCGACCCTCGAGACGCTCGACGGGGCCAGGCCCGAGATCGTCTTCGAGATCGAGACCCGCGAGGAGGTCGTCGTCCGGAGGCTCACCAGCCGGAGGATCTGCCCTTCCTGCGAGGCCATCTACAACACGATCAGCAAGCCCCCCAGGAAGGAGGGCATCTGCGACGTCTGCGGAGCGGCCCTCATCCAGCGGGCCGACGACCGGGCCGAGATCATCCCCGAGAGGATGAGGACCTATCGGTCGAAGACGGAGCCTTTGATCTCCCATTATGCGGCCAAGGGCGTTCTCCGCCGGGTCGACGGCAACGGGACGGTCGAGGACGCCGTCCGACCTATCCTGGAAGCCCTCGAGGGGGTCATGGGGCGAAGCGCGGAGGCGAGGGTCAAGTGATCTTTCTCAAGTCCGGTGCGGAGCTCGAGGCCATGCGGCAAAGCAGCCGCGTCGTGGCCCAGGTGCTGGCGGAGCTTGAGCCGCTCGTCAGGCCCGGCATCAGGACGCGCGACCTCGATCTCTACGCCGACAAGCGGACCCGGGAGCTCGGCGCCGTCCCGGCCTTCAAGGGCTATCGCGGCTATCCGGCGTCGGTCTGCGTCTCGGTCAACGAGGAGATCATCCACGGCATCCCCTCCGGCCGCATCCTTCAGGAGGGCGACATCGTCAGCCTCGATTTCGGGGTCCTCTATGAGGGATTCTTCAGCGATTCGGCGCTGACGGTGCCCGTCGGGCGCATCAGCGCCGAGGCCCGGAAGCTCATCGGGGCCGCCGAGAGGGCTTTCGAAAAGGGCCTCGAGCAGATGCGGGAGGGCAACCGGATCTCGGACATCTCGGCCGCCATCCAGCGGTCGGTCGAGAGCGAGGGCTTCTCGGTCATCCGTCAGTTCGTCGGCCACGGCATCGGCCGGGCTCTTCACGAGGAGCCCCAGATCCCGAATTTCGGCCAGCCGGGCCACGGTCCGAAGATCCGCCGGGGGATGACCCTGGCCATTGAACCGATGATCGCCATGGGCGGATGGGAGGTCGAGGTCCAGGAGGACGGCTGGACGGCGGTCACCCGGGACCGGACCCTGGCCGCGCATTTCGAGCACACCGTGGCCCTGACCGAGAACGGGCCGGAGATCCTCAGCGCACGGCCGGCGGAAGCCGGCGCCCCGCAGCCCGTCCTCCTCAAGGAGAGCCCCCATGCCTAAGCAGGACATGTTCGAAGCCGAGGGTGTCGTGCTGGAGACCCTGCCGAACGCCATGTTCCGCGTCGAGCTGGCCAACAAGCATGTCATCCTGGCCCACATCTCGGGAAAGATGCGCAAGCACTTCATCCGCATCCTGCCGGGCGACCGGGTCCTCCTGGAGCTCTCCCCGTACGACCTCACCAAGGGGCGCATCACGTATCGATTCAAGTAGAAGGACGGGACGATGAAAGTCAAAGCTTCCGTGAAAAAGATCTGCCGGAACTGCAAGATCGTCCGGCGCAAGGGTCTGGTGCGGGTGATCTGCTCCAATCCGAGACATAAGCAAAAGCAGGGATAAACGAGGTCAACATGGCACGCATCGCGGGTATCACGCTTCCACCGGAGAAAAGGATCGAGGTCGGGCTGACCTATATCTACGGGATCGGGCGGTCCAAGTCGCGGCGCATCCTCGACGAGGCCAAGATCGACCGGGACAAGAAGGTCAAGGCCCTGTCCGAGGACGAGGTCAACAAGATCCGCCAGATCATCGAGAAACGGGAGAAGATCGAGGGCGACCTCCGCAAGGAGGTCACCCTGAACATCAAGAGGCTCGTCGACATCAGCTGTTACCGCGGCCTCCGCCACAAGAAGAAGCTGCCCGTCCGGGGTCAGCGGACCAAGACGAACGCTCGGACCCGCAAGGGCGTCCGCGGGCAGAGGATCAAGAAACTCAAGGACAAGAAGGCGTAAGGAGGGTCAGGGCACATGGCCAAACCCAGCGGCAAGAAGAAAAAGGTCCGGAAGGAAGTCGGCTTCGGCGTGGCCCACATCCAGTCGACCTTCAACAACACCATCATCACGATCACCGACAAGACGGGCGGCACCGTCGTCTGGGCCAGCGCCGGGACGTCGGGCTTCAAGGGGGCCCGCAAGGGGACCCCGTTCGCCGCCCAGCTGGCGGCCAAGGACGCGGCCACCAAGGCCAAGGACTTCGGCGTCCGCTACGTGGACGTCCGGCTCACGGGACCGGGCGCGGGGCGGGAATCCTCCATCCGGGCCCTCCAGGCGGCCGGACTGGAGATCAAATCCATCCGGGACGTCACCCCCATCCCGCACAACGGCTGCCGGGTCAGACGGAGACGGCGGGTCTAGGGGCAAGGAGACGAATATGGCGAAACATCAAGGACCCGATTGCCGGCTGTGCCGCGTCGAGAAGAACAAGCTCTATTTCAAGGGCCACAAGTGCCTGACGGACAAGTGCCCGCTCGAGCGGCGGGCCTATCCCCCCGGACAGCACGGGCGGTCGAGAAAGCGCATCCTCGGCTACGCCATCCAGCTCCGGGAGAAGCAGAAGCTCAAACGGTACTACGGGATGTCGGAGGAGCAGTTCCGGTTCTTCTTCGAGCGCGCCGAGCGGCAGAAGGGGGTCACGGGGGAGAACCTCCTGTCAATGCTCGAACGGCGGCTGGACAACGTCGTCTTCCTGCTGGGCTTTTCCCTGTCGCGGGGTCACGCCCGCCAGCTCATCGGCCACGGCCACTTCCGGATCAACGCCCGGAAGGTCGATATCCCCTCTGCGCTGGTCAAGGTCGGCGACGTCGTCAGCTTCCGGCCGCGGTCGGCCAAGAGCGAGGACATCCAGGCCGTCGTCGCCTCGAACAAGGGCAAATCCGTCCCCGGCTGGCTGTCCGTGGACTGGGAGAACATGACGGGGAGGGTCAATGCCCTTCCCACACGCCAGGACGTCACCCTTCCGGTGGAAGAACACCTGGTCGTGGAGCTGTACTCCAAGTAAGGCCGCGGGGCCGGACGGAGGACATCTCCGGAAGGAGGTCACATGACAGAGACGAATTTCCAGAGGCCGAAGTTCCTGGACTGCGACTACGAGACCCTGACGGGCAAGTACGGACGCTTCCAAGCCCAGCCCTTCGAACGGGGCTACGGCGTCACGGTCGGCAACGCCCTGCGCCGCATCCTCCTGTCGTCGATCACCGGCGCCGCGATCACCGGCGTCCGCATCGAGGGCGTGCTCCACGAGTTCTCGACCGTCCCGGGGGTCGAGGAGGACGTCACGGACATCCTCCTCAACCTCAAGAGCATCCCCCTGAAGCTCACGGGCGACGGGCCCCGGCGCATGACGCTCAAGAAGACGGGGCCGGCCGAGGCCAAGGCGTCCGACATCGCCCACGACGCGGACATCGAGATCCTCAACGAGGACGTCCACATCGCCTCGCTCGACACCGACGGGTCGCTGGAGATTGAGATGATCGTCAAGAACGGCCGGGGCTACATCCCCGCGGAGCAGAACTTCGACCCGGAGCTGAGCCTCGATTTCATCCCCTTGGATTCCTCGCATTCCCCCATCCTCAAGGTCAACTACAAGGTCGAGCCCGCCCGGGTCGGGAAGCGGATCGATTATGAGGGTCTGACCCTGGAGATCTGGACGACCGGAGCCATGCGTCCCGCGGACGCCCTGTCCCAGGCGGCCAAGATCCTGCGCGAGCATCTCGGCATTTTCCTCAACGTCGTCGACGAACCGCTGGAGAAGGACCAGCCGCCGTCCAAGAAGGACATCCCCTTCATGCTCCAGGCCGACGTCCTGGCCCGGACGATCGATCACCTCGAGCTGTCGGTCCGGTCCAACAACTGCCTCCGGTCGGCCGGCATCGAGAGGATCTTCGAGCTCGTCCAGAAGACCGAGGATGAGCTGCTCAAGACGAAGAACTTCGGCCGCAAGTCGCTCGCCGAGATCAAGGAGACCCTGGCCAACATGAACCTGGGGCTCAATCTCGAGCTCCATCCCCGGCTCCTCGAGCGCATCAAGGCGGAGATCAAGGAAGGGGTCAAAGAGAAGGAGCCCGAGGAATGAGACATCAAGTCAAAAGAGGCAATCTCAGCCGTAACACCGCCCATCGCCGGGCCCTCCTCCGCAACCTCGTCACCGCGTTCCTCGAACGGGAGCGGATGAGGACGACCCTGGTCAAGGCCAAGACGGCCCGGCCGATCGCCGAGAAGATGATCACCCTGGCCAAGAGGGGCACCCTCCACGCCCGCCGGCAGGCCCTGGCCTATATGACCAAGGAGTCGGCGGTCAAGAAGCTCTTCGACGAGATCGGCCCCCGGTTCTCCGAGAGGCCGGGCGGCTACACGCGGATCGTCAAGCTCGGCCCGCGGGCCGGCGACGGGGCCCCGATGGCCATTCTCGAGCTCGTCGGCTCCGAGTTCAAGAAGAAGGCCAAGAAGAAGAAGGACGCCAAGAAGCCCGCCGCCAAATAGGCCAGCCGGGAAGTCCTCCGCTCGTCTCGGCGACGGATATCGCCCTTAGCCCCCCAAACCCCCGGGAACCTGTCCCGACGGTTCCCCCGCCTGCGGCGGGTCCCCCTCCGCTTTGGGGGTCTGCAGGGCGACATCCATCGCCGAGACGAGCGGAGGACTTCCCCCGGAGTCGGAATATT
>CAYREO010000037.1:0-7355 GCA_964423315.1 uncultured Eubacteriales bacterium | reverse complement strand
TTAACCGGATGCCCCCTTCTTATCAATCCCAGGTACTCATTTTTGCGATGAACCTCGCCTCTGAAAAGGGCGAGTAAGGCGCTTTCCCAATCTGAAGGGCAGACTTATCTTTAATAATAACAGTAAATTGCGACAGCCAAGGCACGGATGGAAGAATTTTCCGGAGGGGGCCGTCTAAAGCGCTGTAGGCTGGATTCTGATATCTCATTTGAAAGGAGCTTCTTCCATGAAGAAAGCCTCAATCACCGCTCTCGCTCTCATTGCCGGAGTGGCCATCCTCGCCTGGGCCGCCGACATCTCCGGGACCTGGGAGATGAGCACCCCCGGCCGCGGCGGCGAAATGATGACCCGCGACATCACCATCAAGCAGGACGGGAACAAGATCACGGTCACCATGCCCGGCATGCGCGGCGGCGACCCGATCGTGGGTGAAGGGAAAATCGAGGGCAACAAGATCGAGTGGACGGTCGTCCGCCAGACCCCCCAGGGCGAGTTTTCGATGACCTACAAGGGGACCATCGACGGCAACACCATGAAGGGCACCGCCGTCGTCATGGACCGCGAGATGGAGTGGACCGCCAAGAAAAAATAGACTGAGAAATATCTCCAAAAGGGAGGCATGTGCGGGCTTGCGCCCGGAACTCGGGCCTCGAATGCCTCCCCTTTCTTGAACTCTATAAGACCGCGGGCCGGAGGGAAGTCCGCCATCCGTGGATCGCGGCCTCGTCGAGCCGAGTGGTGCGCTCGGGGAGGTGACGGAGGAGGAAACCGCCAAGATCCTCAACGGGACCCCGGACAATGCCCTGCTGACTTCGCTCCGCGCCAAGATCGCCGGATTCCCGGCGCTTGACGGCAAGAAATCCTTTTCCATCCTGGTTCGGAACCAAGCCCTGATCAGGGCTAAGCCACGCGCATCAGGCGCCCGGTGGACAAACTCCGGGCTTTGCGGATAGAATGGGTTAAGAACTGGATCGAAGGAGGGAAAGATCGTGAAAGACCGCAAAGGCATGGACCGCAGGGATTTCATCAGGGCCTCGGCCCTGGGGCTGGTGGGCGCCGGAACGACGTTCTCGGCCGGCACGGCGTTGGCGGGCCAGGCCGCCCCGGCCGCGACCGCCAGGATCAAGGCCTACCGGACCCTGGGCCGGACGGGCTTCAAGGCTTCCGATATCGGCATCGGAACGTCACAGACATTCCCGACGCCCATCCTTGGCGCCGCCTTCGACGCGGGTGTCAATTATGTTGACACGGCCGAAGGATACGGCCGCGGCCAGGCCGAAAGGAGCATCGGCGAGGCCATCCAGGGCCGGGACCGCAAGTCGCTGTTCATCACGACCAAGGTCCGCTTCGATGCCAAAGCCACCAAAGAGCAGATCATCGAAAGGGCCGGGCAAAGCCTGGAGCGGCTCCAGACCCCCTATGCCGATTGCCTCATGCTGCAGGCCCCGCCGACGGCGGAATCGGTCAAGAACGAGGCCTATCATCAGGCCGTCGAAGAGCTCAAGAAGGACGGAAAGGTGAGGTTCTCGGGAATCTCGAGCCACGGCAGCCGCCAGCCGAGCCAGGGCGAGCCGATGGAGGACGTCCTTCTGGCCGCGGTCGATGACGGGCGCTTCGACGTCCTCCTCGTCGTCTACAATTTCCTGCAGCGCGAGGCGGGTGACAAGGTCCTCGAGGCCGCCGCCAAGAAAAACGTGGCCGTGACCATCATGAAGTCCAATCCCCTGGGCCGCTACTACAGCACGAAAGAGCGCATCGAGCAGCTGAAGGCCGAAGGCAAGGAGATCGACGAGCGCCTGCAGAAGTCGTTAGCGCAGATGGAGGAGACCGCCGCGCAAGCGGCATCCTTCATCAAGGAGCACGGTCTCGAGACGCCGGCCGAGATCAAGGCCGCCACCCTGAAGTTCGTCTTGGGCGACCCCCGGGTCCACACCCTGAACCTGGCCTTCAACACCTTCGAGGACGTCCAGTCCTACGTGGGCCTGTCGGGGTCCGCGCTGGCCCCCAAGGACCAGGGTATGCTAGCCGCCTACGAAAAAGAGTGCGGCTCGCTCTACTGCCGTCACGCCTGCGGCCTCTGCGAGCCGGCCTGCCCCCACGGTGTGCCCGTCAACACGATCATGCGCTACAACCACTACTTCGAGGCCCAGGGCAGCGAGCGCTACGCCATGGAGAAGTACGCCGCCCTCGACACGGCCCACGCCGACCTCTGCCGCGAGTGCCCGGGCTTTTGCGAGAAGGCCTGCCCCTACGGCGTCCCCGTACGTCCGCTCCTGGTCATGGCCCATCGCCAGTTGACGCTGCCTTGACGCGATAGCCCTTCTCGCGCGTTGCGCCCGGTTGAAAGGGTCAACGAGGCGCTGACAAGCTGGCCTTGTCACAGCGGCCGGTCTCGATTATCATGAGCCGAACGATACATCCCCGGCCGCGAGGCTTCTCTCTAAGGTTCGGCGGCCCACCGAGGAGGCGCAGCATGAAGAACAGACATTCAGCGCTCATCTCGGCGATCGTTTTGATCGCCGTCATGACGGCCCTCTCGCTTCCCGCATTCGCTTCGGCCCAGATGCAGCTCAGCAAGGCCGAATACGAGAAGGCCGCGGGCCTGCGGGCCAAGTACCAGGCCCTGGCCCTCGACATCGTCGATCGCGGCGGCTGGATAGGGGATACGCCCCGCTACTGGTTCCGCATCTCGGTCAAGGGCGGCTTCGAGTTCCGGATCGCGGACGCGGCCTCCCAGGCGATCGCCCCCGCCTTCGACCACGCCCGGCTGGCCGAGGCCCTGGCCAAGGTCTCCGGCGAGAAGGCCGATCCCCTCAACCTGCCTTTCCAGGGCATCACCTTCAGCCGGGACGGAAAGGCCGTCGAGTTCATGAGCGGGGGCGTCCGCTATTCGTGCGACCTCCAGACCTACGAGTGCCGCAAGCTCGGCCCCGTCGAGCCGCGCGGAAGGGGCGGGATGTCGATGTGGGAACGGGGCCCCGCCCCCGAGGCAGCCTCGAAGGACGTCAAGGCCTCGCCGGACGGCAAGTGGGAGGCGTTCATCAAGAACTACAACGTCTTCGTCCGGGCCAAGGGCGCCAAGGAGGAGTACGTCCTCAGCCGCGACGGTTCGGAAGGCGACTACTACACCTACGAGTCCATCGCCTGGTCGCCCGACTCGAAGAAGCTCGCCGCCTACCGGCTGCGCCGCGCCGTCCGCCGATATGTCCATTACGTCGAGTCATCGCCCGCGGACCAGCTCCAGCCGAAGCACCACACCATGGAATACGCCAAACCCGGCGACGCCCTCGACATCGAGCGGCCCGTCCTCTTCGACGTGGAGGCCAAGACCCGCATCGCCATCGACGACGCCCTGTTCCCCAACCCCTATCAGATGTCCCGCATCGCGTGGCGCAAGGACGGCCGGGCCTTCCACTTCGAATACAACGGCCGGGGCCACCAGGTCTTCCGGGTCATCGAGGTCGACGCCGCGACGGGCGCGGCCCGGGCCGCGGTCAACGAAGAGGCCGCGACCTTCTTCTCCTACAGCGGCAAGAAGTACCGCTACGACCTCGACGACGGTCGCGAGGTCGTCTGGATGTCCGAGCGCGACGGCTGGAACCACCTCTACCTCATCGACGGCCGGACGGGAGCCGTCAAGAATCAGATCACGAAAGGGGAGTGGGTCGTCCGCTCGGTGGACAAGGTCGACGAGGAGAAAAGGCAGGTCTACTTCCAGGCCGGCGGGTTCGTCCCCGGCCAGGACCCCTATTTCGTCCACGCCTTCCGCGCGAACCTCGACGGCACGGGCCTCGTCCGCCTGACCGAGGAGCCCGCCAACCACTCGATCACCTACTCGCCGGACATGGCGTTCTTTGTCGATACGTGGTCGCGGGTCGATCTCGCGCCGACGACCGTCATCCGCCGGACGTCCGACAAGGCGGCCGTCATGACGCTGGGCAAGGGCGACCTCTCGGGACTCCTCAAGGCCGGCTGGCGGGCGCCCGAGGTCTTCACCGCCAAGGGCCGCGACGGCCAGACCGACATCTGGGGGATCATCATCAGGCCCTCGAACTTCGATCCCAAGAAAAAGTACCCGGTCATCGAATACATTTACGCCGGGCCGCACAGCTCCCACGTCCCGAAATCCTTCCAGGCCTACAGCGGCATGCGGGCCCTGGCCGAGATGGGCTTCATCGTCAGCCAATGCGACGGGATGGGAACGAGCAACCGCTCCAAGGCCTTCCACGATGTCTGCTGGAAGAACCTCGGCGACGCCGGATTCCCCGACCGCATCCTGTGGCACAAGGCCGTCGCCGCCAAATACCCGTCTTACGACATCAGCCGCGTCGGCATCTACGGGAACTCGGCCGGCGGGCAGAACGCCCTGGGCGCCCTGCTTTTCCACCCGGAGTTCTACAAGGCCGCCGTGTCGTCGTGCGGCTGCCACGACAACCGCATGGACAAGATTTGGTGGAACGAGCAGTGGATGGGCTGGCCGGTCGGGCCCGAGTATGCGGCGTCCTCAAATGTCGACAACGCCCATAGGCTCGAGGGGAAGCTCCTGCTCATCGTCGGCGAGATGGACACCAACGTCGATCCGTCGTCGACGATGCAGGTCGTCGACGCTCTCATCAAGGCCGACAAGTACTTCGACCTGCTGGTCATCCCCGGCGGCGGTCACGGCATGGGCGGCGCCTACGGCGAGCGCAAGATGTTCGACTTCTTCATCCGTGCCTTGGCTGCTGGAAAAGGCACATAATAAACAATATAAGACGATTCTAGGGGTGTTTTTCGGGCCTTGATCGACTTTTTCAGACCCGGAAAAAGCCGGCAAGACCTGAGACCGGGAGACACGTACAAGAGCACATGTCCCCAGGTCTATGTCCTCAACTCAAAGGGCGATTATCGCCGGGCCTTTATGGTGCGCGTATCGAGGACGGCGCCGTCCTTCCCGATGACTGTCACCCGGAGCTCTGTCCTCGTGGCCTCGACCCGGGCGATCTGGTCCTGCCCGAGGGCCAGGACCGGGAAATCGTTTCCCTGAGATCGGGGCTCGAATGTTCTCAACCGGTGGTAGTGCCCGCCGATGACCAGGTCGACCTTCCCCTTATTGGCCAGGGCCGTCCATTGGTCGCCCCGCTCGCGCGTCCAACCCCAGTTGGGCTGATGGAGGAGGATGATCCGGAACGGGGCCTCGACGATCCGCTTCTCCGTCGCCAGGTGCCGCTCGAGCCAGGCGAACTCCTCCTGCCGGTAGGCCTCGACCTTGTTGAGCTGGGCGTAGACGTTGGTCTCATCGGCCTTGTCCTCTCCGGTATCGAGGATGATGAAATGGACCGGCCCGTGGTCGCGCGCGTAGTAGTAGCGGCCCTCCGGCGTTGGAACGTAATCCAGGAGATCCCTGGCGAACGTGCCCCGCATCTCGTGATTGCCGCGGACGAACATCAGGAGCTTGCCGCCCGCCGCCGCCTTCTCCGCCGGCCCCAGCCAGCGTGCGAATAGCTGATCCTCGCTCTCCAGTCCGTGGAAAGCATCCCCGAGGTGGACGAGGAAATCCGTTGCTGTCCAATCGATCGCCCCGAGGAGGTCCTTGACCCGGGCCGGGTCCTCGTGCGTATCGGCGATGGCGCTGAAGGCGATAGCGGGCTTGGCCCGGTCGAAGGTCGTGAACGTCCGCTCCGGGCTTTCCACGGCCAGTCCCTTCTCCGGCCAGTAGGCCTTCATCTTAACGACCCGCGTCGCCACTGCCTTGTACGCGTACTCACGCCCCGGCTCGAGCCCGGCGAGATGAACGACATGCCTCGTCCCGATAAGTAAGAGGCCGTGCTCGGCGTTGTCCGCTTCCCTATCTAAAGCCTTGCCCTTCAACCCGTACACGACCTTGGCGTGGCACGGTGTGTCGGTCAGCCAGACGATCGTCGCCCCCGTTTCCGAAAGCGACGAGATATACGGCCCGTGCATGATGACCGGTTTCGTGTCGTGGACGATGAACGGCTCGTGCTGGGCGAATGCGGGGGAGGGGCCGAAAACGGCCAGCGTAACCCCGACAGAAACCGTCACCGCGGCGACGAGCGCAGATGCCGCAAGGACCTTCAAAGCGTTAGAAAAAGAACCCCGAAATTTCCTGACAACGTCCACGTAGAGCCTCCTCCCTGATCCCGGATGGATGCGGCCCCGGCGATTGCCGAGACTCGGCCGCGAAACTGACGGTCCGGCTAGTTCATCCGCCCCAAGATGACGACGTAGTTCTTCCCGTGCTTTTTGGCGCACTTGGGACAGGTCGTGTACCACATGTACTGTTTCGTGAGGGCGAGTCCGCGATCTTTGGCCACGGCCGCGAAGTCCTGGCACCACTTCCCGGTGTCCTTGAACGGCCCCTCATAGACTTTGCTGAAGAACTTTCCGCTCAGCGCGACGTTTTCGGCATCCGGAATGTCCTTGTCGACGGCCACCAGGATATCCATGCTCCACTTCGACGTGTGGTCCGACAAGCCGATATTCCCGGGGACAGAGGCTCCCGATGCCCTCAGCTTCTTATCCAGCCGCTTCATGACGGCCCCGAAGTTCAGCGGCATATGGAAGAGCGTGCGCACCTTGTCCTTGACGAACTTCTTGTCGTTCCACTCGAACGTCTTTTCGTCCCAGGGCGCCGGATCGAATTTCGGACAGCAATTCTCTTGGTCCATTGTCTCCCTCCTGATGGGCGATGACGACAGCGTTATGATCCCCATTGTAGGCCTATTCCCGCGTCCGTGGCAAGCCGAAGACCGACCGATGGAAGCCGCCCCTGACGGTTCGCTTTTCCTGATGCTCTCGAGAAATCTTGGGACACGACACGGAATCCGGAGATTTCGCTCATGTCACGGAATGCCTCGCCTCGTCCTCTGGGGAAAATCGGTCCGTTCGCCATGCCCCCTTTGGGGGCGCGTCCTCGAATTGTGCTAAGATAGGGGCCGCGCGCCCGTAGCTCAGCTGGATAGAGCGTCGGACTTCGAATCCGCAGGTCGCCCGTTCGAGTCGGGCCGGGCGTGTGCATGGGCCGTTAGCTCAACAGGCAGAGCAACTGACTCTTAATCAGTAGGTTTGGGGTTCGATCCCCCGACGGCCCACTCACAAGACCGAGGAGAGGGAGGCTGGTGTCCCAGCCCCCCTCTTTTTTTATCAGGTTGGTCCCTGCGCTCCTGCCGGAAACGGCTGGCCTATCTTCCCTCGCGGTCGCGCAGTAGCTCCAGGGTGAGAGCGAGAAAATCCGCCTCGGTGACGATGCCGACCAGCTTATGGTCGGCCACCACAGGAAGGCAGCCGTACTTGTGCTGCAAGAGCATCTCAATGGCCGTGCCCAGATCCAGGTCCGGAGAGACGGTGAGTACGTC
>CAYREO010000036.1:0-8930 GCA_964423315.1 uncultured Eubacteriales bacterium | reverse complement strand
TGCTTTCGGTGGGCCTCACGGGCACTTACTACGTTTATGGATTTGATGGGCGGCTCGTTGCGGAATATAATGGACTCGGCATCTGCGCCGGGGATAATGTCTATCTGGGCGGCACGCTCATCGACGAACTGAAGGGGGTCCTTCAGCCGGTACGGAACCGCCGCTTCCGGAACCCGAAGGGAAGGCTATCTTCGCGTTCGGCCTTCTCAATGCAGGCAGAGAGCTAGCCCGCGAGCGCCTGATGTCCCGCCGCCGGCCGACGGCCGCCTTGACTTCGGGGCCGAGATATGGAAGGATGATTTCGCGTTTTTTTTTGCGCGGAAGATCATGTCGGACATGTCGAACGTACTCATCTCATAGCCGGAACGGGAGTCCTTTTCTGTCCCGAAAGGAGGTCAGGCGGATGGCTGGAATCATCGGTTACGGGGCCTACATCCCGCGCAACCGCATCAAGGTCGAGGAGATCGCCAAGGTCTGGGGGGCCGACGCCCCGAGCTACAAGAAGGGGCTGATGCTCGAGGAGAAATCCGTACCCTCCCCCGACCAGGACACGATCACCATGTCCGTCGAGAGCGCCCGGAACGCGCTCAAGCGGGCGGGCGTCGATCCCCGCGAGATCGGCGCCGTGTACATCGGCTCGGAGTCCCATCCCTACGCCGTCAAGCCCAGCGGGGCGACCCTGGCCGAGGCCATCAACGCCACGCCGGCGGTCCATACGGCCGACCTCGAGTTCGCCTGCAAGGCCGGGAGCGAGGGCATGTTCATCGCCCTGAGCCTGGTCCAGGCCGGGGCCGTCAAGTATGCCCTGGCCGTCGGGGCCGACACGTCTCAGGGGGCGCCCGGCGACGCCCTGGAGTATTCGACAGCGGCCGGCGCCGCCGCTTACATCTTCGGGAAGGAGAAGCTCGTCGCCGAGGCCGTCGAGACCTTCTCCTTCACCACGGACACGCCCGACTTCTGGCGCCGCGAGTACATGCACTACCCCCAGCACGGCGGGCGGTTCACGGGCGAACCGGCCTACTTCAAGCACATCACGGGCGCGGCCGAGGGCATCATGAAGAAGACCGGCCTGAAGCCCGCCGACTTCGCCTACGTCGTCTTCCACCAGCCCAACGGCAAGTTCCCGTTCCGGGTTGGGGAGATGCTGGGCTTCGAGAAGAAGCAGATCGAGCCCGGCTGGCTGGTCAACAAGCTCGGCAACACCTATTCGGGCTCCTCGCCGCTCGGGCTGACAGCGACCCTTGACATCGCCGCTCCGGACGACCTGGTCCTCATGGTCTCCTACGGCTCCGGGGCCGGCAGCGACTCGTTCGTCTTCCGGGTCACGGAGCGCATCGAGGAGGTCCGCGACCGGGCCCCCCGGACGAGGGCCCAGCTCGACGGGAACAAGAACTATATCGAGTACGGCGTGTACGCCAAGTACCGCCGCAAGATCCGGAAGGCGGAATAGGAGGCCGGCATGAGAGACGTCGCCGTTATCGGTGTGGGCATGACGAAGTGGGGGGAGCTCTGGGACAAGTCCCTCCGGACGATCTTCGTCGAAACGGCTCTGCTGGCCATCGAGGACGCCGGGGTCGAGAAGATCGATTCCATGTACGTCGGCTGCATGTCCTCGGGCCTGTTCACGGGGCAGGAGCACATCGGCTCGCTGCTCGCGGATTATCTTGGCCGCAAACCCGTCCCGGCCACCCGCGTCGAATCCGCCTGCTGCTCGGGCGGGCTGGCCCTGCGCCAGGGGTTCATCGAAGTGGCCTCGGGCATGAGCGACGTCGTCCTGGTCGGCGGCATCGAGAAGATGACCGACGTCGGCGGCAACGAGGCCACCTACGCCTTGGGCACCGCGGCCGACCAGGAGTACGAAGGCTTCCACGGGCTGACCTTCCCCGGCCTCTACGCCATGATGGCCGTCGACCACATGCACCGCCACGGGACGACCCGCGAGCAGTTGGCCATGGTCGCCGTCAAGAACCACGAGAACGGCTCGCGCAACCCGCTGGCCCAGTTCCCGTTCAAGGTCACGGTCGACATGGTCCTCAAGTCGGTCCTGGTGGCCGATCCCCTTCGGATCCTCGACTGTTCTCCGATCACGGACGGGGCCGCGGCCGTCATCCTTTGTCCGGCCGACATGGCCCGCAAGCTCAAAAAGCCCGTGGTCCGCATCACGGGCAGCGGCCAGGCCACCGATACCATCGCCCTCAGCTCGCGCCAGGACCTGTCCTGGATGGAATCCACCCGCCTGGCCGCCGAGGCCGCCCTGGCCCAGGCCAAGCGCAAGGTCGAGGACATCGACCTGTTCGAGGTCCACGATTGCTTCACGATCGCCGAGATCATGATCATCGAGGCCCTCGGGCTGGTCAAGAAGGGGCAGGGCGGCAAGGCCGTTGAGGACGGCCTGACCGCGGCCGGAGGCAAATTCCCGGTCAACGCGAGCGGCGGGCTGAAGGCCAAAGGCCATCCGGTCGGGGCCACGGGTGTCGCCCAGGCCGTGGAGGTCGTCGAACAGCTCCGCGGCCACGCCGGGGAGCGGCAAGTCAAAGGCGCCAAGCGCGGCCTGACCCAGAACATGGGCGGGACGGGCGGCAGCGCCGTCGTCCACGTCTTCGAGGCGGAGTGATAGGAGGACAACCATGCAGTCACCGGCGAGATCATGGCGTGAGATCCCCCAGAGGTACCGGCTCGAGGCCGCCAAGTGCGCGAAGTGCGGCTTCATCTGCTTTCCCCCCCGCCTCGTCTGTCCCCAATGCGGGTCCCGGGAATTCGGTCCGCACAAGCTGGCCGAGGCGGGCAAGGTCCTGACCTTCACGGTCATCCGGGTCGCGCCTCAACCGTTCTGCGACCAGAGCCCCTACGCGGTGGGCATCGCCGAGCTCGACGACGGCGTCAAGCTGACCGCCCAGATCGTCGACTGCGACCCGGCCGCCCTCAAGGTCGGGATGCGAGTGCGCATCGAGTTCAGAAAAGTCTCGGAGGAGGGGGAGGCCGGCGTCATTTATTACGGCTACAAGTTCGTCCCGGAATAGGCGATGTTCAGGATCGAATCCAAGGTCGACACGAAAAGCCCCGACTATCTCCGCAACGTCGAGGCCATGGAACGGATCCTGGCCGAGTACCGGGAGCGGCTGGCCAAGGCCCGGGAGGGCGGCCCCCCGAAGGCCCGCGAGCTTCACACCTCGCGCGGCAAGCTCCTCGTCCGCGAGCGGCTCGACAAGCTGTTCGATCCGAACACTCCGTTTCTGGAGCTCAGTCCCCTCGCCGCGAACGGTATGTACGACGACGAGGCCCCCGCGGCGAGCATGGTCACCGGCGTCGGTGTCGTCCACGGCCGCGAAGTCCTGGTCGTGGCCAACGACGCCACGGTCAAGGGCGGGACCTATTTCCCGATGACCATCAAGAAGCACCTCCGCGCCCAGGAGGTGGCCCTCGAGAACCGGCTGCCGTGCATCTATCTCGTCGACTCGGGCGGCATCTTCCTGCCCCACCAGTCGGGGACCTTCCCCGACAAGGAGCACTTCGGCCGCATCTTCTACAACCAGGCCCGCCTCTCGGCCCTGGGCATCCCCCAGATCTCGATCGTCATGGGCTCGTGCACGGCCGGCGGGGCCTATGTGCCGGCCATGAGCGACGAGACGGTCATCGTCCGCCGCCAGGGGACGATCTTCATCGGCGGGCCGCCGCTCGTCAAGGCGGCGACCGGCGAGGAGGTCTCCGACGAGGACCTCGGCGGGGCCGACGTCCACTGCCGCATCTCCGGCGTCTCGGACTATTACGCCGTGAACGACGAGCACGCCTTGGAGATGGCCCGCAACATCGTCGAGACCCTCGACCCGCCGCGGCGCTTCGAGCTCGACCGGACGGCCCCCGAGGACCCCCACTACGATCCCCGCGAGATGTACGGCATCCTGCCCGCGGACCTGCGCAAGGCCTTCGACATCAAGGAGATCATCGCCCGCCTCGTCGACGGCAGCCGCTTCCAGGAGTTCAAGGCCCTCTACGCGCCGACCATCGTCTGCGGCTTCGCCCGGATCATGGGCTATCCCGTGGGCATCCTGGCCAACAACGGGGTCCTGTTCTCGGAGAGCTCGCTCAAGGGGGCCCATTTCGTGACCCTCTGCGCCATGCGCAAGGTGCCGCTCGTCTTCCTTCAGAACATCACCGGGTTCATCGTCGGCAAGCAGTACGAGCACCGGGGCATCGCCAAGGACGGGGCCAAGCTCGTTCACGCCGTGGCCAACGCCGACGTTCCCAAGTTCACGGTCATTGTCGGCGGCTCCTACGGGGCCGGCAACTACGCCATGTGCGGCCGGGCCTACGGCCCGCGCCTGCTCTGGATGTGGCCCAACGGCCGCATCTGCGTCATGGGCGGCGAACAGGCGGCCAACGTCCTGGTCACGGTCAAGATCAAGAAGATGGAAGCCGAGGGCGTCAAGATGACCGCGGAAGAGAAGGCGGCCATGATGCAGCCCATCCTCGACAAGTACGAGGGCGAGGCCAGCCCCTATTACAGCACGGCCCGCCTCTGGGACGACGGCATCCTCGACCCCCTCGAGACCCGCGAGGCCCTGGCCCTGGGCATCGCCATGAGCCTCAACGCGCCCATTCCGGACTATAGAGTCGGCATCTTCCGGATGTGAGAGGGAGGGCGATGCGAAGCAAGACCTTCGAGACCTTGCAGGTCGAGCGCGACGGCCGGGTCGTACGCCTGTGGCTCAACCGGCCGGCGGTCCGCAACGCCTTCAACGCCGTCATGGTCCGCGAGCTGCGGTTCGCGCTCGAGGACGTCCGCCGCGACGACGAGGCCCGGGTCGTCGTGCTCTCGGGCCGCGGCTCGTCGTTCTGCTCGGGCGCCGACCTGAACTGGATGCGGGAGATCATCCACTTCACCTACGAACAGAACATCGGCGAGACGCAGGAGCTCGCCGAGGCCCTCCACGAGCTCTATTCCCTGCCCAAGCCGACCGTGGCCCGGGTCAACGGCCCGGCCATCGGCGGCGGCACGGGCTTCGTCTCGGCCTGCGACATCGTCGTCGCTTCGACCGAGGCCCGCTTCGGGCTCAGCGAGGTCAAGATCGGGGTCGTCCCGGCGGCCATCTCGCCCTACGTCGTGCGGCGGATGGGCGAGAGCCGGGCCCGGCAATACTTCCTGACCGGCGAGCGGTTCGACGGACGGCGGGCCGCGGAGATCGGATTGGCCAACATCGTGGCGGAGCCGGCCGAGCTTGACGGCTCGGTCGAAGCCGTCGTCGGCTCGCTGCTTTCGTCGGGGCCGGAAGCCCTGGCCTGCGCCAAGGAGCTCCTGCGCCGGGTGCCGGGCATGGATTTCGAGGAGGCCAAGCGCTTCACGGCCGAGATGATCGCCCGGCTCCGCGTCTCGGCCGAGGCCCAAGAGGGCATGGCCGCCTTCCTGGAGAAGAGGAAGCCGAGGTGGGCGGGATGAGCTTCGCCAAGGTTCTGGTCGCCAACCGCGGCGAGATCGCCGTCCGCGTCATCCGGGCCTGCCGCGAGATGGGCATCCCGACGGTGGCCGTCCATTCGGAGTGCGACCGGCGGAGCCTCCACGTCCTGCTGGCCGACGAGGCCGTCCCCATCGGACCGCCTCCCGCCGTCGAGAGCTATCTCCGCCAGGACAGGATCATCGAGGCCGCCCGCAAGACGGGGGCCGAGGCCGTCCATCCCGGCTACGGGTTCCTGGCCGAGAACGCCGCCTTCGCCCGGGCCTGTGCGGAGGCCGGCCTGGTCTTTATCGGCCCCAACGCCGACGCCCTGGAGCTCGTCGGCGACAAGGTCCGGGCCCGGAGGACGATGGAGAAAGCGGGCGTGCCGATCATCCCGGGCATGAGTGCTGTGCCCTCGGACAAGGCCGAGTTCGCGGCCGCGGCCTCGGAGCTCGGCTACCCGGTCATCGTCAAGGCCTCGGCGGGCGGCGGTGGCAAAGGGATGCGCATCGTTCAGAACGAGAAGGACCTCCAGGCGGCCGTCGAGGCCGGGATGCGCGAGGCCGGGTCCGCGTTCGGGGACTCTTCCGTCTATCTCGAGAAATATATCGCCGAGCCGCGCCACGTCGAGTTCCAAGTCTTGGCCGACGGACACGGCGGGATCGTCCACCTCTTCGAGCGCGAGTGCTCGATCCAGAGGCGCCACCAGAAGATCGTCGAGGAGTCGCCCTCGCCGGCCCTCAACGCCGTGCTCCGGTCCCGGATGGGCGAGACGGCCAAGCGGGCCATGCTCGCGGCGGGCTACACGAACGCCGGCACGGTTGAGTTCCTCCTCGACGGCGACGGGCGGTTTTATTTCATGGAGGTCAACGCCCGCCTTCAGGTCGAACACCCGGTGACGGAGCTCGTCACCGGCGTCGACCTCGTCCGCCAGCAGATCCTCATCGCGGCCGGGGAGAGGCTGGCCTTCGACCAGGGCGACCTCCGCCAGCGCGGCCAGGCCATCGAATGCCGCATTTACGCCGAGGACCCGTCCCGCAATTTCCTGCCGTCGGCCGGCAAGGTCCTGTTCCTCGAGGAGCCCCGCGGCCCGGGCGTCCGCAACGACAGCGGGATCTATGGCGGCTGGGAGGTCCCGGTCCACTACGATCCCATCCTGGCCAAGCTCATCGTCTGGGCCGAGGATCGGGGGATGGCCTGCCGGAGGATGGGCGCCGCGCTCGACGATTACGTCGTCCTGGGCATCCGGACGACCATCCCCTTCCTGCGGGATGTCGTCCGTCACCCGGAGTTCCTGGCCGGACGGACGACGACGGCCTTCATCGGCAAGCACTTCGCGGACTGGAAAGAAAGCGGGACGGACGAGGAGGGATTGCGGCTGGCCCTGGCCGCCGCGGCCTATGCCGATTCGGACCGGCCGGCGAGGGCCGGGGCCGCTCCCGGCGCGAAGGCTTCGAGGCAGATCGATACGCCGTGGACGTCCCTCGGCGGCTGGAGGATCGGAGGGTCCAGCGAATGAAGCTCGACTATCTCGTCGACGGCGCCGTCCAGACCGTCTCGCTGGACAAGAAGGACGGGATGTGGAAGATCTCCGCGGCGGGCGGGACACTCGAGGCCGAGATCTTGAGGATATCGGAGAACGAGATCGTTCTCATCGAGGCCGGGCAAGCCCGCCGGGTCTTCCTCGTCCGGGACGGGGACCGCCGGCTCGTCTCCGTCGCCGGCCGGGAATTCGTCCTTTCGCCGGCCCGGGCCGAATCGGGACGCCACCTCAAGGACGACGACCGAACCCCCGACGGGGGCCGCGGGGTGCGCTCGCCCATGCCGGGTAAAGTCATCAAGATCTGCGCCGCCGAGGGCGACGAGTGCCGCAAGAACCAGACCCTGGTCATCGTCGAGGCCATGAAGATGGAGAACGAGGTCCAGGCGGGCTTTGAAGGCGTCGTCAAGAAGATCCATGTGGCGGTCGGCGAGCTGGTCGACGCCGAAAAGATCCTCGTCGAGATCGAGCCGAAAGCCGCTGGGCCGCAGGGCGGAGTCCCCGAGGGATAGGCCCCGGGCTCAGACCCCCAATTTGCGGGCGATGACCAGCCGCTGGATCTCGCTCGTCCCTTCCCCGATCTCGAGCAGCCGCTGGTCCCGGTAGAACTTGGCGACCGGGTATTCCTCCATCAGCCCGTAGCCGCCGTAGATCTGGACGGCCTCATGGGCGACCCGCTTCATGACCTCGCTCGCGTAGAGCTTGGCCATGGCCGCCTCCTTGCCGAAGGGCTTCTTGTTGTCCCGCAGCCAGCACGCCTTGTAGAGGAGGTTGCGGGCGGCCTCGATCTCGGTGGCCATGTCGGCCAGCTTGAAGGCCGTGGCCTGGAAGCTGCTGATGGGCCGGCCGAACTGGGTGCGCTCCTGGGAGTATTTCAAAGCTGCTTCGAAGGCCCCCTGGGCCCCCCCGACGCCCATGGCGGCGATGGCCAGCCGGCCGTTGTCGAGGGTCTCCAACATCTGATGGAAGCCCTCGCCGCGCTTGCCGAGGATGTCCTCGTCGGTCACTTCCACGTCCTCGAGGTAGATCTCCGAGGTGTTGCTGGAGCGCCAGGTCATCTTCTTGTGCATCGGCTTGGCGGTGTAGCCGGGCCGGTCCTGGCGGACGAGGAAGCAGGTGTATTCCTTCTTGCCGCCCTCCCGCTCGCCGGTGACGGCCTGGATGATCGAGCCCATGGTGATCTTCGTCGAGGCGTTGGTGATGAAGATCTTGGAGCCGTTGATGATCCACTTGCCGTCCTTGAGAACGGCCTTGGTCTTGGTGCCCCCGGCGTCCGAACCGGCGTCTGGCTCGGTCAGGCCGAAGCCCCAGAGCTTGCCTTTGAGGCACTCGGGAAGGAGCTCCCGGCGCTGCTTCTCGCTGCCGTAATAGTAGATGGGGGCGACGCCCAGGGAGGTGCCGGCGGCGACCGTGGCCGCCTGGCAGGCATCCACCCGAGCCAGCTCCTCGACGACCAGGATGTAGGACTGATAGTCCATGCCCATGCCGCCGTATTCCTCGGGGATGAGGACGCTGAAGAAGCCCAGGTCGAACATCTTCTGGGTGATGTCGTAGCCGAACTCCTCCTTTTCGTCCAATTCCTCGCGGACCGGCAGGATCTCCTTTTCGGCGAAGGTCCGGACCGCCTGTCTCAGCATTTCCTGTTCTTCGGTCAGGGCGAAATCCATGGTCGTCCTCCTCGGGTCGTTGTCTCCTCCGGCATATTAGCACGGATCATGACGAGAGTTCCAACCCGCGTGCCGCCGGCTGCGGGCCCGGACTACGGATGCGCCACGCTGCAGCAGTTCTTCGCCTCTGCTCCCGGCCTCAAGGAGAAGCTCGAGGTCATCCGCGAAGGTCTGGGGAAATAGCCCGCCCGGAACGTCCTGCGGCAGGTCCGGACGGGAGCTCTACTTGAGCTGGAAGCGGACGGTGACGGTGAAGATGACGGGGCGGGGCCGGCCGTTGATGATCATCGG
>CAYREO010000035.1:0-10455 GCA_964423315.1 uncultured Eubacteriales bacterium | reverse complement strand
TATTGATTACTAATGGTTATGCGGCTTTTTGGCATCTAGCCGTGTCAAACTCGGGACGGACGGTCGAGCGCTGGGCTTGGATCAACCATGTCGCCTTCCCCGATCTGTCCCCCTCCGAGCGCGCCGCTTTTCTCCGCGCCTACCTATGCCTGATCCGGGCCGAGGGCTTCGTCGGGACCGTCGATTTCACTAAGCGAGGCTGGCCGGCCGGGCCCTTCTACCGGGCTGGCTTCTTCCCCTACCCCCGGTCCGTCAATCTCGTTTCTTGGACCTTCAACCCGGACATCTCGCTCGCCGGCATCCCCGTCGTCTACGAGATCCAGGTCTAACGGGAGAATGGGCTTGCCTACTCGTACCTCACATCCATCCCGCTGATCTTATTCATCTTGTAAAAGAAGACAAATCGCGCCTCTGAATCCCGAACATCAGCTAGGCTCATGGCTTTCTTGTATTCCTTTAATAGGGCTATTCTGATATCCGGTGGAAAAATGAAGCTTATTCCAGATGTCATGTGAAGGTCTTTGAAGGGGATCAGCCGGATGAAAAGCATTAGCCCCCGAACCGCCGACTGACTGAAGGCAATATCGATGAGTTTGATGCCGCCTATATTATTCAATAGGTCCCTTAAGACAAGGATATTCTCAGAAACGGAAATGGACTCGATTTTGAACAGCGAGGTATATGAGGAAGCCATGCCTTGGAGGATTTCCTTCTCCAGGCTGCTCCCAGTCTCGCCGAGCTCCTGATACGCCTCCACCGCGCTCCGGCCGCGCGTTCTTATGTCGTACAGGGCGAAATCCATGAGGACGTTCGACTCTTCCTCATCTTTAAAAACGAAAATATCTTCCTTCAAGATGCCTAAACGCCGGCCTGCTTCCCGAAAATCCTCTTTTTTCAGCGCGTTATCCATGATCTTATTGTTCAAGCTCATAGCTGCATTCCGGTAAGCTCGATATTCGCTTGCTAAGGTCATGAGAACCTCATGTCGGACCAAGCTTCGTCCCAACAGCCCTTATAAACAGGGTGCCGCGGGCTAGTCCTCGGCGAAAGCGTCCTTGAGGAGCTGGCTCTGGCGGCTGAAGGCCACCCGCGGGCTCCTCGTCTCCTTCATCAGCGAGATCTCTTGCGTCACGAGCCTGGCGATGTACATCGTCTGGGCCGTGGCCTTGCGCGACTCGCGTTGAAAGAGCGGATGGTCACGGTTGACGTAGACGACGTTCCCTTCCGAGAAGCATTCCGGCCCTTTGGGCCCGAAGAAGTCGAGGCAGATGGAGACGCTCTCCGTGCCCATGCGCATGCGCCGGACGATGGCGTTGGGCGTGATCCTCTTGACGAGCGGATGGCGGCGCTTTTTCTTCTTCGGCTTGGCGGGGGGCGCTTCGCTACCGGCCTCGCCGGCTCCGGCCTCCGCCGCGACCTCGGCGTCCTTCCCCTTCGGCTCCTTGGCTTTGGTGACGGCGCTCCCGCCGCTTTCGCCCGGCTCTCCGTAGGAGACCGGCCCGAACGGCGACAGGTCGGGATTGCGGGCCAGGGCGGAATGGATGCGCTGCAAAGCCTCGTTGACGGCCCGGCTGGACCTCCTCTGCTCGCTCCGGTCCGCCTCCTTGCCCAGGGCTTTGCCGATGACGCCGACGATCTTCTCCATGACCTTGAGGAATTCCTGGTACTCTCCGGAATCGACGACGAAGCCCGAGCGGTCCGAGGTGACGGGCAGGAAATCCGCGTGGATCTCCCCCTTGACCCGGGCCACGGCCTTGCCCCAGGTTTCCATGCCGAAAAGGTCCTTTTTGACCGTCACGGACCGGACCTTCACGTCGATCCCCAGGTCCTTGAAGTCGGCCGCCGACTTCGGGGTGATGACGATCTCGCCGGTGACCAGGCCGTGCTTGGTGCCCTCGAGGATCGGGATCCTCCGCCCGACGAGGCTTCGCGGATAGAGGCGCCGCCCGTTGAGGCTGACGGCGAACTCGGGGGCCTTGAGGGGCACGCTCTCCACGAGCTTCCTTTCCACGTCTTCGACGAGGAAGGACTTGGACAGCTCGGAGAGGGTCACCGTCGTGCCGTCGCCTGCCCGGGAGTCCGGCGAGACGATCTCGCAGGGAAGGTGCCATTCCCCCTTGGCGCTCTCCCAGGCCTTCTTGTCGAAAACGACCCGGGCGCAGAAGTCCCTGTGCCTGGTGACGAGCTCGAAACAGGAAGCGGCGGCCAGCGACGCGAACTTGCCGATGCCGAACTGCCCGATCCTGACCCGGCCGAACCGGGGGGACCGGGAATGGACGATCTTCTCGTCCGACCCGATGGTGAAATACTGCTCGAGACCCGCCAAGTCCATGCCGGTCCCGTTGTCCGCGACCACGATCCGCTCGGGGCCGACATCGACCTGGACCTCGGTAGCGTCGGCGTCATAGGCGTTGTTGACGAGCTCCCGGAGCAAATCGACGCTTTCCGCATACAAGCGCTCCCCGATCGAGACGATGTGCCGCTTGTCGACAGTCACCTCGAGTTGCGTCTTCTCCTTGATCTCCATCGTCTCCTCTTCGCGGGGGAGAATAAAACACGGTCCGGTCCCTGTCAAGGCCACGGGGCGTACGAGGTCAGCCGCCCAACGCGTTGACAGGACCGCGGTTTGACAGCATCAAGGCGTCCTGATACAAAGGAAGCGGACGCACGCCCATGTCAACCGCCGTCGAACGCTGGGTCGAAGAGCAGGAACGTCTGGCCAAGCCGGCCAAGGTCTATTGGATGGACGGCTCGGAGGGCGAGGCTTGGCGGCTTCTCGAGATCGGCATGAGCGAGGAGCGGCTCAACGGCCCCGTCTTCCTGCCCCTCAACCACAAGACCTGGCCGACAGCCTACCTCCACCGCAGCCATCCGACCGACGTCGCCCGGGTCGAGCACCTGACCTTCATCTGCACACCTAGCCGCGATGACGCCGGGCCCAACAACAACTGGATGGACCCGGTCAAGGCCAAGAAGATCCTGACCAAACTCTCCGACGGCTGCATGTCCGGCCGGACGATGTACGTCGTCCCCTACATGATGGGCCACCCCGATTCGCCCTACGCCAAGGCCTGCGTCATGATCACGGACTCGACCTACGTCGCCGTCAGCATGCGCATCATGACCCGGGTCGGCACCCGCATCCTCGACAAGCTCCGCAACCGCGAGGACTTCATCAAGGGTTTCCACTCCATCGGCGATCTCGATCCCAACCGGCGCTACATCACCCACTTCCCCCACGAGAGCCTGGTCTGGAGCGTCGGCTCGGGCTACGGCGGCAATGCCCTGCTCGGCAAGAAGTGCGTCTCCCTGCGCATCGCCTCCTACCTCGGCTACAAGCAGGGCTGGCTCGCCGAGCACATGGTCATCATGGGCATCGAGGACCACCGGGGGAACACGACCTACGTGACGGCCGCTCTGCCCAGCGCCTGCGGCAAGACGAACCTGGCCATGATGGAGTCGGCCCTGCCCGGCTACCGGGTCTGGACCCTTGGCGACGACATCGCCTGGCTCAACATCGGCCCGGACGGCCGGCTGTGGGCCATCAACCCCGAGGCCGGCTACTTCGGCGTCGCGCCGGGCACGTCCATGAAGACCAACCCCAATATGATGAAGACCATCCGCCGGGGGGCCTTCAATCCGACCCTGTTCACCAACGTCGCCCTGGACACGGACCGGAACGAGCCGTGGTGGGAGGGGCTCGACGGCGGCCCGCCCGAGAACCTCCTCGACTGGCAGGGAAATCCCTGGAAACCCGACATGGGGACCAAGGCGGCCCATCCCAACTCCCGCTTCACGGCCTCGATCATCAATTCGCCCATGCTCGACAAGGAGGCCGACAATCCCAAGGGCGTGCCCATCTCGGCCATCATCTTCGGCGGCCGCCGCACCCAGCTCATCCCGCTCGTCGTCGAGAGCTTCAACTGGTCGCACGGCGTCTTCCTCGGCGCCCGGATGGGCTCGGAGACGACGGCCGCGGCCTCCGGCAAGGTCGGCGTCGTCCGCCGCGACCCGATGGCCATGCTCCCCTTCTGCGGCTACAACATGGCCGACTACTGGCGCCACTATCTCAACGTCGGCCACCGCATGTCGCGGCCGCCCAAGATCTTCTCGGTCAACTGGTTCCGGGCCGACGAGCGGGGCAAGTTCATCTGGCCCGGGTTCGGCGACAACATCCGGGTCCTCAAGTGGATCATCGACCGGGTCAACGGCGCCGTGCCGGCCCGCGAGACGCCGGCCGGGTTGGTCCCCCGCGTCGAGGACCTCGACATGACCGGGCTCGACATGCCCAAGGACCGGCTCGAGAAGCTCTTCGAGGTCAACATGAAGGACTGGAAGAGCGAGGCCGACGAGGTCCGGGCGTTTCTTAAACCCTACCGAGGCCGCCTGCCGGCCGAGATCCGCGAACAGGCCGAGACGCTCGAGCGCCAGGCCCGCTGAGCCGGCCGTCCCCGCGTCCCATCACCCGCCGCTGGATTCCCGGACTTCCTTTCCTTTTCACCTCTGGGATACAATGCCTCCGGAGGGAAAGACCCATGAAGGGCCTCATCCTCGTTTCGACCGCCTCGCGGGAGCCCGGGCCGGAGCGGGTCCTCCTGCACGAGTGGGGCCACATGTTCGGGGCCGTCCATATCGCCGACCCCGGGCTGCTCATGGCCCCTCGACGCCCCCTTTCTCCTTGCCCAGATCCATCTCGAGGAACAGGAGTACGACCTGGCGCTCGAAGCCTGCCGGGCGGCCCTCGAGCTCAATCTCGACAAGGCCCGCGAGCACGTTCGAAGAGCCCAGGCCCTGGGGATCAAGGTCGACCCGGGCTTCCTCGAGGCCCTCAAGAAGGAGATCGGCCCTCGCCCGGCCCGAGACTTTCGAGGAACGCCTCGCCCCTAAGAATGTAGGCCCGGCGCTTGGCCGCGTCCATTTGCTCAAAGGCCGTCACCAAAACGCTCAGCCTCGGGTTCGCGAGGAAGAATTCCCGATGGACGGAAATGAAGCGCCAGAACATGGCGTCCCACAAAGACCGCCATTCCCCCGGCGGATGGTGGCTCATTCTTCTGAGACAATGGCTGCCGCTGACGTACGGCTTGCCGGCCACCAAGCCGCCGTCGGCGAACTGGCTCAGGCCGTAGGGGAGATCCCTTTCCTCAACAGAAAACTCTCGTAGAACTTCATCCCGGCCCGATGGAAGGCGAGCTTCCGCTTGTGGAACCGGTATTGCCGGAAGAACCGTGGCTCCTCGACGAGGTAGACTTCCGCCCCCTTGACGGCCAGAGGACCGCGCTCGACGAGCTGGTGGGGAAAGATGACCGCCGCCGTTCGCATGTCACTCCGCGGAGTTCGCAGACTCGGCGGCGACGAAGGTCAGGACGTCGCCGAACCGCATGTCCAGCCGGTGCTCCCGCAAGGCTTGGCCCCCGAACGCCGGGGCCATCGGCCCGGCCAGGGTCAGCGTCCGCTCCCCATCTGATGTCGCGATGATCATGGCCGCGGCTTTCGAGGCCCGGACAACGTCGGGTTCCGTGCTCCACAGCCGGACGCCGGCCCTGGCGGCCAGGGCCCGGAGGATCGAGGCCGGCAACGGCCCCGCGCCGACATAGACGGACGTCCAACCATCCATCTGGCGGACGGCGAAGGCCGGCTTCTCATCGTCAGCCCACAAACCGAGGACACCGACGCCGGACTCGGCCGCCACCGCGAAGCGCGGGAAGTATTCCGTCTTGACCCCGAACGTCCCGCCGCCCGTCCCCGCCGTCAGGCCGGTCAACCGGACGCTCATCGGGCCCGGCTCCGTCAGGACCTCGTACCGGAAACCGGTCAAGTCTTCCATCTGCCCGAGGTCGAGCCTGTCCGGGGCCACATATCCGGGCGCGTAGAACCAGACGATCGTCGCGCCGCTTCCGCGCAGGAGATCACGCCAGCGCCGCACGTCGCCGCCGTCCATTCGGAACAGGTTGGGGATGAGAAGGAGTCGATACCGGCCAGCCTCTGTCTTTTCGACATCGAACGGATAGAGGAAATCGGCGGGAGCCCCGATCCGGTGGATGGCCCGGCACTGCGACGTGCAGAACCAGTGATTGAAGAAATCCATGATCGAGACGCCGTAGCCGGCCCAGGGCTCCTCGGCCTTCCAATGCCGCGTCGCGGCGAAGCTTTGGGCGTCGTAGACGGCGGCGATCTCGGCGGCGGGAGAAACGTCGAGCCGCGCCCGCCGCCGGCCGAGGTCGGTCCATCTCCGGATCTCCCGGATCATGGGTCCATCATCGTACCATCCGCGGGCGGCCTTATACGGCGGGTCGAGATGGCCGAAGTCGAACAGCCAGCCGCCGATGCCGGCGACGAACATCTGGGACAGGTCCCGGCGGAGGATGCGCAGGGTCCCTTCGACCGTGTCGTTGCCCGATCCGCCCTCGGTCGAACGGCGCGGCTCGAGATAGGTCGAGGAGTCCATCTCGTTGATGAAGAGCTTCCTGTGGCGGCGGATGGATTCGGCGAGGACCCGCAGGCCGCCGTCGCCGGCGACGCCGCGGGCCCGGCCCAGCCAGTTATCGTGCTCGTCAAAGACATCGCTTTCCCATACGGCCCGGGTCCGGGTCTGGGTGGTGTGCTGGTAGGAATACGGACAGGCGATGAAATCGACGGCCGGGTCGGCGAGGACCCTTTCCGGGGCCAGGTGGCCGGCCTCCTGGATCATGACGTTCTCCAGAAGATAGGCGTAGAAGAGTCCCGCCAGGACCCGGTCGTTCGTCTCCTGCTTGGCGATGCGGCAGAAGAACAGGGCCGTGTCCGCGGTCCGCCGGTGGAAGCGTTCATAGAAGCGGATCGTCCTTCCCTCCCGCGCGGGATCGCGGAGCAGGCCGGCCGCCGTTCCCAAACGCTCTTCAGCGGTTGGCAATGGTCCGACCTCGCGGACCATCGGCGCACTCGTGTCCGGCAGGAAATGGGAGCCCGTGTAATGCCATTCGCCGTTGAGCCCCCCCGCCAGCTGGTAGCCGATGATCCGGCTGCGAAGAGGAGAGCGCTCCATGGTCCGCAGGAAGTCCCGCAGCGCGTCTCCCATGTCCCGGCGCCACTTCACGGAGGCCAGGGAAGGGGCGTGGACATCGCCGAGCCCGCTCCAATTGAAGCCGCTCTCGAGCCGTTGAGGGGCCGGGCCGTGAACCGCGGGGTTGACCGGCAGGGCGTAGACGATGAGCTCGCCCGGGTTCGCTTCCTTCCACCACAGCGGGGCGAACAGATGGAGTCGCGGCAGGAAGAGGGCGTCGGGAACGAGCTCGAGCAGCCAGTCCAAATACACAATGATGCCGCTCCAATCGGACCGCCCGCGGCCTGTCCAACCGTCGTCGAGGCCGAGCAAGGGATGAAAGAACCGGATTCCCGATCCGCGGTACGCCCGGCATGTGGCCAGCAGATTGATGCTGACGGCGAAAAACGGATATTCCTCGCGCCCATTGACGAACAGGCGGGCGCCCCCCCGCTCGAATCGGACCTCGGCCCGGGCGGCCGGCTCGCCGGCGAGGGCGGCGATGCGCTCGAAGCGCCTCCTCTCCGCGCCCATCGGCAGCTGATGCTCCCATGAGGATCCCTTCCCGGACATCACCGGGAGGGAGCCGAGAGTCGCTCCGAGCGTCTTCAGGGCCTGGCGACGGTTCATGCCGCCCTCCTTCATCTATCCGGCATCGGGGCCGGCCCGCAAGTCGGCCGGTCAGTGATCGAACAGCACGGCCACGGAGAACACAGCGCTGAAGCCCTTCTCGCCTTTCAACGCCAGGACCGAGATGCCGGCCTTGCGGAGGTCCCTTTCGCCAACCGCTTTCCGGACGCCGGCCGGGATCTTGTCGAGGTCCGTCGTTTCGTAGAACCAGGCCGAGACATAGGGCCCGCGCGGAGGTCTCACGGCCCTTCTTTGGCCGCGCTGCCGGTTAAACTCGTCGGCTCGGAGACTGAGAGCCCTGTCGAGCTCGAGGGATTGACGGCCGCCGGCGGCCCGGACCGCGTTCAGGGCCACGAGAACAGCCTGCCTCCTCTCCTCGCCGCTCATTTCCAGGCCGGTATTCCCGGCGAGGAGCAGGACGCAGACGACGTAAGCGCCGCCGGGATGCTCGGGCGTCCGGGTGAACACAGAGCCGACGCCCGCGAAGCGGAACGATCCGGCCTCGATCTCACCGACGGAGACAAGCAGACGATCGAGGTCGCCGCCGGTGAAGAGGCGGACGGTGGCCGGTCCGAAAGACTCGGGAACGGCCGGCAGTTCCCGGCCGGCCGCTTTCTCGGCGGCGAAGACCCGGGCCGTCCCGTGGACATCGTCTTCCGCACGCGGTGACGGCTTGCCTGCGCGCCCGGATGTCGCCTTGAGGACCCTGAGGACCCGGTCCCGGACATCGGCCTCATCGACGACAGCGACGCTTTTGATGAAATCCTGGGTCACGTAATAGGCGCCGTCGGTTCCCCTGGCGATGGCCATCCCGGCCTCGTCGTACTGCGGGTTGAGGATGGCTTCGCGGTGTCCGGGGCTGCCCATGAGCGCATCGTGAATGAGGGCGGGATCATACGAGCCGCTTCTAGCGATGTTCTCAGCATTGGCGGCGAAATGGACGCCGGCCTCGACGAGGCGCTCCGTGTAAGTCCGCCCGCCGCCCGAGGCGTGATCGAAAACGCCGAGCATGGCCATCTCTCCGCTTTGCCTCCGGGCCAGCTCGACAAGGGTGGGGTTCGGACGCAGGGCCGGGAGGCCACGGGACAGGCGCTCTTGGTTGGCGGCCTCGAAGAGGCGCTTCTCAAGCTCTTCGAGCGGCGGGATGTCTTGGGCGCCGGGCGGGGCCGGCGACGGGAGTAACGGCGGAGCGACGGCTCTTATCGCCAGGGTCGGCGGGGCGACGGCCGCGAAGGCACGGCCCGCCGATACCGCCATGATCGCGAGAATGACGGCCGCCACGCCCGGGATCGGCGTTCGGCGTGAAGCGTACGGGCCCTTTTTCTTCAAGGATCCATCCGCCGCTATTATACCGGAACGTTTCGGCCGCGCCCAACGGCCTTTCCGTTCCGAGAAAGCCTCAGCGCAGCGTGTACGAATCGACGATCGACTGGTAGACGAGGGCCCGGAACTTGCCCTGGGCGTCGCTCCCGGCGGCCGGCAGGAGCTGGGTCATGAACACGGCCACGAGCTTCTCGGCCGGGTCGACCCAATACGTCGTGTGATAGGCGCCGCCCCAGCCGAAGGCCCCGACCGAGCCGGGCTCGCCGTTGCGGCCGAGCCTGTCGGTCACCCAGAAGCCGAGCCCGAAGCTCTGTCCGCCGTACAGGCGCCCGGTGTGGTCGGCGGTCATCAGCTCGACGGATTTCGGGCTGAGGACGTGGACACCGCCCCACTGGCCGCCGCTCTGGAGCATGAGCAGGAAGCGGGCATAGTCCTCGGCAGTGGCCACGAGTCCGGCCCCGCCCGCAAAGCACTTGCGCGGCCCCTTGACGTAAGCCTCTTCGCGGGGGTCGTCGACGAGGGCGGCCTTGCCGTCCTTGCCGATGCCGTAAACCGCCGCCAGCCGGCCGGCCTTCTCCGCGGGCACGAAAAAGTGGGTGTCCTTCATATCCAGCGGGTCGGCGATCCTCTTCTTGATGAAATCGGCCAAGCTCATCCCGGAGACGACCTCGACGAGATGGCCGAGGATGTCGGTGTTGTAGCCGTAGATATACTTTTCGCCCGGATGGGCATCGAAGGGCAGGCCGGCCAGCTTCCTGACCAGCTCGCCGACCGGGACGTCCCTGTCCGCCAGGAACCAGCCCTGCAGGCTGGCCGCCTTGTAGAGGTCCTGGGCCGGCCCGTACCCGTATGAGATGCCGGCGGTGTGGGTCAGAAGGTCGCGGATCGTGATCTGACGCGCCGCCGGCACGATCTTGTAACCGGGGGCCTTCCTCTCGGGGTCGGGCACTGCGACCGTGGTCTTCCGGAACTCCGGGATATACTTCGAGACCGGGTCGTCGAGCAGGAGCAGGCCTTCCTCGAACAGGATCATGACGGCGACGCTCGTGACGGCCTTGGTCTGGGAGGCGATGCGGAAAAGGGCGTCTGTCGCCATCGGAGCGCCGCGGCGCGGGTCGAGCGTCCCGAAGGCTTGGTGATAGGCGACCTTGCCGTTGCGGGCGACAAGCGCCACGGCGCCGCCGAGCCGGCCCTCGTCGACGTACCGCTGCATAAGCACGCTGAGGCGGGCCAGCCGCTCGGCCGACAGGCCGACCATCTCCGGCGTGGCCCGCGGCAGCTCGGCGGCCGCGATCGGCAGCGCCAGGCACAGGATGAAGAGGCTGATGATGAAGTTGCGAAGTTTCTGGGAGTCCACGACGACCTCCACCGCGAGTTTCTTATTCGTTCTCTACATATATCAGATAGCCCGAGCCGGCGTCAAAACGCCCCCGCGAGTTTCGTGAGCCGCCGAGCCCGGCCCGCTCGAAGGCGCCCGGAATCAC
>CAYREO010000034.1:0-12061 GCA_964423315.1 uncultured Eubacteriales bacterium | reverse complement strand
ATCCGCAGGTCGTCCGTTCGAATCGGACCGGGCGCGCTCTCCTCCATTTATCAGCTCTCCCCCTGCACCTTGAAAATTCGGTTTACAGGACCGAATTTTCAAGGTAGCATCAGGTTATGATCGATCGCCCTAAGGAGAACAGCGGTCTTCGTAAGCTTCTGTCAGGGCACTCGGTTATCGGTATCGTCGGAGCCCGCCGAGTTCGTCGGAGATCTGTAAAGATATATCAAAAGGTCCTTGTGTTTCTGCTTGCCTGCCTATTTCTATTTATCCATCTGAATGGCGCTATGCCATCCAATTCCCTGGAGGTGTTTCTTTGGTCGCCGAAGATCTCTGAGCGAAAGGCGGCCTATCTGGACATAATTGCCGCAAAAGGGAAATATATTGAAGAGATCAAAGAAGGCCTCGAAACCTTCGAAAAAACCAAGGATAGAAGATTCGATGCTCTCAATAGGCTTATTTATCTTGCGACGATCATCCGGGACGAAACACTGATCTCCCCTCTCGTGATGCTCTTAGAAGACTATGACTATTTATGGGAACAATGTTTATACCGATGCCCCATCGTTTTCGCGCTTGAAATCTACGCTGCTTTTATGAACTGGTCTCCGTCGGCCGAATGGATGGCAAACCTCTCATGGAACGATATGGTGATTGACCTAGGCCTCGGGATTCAGACAATCGAGGGATGGAAGAACAAGCCTTTGGAGAAGAGGCCCGTGCAAATTCATTTCGGAGATCCGGAAGCGCAGAAAAAGATAAGAGAAATGGAGCTCTTATCCGAAGAGGAACTGATTCAGAAGGCGGGGCCGGAAAACGACGATATCACAGAACGGTGGTATTGCGTGGAAATCCTCGCTCAGTCAGTTGCCGACGATAAGAACCTTGCAGAATTGTATTGGCTAGCGATCGAGGAGCCTTTTACTGATGGGTCGCAGCAGTTCCGGTACGCTCTTTACTGGGCGATCGTCCGCGCGGAGATTGCCAGGGCTCAACAAGGTGGACAGAGGCTTATGAACAACCATAATTTCGGACAAGTGACGCGGAGGCCATAATGAGAAAGATACAGGTCACTATCGTCTCGGCATCGGCCGCAGCCCTTCTCCTAGCCTGGGGCCTTTTCGCCCAGGACAAGGTCCTGTCCGCGAGCAGCCACGACGCCTTTTTCGGGAACCTCGCCGCTTTGTGCGGTCAAGCCTTTGAGGGCAGGGTGACCGTGGGCGGCCCCGCCGACAAGGCGTTCTCCGAGCAACGGCTCGTCATGCACGTCCGGAAATGCGCTCCCGACACCCTCTACATCCCTTTTCACGTTGGGGAGGACCGCTCCCGAACCTGGGTCATCACCCGGACCGGCTCCGGCCTGCAGCTCAAGCACGACCATCGCCACAGCGACGGTAGCCCCGACGAAACGACTATGTATGGAGGCCATACCGCCGGCCCCGGCTGGGCCAACGTTCAATCCTTCCCGGCCGACGCCTTTTCGCAGGAGCTGTTCGTCCGCACCGGCCTGCCCCAGTCCGTCGACAACACCTGGCACGTCTACATCTATCCGGGGAAGACCTTTACCTACCGGCTGACCCGCGAGGGCCGGGAATTCCGGGTCGATTTCGACCTGACCAAGCCGGTCCCGCCTCCGCCGCCGCCATGGGGAGCGGAGAAGGACTAAGAGCCCGTCCTTTCCAGCCCGCTCAGCCCGGCGATCACCGGTCAGGGCTATCCGCCAGCCGCCCCGCCAAGACTGTCCGACCGGCGCCTCAGCGCTTCTTGTCCCGCTCCGCCCGGGCCTCGTCGACCATCTGCTTGACTTCCTTCATCAGGGTCGGGACGTGGTAGGGGATGCCTTCCTTGATGGTCCACTCGATGCCGCCGCCGCGTTCGACCTTGAGCTTGGGATCGCCGGGCATGACCGGGCTGTAGTTGTCGATGAGCTTGCCGTCGTAGGTCAGGACCTCGGTGCCGTAGGGATTGAGGATCCGCAGGTTCTCGACCGGGTTGCCGTTGACGACCAGAAGGTCGGCGATGAAGCCTTGGCGGACCCGCCCCAAGCGGTCTTCCATGCCGACGAGCTTGGCCCCGTTGACGGTCGCCATCTTGATGACCTCGAGGGGATGGAAACCGGCCTCCTCGAGGAGCTCCATCTCGTGGACCTGGCCGAACCCGTATAGCGAGTAAATGAACCCGGCGTCGTCGCCGACCGTGATGTTCCCGCCCTTGACCCCGAACTCCTTCAGGGCCTCCATCCAGACCTGATAGCTCTTCTTCCAACGGACCTCCTGGGTGTTGGTCCACCCCAGGAAGTACGATCCGTGGTTGCGCAGGTCCGGCAGGAAGTACTGCTCCATCGATGGATGGAGGTAGTCCTTGTACCAGGGCAGGTTCTGGGCCCGGATAACGTCGCGGCTGGCGACGTATATGGACAACGTCGGGCTCCAGGTCACGTTGTTGGCGATCATCAGGTCGAGGACCTCGGACAGCTTCTGGCGGTTGAGGTTGGGCTGGATGTAGAGCTCGCCGGCCCGGCCGAAACGGTGGATCTCGTTGCTGGCGTTGTGCTCGGGCGGGAAGTTCTGGATGCCGTCGAGGGCCGCGTCGGCCACGCCGTAGAAGTGCTCGATCGAGGTCACTCCGAGCTCGGCCCAGTCCTTGGCCGTCGTCTCGCTGACCGCGATGTGGACGGCCGTGCGCAGCCCCTGTTTCTTGGCCTCGTCGAGAAGCGCCGCGGCCAGGTCGCGGTCCATGGCGAAGGCTTTCAACCCGTCGACGCCCTGGGCCTTGGCGTAGCGGACCCCTTCCCGAATGAGCTCGGCCGTGTGGGCTCCCTTCTGGGCCCAGATGCGCTCGTAAAGGAGGATGCGAGGCGCGACGAGCTTTCCGGCGTTGCTCAGGGCCCGCCACTCCTTAGCCTTGTTCCAATCGGCCCCGACGTCGCGGATGGTCGTCGCTCCGGCCGCGAGGTAGAGGTTGAGCTCATACTGCAGGGGTTGAGGGACGCCGCCCCGCGCCTCCTGCAGATGGATATGGCTGTTGATGATGCCGGGCATGACGTATTTCCCGGTGGCGTCAATCACGGCATCCGGCACCCAGCCCCGCGGCACCCGGCCGACGGCCGCGATCCGCCCGCCCTCGACGCAGACGTTCGCGGGGCCGAACGGCGGCTCGGCGTTCCCGTAGATGACCATGGCGTTCCGGATGAGAAGCTTCTTGTAGACGCCCGCGTGTTCGGGGGCCTTTTCCGCCGTCCCGGCCTGCGGGGCCTGTGCCGCGCCGGCGGCCCCGGCGATGTGGGGCCCGAGAGCGCCCGCAAGGAGCAGCGCGGCGGCGATGAAGCCCGCGTATCTTCCGATTCTCATGGATGCCTCCTCGACCGATGATCTCTCCGAGATGTCCACTCTAATCCACGGCGGAAAGGGGTGTCAATCCCAAGTTTGCCGCCCGAATTTTGACTCGATGCGCCAGCCGTGATATTCTGTCGCTTAATCATCCAAATCATCTCGGGAGGGTTGAGTCATGCCTGTCGCCCGCCGAAGAAAGATCTGCCGTGCTCAGGCCGGGCACGCGGCGCTCGTCGCCGTCATCGCTTTGGCCTTGGCCGCATTACCCGCAGCTTTATCGGGCCGCGGGCCCGAACCGGCCCGGACGGGCCAGGAGATCTTCCTCGCCTCCTGCGCCGCCTGTCATGGGGCGGACGGCAAGGGCCAGTCCCGCAGCCGTGTCGGCTTCGAAGACCCCATGCCGGACTTCACGGACCCGGACTTCTCCTCCCGGGAGCCCCACGCCGACTGGGTCGGGATCGCCCTCAACGGCGGCCCGTCCAAGGGCTTCTCCGAGATCATGCCGTCGTTCCGCGGCGCCCTGACCATGGAGGAGCTCGACCTGGTCGTCGGCTACGTCAAATCGCTCGGTCATGATCCGGCCTGGCCGCCCGGCGAGTTCAACCTGCCCCGGCCGCTCGTCACGAGCAAGGCCTACCTCGAGGACGAGATTGTCTTCTCCGCCGCGCTCAACGAGGCCTCGGACGGCTTGGGCTCGTTTGGCGGCAAGATCGTCTATGAGCAGCGCTTCGGCGCCCGCAACATGTGGGAGGTCGTCTTGCCCTTCGGCTGGAGCGAGCGGTACACGGGTTTCGAGCCGGGGCCGACCGAGTGGCGGGCGAGCCTGGGCGATGCCGCCGTGGCCGTCAAGCGGGCCTTCTATCACAACCTGAAGAGGGGCTCGATCCTCAGCGGCGCGGCCGAGCTTATCCTGCCGACCGGCGACCGGCCCTCCGGTTTCGGCAAGGGGACGTTCATCCTCGAGCCTTTCCTGGCCTACGGCCAGCTGCTTCCGGCCGACTTCTTCCTCCAGGCCCAGGTCGGCATGGAGATCCCGTTCCAGACCAGCAAGGCGCCCAACGAGGCCTTCGCCCGGCTCGTTCTCGGCCGGAGCATCAACTTCACGCCTTGGGGCCGGACCTGGTCGCCCATGGTCGAGCTGCTGGCCGCCAAAGAGCTCGTCTCCGGCGAGAAGCTCCTTCTCGATATCGTCCCTCAGGTCCAGGTGACGCTCAACAAGCGCCAGCACATCATGTTCAACGTCGGCGTTCGGATGCCCCTCAACGAGACCCCGGGCCGCCGTTTCGCGGTCATGGCCTATCTTCTCTGGGACTGGTTCGACGGGGCCTTCTTCGAGGGTTGGTGATCCCATGCAACGTCAACACATCGTCATTCTCATCGTATCCCTTTCGGTCCTCGCCGCGGCCGCGGCCGCCGTGCGCGTCCCGCCGCTTTTCATCACCTCGGACCGCTGCCAGGCCTGCCACAACGGTCTGGTGGCGCCGCGGGGCGAGGACGTCTCGATCGGCGCCGACTGGCGGGCCTCGATGATGGCCAATGCGGCCCGCGACCCTTATTGGCAGGCTTCGATCCGCCGCGAGACCCTGGCCAACCCGAAGATCGCCGCGGCCATCGAGCACGAATGCGCGGCCTGCCACATGCCCATGGCCCGCTATCAGGCCAAAGCCGGCGGCGTCATGGGCCAGGTCTTCGCCAACCTCCCGGCCGTCCCCTTGCCCCATCCCGATGCCGCCCTGGCCGTCGACGGCGTTTCGTGCACCGTGTGCCATCAAATAGGCAATGACAAGCTTGGCAGCCGCGAGAGCTTCACGGCCGGCTTCGTCATCGACCCCTCGACGCCCTGGGGCTCACGCAAGATCTACGGCCCCTATGAGATCGATGCCGGCCGGACGCGGGTCATGAAGTCCTCTTCCGGTTTCGTTCCGGAAAAGGGCGATCACATCCACGGCTCCGAGCTTTGCGCGACGTGCCACACGCTGTTCACCCACGCCTACAACGAGCAGGGCGAAGTCGTCGGCGAGCTCCCCGAACAGGTCCCGTACCTCGAATGGAAGCACAGCGCCTATTACGGCAAGCAGCAATGTGCCGATTGCCATATGCCGAAGGTCGAAGGGAAAATGCCCATTTCATCGACCCTGGGCCAGCCCCGCGAGGATTTCGCCCGTCACGTGTTCCGAGGCGGCAACTTCTTCATGCCCAAGATCCTCAACCTCCACCGGGATGCCCTCGGCGTCGCCGCCGAGCCGCTCGAGCTGGCCGCCACCTCGTCCCGGACGGCCGAGCACCTGCAGACCTCTTCGGCCCGGGTGGCCGTGCGCGGCGTGAAGGTCGAGGACGGCACGCTGCATGCCGAGGTCGCGATCACCAATCTCGCCGGTCACAAGCTCCCGACGGCCTACCCCTCGCGCCGGGCCTGGATCCATTTCACCGTCCTCGATGCGGGCGGGGGCGTGGTCTTCGAATCCGGCCGCCTCAACGCCGACGGCTCGATCACCGGCAACGCCAATGACGAGGACCCGTCCCGATTCGAGCCGCACTACACCGAGATCCGGCGCCCAGACGAGGTCCAGATCTACGAGCCCATCCTCGGCGCTCCCGGGGACAAGGTGACGACCGTGCTCCTGGCGGCGACCCATTATCTCAAAGATAACCGCATCCTGCCGTTCGGCTTCGATAAAGCCACGGCGTCCGGCGACGTCGCCGTTCATGGCAAGGCCGCCGATGACGACGACTTCAAGGCCGGAGGAGATAAGGTCCTTTACATTGTCCCCGTCGGAGCCGCCTCGGGGCCGTTCAAGGTCCGAGCCGAGCTCTGGTACCAGCCCATCTCCTTCCGCTGGGCGCGCAACGTCGACGACCGGCCGTCAGCCGAGGCCGCGAGGTTCCGCGGCTATTACGATACGATGTCGTCGTCGTCCGGGATCGTCCTGGCCAAGGCGGAGGCCAAGTCCGAGTAGCCGCCGTACGGCGCCTTGACTCAAGCTGACACCAGGTTGACTTGGGTCTCGGGCCGGTGGTATATCTCTCCTCAGTTTTTTCGGCCGGGGAAAGGGCCTGGCGCGGTCCCGCCTATCCGGCCGGCAAGGAGTCGAGAATGAAGATCGCCGTCTGTGTCAAACAGGTCCCCGACACCACGGACGTCAAGATCAATCCCGAGACCAACACCCTGGTCCGGGAAGGCGTGGCCAGCATCTTGAACCCCTTCGACGAGTACGCCGTCGAGGAAGCCCTCCTCCTCCGGGAGAAGCACGGCGGCGAGGTCCACGTCATCACCATGGGCCCGCCGCAGGCCATCGAGGTCCTCAAGCAGGCCCTGGCCATGGGCGCCGACAAGGCCTACCTCGTCTCGGACCGGGCCTTCGCCGGCGCCGACACGCTGGCCACGGCCTACACCCTGGCCCTGACGATCCGGTCGCTGGGCGACATGGACCTCGTCATCTGCGGCAAGCAGGCCATCGACGGCGACACGGCCCAGGTCGGCCCGGGGATCGCAACGCGCCTGGGAATGCCCCAACTGACCTACATCTGCCAGGTCAAGTCGGTCGACCCGGCGGCGGGGAAGATCGTCGTCGAGCGCCTCCTCGAGCACGGCCGGGAGACCGTGGAATCCTCTCTCCCGGCCCTGTTGACCGTCGTCAAGGACATCAACAAGCCTCGCGCCGTTTCCCTGATGGGCATCCGGAAGGCGTCCCGGGCCGAGATCCCGATCCTGACCGCCGCATCCATCGGGGCCGACGAGAACCGCATCGGATTGAAGGGCTCGCCGACATGGGTCACGAAGGTGTTCTCGCCGGAGGCCCGCGGCGGGGGAGGGGAGATGCTCAAGGGCGATCTTCCGGAAGCCGTGTCCGCGCTGGCGGACAGGATCATGGGCACCAAGTTCGTCAAGTAACGGAGAGACACATGGCCGAATTGATCATCGACAAGGACACCTGTACCGGCTGCGAGGCCTGCGTCCCCTCCTGTCCCTTCGGCGCCCTGAGCATGGCCGACGGCGTGGCCGTCGTCGACGAGAAGTGCACCTTCTGCGGCGCCTGCGTCGACGTCTGCCCGGTCGGGGCGATCACGCTCGTCAAAGAGGAGAAGGCGGCCCGGACCCCCGAGGCGGGAGAATACAAGGACGTCTGGGTCTTCATCGAGCACGAGGAAGGCAAGGTCTCATCGGTGTCCTTCGAGCTCCTCGGCGAGGGCGCGGTCCTGGCCCGCGACCTGGGCTGCCGGCTGTGCGGCATGCTGTTCTGCGACCCGGAGCATGTGGACGCCTTTGCCGCCGAGGCCGTCGCCCACGGGGCGGAGATCGTCTACGTCATGCAAAGCCCCCTGCTCACCCAATACCGGACCGATCCCTACGCCCGGGCGGCCGTCGACCTCATCCGGAAATACAAGCCCGAGATCGTCCTGTTCGGGGCGACGACCCAGGGCCGCGACTTCGCCGGGACCGTGGCCACGACTCTCGAGGCCGGGCTGACGGCGGACTGCACGGGGCTGGCCATCGACCCCGAGACGAAGTTCCTCAAGCAGACCCGCCCGGCGTTCGGCGGCAACATCATGGCCACCATCCTCGACTATCCCCAGTACCGGCCGCAGATGTCGACCGTCCGGCCCAAGGTCTTCGCCATGCCGCCCCGCGATGCGTCCCGGCAGGGACAGGTTGTCCGGGAGACCCTGGCCATGACCGAGGAGGAGATCCGGACCAAGGTCCTGGAATTCGTCAGGGGAGAGGAGACCGTCAATCTGGCCGACGCCGAGATCATCGTCTCCGGCGGGCGCGGCATCGGGTGCGCCGAGAACTTCAAGGTCCTCCAGGATCTGGCCGACACCCTGAAGGCGGCCCTCGGGGCTTCACGGGCGGCCGTCGACGCCGGCTGGATCCCCTACAGCCACCAGGTCGGGCAGACCGGGCGGACGGTCCGGCCCAAGATCTATTTCGCCTGCGGCATCTCGGGCTCCGTCCAGCACCAGGCCGGGATGAAGACCTCGGACGTCATCGTGGCCATCAACAAGGACCCCGAGGCGCCCATCTTCCAGATCGCGACCTACGGCATCGTCGGCGACCTGTTCCAGGTCGTTCCGTTGCTGGCCCAGGAGTTCAAAAAGCGCCTCGAGCGCTAGGGCCGGCCGTTTCCCTTGCGCCGGAAAGGCCCAGCCGCTACAATGGTCTTTCATCGGTTCTGACCCGCCCCGGTCTTGGCCGAAAGATAGAACCCTCGAGAAACGAAAGGCCGCGATGGATATCTGCACCCTATTCCGCCTGACGGCGGCCGCGTTCGCCCTCTCGAGCTTCTTGCCGGCCGCTTCTTCCCAGGACGCTGCCGAGATCCGGGCCGTCCGGGTCGAGCCGGGGCCCAGGATCGACGGCCTTCTCGATGACGAGGCTTGGCGGTCGGCCGTCCCGGTCACGGGCTTCCGCATGGTCGAGCCGCGGCCCGACGGCGACCCGACCGAGCGGACCGAGGTCCGGGTCGTCTATGACGACGCCAACCTGTACATCGGCGTCCTTTGCCACGACAGCGAGCCTTCGCGCATCTCCGCCAACACCATGGCCCACGACAGCGGCGGCTCGAGCCAGAGGATGGGGGGCTACGGGCGCCCGGCCGCCGCGGCCAGCGACGACATCGTCCGCGTCCTGCTCGACCCCTTCCAGGACAAGAGAACGGCCTACGTCTTCTACGTCAATCCCCGCGGGGCCCGCAGCGAGGGCCTGGCCTACGCCGGGAGCGCCAGCCTCAATTGGGACGGCATCTGGGAGGCCCGCAGCCGGATCCTCGACGAGGGATGGAGCGTCGAGATCCGCATCCCGTTCAAGAGCATCTCGTTCAAGCCCGGCCTGTCCGCATGGGGCCTGAACATCGAGCGGACGATCGCCCGCAAGCAGGAGACCGTGCGACTGTCGGGAGCGACCCCCGACGCCAATTTCAATAATCCCGGCGAAGCCGCGGTGCTCGCCGGTATCGAAGGCATCCGGCAGGGGATGGGCATCACCTTCAAACCCTACGGCCTGGCCAGCGCCTCTGGAGGCGGCCCGGAGGATGTCCCCGCGACGCAAGAGATCGACGCCGGGTTCGACCTCTACAAGAGCTTCACCCCGAACCTCGTCGGCGTCGTCAGCTACAACATGGACTTCGCCGAGACCGAGGTCGACGAGCGGCGCATCAACCTGACCCGCTTCCCGATGTTCTTCCCCGAGAAGAGGATGTTCTTCCTCGAAGGGTCCGAGGTCTTCAGCTTCAGCTCGAGCATCAGCTTCACGCCTTTCTTCAGCCGGCGCGTCGGTCTCTACGAAGGCTCCCCGGTCCCGGTCCTGTTCGGGACCAAGGTCTACGGCAAGGTCGGCAACACCAGCTTGGCCATTGTCGACGTCCAGACACGGACGGCCGCCGTCCCCGATGGCGGCATGGGAGGCACGATCGAGCTGCCCGGCCGCAACCTCCTCGCCGCCCGGGTGACCCAGAACATCTTTGCCGAGAGCAAGGTCGGCTGGATCTTCACCAACGGCAGCCCGACCGGGGAGAGGAACTCGCTCGCGGGCGCCGACTTCAACTACTCGTCCTCGCGGTTCCTCGGCAACAAGAACATCATGCTGGCCGCCTGGGCGGTCTACAACTGGAACGAGCGCGACGAGGGCCGCCGCCACGGCTTCGGCTTCCGGGCCAATTACCCCAACGACCTCTGGAACGTCCAGACGACCTACGCCTACTACGGGGACGGGCTCGACCCCGGATTGGGCTATCTGATGCGGCGGGGCGTCCAGACAGGCTACATCCGCGTCGGCTACCAGCCGCGGCCGGCCGACGGTTTCCTCGGATCCTTCGTGCGCCAGTTCTTCTTCAGCGCCAGCGCCGACTACTACTGGGACCTCGCGGGCCGGCTCGAGACGAGCAAGCTGGAGGCCTCGCCGCTGAGCTTCCGGACCGAGAGCGGCGAGCAGATCGGGACGAGCGTCGAGGTCCATCGGGACGTCCTGCCCTACGACTTCGAGATCGCCCGGGGCGTCGTCCTGCCCGCCGGGCCCTACGATTTCACGAACGTCCAGATCGAGGCCCGCACGGCCACCCACCGCCCCGTCACGGCCGAGGCGAGCTACAGGTTCGGCCAGTTCTACTCCGGTCATTACGACGACATCAACCTCGAGATGTCCCTGAAGTTCAAGGGCTATGCCACGCTGTCCTTCGACACGAACATGGTCCGCGGCCGGCTCCCCGAGGGTCGGTTCAGCGAGAACGTCTACCAGCTCAAGGCCGACGTCTTCCTGTCGCCCGACCTCGGCCTGATGAACTATGTCCAGTACGACGACGTCTCCCGCAAGCTCGGCTGGAACGCCAGGCTGCGATGGCAGATCTCCCCGGGCAACGAGATCTACCTGGTCTACAACAAGGGCTGGGAGAGGCGCTGGGACCCGGCCAGCCGCTTCCTCCCTCTCGAGGGCAGGGGGGTGTTCAAGATCTCCCTGTCGCTGAGGCCGTAGGGGACCTCAGGCTGCCGGCTTAGGGGGGCGGTGAGCGTCCGATTCCGGACGGGACCAATCTCGTTAACGAACACATCAGATATCAGGGTGTAAATCGTTGAACGTAAAGAATACGGGGGTTCCCGGGCCGCCCGGAGGGGAAGCGGCCGTCTTTCCAGGGAAGGCGCGGTGACAGGAGGTGTTGTTCTCTTGGCATGTTCCTTGCTATTTACGGAGTAAAGAGGACGATCTTGATCAAGATAGAAACTCTTTACCCCGCTCGGACGTATATAGGGATGAGGGAGGAAAATCGGGAAGCGGGGAACGGGGAGTGACGGACTCGGGACATAAGGACTTGCGAGAGACGGACGATGGCCACCCGCTGCCCTACTTGCCGGACGGATAACCCGGAAACCGCAAACTTCTGCTTCAACTGCGCGGCCGCTCTCCACGAGGGCCGGCCCGCGACTCCGACGCCGGCCGCCGCCACGCCGCAGATGCCGGTCCAGCGCCTGCCCGCCGACCAGGCCGCAACCCAGACGCTCGAAGCGCCGACCTGGAACTTGGCGACAGGTTCCGTCTTCGCGGGCCGCTTCCAGATCATCGAGCAGCTCGGCCGGGGAGGAATGGGCCGCGTCTACCGGGCCCTCGACCAGAGGACGCACGAGGAAGTGGCCATCAAGGTCATCCGCCCCGAGATCGCCTCGGACCGGAGGACGATCGATAGGTTCATCAACGAGATCAAGCTGGCCCACAGGATCTCCCACCGCAGCATCGGCCGAATGTACCACCTCGGAGAGGACCAGGGCCTTCCCTACATCACCATGGAGTACGTCCCGGGGGAGGACCTCAAGAGCTTCATCCGGCGGTCGCGGCGCCTCGACGTCTCGACGACCGTGGCCATCGCCAAACAGGTCTGCCAGGGATTGAGCGAGGCCCACGACGCAGGGATCGTCCATCGCGACCTCAAGCCCAGCAACATCATGATCGACAAAGAGGGCAATGCCAAGATCCTCGATTTCGGGATCGCCCGGGCCCTCGACAGCCAGGGCTTCACGGCCGAGGGCATCGTCGTCGGCACGCCGGAATACATGTCCCCCGAGCAGGTCGAAGGCAAGGACTTCGACCACCGTTCCGATATCTATTCCTTCGGCGTCATCATGTTCGAGATGGTCACCGGCCGGACCCCGTTCGCCGCCGACACCCCCTTCGTCGTGGCCTTCAAGCAGCAATCGGAGAAGCCGCCCCGGCCCGAGGGCCTCAACCCCCAGACGCCGCCCATGCT
>CAYREO010000033.1:0-13154 GCA_964423315.1 uncultured Eubacteriales bacterium | reverse complement strand
TTCAATACGAGCCGGTCGATCCCGGCGAATCCCCCGTCCGTCGCAATGAGGACATTCTTTTTATCGTCGCCATGGACGACCTCGCAGTTCCTGACGATCATCTGCTTGACCCGACCTCTGACCATGATGTAAGGACGGGATTGGGGCGCCAGGCCGTTATCCTGGATATGAAGCCCGTCGATCAGAAGCGAATCGATGTCGGCCGGCGTCGTCCCGATGTCCACGATATCCGATCCGCCTTCGATATGAACGATGTACCGGTCGTCGCTCGGATCGAAATACCTGATGTTCCTGAGCATCAGGCTCCGGTGCCTCCCCGAGATCCGGAAAAGAAAAGGCTCGGTATAGGTATAATCCGGTTGGGTCTGCCTGACGTCGATATTCTCGAAGACCAATGATCCGAAGTTCCCCTGCAGTCCCCTGCCGTGGTAATCCCAGGCGCTCAGATAAAAGCCGAAGCTGCGGTAAGTCCCGGTCACATTCCTGACCGTGATCCGATCGACGAGGTTCCTGCGCGACAACACGCGTAGGATCTGGGAGGCGTCATCGACCATGACCGTATCGACCACGACGTCCGTGATCGGGCCCGTCGACGCAGAGGGATGGAAAAAGCTCTTTTCGTCCGTGAATTCCTCGTCGGCGTTGATGGCGATGAGATCGTCGCCGGTGCGCCCCTGAACGTTCCTGATGACGAGGAACCGGCCCGGGCCCAGGAAATGGATGCCGTCCTGGTTCGCTCCGGGAATGAGATCGGGGAGCTCCAGGGAGATGTTTTCCATGGTCACCCTCGCCCAATTCGAGATCAAGAAAGCGAAGGTCCTTTGGTTGCGGACCGTGACGTCCCGAATGACCAGATCCTCGACCCCGAAAAAGGACATGGCGACGACAAAAGAATCCCCCTGGGAATAATGAACTCCTTCAGGGAGGTGGTGAGCCTGCCGCAGGCAGTTGTGATTATATGTCCCTCCCAGGAGCGAAATATCGCGATCGACGATCTCTCCGGCGGAAGGGTGGGCGTTCGTGATGAGGGATCGGTTGGCGTGATCGGCGAGAAAGAACCCGCATCCCTTGTTCAGGCATTCGATGGTCGTATGGCTGTGGACGGTGAGGCCGGTCACCAAAGCGGCTCCGTCCATGATCAAGTGAAGGCCGCCGCAGTCTTTCGCCAGGTCCAAGGTTCTCTGCAATACGGCCGTATCATCCGTTCCGCCGCCCGTGAGGACATGGCTGTCCAAGCGAGCGCCTGTTCGACTGGCATGGATCACTTTGGCGGCCATCGTCGACCTCTCTTTCTTTGTTCTGCCCGTTGGCGTTCCCGCGCTGGATGGAAGATAAACGTCCCCTAAGCCGCGCTCCACAAAGAGGAAGGCCCATCTTTTTGACCAGGGCCTGGAAGCGCGGCGTAGATCTGGGCCGTGAACCAGGCCTTCGAAGCATCTGCGCTCTCCGCGATCTCGAGGGCTTCTTGCCTTTTTCCGGCGAGCGCGTAGGCAATCCCGAGCAGGTGGGGTCCGGCGTACTTCGAGGGGGATCGCACACTCTCTTCGGCCGCGGCGATCGCCTCCTCGTGCATCCCCATGCGGGAGTAGGCCTTAGCCATGACGTAATAGCTCGGACCGTAGAGAGGTCTCAACTCCAGGGCCTTCTTCGCCGTCGATCTCCACGGCTTCGTGAAGGATCTTCAATCCTTTCTGGATCTCCTCATCGCAGCCGCTCGCGCGACGCGCCATCCCCCACGGCTCCGGACCGGAGGACCTTGAGGGCCACGGGCCGGTCGAGCAGGATGTCGCGGGCCTTCCAGACCTCGCCCATGCCGCCCTCGCCGAGCTTTTCCAGGATCCGGTAATGGGAAAATTCCTGTCCGATCACTTCAGCCTGAACTTCCCTCTCCGCTCATCGCGTTCCTCTTTGCTCCCGGAAAAAATGACGACAGCCGCGCCTCACGCCGAGCGCCGGCGCGCCCATTTAAGTGAAAGGATAACCCCGCCCCTTTCAAGAGTCAAGCTCGGAAGGCCCGGATCTCGTGTTGTTCGATCATCCCCGGTTCTCCAGCCGTGCTGCGTTCATCTGCCTTCTTTCCCGGGATTTTTCGGGTATCATCCCGCGCAGGAGGACCGAATATCATGCCCATCAACCGCTCGCGCGCTCTCAAGGCCGCTCTCACGGCCGCCGGGGTGGCGTTCGCCGTCGCGGCCGCCCGGCCTCTGCCGGACGACCCGGCCGCGCCGCTTTACGTCCACGCCAGCATTTCGGCCATCGTGTTCGAGGGCGCGGCACATCCGAGGATCACGACGAAGGAGAGCAGGTGCTTACGGAGCATGTCCAGCGTCCCTGTGCTGCGACATCGCGAACTCAGCCATAATCCTTCTCCTCGCGAAAGGGAGGATATTTGGGTAGCGAAAGGAAATCCATATCTCGAAGCTTATCGCGGTCAGCGCGAAAATTCGCGCTCGGGGACGCCGCGGTAGACGGCTTCGCGGAAGTCGATGGCTCGCATGACCGGTTGGGTTGTCACTTCCTCGAAGTAATGGGCCGAAAGTCCCATCAGACGGCCGAAGATGAAAAGGGCCTTGGCCACGCTGGGATCGAGACCCATGTCGGCGATGACGGCCCCGATGACGCCATCGACGTTGATCGGCAGGTCCAGTCCGCGGACCTCGCGGAGCATATCCGCCGCGATCCGCGAGATGGCCACGCACGGCCCGGCCAGCCTAGTCCTTTCGGCGAGCGCCCAGAGCACGTCCCGGCGCGGATCTTGTCTGTGGACCCGGTGGCCCAGGCCCTCGATGCGCCTCCCCTCACGGATGTAATCGCGGATGACGGCCCGCGCGGCGTCCTCGTGCGACCAGCCTTTCCCGGAGGCCAGCCCCGCGCAGCGGAGGAAGAACTCGGCGGCCTTCTCCCCCGCCCCGCCGTGGACGTCGGTGATGGCCCCGACCCCTTGCGCCAAGGCCACTTCGTACGAGGCCCGCACGGAGGAGGCGATCAGGGTCGCTTGGGCCGAGGGCGGCGTCACCCCGTGGTCGATGGAGGCCACGACGATGGCCTCGAGCATCCGGGCCCGGTCCTTGTCGAGCGTTTTCTCCCCCGAGACCGCCCTGAATATGGCCTCGTTCAATGAGGCCTGGGCTTTGACACCCGCCAGAGCCTTCCCGTGGCCTTGAACCTCGGCCAGATAGGCCGTGAACCGGCCCAGCGCATAGACCGTCTTTTCGGCCTGCGCGAGCCGGCCGGCCGGCTCGAAAGCGGCGAGGACGGCGTCGTTGAGGATGTATTTCTGGAAGGTCTTGGAGACGTCCTCGCTCTCGGCCCGGACGACCGCCGGGAGGGGCTTCGTGGCCGCCTCCAGCGCCAGGAACGTCAGTGACGCGACCAATCCCTCATCGGGCAGCTCGCCCATCGTGACGAGGTGGGCGGCTTCGACGAGCGAAGCCCGTTCGATGAGGTCCTGGACCTTGTATCCCCGGACGACCAAGTTGTCGGGTTCGACCTTGGTGATGAGCGTCGTCCAGCTCGGCCGGGGCGGAGGCGCGTCCCAGATGGTCTTCATCTTTTCGTAATAGCGCTCGGGCGCGAAGTAGGTCCTCCCGCCGAGCTTGGCCCGCACGGCCTCGATGAGGTCGAATTGGCTGTTGACGACCGGGACGCCGGCCGCCTCGAGCGCTTTCTTCTTCGACGCGAACGTCCCGGTCTCGAGGCCCGGCGTGACGATGGCCCCGGCGTGGCCCATGGTCTTGCCCTCGGGCGCGTGGGCCCCCGAAATGAGGGCCACGAGCGGCTTCGGGTACCTTCCGGGGTTGTCGCGGACGTCCTGGGCCAGCAGCTCCTCCTGGCAGCCGCCGATCTCGCCGGCGACGACGACGAGGTCCGTGTTCTCGTATTCCATGGCCAGGGGCACGAGGTCGCGGAAGGTCGAACCGACGGCCCCGTCGCCGCCGACGCCGATGACCGCGTTCTGGGCGATGCCGACGCTGGCCATGGCGTCCGACATGTGGTAGAGGATGGCCCCGCTGCGGGAGATGATGGTCACGCCCCGGGGGCCGAAGCGCCCGGGAGCGATCTCTTCCGGATAGAACACATCCGGAAGCATGCCGATCTTGATGCGTTCGGGCGGGAAGATGAGTCCCGGCGTGTTGCCGCCGATGAGGACCGTGTTGTGCCTGCGGGCGGCGACGATGATGTCCCGAACGTCCCGCAGGGGGAGGCCCTCCGAGATGAGGACGACCAGCGGGATGCCGGCCTCGATGGCCTCGAGGGCGGCCTCCCGGGCCGTTGAGTAGTGGCGCCAGACGCTGGCCGCGACGACATCGGGGAACTCCTCGAGGGCGTCGTGGACGGTGTCAAAGACCGGGATAATCTCGTGAACCCGCGTTCCCGCCGCGCCGGGGGCCACGCCGGCGACGATGGACGTCCCGAAGTCGTGCATCAGACCGGCGTGCTTGGAGCCCTGGCCGCCGAGGCCGAGGATGATCGTGTCGAGCCGCCCGCTTTTCGCGACCCGGTCGGCGAGCGCCGGCCGGAGCTTGCGGACGAGGTGGAAGAGAAAACCGTCCGTGGCCTTGATCTTGGGGTCCATCACGCCCACCCCTTCCGCCCGAACGCATGCCGGATGCCGTCCTTGATGACCTCGGCCATGATCGTCCGGTTGCCGACCGTGATGTGCATATCCGCGAGCTCGTCGGGGGTCTCCCTTTTGGCCTTCTCCAGGAAGTCGCGGGCCGAGGGCAGGTCCGTGCCGACCATCCGGCCGTGGACGGGGACCACGCGCCGACCGGCCGCGCGCCTGTCTCTCAGGCAGCCGACCAACCCCCGGATGAAGATGTCGCAGGAGGAGATGCCTCCGAAACGCGACGTGATGATGAGGTCGACGACCTCGTAGTCCATGAGCAGATGGAACATCTCCGCGACCATGGCCACGGTCGGCCCGCCGCCCGAGTCCATGAAATTGACGGGCACGACCCGGCCGCCGAAGAACCGGTCCCCGACGTTGGCCACCTCGTCGATGGAGAAGATGCCGTAGCCGGCGCCGCCCGGCACGAGCCCGACATAGAGCCTGTCGGCATCTTTGACATGGCCCTCGGGGAGAAGGTCGACGTACTTGAAGCCGGCCTCGCGGGCCCGCAGCTCGTTCCGGGTCTGCTCCGAGACGTCGTGTCGCACCTCGGACAGCCCCAGGAGCCGGAACACCGCGCCCTGGCGGAAGAGGCCGTTGTCGTCAAGGACGACCTTGGCGTCGGCGGCCACCGGGCCGCCCGGCGTGACGAGCAGCGGATTGATCTCGGCGACCTTGCAGTCGTACTTCTGGAAGAGGGCGTAAAGCTTGGTGAGGACGTCCTTCAGGCCCCCGAGCCGCGCCTTGCCGTCCGGAAGCCCGGCGGCCAGGAAGCCGGCCAGGCGGGCCGCTTCCGTGTCGGGCAGGGCCATGTCGTTCTTCGGCAATTCGATTCTCAGGACCTTGTCCGGCGTTTCCTTGGCCACTTGCTCGATGTCCACACCGCCGGCCGGGCTGACGATGACCGTGACGTTGAAATCGGCCGGGTTCATGGTCACCCCGGCGTAACAGGCCCCGCCGGCCTCGACGACGGCCTCCTCGACGAGCAGGCGCTCGACCTCGCAGCCCCGGATCCTGCGGCCGAGCATCTCCCCGGCCAAGGCCGCCGCCTCGGCGGCGCCGGACGCTTTGCGGATGCCGCCGGCTTTGCCCCGTCCGCCGATGAGCACCAGGGACTTGAGCATGACCTGCCCCGCAAGGTCCGCTCGGCCGGCGAGCTCCTCGGCCCGTGACACGACGCCTAAGGGTTTTGGGATGGGGATGCCTTCGGCCGCGAACAGCTGTTTGGCTTCGTTCTCGTAGAGTCGCATGGGATCCTCACCCTTCTCCGAGCAACCCGCCCCGCTTGTAGATGGCCATCTGGGTCGCCGAGAAGGGAGCGACGCGCAGGGCCTCGCGGGTCGCGTGACGGATGACCTCTCCGGTCGTGAAGTCGACGGTGATCTCCTCGCCGGTCTTGAGCCCGGCGGCGATGAGGTCGCCGGCGAGAATGGGGAAAGCGGCGTTGACGGCGTTGCGCTCGTAGATGGCCCCGAAGGACCGGGCGATGACGGCCGCGACGCCGAGGCTCTTGAAGCAGTCGACGGCCTGCTGGCGCGACGACCCGGCCCCGAAGTTCGAACCGGTGACGACGATATCCCCCGGCGCGGCCTTGGCCGCGAAGTCCTCCCAGCCGGCGAGATTGCCGAACGTGTAGCGGCCCATCTGGGAGATGTCGGTGATGGCCAGGTGGCGGTTGTGGAAGATCATGTCGGTGTCGATGTTGTCCTTGTCGACGACCCAGACGCGGCCGCGGATGACCGTGGGCTTTCCGGCCTTTATTCCCGGCTTTCCCGCGGGCTCAACGGCAAAGGCTGCGGCGGCTATCGGCTTGGCGCCGGCTTCGGCCTTGGCATCAGGGGAAGCGCCGTCAGCGGGCCCGGCCTTTGACGTGGGGGGCGCGAAGGCGACGGGCTCGGCGGGCATCGAATCGGCCGTGGCGATGACCCCGGCCACGGCCGAGGCCGCCGCCGTCGCCGGAGAGGCCAGCCAGACGCTCCCCTTGCCCTGCTTGCCGGCGAAGTTGCGGTTGCCCGTGCTGACGGTCACCTCGCCCGGACCGTTCTGGCCGATCTGCCCCTCGGCGCACCCGGCGCATCCGGGATTGCCGAGGAGGGCCCCGGCCTCCATGAAGATGTCGACAAGGCCCTCATCGAGGGCCCGCTTCCAGACCTTACGTGTGGCCGGGACGATCTTCAAGACGACCCCCGGGGCCACTTTCCGGCCCCTGAGGAGGGCCGCCGCTTCGGCCAGGTCCTCGAACCGGCCGTTGGTGCACGAGCCGATGAACGCCGAATCGATCTTCGCGCCGGCGACCTCGCGGACCTCGACGACGTCTTCGGGGTGCCCCGGCCTCGAGATGAGAGGGACAAGGCCCGAGATGTCGATCTCGACCGTCCGGACATAGGCCGCGTCCGGGTCGGCGTAGAGCGCTTCATACGATTTCCCGAGTTTGTCGAAATGATCGAGGACGGCCTTGTTCGGCGGGAAGAGGAGGATGATGGCTCCCATCTCGGTGGCCATCGAGGCGATCGTGATCCGGCCGGCCAAGCCCAGGCCGTCCACGGCCTCGCCGTAAAGCTCGGCGCTCATCCCCAGGAGGCCGGCCGCCCCGAACTCCCTCAGGAGCCGCAGGACGATGTCCTTAGGGGTCGCGCCGGCGGGAAGCTTGCCTTTGAGGACGATCTTGACGGACTCGGGGACCTTGAACCAGACCCGGCCGAAGGCCCAGGCGGCGGCGATGTCCTGGTCGCCCATGCCCTGGCCGAAGGCCCCGACGGCCCCCAGGATGTTGGCGTGGGAGTCGGTCGAGACGAGCGTGCCGCCCGGCGCGACCAGGCCCTCCTCGATGGCGACGTGGGTGCCGATGCCGGCGGTCACGTCGTAGAGGCCGACCCCGCGCTCACGGGCGAACATCCGGCAGACGTGCTGGTTGGCGGCATACTTCTGATCGGACCCGCCGGGATTGCAGTCGAAGGTGAAGAAGGTCTTGGAGACGTCCTCGACCGGCAGGCCGTGGTCGCGGATGTTCTTGACCACGTTGGCCCCGCCGAAGTCCCGGGCCACCCGGGCGTCGACGGCGATGTCGACAATCTCCCCGGGCCTGACGGCGCGGCCGGCGTGCCGGGAGAGGATCTTCTCGACCAGGGTCGCGCTCATTCGATCAGCATCCCTTTCTGCTTCATGACCAGAGGATCGAAGGTCGCGAAGTCGGCCTGATGGATGAGGACCGTTTCAACGACTTTCGGACTGCCCTCCCCTTCCTTGGCGTGGCAGGCGATGATGTTGATGATATCGGCGGGCAGGCCGCATTCGGCCGCCAGGATGGCCCCGGAGACCGGATGGCGGGAGTATTTGCCGGCCAGGCTCTTGCGGAAGCCGCCGCGGCCGTCGGGCTCGATCTCGAGGAGCTTGCCGACGTCATGGAGAAGGCCTCCGGCGTAGAGACGGTCGAAGTCGATGGCATAGGGCGGCTCGGCGTAGGCTTCGGCCTGGGCCCGGCCCAGGGCGGCCGCCCCTTCGGTGACGGCGATGGTGTGCTCGATGAAGCTGATGCCGCGGGTTTCCGCAAGCAAGGTGAAGGGCATCTTCACGAGGTCTTCCGCCGACCTCCACCCGCCCCGCTCGCAGGCCAGGACGAAGGTCTTGACGACCTTGGCCCGCAGCCCCTCGTTCCCGATCCGCGCGAGCTGCTTGGCGAACAGTCTTTCGATGTCCTTCTCGGTGATCATGGTCGTTCTCCTGGGATCCGGCCCGCCCCTGAGAGCCCCCGCGGCCCTCGGAAACAGGACCCAAGATAACATCGGACCGGGACAAATTCAAGCCGGGCGGGACCCAGGGACATGTCCCGCAGGCATGTATCCCCCTCGCTCCCCCCTCGCTCCGAGCCGCCCTCACTCGGGTCCTGCCTTGACATGGATGGAGGGGGTGGATAAGACTGGACCCGACACGACAGGAGGTGCGGCATGAGAACACGTTTCGCGGCCATTTTGTTGTTGGCCTTCGGGCTTGGCCTGGGACTTGCCGGCGGAGGATCCGCGGCCCCCGAGGCTAAGAAGCCCTTCGCCATCGACGACTTTTTCCTGGTCAAATCCGTCCGGGTCGACGACATGACGGCCGACGGCCGCTTTGTCGCCGCCACCGTGACGACCCCCAAGGACCGCCTGCCCCAGGACCACAGCCGCTACGGCGACCCGACCTATATCGGGCCGTCCCAGGCCGAGCTCTTCGTCATCGACACGAACACGGGGCGCCAGGTCCCGGTCTTCTCCGGCAAGCGCCACTTCCGGTCGCCCTCCTGGTCGCCCGACGGCAAGACCCTGGCCCTGTACATCTTCGAGGGCAACCGCTTCCGCCCCTATCTCTGGCGCCGCGAGACAGGCAAGCTCGAGCCCTTGCCCCTGCCCAAGGACAAGATCGTCGCCTCCAACTCCCCGCTGCTCTGGTCTCCCGACGGCGCCAAGCTCTACCTGACGACCCGGGCCGCCGGTTGGGAGAAGCGCGCCGAAACGCTGTTCAAGAACGCGACCGTCGCCCCCATCATCGTCATGGACACGGACGATCCTTTCCTTCAGTGGGACAAGATCCGGCGCATGGACCGTTTTGTCGTCCCGGCTGTCTGGGACCTCAAGGCCCGGACCCTGAAGGAGCTGATGCCCGAGACGCCGCTCTCATCGCTGCGCCTGACCAAGGACGGTTCCGCGATCCTCTTCGAGCGCGACGTCACCGAGAAAACGAACTACGATGTCATCTTCGGAACGCGCAACCAGCTCGAGGTCCTGCCGCTGCCGTCCGGCGAGCCGAGGATCCTGCTCAAGCCCTATGAGCAGCGCTCTCTCGTGTGGTCGGCGGATTCAAGGACCCTCGCTTACAACGACAAGGGCAACATCTTCGTCATGTCGATCGACGACAAGGAGCCCCGCCAGCTGACGGGAGAAAAAGAGACCGCGGCCGCCAAGCCCAAAGAGCCCGGCGCCGCCGCCGAGGAGAAGAAGGACGAAAGGGAGAAAAAGAAAGCGCCGACCTACAGCGCCGTGCGCTTCAGCCCCGATGCGGCCGCCATCCTGGCGACGAGCGCCCGAGTCCAGGAGGACGAGCCCAAGGACCGGCCCGGCCGCCGGCCCTCTCCCCCGCGCCAATACTGGCTCATCGACGTCAAGTCCGGCGCCATGGAGATGCTTCACGAACAGCCCGAGGACGAGGACGCCCGGCCCAACCTGCAGGTCGTCGATTGGAGCCCGGACGGAGCCTCGATCTTTTTCAGCACCTCGGCCCCCGACCGATGGGACCGCGGGCTCGTCCGATTCGAGATCGCCGAGAAAACGTTCGTCGATCTCAGGCGAAGCAAGGACCTCTACGGACATTGGCGGATGTCCGAGGACGGCGCGACCTTCATCTTCACCGAGTCCGACGGCGACCATCCCGACGACCTTTTCGCCGCCGATGCCGCGTTCGCCTCGGTCCGCAGGCTGACCGACCTCAATCCGTGGCTCGCCGACCGGGCTCTCAGCCGGACCGAGCTCGTCACCTACCTCGACACGGACGGCAAAAAGCTCCGCGGCGTCCTTTACTATCCCGCCAACTACGAGCCGGGCAAGAAGTACCCTCTGGTCACCGAGGTCTACGAGCGGTTCTTCGACAACGGCTTCAACGGGGCCCTCAATGTCCTGACCTCGGCCGGCTACGCCGTGCTCCATCCCTCGGTCGATTTCACCACAGGCTATCCCGGCGAGGCCTGGGCCAAGGGCGCCCTGTCGGCGGTCAACAAGGTCATCGACATGGGCGTGGCCGATCCCGACCGCCTGGGCATCCAGGGCACGAGCTACGGCGGCTACGCCACGGTCCTGCTCATCACCCAGACCGACCGGTTCAAGGCCGCCATCAACAACTCGGGCAAGGTCAACATGGTCAGCTTCTACACCCAGAGCCCGCGGCTCGGGGTCCGGAACACTCACGCTCCCGAGAAGAGCCAGGACCGCATCGGCGGCACGCTCTGGGAATACCCCGAGCGCTATCTGGCCCACTCGGCCATCCTTCAGGCCGACCGCATCAAGACACCGCTTCTCTGCATCACCGGCGACCTCGACCCGAACGTCGAGGCCCTCCAGTCGCAGGAGATCTATTACGCGCTGCGGCGGCTGGGCAAGACGTGCGTCTGGCTGCGCTACAGCTACGGCCCCCACGGCGGCCCGAACTCTCCCGAGGAGCGGGCCGACATGTACAAGCGGATGATCGCCTGGTATGACAAGTACCTCAAGCCTTCACAAGCGGCCGCTTCTCCTGCCTCTGGGGAACAACGACAGTGAATGCCACCCCTCTACTCCCGGCCTCCCCGGGAGCCGTTCCCGGCGGTTCCTCCACAGAGGGGGGACAGCCTCCTCCGTAGATGTCACCGGCTTGCGCCCATCCGGCCCCGGGAGTAATGGGGACATGTCCCACATGTTATTAGCTCTATTATAATCCTTGTAATGTAATAATTTTTAGGATTGTTGGTCCTTATTATTGACTTTTTTTTAGCTATTTGTTATATATTAAGCATGAAACTCCCTCGATTTTTTGCCGACTTGGGCCCCTTCCTCAAACCGAACAAGGTCCTCGTCATCTATGGACCGCGTCAGGTAGGAAAAACCACTCTTCTCAAGGGCTTTCTCGCGACCTGTCCTTGGAAGCACCGCCTCGACTCCGGGGAAGACGTGCGCATCCAAGAGGTCCTTCATTCACGGGACTTCCGGGCCATCAAGGAATACGCCGCGGGCTACGAGCTCCTGGCGATCGACGAGGCCCAAAAGGTCACGGGGGTCGGCGAAGCCCTGAAGATCCTGGTCGACCAGGTTCCCGGCGTTCGCGTCATTGCCACCGGTTCCTCATCGTTCGATCTTGCCGGGCAGGTCGGCGAACCGCTGACCGGAAGGAAGCTCACCTTGACCCTCTACCCTGTCGCCCAGATGGAGCTGGCCAAGATCTTCACGCCCTTCGAGATCCGTGAACGCCTCGAAGACTTCCTCATCTTCGGGGGATACCCGGAAGTCGTGGCGGCGACCGAAAAGACCGAAAAAACGAGGTTGCTCACGGAGATCGCCTCTTCCTATCTCCTCAAGGATATCCTTGCGTTCGACCGGGTCAAGAGCTCCAAGGTCCTGCTCGACCTCTTGAGGCTCCTGGCCTTCCAAGTGGGCTCCGAGGTCTCCCTCAGCGAGCTCGGCCAGAAAGTCGGGCTGGACTACAAGACCGTGGGTCGCTATATCGATCTCCTCGAGAAAAGCTTCGTCCTCTTCACCCTGCGCGGCTTCAGCCGGAACCTTCGCAATGAAATGACCAAGAAGGCAAAATACTACTTTTTCGACAATGGGATCCGGAACGCCGTGATCGCCAACTTCAATCCCCCCGCTCTGCGGAACGACATCGGCCAGCTTTGGGAGAACTTCCTGATGATGGAGCGGATGAAGAGCCAGGCCTACCGGGCGACGCCCGTCAACCGCTATTTCTGGCGGACCTGGCAGGCCCAGGAGATCGACCTCATCGAGGAGCGCGAGGGCCGTCTGTTCGCTTATGAATTCAAGTGGACGGGCAGCGGCCGCGTGCCGGGGCAATTCCGGCAAGCCTACCCCGAAGCCGCCTTCGAGATCATCAACAGGGAGAATTACCAGCCGTTCGCAGGCGTAGCATATACGGCGGCGCCGGGCAAGACTGGACGCAACGACGAAGGAGGCGCGGCATGATGAACGGCGTTGTCATCGAGCCGTTCCGGGGCGGCTACGAGGCGCTCGAGCGCATGGCACACGCCTCATGGCGGGACGAGTACGGCGCGGCGTCTTTCCCGAACTTCTACCGGCCTGCGTTCCTTCACTATCTCTTCGACCGCATCCCGGCGGACAAGAGAGACCATCTCGTCGGGGCCTACAAGGACGGCGAATGCATCGCCTTCCTCGCCAACCTGCCCCAGAAATTCCAGTTCCAAGAGCGGATCTTCAACGCCGTCTACAGCTGCCTGCTCGTCACTCGCAAGGAGCACCTCCGGCAGGGCGTGGCCCTGACCCTCGTCCGGGCGGCCGTCGAGGGCAACCGGAAGTACGGCTACGATTTCTCGCTCCTGACCCTCGAGACCGGCCACCGCTCGACGAAGATGATGAACAGGTTCCGGGCCGAGGGCTGCCGCATCGAATCCATCCGCAAGTCCGGTGTCCTGGCCCGCATCCTCGACCTCGGGCGGGTGGACGCCTCGGAGAACCTCAAAGGCTACGAGAAAGCGGCCGTCAAGCTCATCGGCGGGCACCGGCGGCCGAAGCCCGCGCCCGGGGTCGCGCTGCGCGACTACCGCCCCGCCGACCTCGACGCCTGCCACGCCCTGCTCGAACGCTATCGCGGCACGGTCCCGCTGGCCCGGGTCTGGGACAAAGAGGAACTGGCCGTCGAGCTCGACTGGCCGGACGTCTCGAGAACTCTTGTCTGGGAAAAGGACGGCCGCGCCCAAGCCCTCATCAACTTCGTCGTCCACGAGCACCTGGGACGGACCCGAGTTTGACGCCGCTAGGCCCATTTTAGCCCCCTCGTACAAGTCATCTTG
>CAYREO010000032.1:0-13757 GCA_964423315.1 uncultured Eubacteriales bacterium | reverse complement strand
TAACCGGATGCCCCCTTCTTATCAATCCCAGGTACTCATTTTTGCGATGAACCTTTTTGGCCCAAAAACATGCTCCCCCATTCGATGCTCAACCGCTTTTTTGGCCGAAAAACTTGCTTCCATCAGCTTGGGCCCCCTCGAAAGAAGAGTCTATCTATCTGATTTTAAAGGAAAATTATTGGTCCGACCCCGATCAAAAAAGTAGCGGAAGCCGATGCCGCCGGCGATGCTGCCCTGGGTCTTGGGGGCCAGGTCGAGCATCGGGGCGACCTCGAGGAAGAGCTCGATGTCGGTTTTCTCGAACTGATAAGAGATTCCCAGCGGCACGCGCAAACTGAACTTCGTGTCGCCGCCTTCTCCGGCCAGCTTGACCCGTCCGCCGAAGCCGTAATAGAGGGCCATATCGCCCTTCTCGACCTCGAACAGGTCGAAGTTGTGGAAGAGGAAATCGCCGTGGACCTGAAAAAAGGTCCCGCCGACGAACGACCAGGCGGCCCCCGCGTCGAAAGCCGTCGTCTTGCCGGTCCAGAGCTTCATGCTCACACCGGTCGGCTCGCCGAAAATGATCCCGAGCCCGAAATTCCCGTCCGCAGCGAACGAGGCCCCCGCAAAAGCCGCCAGAATGATCAGCCCGACCGCAAGTCTTTTCATCGTCTCACCTCTTTTCTCGAGATACGGACGCTTCGGCTCGCCGTCGTGCATCGCCGCAGCCTCAGCCGATCCCGATCCGGCGGGCGCAGCCTGTCCGCGTCAGCTATTAATTACCAAAAACCCGCCCCCGCCGCAAGCTCAGCCGCGCCCCGTCCCTCACGCACACTTGCTCCAGCCGCAGTTCAGGCACACCGGGCACTTCTCGTCCGGCAGCAGCGCCCCGCAGATCTTGCAGCGCAGCGTGTAGAAGTCCTTGGCGCTCATGCGGACCTCGCCGACGTGCTTCTCCAGGATCTTGGCGATGGCATCCGGGATGGACTGGACGAGCCCGCCCTCGGTGAAGATCGGCTCCGACCCGCCGATCGCCTTGAGCTGGCGGATGACCTCGTCCGGCTCGACCCCGCTCCGCAAAGCCAGCGACACGAGCCTCCCGAGGGCCTCGGCGTCGGCCATCGTCGAATACCCGCTCTTGCCGATCGAGGCGAAGACCTCGAACGGCTTCTGCCCGTGGAAGGTGATCGTCACATAAAGGTTGCCGAACCCCGTCTTGATCTTGTCCGTCACCGACGGCAGCGAGGCCGGCCGCTCCTGCGGGTAGCGGACCTCGGTCCCGTTCTTGTAGAGGACCTGGCTCTCCCGGCAGCCGTCGCGGTAGATCGTGATGCCCTTCGTCCCCAGGTCCCAGGCCAGGGTGAAGGCCCGCTCGACGTCCTCGACCGCAGCCCCGTGGGGGAAATTGACGGTCTTCGAAACGGAGTTATCGACATGCTTCTGGAAAGCCGCCTGGGTCCTCACGTGCCACTCCGGCGCGATCTCGTGGGCCGAGACGAAGTGGTCCGGGAGCGGCCGCCCCGCGTTCCCCGCCGCCCATTCCGCGTAGATCGGGTGAACGTCCTTGATCTCCGTGTCGAGGATCTTCGACGTGATCTCGAAGGCGAAGACCGGCTCGATGGCCGACGAGCAGCCCGCGATGCGCGATATGGTCCCCGTCGGGGCGATGGTCAGGACGGTCGCGTTCCGCATCTTTGTCCCCTTGTAGACCGACCGCCCGATGTTCGGGAAGCTGCCCCGCTCGCCGGCCAGCTCCCGCGACGCGGCCACGGCCTCCCGGCGCAGGAAGGCCGCGACCTTGCCCGCCAGCGCCAGGGCTTTCGCCGAATCATACCGGACGCCCATCAGGAGCAGGAGATCGGCCCAGCCCATGACCCCCAGCCCGATGCGCCGGTTGGCCCTCGACGTCTCCGCGATCTGCGGGAGCGGGTAGGCGTTGACGTCGATGACGTTGTCCAGGAAGCGCACGCCCAGCTTGATGACCCGCGCGAACCGCGGCCAATCGAGGCCGTCCTTGCGCCGGGCGTCGTGGAAGTTGGCCAGGTTGATCGACCCGAGGTTGCAGGACTCGTAATCGTGAAGGGGCTGCTCGCCGCACGGGTTCGTGGCCCGGATGGGACCGAGCCCGGCCGTCGGATTGAACCGGTTGATGCGGTCGATGAAGATGAGCCCCGGATCGCCCACCGCCCAGGCGGCCTCGACGATCGCCTGGAACACGGCCCGGGCGTCCTTGCGGCCGGCGGCCCGGCCCGTGCGCGGGTCGAGGAGATCGTAGGGCGTCCCGGCGCGCACGGCGTCCATGAACGCGTCGGTGACGGCCACGGAGATATTGAAGTTGGCGACGCTCCGGCCGTCGATCTTCATCCGGACGAATTCCTCGATGTCGGGATGGTCGACGCGGAGGATGCCCATGTTGGCCCCGCGCCGCGTGCCGCCCTGCTTGACGGCCTCCGTCGCCGCGTCGATGACCTTGAGGAACGAGACCGGCCCCGAGGCCACGCCCTGGGTCCTGCGGACGAAGCTGCCTTTGGGCCGCAGGCGGCTGAAGTCGAAGCCCGTGCCGCCCCCCTCCTTGTGGACGAGGGCCGCGTTCTTGACGGTCTCGAAGATCGCGTCGAGGGAGTCCTCGATGGGCAGGACGAAGCAGGCGCTCAGGCACATGCCCCGGCCGGCCCCGGTCAGGGTCGGGCTGTTGGGCAGGAAATCGCGGGCCATCATGACCCGCAGGAACTCGTCGGCGTACCGCTCGCGCAGGGCTTTCGTCTTCTCGGCCGAGGCGATGTGGCCGGCGACGCGCCGGAAAAGGTCCTCGGGCGACTTGTCGAGAAGCTCGCCCTTCTCGTCCTTGAGGAAATAGCGGGCCCTGAGGATCTTCAGGGCATTCTCGGAGAAACCGGCGGACGCTGAGTCCGCGCGGGCGGGAGAGGGAGTCGAAGAGGCCTTCGGCGAAGGGCTCGCCGCGGCCCACGACGGCCGCGCGGCGGAACGAACGGGTCGGGACTTGGCAATACGGTTTTTCATGATCTTTGTGATCTCTGCCCAAATCCTACCATTTTAATAAGAATTATTCAAGTTGGGGTCGGACCACAACTTTTCCTTATTTATCAACAACTTGCGAGCGGCACGCACGAGCCCATCAGTTTGGCGATGGGGAAAAATCATCGTTTTTAGGGCCAAAAACGAGAAGCTCGGCCCCCGGCTGTGGCGCCCCCGGAACAGCCATGCTAGAATATTCCCTTTTCGCCGCAAGGAGAGATACCGATGGACGATCACGGAGTCGTACGAACGCTGGGCAAGCCCGATATCCATCCCGAGGCTTGGATCGCACCGGGCGCGGTCGTCGCCGGCAACGTCACCATCCGCCGCGGGGCCAGCGTCTGGTTCCACTGCGTCCTGCGGGCCGACATGGAAGGCGCCGGCATCGAGGTCGGCGAGGACGCCAACATCCAGGACGGCACGGTCATCCACGTCGACCGCGACCTCCCCTGCCTCATCGGCGGCCGGGTGACCGTCGGCCACGGCGCCATCCTCCACGCCGCCGTCATCGAAGACGACGCCCTCGTGGCCATGGGCGCCACGGTCCTTTCCGCGGCCCGCATCGGCCGGGGCTCGGTGGTCGCGGCCGGGGCCGTCGTCCCCGAGGGGATGCAGGTCCCGCCGGGGGTCATCGTCTCCGGCGTCCCGGCCAAGGTCCGCCGCGAGCTGACCGACGAGGACCGGGCCCGCCTCGCCCACGGCTGGCGGACCTACGCTCGCCTCCGCGACCTCCACAAAATGGGGAAATAGGTATCATGTCCCCCATTTCCGCGGTCATCTTCGACTTGGACGGGACGCTTCTCGATACGCTCGACGACATCGCCGGGGCCATGAACACCGTCCTCCGGGCCCGCGGGCTTCCTCCCCATCGCGTGGAGTCCTATAAGAAGATCGTCGGCGAGGGCATCGGCGAGGCCGTCCGCAGGGCCTTCGCCGCGCCGCCCCCTTCCGCCCCGCAATCCGACTCGCCCGCCCGCACAGCCCCCTCTTCGCCCACCATCGCTTCCCCCGCCTCCTCCGCCGCTCCCTTCCCCGCTTCCTCTCCCGCTCCCGCCCCGCCTCCGACCCTCTCCGACGACGAGATCGCGGCCATCATCCACGAATACCGACTCGAATACGCCACAGCCTGGCGCCTCAACAGCCGCCCCTATCCCGGCATCCCGGACCTCCTGCGGGCCCTCGAAACCCGCGGCATCAAATCTGCCGTCCTCTCGAACAAGTCTCACCCCTTCACAGAAGCTATGGTCCGCGAGCTCCTTCCCGGCCATCCGTTCGCCGCCGTCAAAGGCGCCTCCCCCGACCGGCCCCTCAAGCCCGACCCCACCACGGCCCTGGACATCGCCTCCGCCCTGGGCGCCGCCCCTGCCTCCTGCATATTCCTGGGCGACACCATGATCGACATGCAAACCGCCGTCGCCGCCGGCATGTTCCCCGTCGGGGCCCTCTGGGGCTTCCGCACCGAAGAGGAGCTCCGGGCCCACGGCGCCGCCGCCGTTATCGCCTCGCCTCTCGACCTGCTCGCCCTCCTCTAAAAAAATTCGGGGACACAATACTCATTCGCCAATTTTGGGGGGGTGAGGGATTATCCCCCCCTGTTTCACCCCCCGCGGCGATGGACTCGCGAATTAGGGGGTATATCATCGTGGCGAAAGGACAGAGCTCCGGTGCCCCGCGTGCGCCGGTGAAGGAAACGTGCGCCGGTGACCAAAGACAACAGGAAAGAGCGGCGGATCCTGGAGGAGAACAGGGTCCACATCGAGGTCCCCTCCGACGGCCCCCTCAGCGAACCCCGCCTCATCAACGCCCTGACCCACGACATCTCGCTCGGCGGCGCGCGCATCCTCACCGACGTCTTCTTCGAACAGGGCTCGTCCCTCAAAATCACGCTCTATCTCTCCAAGTCGAAGCAGGTCGCCAAGGTCCGGGCCGAGGTCCGCTGGATCCGGGCCATCGCCAGCGGCCTCTACGAGATGGGCGTCGAGTTCCAGCACGGCATCCCCACCGGCATCATGATCCTCATCAACCACCTCTACGGCAAGGGACAGACCGTCCCGTCCTCCGTCCATAACTGAGCGCCCCGCGCGGCGTCCTCCCCTCCCCCCTCGCGATGAGGAGAAGTGAGGCAAAATCCCTCGGCCAATCCCCAGAAAAGGTGATTGTCGCGCCGCGCCCCCTCCGGCACACTGGACGCGTCGAACGACAGGAGTGCGAACGTACCGCGATCGTCACGAGCATGGAAACAAGGAGGGCATCATGTTGAACGCCAACGAGAGCCGCGCCGGCTCGTCCCCCGTCTCCGCCATCGCCGACATCGAAAAGCGGATGGAGGAGCTCTACACGGCCCAGATGAACGAGGTCGAGAAGGGGCTCCTCGAGAAGATCACCCGGGAAAAAGAGGAAGCCCAGAGGAAGATCGAGGCCGCCCGCCGGGAGTTCGAGACGATCCGCGGGATCCTCGAGGAGCACCGGGCCGTCATGGCCGAGCTCGAGTCGACCCGCGAAAGCCTCCAGGCCCGCATCCGGGAGCATGTCGATCGGGCCGTCGAGCACCAGACCCAAATGGAACGCGCCGCGGCCGTGTCCATCGAGGAGCTCCAAACCATCGAAGAGCTCAACCGCGAGCTCGACGACATCCGCCGGCGGGCCGCGGAACAGTCCGCCTCGCTCAGGGAACAACTCAAGGCCCATGCCGCGATCGCGCCCGAGCTGCCCGGCTTTCCCGAAGGCCCCGCCGTCGAGATCAACTGGTCCCGCGAGCTGCTCAAGATGAAGAAGGTCCAGGCCATTCTTTCCTCCTCGAACGGCTCCGATGCCCACGACGCCGCTTCGACGGCCGCTCCCGCCGAACCCTCCGTGCCCGAGACCACACCCGGGCCCCCGGCCTTCGAGCCGGAGCCGGAACAGGCCGCCGCGCCCGCGTCCGACACCGCCCCTGCGTCGCCCTCCCCCGAGTCGACCCCCGAACCGACGCCCGAGCCGGCCGCCTATGCCGCCGCCCCGCCCTCCGACGAGCTCACCGACACCACGGAATTCCCCGAAAGCGATCCCGGCTGGGACGACATCCCCTCCCCCCGCGAGGCCGGCGACTCTCTGCCGGAAGAGCCGACCTCAGGCCCCGCCGTCGAACACCGCGGCGAGTGGCTGGACGACGCCACCCGCTCCTCGGCCTCGGAAACGATCGAGGACGTCGTCCCCGAGCAGGCCCGGAGCACGGAATCGCTGTCCAAGGTCCTCGCCGAGTACCGCAAGACCGAGCCCATCAACAACGGCATCGAGCTCGGCTTCTTCGAGGTCGGAGCGACGGCCATGCTCGACGGCGAGTCCTTCGTCACGGCCATCGACAAGATCTGCGCCTCGGCCCGCGACCTCCACGACCAGCTGACCCGCACCGAGTCGGTCAAGGACCTGTTCCTTCTCAAGCAGGAGATCCTCAACCAGCAAGAGGTCCTGCGCAAGGTCTATTTCCGCATCGTCCGGTTCTGCGACAAGGAGTCCGGCGTCCTGCCGGCCTACCTGGAGGACATCGTCAACGTCCCGGCGATGAAGGACAGCCTCGAGCGGCTGACCATGGCCAACTGGAGCGACCCCTCGGACTTCGCCCCCTTCGCGCGCGAGATCGCCGCTCTCAAGAGCGCCTACTTGGCCAAGACCGACCCGCCCGGGGACTACATCCAGTCCGTTCTCGAACAGATCGGATTGAACTGAAGCCCGGCGGCCCAGCCCGTTCTTCGGTCGAGCTCGTTCTTCAGATGATCTCCAGGTAATCCTTGTCCGGCAGCTTCGGGAACTTGGCGTGCGGCTCGGTCTGGTACCAGAACGCGACCGAGGCGATGTCGTCCTGGAGCGGCAGGTACCGCCCCCCCGACCGCCAGCCCAGCGCTTGGATGGTCACCCGCAGGTCCTTCTCGAAGCGGATGGGGTCCATGATGTGCCAGCGGTACAACCCGAAGCGCTGCTGGACCTGGTAAAGCCCGTCCCCCCGGATGACCTGCGGCAGCCCGGCATAGGGCGTCGTGAATTCCTGGTACCGTCTCGTCCCGTCGGGCGCCTTGACGTCGAAGTTGTAGGAGCCGCAGAAATAGTCCTCCGTGCCCGTCCCGCAGATCGTCGGGAACTTCGTGTCGCCGTCGAGGTAGAACTTGATCTCGCCCTCGCCCCACCAGCCGTTATTGTTGACGCCCCAGGCCATGTAGGTCCCGACATAGTGGCCCCAGCCCTTGATGCCGTCGACGATCGTGTAGACGTCCTTGTACGGCAGCGGGTTGACCCGCCGGAACTGAGCGTGGAAATAGGCCGCGTCCTCGGGCACATCGGTCAGCGTGTAGTTGATCTGGTAGTACACGGTGAAATTGTCGTCGGCCAGGTTCTCGAGGGTGATCTTGAAGCTCTTGCGGAACGGCATCTCCCAATAGCAGTTGAAGGCGCTGCCGGGATTGACGCAGACGGGGAGCGACGAGACCTGGGCGTACTGGCCCCACCCGCAGGCGAAGAAGTCGCCGACCGGGCACTCGACCGAAGGCTCGGTCTCACCGTCCCAGTAGAAGCGGATGATGGCGAAGCGCCAGTTGCCGGCCGGCGTCAGCCAGATCTGCTGGATGGCGCCCTGGCCCTTGACGTCGGCCATGACGAAGGTTTCCTTGGGACCGATGCGGACGAACGGCGAGACCTTCCAGCCCTGGCCGAGATCGCGGGCCGCCTTGGCCGCCGGGCCGTCGACGGACATGCCCCCTTTGCCCTTCTCGCCGGTGAAGTTCTCGGGGCTGATCGACCGCGTCTGGGCCTTCGACAGGCGCGACAGGTTCCCGAGCCCCATGCCGAGGCCGTTGAACACGTTCTCCTCCTTCGCGTACAGGAATGTCAGGACGACGGCCAGTCCCAGCGCGACCAGGACCGGCCTGAGCCACGCACCGCGGCGGGCGCGCGCATTTCTCATGGTTTCCCTCCTTCGGTTGGATTGAGCGGGATTTCGTCCCTCATCATAGGGCAGGGGGCGCGGCCGGGTCAATGCTCGGGGGGCTTAATTGCGCGGGCTCAGCGGCGCGAGCCCGGCTTGCCGTTGGCCGCCCGGCCGTTCAGCCCGGCGCCCGGGGGCCCGAACCGCCCGGCCGACTGCCGGACCGGGATGTGAAGGATATTGGCCAGACGCACCCAGGGGCTGATGTGTTCCTGGTGGTGGAGGTCCTCGCGGATCTTGGTCGTCGAGATGCCCTCGGTCCGCGGCAGATAAACGACCTCGCAGTAGGGCTTGAGGAAATCGAACCTGCCCGTCCAGTCGTCGCCGATGACGAAGACCGAGACGCCGTGCTTGACGACGTCGTCGAGCTTCTGCTCCCAGCAGGTCTCGGGAATGACTTCATCGACATACCTGATGGCCTCGAGGATCTGCTTGCGCTCCTCGTAGGTGTAATAGGCGCGCTTTCCCTTGCCGGCGTTGAACTCGTCGGTCGACAGGGCGACGATGAGGTAGTCGCCGAGCTCGCGCGCGCGGCGTAGGATATTGATGTGACCCCGGTGGATGAGGTCGAACGTTCCGTAGGTGATGACCTTTCTCATGGGCCTATGATAGACGATTCCCCGCGAAATGCAACCGCATGGATGCCTCCGCCTTGGCCCGGCGCCCCGCTAACCCATCCGCCTGTCCCGGGGGATCATTCAAGGCACTTTGCCGACAGGGATCCCTCTTGGCCCCCCAAACCGCCGGGAACGTGTCCCGTCGGTTCCCCCGTCGCCGAAGCGCCGGGTCCCCCTTTGCTATGGGGGTCTTCAGGGGGACACCTGCCGGCATTTCTTTCCTTGAATCCCGGAACCGTCGCACGGATCGCTGACGGGCCAGGGCAGAGTTGGGGGTTGCTTGCCTCAGATACGTTTCCCAATTCTTAAGGCGAATGCCCGTATTGACACGGTCAGAGGAGGGAATTATCCTTCCCGTATGATGAAGAAAAGAGCCTTCCTCCTCGCGGTATTCGTCATTCTCGCGATCGGGCCCTTCAGGGTTGGCGGGGCTTATGCGGCGGCCCTCGATGGTCAGACCCAGGCGCCCGCGACGCCGGCCCGGGACGCCGCGCAAGCCGCGCGTACCGCGCAACTTTCGCCGGCCGACGCGCCGCCCGGACTCGACGCCCTGGTCGCCTCGGTCATGAAGACCTTCGAGGTGCCGGGAATCGGGCTGGCCATCGTCAAGGACGGCCGGATCGTCGCCGCCAAGGGCTACGGCGTCCGCAAGCTCGGCGAGCCCGCCCCCGTCGACGCCCGGACGCTTTTCGGCATCGCCTCCAATACCAAGGCCTTCACGGCCACGGCCTTGGGTATCCTGGTCGATGAGAAGAAACTGGAGTGGGACGCCCCGGTCGGACGCTACCTCCCCTGGTTCCAAATGTGGGACCCTTACGTGACGCGCGAGATCACGGTCCGTGACCTCCTCGTCCATCGCAGCGGGCTGGGGCTCGGGGCCGGGGACCTCCTGCTGTGGCCGCCGTCCGAATATTCGCGCCGGGAGATCGTCGAGCGGCTGCGCTGGATCCCGCTGGCGGCGAGCTTCCGCGGGGCCTACGCCTACGACAACATGCTCTACATCGCGGCCGGGGAGCTCATCGAGGCCGTGAGCGGCCTGCGCTGGGAGGACTTCATCGTCGAGCGGATCTTCGCCAAAGTCGGGATGCGCGACAGCCGGCCCCGCCATTCGGCCGACATCGCCGGTCTCAACATCGCCATCCCCCACGCGCCGCTCGAGACCGGGATCACGGCCGTCGCGCCCTCGGAGAACGACAACATGAACGCGGCCGGGGGCATCCTGTCGAGCGCCGCGGACCTGGCCCGGTGGATGCTCGTCCAGCTCGGGGAAGGCCAGCTCGCCGACGGCGCGCGCCTCTTCTCGGAGAGGACGGCCCGCGAGCTCACGTCGCTCGTGACCCCGATGCCCATCGCCCCGCCGCCCGCCGAGCTCGCCGCTCAGCGCATGAACTTCCGCGGCTACGCCCTGGGCTTCAACGTCAACGATTACCGGGGCCGCAAGCTCGTCAGCCACACCGGCGGCCTGACGGGCTACGTCTCGCGCCTCGTCCTCGTCCCCGAACTCGGGCTGGGGGTGGCCGTCCTGACCAATCAGGAGTCGGGCGATGCGTTCCAGTCGATCGTCTATTCGGTCCTCGACCACTACTTCGGGGCCCCGAAAACGGACTGGGCGGCCGCCTATCTCAAGGTCCGGGAGCGGAGGCGGGCGGCGACGGCCAAGACCCTGGCCGAGGCTGCGGCGCGCCGGGAGGCGGGGATCAAGCCCTCGCTCGCGCTCAAGGAATACGCGCGGACCTACGACGACGCTTGGTACGGGGCCATCGCCGTGGCGCTCGAGGGCGGGAGGCTCGTCATGCGCTTCACGAAGTCGCCGGGCCTCGTCGGCGACCTGGAGCACTGGAGCCGGGAGACGTTCGTCGTCAGATGGCGGGACAGGGAGCTGCGGGCCGACGCCTACGTGACCTTCGTGCTTGACGAGAAAGGAGAGATCGTCGAGGCCCGAATGAAGCCCTTCTCCCCCGACGTCGACTTCAGCTACGATTTCCAGGATCTGCTGCTGAAGCCGCGCCCCCAAAAGTAGCCAGTTCGGCGAGGATGGCGCGGAGCCGGTCGAGGGTCTTGAAGCTCTGCTTCCAGCGGGCTTCGAGCTTGGCGGGGAAGCCGGGATCGACGGCCGTCATGCGCCGCAAGAGCGAGGACGCGTAGGCCTTGTCCTCGTCCTCGAGCAGGTCCCACCACGTCAGGTGGATGAAAAGGACGTTGAGGTTGAGGAACTCGTCGGCCGGCTTGAGCTCGAGGGCCCGGTGGAAATGGACCTTGGCCCGGTCGGCGTAGGTCATGAGGGGGAAATTGTAGAGCAGGAAAACCATCCCCATCTCGTAGTGCGTGAAGGCGTCGATGGGGTTGGCGTGGACGGCCGAGGCGAAGGCGTCGACGGCCCGGTCGCAGAAGAGGTCGCGCGACTCGTCGCGGCCGGCGTCGTTGTCGACGCGGGCCATCTCGACGTAGAGGCGGGCCTGCTCGACCCGGAACTCGGCCCGGCCCGAGGCTCGGACGGCGGCCAGGATGCGGGGCTCGAGGACGGGGAAGCCGCTCTCGACGCTGCGGACGGCGGAGCGGGCCTGGCGGTAGCGGGCGAGGTGATGGAAGCCCAGGAAATCGCGGGCGGACGCGACGAGGAGAAAGGCGGCGGCCAGGGCGGCGGCCGCGGGGCGCGCCGGGCGGATGAGGGCGGACAGCCGCGAACGAGGACCTGTGAGGGGATATGTACCGAAGGTGCGTGTCCCGCTTGACCTGCCTGGCAGCCCGTCCGGCGTCCCTTCTTCTCCCCTGCCGCCCGGCCCGCCTTCTTCACTTAAGCCGAAAGCGTACCCGTTCTCTTCTCTGTGTCGCGCGAGCGCATTCAAACCGATCATCCCCAGGGTCACGAAATAGACCGCGTTGGCCGTGATCTGGAGGTTGAAGTCCGAAAGCCCATGAACGAGGATGGCCACGACCCCGAACAGGGCCCCGAGGCCGATTCCTTTAGCGAAGTTCGACCGTCGGCGGCGCCAACTCCCCGCCAGAGCGACGGCCAGCCCGATGCCGGCCGCGGCCAGGGCCGCGCCCGCCGGCACGCCGTTCTCGGCGGCGAATTCCAGGTAATCGTTGTGGGCGAATGACAGGCGAAGGCGGTCGTCGACTTCCTCGTACATCGCGTAGGCGTGGGGGAAGCTGCCCTTGCCCGTCCCGAATAAGGGGTAGTCGCCGATCATCCGGGCCGTCGTTTGGTAGAAGGTGCGGCGCGCCTCTTTGGAGATGTCGGCCTCGGCGAAGCGGGCGACGATGGGACCGATACCGATGTATAAAGCGGCGGCCAGGACGACCGCGAAAACGCCCAGCACGAGGCGCCCGAAGCGGCGGCGGGCGCCGGATTCCTCGTCGGACAGGCCGCGCCAGGCGACTGCGGCGATGCCAGCCAGCAGCACGGTCAGGAGCAGGATCATGATCCCCGATCTTGACTTCGAGAAGACGAGGCCGACGCCGATGAAGACCGAGGCCAGTGCGTAGAGGAAGGTCCACTGGAGGTTCTCCTGCCCGAACCAGAGGATGCGGCGGCGCAGCGACAGGCCGCGCTCCATCTGGAAATAGCGGGCCTTGACGAGCAGGTAGCCGAGGCTCAGCGGAAAGGCCATCTCGAGGAAGCCGGCGAAGTGGTTGCGGTTGACGAAGGTCCCGGTGACCGAGCCGAGGTTGTAGCGCTTGGGGCGGCCGAGGATCATCTCGTGACCGCTGAAGGTCTCGGCCATGCCGTAGAAGGCCTGGAAGAGAGCCGAGCCGAGGATGACAAGGACGAGGATCTCCAGGCGCCGGCGCGTGCGGGCCGTGCGGAGGACGAGAAAGGCGAAGAGGCCGTAGCAGAGGGTCAGGACGAGCTTCGAAAGAGAGGCGGCGGGCGACAGGGAGAGGGGCATCCAGGCGGGGGCGGCGGCGGCGATGCCATCGACGGACAGGCTCCGGTGGATGGCGAAGGCCCGGGGCGAGAGGAGCTTGACGAGGCCGGCGGGGAGTGGCACGACCTGGAGGAGTGAGACGGCCACGAAGACGCCGAGAAGGACCTTGAGGACGACAGGGAAGCGCGATGCGGCGCCCGTTGACGAGCCGCTCCCATCTTCCGTATCGATGATGTCAGCGCCCCAAGACGCCCCACCCCGGGCGTCTGCTTCCTCCCCGAGATGGGTCCCGAGGGGCTCATCGGCCGGGGGATGGCCGTTTCCGCCGGCAGCCGCCTTCTTCGTCCGCGTGGATGCCGCGACCGCGCCCGCCAGATAGACGAGGAACAGGACGATCGTGGCAGCTTCGAAAACGAAGATGGCCCACTCCTCGACCGAGCCGATGGGCAGAGGCACGAAAACGAGAACGGCGACGAGGCCCCAGAAGACGATGGCCTGGGTTGGCATGAATCTCACGCGTGGCGGGGAAAAAGCCGATTAAGGGCTAAAAACAGGCCTTAAAAAGAGCCTATCTTGTTCTCTATGAGCCGGTTCCGGCAGCCAAGGCAGGTACTCTCAGAGATCAGCGGATGGGCGAAGCCGCTTCTTCCTTGCCGAAGGCGATGTACAGCCCGGCGGCGGCCACGGTGATCAGCAGGGCGATGCCCGCGGGCGATTTGAAGAAGCTTTTCTTCGGAGCATCCTCGCCGGTTGTCTGCCCGCCTTCCTGGAGAGCGACCGACAGCTTGGCCGTTTCGCCCGCTTTGAGGTGGAGGACGTAGTCGAAATTGAAATCGCCGGCGGGCGAGGTCACGCCCAGGATGTAGCGGCCCTGCGGGATTCCGATGATGCTGTACATGCCGTTCTCATCCGACGGACGGCTGACCAGCTCTTTCTGGTCCCCGACGTTGCGGATCTTGACGACGGCATTGGCCACGGGCGCGGACATGTCCTTGGTGTAGACGAAACCCGTGAGAGCCCCCGCCGGCGACACGGACGGCGTCTGGGCGAACTCCATGGCCGGCGTCACAAGCAGGACGAAGGCCGCAGCGACGCTCAGAACCAGCCCCTTCGAGCGGAAGATCTTTGCAACGAGCATGTAAACCTCCCCTTGTTCTTTATTATTATTGTCTCATCATAGACCAATTGGTCGACGATATCAATGATTTTCGTCCGTTGGCTAAACGCCTCTTTCCGGGCCCGGTTCATCGCAAAAATGAGTACCTGGGATTGATAAGAAGGGGGCATCCGGTTAAA
>CAYREO010000031.1:0-14690 GCA_964423315.1 uncultured Eubacteriales bacterium | reverse complement strand
TGACGATGCCCTCGATGCGGGCCTGACGGGCGATCTCGGGATAGATGGGCGCGACCTCCCGGACGAGCTTCGGGGGCCGGACCTCGCCGATGGCCCGGACCGGGGCCTCGACCTCGCCGACGACGCCGCCCAGGACGCCGCCGACGACGCCGCCGAGCACACCGCCGACGACGCCGCCCTCGACGCCGCCTTCAACGCCGCCCTCGATGCCGAAGTCCGAGAGGGTCTCCTCGGCGATCTGCTCGGGGATCTCAACGGGGGCGACGAGGCGTCCCGGCTCCATCTGAGTCTGGGCCTGGACGCGCTTGATGCGGGCGCTCGGGGCCGCGCTCTTCCTTTTGGCCGGCGGCGGCGGGGGAGGAGGCGGCGGCGGCGGGGGCGCCAGGAAGGCGCTGTAAACCTCGACGGTCGGCAGCTCGCCCGTCGAGAGGAGGGGGATGACGATGGCTGTGCTGATCAAGACGAGATGAAGGATGATCGCGATAGGCAGGGCGAAGGCTTTCCGGCCGGCGCCGCGCTCGCCCTTGAAGAACGAGTCCCGGAAGAGCGCCGGAACACCCGGGTCCGTGGTTTTCTTCTTGACATCCGCCATGGTGCTTACCTCATGCTCTCCATGTTATAGAATAACACAAAAGATAGTATATTCAAAAAACGGCTCTTTGACAAGAGAAATTTATCGCATCCTCGAATTTTTCGGTTTGAAGAGCTTCTGCCAGAAAATCACGATCGGGCATGACAAGGCGACCGTCGAGTAGACCCCCTCGATCGTCCCCACGAGCATGACGAAGGCGAAATCGTTGATGACCTCCCCGCCGAAGAAATAGAGGGCCCCGACCGTCAGCAACAGAGTCCCCGAGGTGATGACCGTTCGTCCCAGGGTCTGGTTGATGCTGAGGTTCATGACCTGCTCGAGGGGCTCCCGGCGACGGGCCTTGAGGTTCTCGCGGACGCGGTCGAAGATGACGATCGTGTCGTTGATGGAGAACCCGACGATGGTCAGGACGGCGGCGATGATGGGCAGGTTGATCTCCCGGTTGGTGAAGGAGTAGATGCTCATCGTGATCAGGACGTCCTGGGTCAGGGTGAGGATGGCGGCGACGCCGTATTCGAGCTTGAAGCGGACCGCGATGTAGATGAGCATGCCGAGAAGGGCCCAGACCGTCGCCTGGACGGCCTTGCGGCGAAGCTCCTTGCCGGCCTGGGGTCCGACGGTCTCCCGGCTGAGGATGGTCAGGCTGCCGAGAAAGGTCTGCTCCCGGAGCGTCCCCACGAGCTCCGCCTTGAGGCCCAGGCCCTCCAGCTCGGCGAAGTCGCCGATGATGCCGTTCGTGTTGCGGTGGAAGATGATCCGCTGGGCGGCCTCCGGCCCGCTGCCGGGGAACGAGGATTCGAGCAAGGCCGTGAGGCTCCGCTCATCGATCGTGTTGAGGTCCCGGAGGCCCCGGGCCGCCTCGGTCCGATCCTCGTCGCTGCGGAGGGCGTCGATGATCGTGTCGGCCAAAGCCTGGTGGGCCTCGATCTGCTCGTCGTCGGTCCCCCCGGGTCCGCCCGGCTGCACGGCCCGGATCTGGTATTCACGGCCCTTGTCGCCCGTTTCCTGGATCATGCTCTTGCCCAACCCGACGTCGCTGAGCTTCTGACGGAGGTCATCGACGCCGACCGGGGACCTGAACATGACCCGCAGGAGGATGCCCTCGCCGAAATCGACGCCGAGCTTGAGGCCGTCGAAAAACACGACGTTCACGACGCCGGCCAGGATGATGGTCAGCGTGATCGCCAGGGCGGCATATTTGTATCGCAGGAACGGGATGTTGGGGTTCTTGAAGAGTCGCATGTCAGATACTCAAAGCCTTGGCGGTCTTCTTGACCGTCAGGTCGAAGATGAGATGGGAGACGAAGACGGCCGTGAACATGTTGGCGATGAGACTGATGATCAGGGTCACGGCGAAGCCCCGGATCGGCCCCGTCCCGAACTGGAACAGGAAGACGGCCGAGATGATGGTCGTCAGGTTGGAATCGAAGATGGCCGAGAAGGCCCGCTGGAAACCCAGGGAGATGGAGCTCAGGACGCCTTTGCCGAGCGCGTTCTCCTCCTTGATCCGTTCGAAGATGAGGATGTTGGCGTCGACCGACATGCCGATGGCCAGGATGATCCCGGCGATGCCGGGCAGGGTCAGGGAGGCCTTGAAGTAGGCCAGAGCGCCGAACAGGATGACGACGTTCAGGACCAGGGCCGTCACGGCGTTGATGCCCGCCAAGCGGTAGAAGAAGACCATGAAGATCATGACGGCCAGGATGGACACGATGCCGGCGGCGAGTCCCTGGCGGATCGAGTCGGCGCCGAGGGCCGGGCCGATCGTCCGCTCCTCGAGGTACTTGATCCCGGCCGGCAGGGCGCCCGACTTGAGGGTCAGGACGAGGTCGTCGGCCTCCTGGGGCGTGAACCGGCCCCGGATGACGCCGCCCGACGTTCGCAGGATGCGGTCCTCGACGACCGGCGCCGATTGGACCCGGTTGTCGAGAATGATGGCGATCTGTTTGCCGATGTTCTCCCCGGTGACCTGTTCGAACCGGGCCCCGCCCTCCGCGTTGAGGGTGAAGGAGACGGCGGGATTGTTCCATTCATCGGTCGTCCGGCGGATGGTGCGCAGGTCCTTGCCGGTGACGACGCTGACCCGGTTGAGAAGGAAGTATCCGGATTGGCCGCGCTTGGGGTCTCCCCGCAGGATCTCGGTCCCTTCGGGGAGCTCGCCGCCGAACGGCTCGAGCAGCGAGGCTTCGTCGGCCGCGGGGCCGGCCCGGACGAGCTTCCACTCGAGCACGGCCGTCACCTTGATGAGCTCCTTGACCCGCTCGGGGTCGTCGATCCCCGGCAGCTCGACGACGATCCGGTCCGAGCCCTGTCTCTGGATAAGGGGCTCGGCGACGCCGTACTGGTCGATCCGGTTGCGGATGGTCTCGAGGGCCTGATCGACGGCCTGGTTCCTCAGGAAATTGGCGACCAGGGGCTTGAGGGTCAGGACGACCCGGGGCCCGACGAACGCATAATCCCAGTCACGAGCGTACTCGTCGAAGATGTCGCGGGCCTTGCCTTCCTGGTCGGCCGCGAGGCCGCTCATCGAGAAACTCCCGGGACCCTCTTTCGTGGCCCGCTCGAAAGCGATGGAGTTCTTCTTGAAGAGCTCCTCCATGCGGGCGATCTCCTGGTCCGTCTCGATGCTGAGCGAGTCGTCGGTGATGACCTGCAGAAGGAGGTGGCTGCCGCCCTTGAGGTCGAGCCCGAGCTTGATCTTGGACGACGGAGGAGTGGCCAGGATCACCGCCCCGATGACCACGGCCAGGGTCAGGAGGAGCTTCCATTGGAGGTTCTTTCTCATGTGGCGTCTACTCTCGCGTGGACTATCGCCGGAAGAGGGACGGGCCGGTGGGGCCCGCTCCCGCGGGGCTCATCGGACCTCGGGCTTCTCGGCGGCGCTCAGGATGACCCCGACGGCGCCCTTGGTGATGTCGATCTTGACGTTGGCGGCGATCTTGACCTCGATGCGGTCCTTCTGCACGCCCATGACCGTCCCGTAGATGCCGGCGCTCGTGATGATCTGATCGCCGGGCTTCAGGTTCTCGACCATCTCCAGGTGCTTTTTCTGCTTCTTCCTCTGGGGCATGATGATGAGGAGGTAGAAGATGACGAAAACGAGGACGAAGGGCAGGAGGGCCCCGAGCATGTTGGGCCTCGCCATCTGTCCCGGATCGGCCTGCGGGGGCAGGGCCAAGAGCGTTCCGAAGATCATGACCGTTCTTCCTTTTCGGCGGCGTTCGAGATCAAACTCTTCTTCAAGGACCCGAAGGAGTTGGATGGGATAGTCTGACGGATTTTCCGGAAGATGTCAAGATAGAAATGGAGGTTGTGAATGGTGTTGAGGACGGCCGAGCTGATCTCGCCGCGCTCGAAGAGGTGCCGCAGGTAGGCCCGGGAGAAGTTCCGGCAGGTGTAGCACGAACAGGCTTCATCGAGCGGCTTCTCGTCGCGCGCGTACTTGAGGTTCTTGATGGCCACCCGGCCGCGGCTCGTGAACAGCGTCCCGTTGCGGGCGTTGCGGGTCGGCAGGACGCAGTCGAAAAGATCGACGCCCCGCGCGACGGCCTCGAGGATGTCCTCGATATAGCCAATGCCCATCAGGTATCGCGGCCGGTCCCGGGGCAGGAGGCCGTCGCCGAACTCCAGGACCTCGAAGAGGCTCGTCCGGGGCTCGCCCAGCCCCAAGCCGCCGTAGGCGTAACCGGAGAAGTCCAATTCCAGGAGATCCTCGATCGACCTCCGCCGCAGGTCCGGCAGGACGCCGCCCTGGGTGATCCCCCAAAGGTGCTGTCCGGTCCCGTGGGCGTCGAATCGGGCCTTGGAGCGCCGGGCCCAGGCCGTGGTCCGCCGAACGGAGTCCTCGACCGCACTGTCGGACGACGGATAGGGAGGGAAATGGTCGAGGCACATCAGGATGTCCGCTCCCAGCCGGACCTGGAGATCGACGACGTCCTCGGGGCTGAGGAAGATCCTGGTCCCGTCGAGATGGGAGGCGAACCGGACGCCCCGCTCCTCGACCCGGACGAGAGGGGAGAGGCTGTGGATCTGGAAGCCCCCGCTGTCGGTCAGGATGGCCTTGGGCCAGGACAGGAAATCGTGGAGGCCGCCCAGGGCCTCGACGGTCCCGACGCCGGGACGCAGGAAAAGATGGTAGGCATTGACGAGGAGGATGTCCGCGCCGAGGCTTTCGACCTGGGCATGGGTCAGGCCCTTGACCGTCCCCTGGCTGGCGACCGGCATGAAGGCCGGCGTTTCGACCGGGCCGTGGAGGGTTTCGAGGACCCCCGTTCGGGCCGCCGAGGCGGGGTCCTGGGAGGTCACTTGGAATCGCGGCGTCATGGGGCGAAACGGAAATAGATGACGTCCCCGTCCTGGACGATGTAGTCCTTGCCTTCGAGCCGGATGGCCCCGGCCTCCTTGGCGTGATGGAGGGATCCGTATCGAATGAGGTCGCTGCAGGGGATGACCTCGGCCCGGATGAATCCGGCCTCGATGTCCGTGTGGATGGCCCCGGCGGCCCGGACGGCCGGGGTGCCCGTTCTGACCGTCCAGGCCCGGACCTCGTCCTTGCCGATCGTGAAGAACGAGACGCGATCGAGGGCGGCGACGGCCTGCCGGGAGAACCGGGACGGGATGAGGTCGGGAAGGCCATAGCCGGACATGAGCTGGGACCGCTCCTCGCCGTCCTCGAACTCGGCCAGCTCGCTTTCGATCCGGCCGCAGAAGGCCATGATCCTGCGCCCGGCCGCCGCGCCCGTGACGAGCCTCTCAGGGTCGAGGAGGAGGCCGATGTCGTCTTCGTCCAGATTGACGAGGTGGAGGAGGGGTTTGAGGCTCAGAAGGGCGAAGCTCCGGATGAGCTTGTCCTCGGCCGGCGACAGCGCTTCCTCCCGAAGACCCCGGCCGGACTCCAGGACGGGCCTGAGCCTGAGCAGGAGGTCCCGCTCCTTCTCGCCCTCCGGGTCCTTCATCTTCTTGAGGTCCTTATCCAAGCGCTCGAGCCTCGCGGTGACCAGGAGGAGGTCGGCCAAAACGAGCTCCTCCTCCATGAACCGGATGTCCCGACCCGGATCGACCCGCCCCTTGGGGTGGGGGATGGCGTCCGCCCGGAACCCCCGGACGACGTGGACCAGCCCGTCGGCTTTGCGGAGATGGCCCAGAAGAAGGCTGTCCTTGACCTCCCCGAAGGAGACCCCGACGAGGTCGACGAGGTCGACGGACGCGGCGACCTTCTTCTTATCGGGGGTCAGGGCGGCGACGGCGTCCAGGCGTTCGTCGGGAAGATGGACGGTCCGGACGTTCGGCTCCCGCCGTCCGTCTTCGTAGGCTTTGACCTCGACATGGGTCCCGGCCAGGAGGTTGAAGAGCGTCGTCTTGCCGGTCTTGGGGTAGCCGAACAGGGTGACGGTCACGGCCTAAGTAAAGCCCGATTCCGGCCGCCTGTCAAGGAGCGCCGGCAACGCCGGCAACGGCCTTGATGTCCCGGGCGTTTTCCTTTATCATGGGCTTTCATCGGCCGGGAGCGACCATGGACAAAGAGAAAAAGGCCAGAGACAAAAGCATCGTCCGGGAGTACTTCGAGCTCATCACCGAGACCGCCGTGTTCGTGTTCTTCGTCATGACGTTCGTCGTCCAGGCCTTCCAGATCCCGACGGGCTCGATGGAGCCGACGCTGCTCGTCGGGGACTTCCTGCTCGTCAACAAGATGGCCTACACCCGTCCCGTTCTGCCCCTCGAGGGACGGGTCCTGCCGCGGAGGCCGATCGACCGGGGACGGATCGTCGTCTTCAAGTACCCCAAGGACCTGACCAAGGACTTCGTCAAGCGGGTCATCGCCCTGGAGGGGGAGACCCTGGAGATCCGGGACAAGCAGGTCTTCGTCAACGACCGTCCGATCGAAGAGCCCTACAAGTTCCATGTCGACAGCCAGATCTTCGCCAAGACCGACTTCTATCACTATGACGACGTCATCCGTGACAACTACGGGCCGGTGACCGTGCCGGCCGGGCACTGCTTCGTCATGGGGGACAACCGCGACAACAGCATGGACAGCCGCTACTGGGGCTTCCTGCCCGTCGGCGACATCAAGGGCAAGCCCTGGGTCATCTACTTCTCCTACCAGGCCGAGCGGGACGCCTGGCAGAAGACGTCGTTCCGGGACCGGATGAGGAAGATCGTCAGCTTCCTGCCCAAGGCCCGCTGGAACCGTATCCTCCGCATCATCCATTGAGGTCAGGCCGCTTGAAGAAGGCCGCGCCGGCCGCGCTCATCACCGGGGCGGAGTCCGTCGAGGGCACGGTCGAGCAGATCGTCTTCTACAATCCCGACAACGGCTATACGGTCTGCCGCTTCCAGCCGGAGGGCGGCGAGGCGATGACCGTCGTCGGGGCCTTCCCGCCGCTTACGCCTGGCGAGGTCCTGCGGGTCGAAGGTCAGTGGGAGCTCAATCCCCGCTTCGGCCGCCAGTTCAAGGTCGAGCGGTTCGCGATGACCCTGCCCTCCTCGGTCCAGGGGGTCGAGAAGTTCCTGGCCTCGGGCCTCGTCCGCGGCATCGGGCCGGTCCTGGCCACGCGCATCGTCGAGGCGTTCGGGGCCGGGACGGTCGACATCCTGACCGGCGCCCCCGAGCGGCTCCTCGAGGTCGAAGGCGTCGGCCGCGTCAAGCTGGAGGAGATCCGTAAATCCTGGGCCGAGCACAGGGACATCCGGGACCTCATCATGTTCCTCCAGGAACACAACGTCTCGACCAACCTGGCGACGAAGATCTACCGTCAGTACGGCGAACGGTCCTTCACGGTCCTCCGGACGGCCCCCTATCAGTTGAGCCTCGACATCTGGGGCATCGGTTTCAAGACCGCCGACCAGATCGCCCTGAAGCTCGGCATGGACCCGGGCTCGATCGAGCGCGTCAAAGCCTATGTCCTCTATCTCCTTGAAAAGGACAACGAGCAGGGCCACGTCTTTTCCCTGGCCGCCGACGTCCGGGCCAAGTGCGTTCTCGATCTCGGCGTCGACGAGGACAAGGCCGACCGGGCCCTCGACGCTCTCCTGAAGAGCGGCAAGATCGTCGGCGAGGACATCGAGGGCGGCCGGGCCCTCTATCTCCCGTTCTATTACCAGGCCCAGGAGGAGGTCGTCCGCTCCATCCACGCCCTGGCCGGGTTCCCCTGCCGGGCCCCCGATCTCGACCTCGACCGAGCCATGGCCGAAACGGAGAAGGACCTCGGCCTGGTCTTCTCGGACCTTCAGCGCCGGGCCATCCGGGAGAGCTTCGAGCGCAAGATCCTGGTCATCACCGGCGGGCCGGGGACCGGCAAGACGACCATCATCCGGGCCGTCGTCGACATCTTCCTGCGGTGGGGCAAGGAGGCTCTCCTCGCGGCGCCCACGGGCCGGGCCGCCAAGCGCCTTGCGGAGACCACCGGACGGGAGGCCCGGACGATCCACCGCCTTCTGGAGTTCCAACCCCGGCAGGGCTCGTTCAAGAGGGATGAGCGGAACCCCCTGCGGGCCGAGGCCCTCATCGTCGACGAATTCTCGATGGTCGACCTGCCCCTGATGTTCCATCTCCTCAAAGCCGTGCCGCCTGCGATGCGGCTCATCCTCGTCGGCGATAAGGACCAGCTGCCCTCGGTCGGGCCGGGGACCCTGCTCCGCGACCTCATCGAGTCGGGGACCGTCGACGTCGTCCGGCTGGAGGAGATCTTCCGGCAGGAGAAGGAGAGCCTCATCGTCGTCAACGCCCACCTCGTCAACCAAGGCCGCCCGATCGTCCATCCCCCGCGCGGGGACAAGACGGCCGACTTCTACTTCATCCGCCAGGACGACGAGCGCAAGGCCTTCCAGACCATTCTGAAGCTCTGCTCCTGGAGCGTGCCGGCCAAGCTGGGGCTGAGCCCCCTCTCGACCCAGATCCAGGTCATCAGCCCGATGTACAAGGGCATCGTCGGCGTCGACAACCTCAACCGCGAGCTCCAGCGCCGCCTGAACCCACGGGGGGAGGGCCTGACGATCGGGAACAAGGAGCTCCGCAACCGCGACAAGGTCATGCAGCTGCGCAACGACTACGAAAAAGAGGTTTTCAACGGCGACATCGGCACGGTCCTGCACGCGGACAAGGACAGGTTCCGCGTGTTCGTCGATTTCGACGGCCGCACGGTGTATTACGACAAGGACGACCTCAGCGACATCACCCTGGCTTACGCCGTCTCCGTCCACAAGGCCCAGGGCAGCGAGTACCAGGCCGTCGTCATGCCCCTGATGACCCAGCATTTCATCATGCTCCAGCGCAACCTCTTTTATACGGCCTTGACCCGGGCCAAGAAATTGAGCCTCGTCATCGGCTCCTACAAGGCCCTCTACATCGCCATCAAGAACGACACGCCCGTCAAGCGGAACTCGCTTGTCCGGGACAAGCTCGTCCGTCTCCGCGAGGGGGGTCCCGTCGCCTGAAGCCCGCCGGGGCGGTTTGACAGCCCGTCGGAATTGAATATAATGAGCCTTTCCCCCGGAAGCACAACGACAGGAAAGGACCGACGCGACATGCCTTCACACGTTTTCGGGTCCGTGGCCGACATCATCGCCTTCGCCATCGAGCGGGAGAAGGAGGCGGCCGAGGGCTACGGCCGGATGGCCGGCCTGGCCGCGACGCCCGGCCTCAAGGAGCTGCTGCTCTCTCTCCGCGGCGAGGAGGAGTCCCACCGCAAGCTGCTCGAAGGTCTCACGAACGCCCAAATCGCCGACCTGTCACCCGCCTTCACCCCCGACCTGGGCCTCGTCGACCTCACGGTCGAGGAGCCCGTCGCGCCGGACATGACCCTTCAGGACCTGCTCCTCTTCGCGGCCCGGAAAGAAAAGAGGGCCGTCGAGCTCTACGAGAAGCTGGCCGGCATGGCCCGGAGCGAGGCCCAGCGCGGGGTCTTCGAGTTCCTGGCCGGCCAGGAACGGACCCACAAGCTCAAGATCGAGACCGAATACGAAAAGCTCGTCATGCCCGAGAATTGACAAAGGAGGACGCGATGGAAAAATGGGAATGCCAGGCCTGCGGCTATGTCTATGACCCGTCGACCGGCGATCCGGACAACGGGATCCCCTCCGGGACGAGGTTCGAGGACCTCCCGGACGACTGGGTCTGCCCCCAATGCGGGGTCGGCAAGGAGTTCTTCTCCAAGATCTCCTGAGCCGGCGACCGAATCGTGAGCCGGAGTTGAAAGCCGTCATCGTCGGCAACGGCCTGGCCGGGACTCTGGCCGCCAAGACCCTCAGAGAGCTCGACGGGGGCCTCGAGATCGACATCTTCGGTGACGAAGCCCACGCTTATTATCCGCGGCCGAACCTCATCGAGTTCCTGGCCGGACGGCTGCCCTACGGGCGACTGTTCGCTTTCCCCGAAGGTTGGGCCGAGCGACAGAGGATCGGCCTCCATCTCGGCGAGGGGATCACGCGTCTCCGGGCGGACGAGAAGGCCGTCGAGACCCGGACGGGAAGGCTCGTCCCCTATGACGTTCTGCTTCTGGCCGCCGGGGCCAAGGCCTCGATGCCGCCCATCCGGGGGAGCGGCCTGAAGGGGGTCTTCGTTCTCAGGACCCTCGATGACGCCTCGGCCATCCTGGACTATCTTCAGACCCGGACGAAGGCCGCCGTCATCGGCGGCGGGCTGCTCGGCCTGGAGATCGCCCGGGCCCTGCGGACCCGGGGCGCCGACGTCCAAGTCGTGGAGGTCTTCGACCGTCTCCTGCCGCGCCAGCTCGACGCCGAGGCCGCGGACATCCTCAAGGGTCAGATCGAGAGGACGGGGATCGCCGTCCGGCTCGGGACGGTCACCGAGGAGATCCTGGGGGACGACGAGGCCCGCGGCCTGAGGTTCGAGGGCGGGGAGGGGATCGAGGCCGATCTCGTCGTCTGCGCCGCCGGGGTCAAGCCCGACCTGAGGCTGGCCGGGGACGCCGGTCTGAAGGTCGGACGGGGGGTCGTCGTCGACGACCGGCTGCGCGCCGGCCGGCCGGGCATCTTCGCGGCCGGCGACATCGCCGAGCATCGCGGCCGGGTGTACGGGCTCATCCCGGCGGCCTTCGAGCAGTGCCGGGCGGCCGCCCACAACATGCTGAACATGGACCTGCCTTACGAAGGGACGGTCCCTTCGGCGACCCTGAAGGTCGTCGGGCTGTTCGTGACCTCGGCGGGCATCGCCGTCCCGGACGGCCCCGGGTTCGAGGTCCTGACGCGAAAGGCCTCCGAGGAGGGGATCTATAAAAAGGTCGTCCTCCGCGGGGGACGGATCGTCGGGGCCATCTGGATGGGGACGAAGAAAGGGGCCGCGGAGATCGCCCGGCTCGTCGCCGCGTCCAAAGACGTCTCGCACGTCAAGAACGAGCTCCTCGAAGAGGGGTTCGATCTCTCCGGGATCTGAAGACCATGAGACAACATCTTCTTGCGCTCTCCCTGGCGGTCACGATGCTGGCCGCCCCCGCCCTCGGCCAGGTCGATTTCGGAGGCTACGTCTCTCTCGACTATGTCAAGGCCCGCGGGGAGAACGCTCCCCCGGCGGGGAGCATCGAGGATCTCCTGGCCGGCTTCCTGGCCGCCGGCCGGGTCGGGCAGAGGTTCGGGTTCACCCTCGAGGTCCAGGCCCGGGACGTCCCGACCTTCGAGCTCGACCAGGCCTGGGTCGGTTTCCTGCCATCGCCGGCGTTCACGGTCAAGGCGGGCCTCTATCTCGTGCCTTTCGGCAGTTACAACCGCGCCGGCCGGGCCCATGAAACGCCGCTCATCAGCCGGCCGCTCCCTCTGGAGGCCGCCTATCCGGCGAGGTGGCGGGACGCCGGCCTCATCACCGAAGGGGTGATCGGCGTCCTGTCCTACGCGGGCTATCTGGGACGCGGATTTGACGGCGCCGAAGGCCTGGGATCGGGCCAGCAGATGCGCGACAACAATACGGATTGGGCCAAGGGCGGACGGATCGGTCTCGCTCTGGGATCGGACATCCGCGTCGGGGCTTCCCTTTATTCGGGGAAGCATGACAGCGAGGGAGAGCGCGACATCGTCCTCAAAGGGGTGGACGTCGCGTGGGTGACCGCCCAGTGGGAGGTCCACGGGGAATACGCGAAGGGGCTTATCGACAATCCCGAGGGTTTCGAGAAGGGCTGGTCGGAAGGCTATGCGATCTGGATGCTCATGGGCTTCCGCAACGTTCAGCCGGTGGGAAGCTTCCAGAAAGTCAAGGCGGAGGACGCCTATCAGGAAGGCCGGCTGCCGATGGACAGGATCCGCTGGACCCTGGGCCTGCGCTGGGTCCTGTCGACGAACGTCTTCCTCAAGCTCGAATACGCTTGGGACAAGGACAGGGACCTCGACCTGCGGGACAAGGCTCTCAAGGTCCAGGCCGCCCTGGCCTTTTGAGGGACATCGACGGACAAAGGACAAGGCATGGCCAACCTGCTCGTTCTCGGGACCCAATGGGGGGATGAAGGCAAGGGCAAGATCGTCGATCTCTTGACGCCGGCTTTCGATGCCGTGGCCCGCTATCAAGGCGGCCACAACGCCGGCCACACCGTCTACGTCGGGGGACGCAAGATCGTCCTCCACCTCATCCCGTCCGGGATCCTCCATGCTTCGACGCTCTGCATCATCGGCAACGGCCTGGTCATCTCGCCGCAGGCCTTCTTCCGGGAGGTCGAGGGCCTCGAGGAATTGGGCGTCCGGGTCGACCCCGCTAGGCTCGCCGTCAGCCGGAACGCTCACCTCATCATGCCCTGGCACCCGCTTCTCGAGCGGGCCGGCGAGGAGGGCCGGGGCGAAAAGAAGATCGGAACGACCTGCCGGGGGATCGGGCCGGCCTACGAGGACAAAGCCGCCCGTTGGGGTGTCCGCGTCGGGGACCTCCTGGACGCCGGTGTGCTCAGCGAAAAGATCGTCGAGAACGTCAAGGTCAAGAACCGGGTCCTCGGTGCGCTGGGCCTTCCGCCCCTGGACGCCGCCGCCATCCGCCGCGAATATGAGGACTGGGGCCGGCGGCTCTCGCCCTATGTCCGGGATGTCTCTCTGCTCCTTCACGAGCAAATGAAGGCCGGGAAGCGGGTCCTGTTCGAAGGCGCCCAGGGTGTGTTGCTCGATCTCGACCACGGGACCTATCCGTACGTCACCTCCTCGAGCTCGACGGCCGGGGGGGCCTGCACCGGATTGGGCATCGGCCCGAGGTCCGTCCATACCGTGCTCGGCATCACCAAGGCCTACACGACGCGCGTCGGCGGGGGGCCGTTCCCGACCGAGCTCCACGACGAGACCGGCCGGGCCATCGCCTCGCGGGGCGACGAGTTCGGGGCGACGACGGGCCGGCCCCGCCGGTGCGGCTGGTTCGACGCCGTCGCCGTGCGCTACGCCTGCCGGGTCAACGGCGTCGACCGGATCGCCATGACCAAGCCGGACGTCCTGGAGACCGTCGGGGAGGTCAAGATCTGCGCGGGATACCTTTATAAAGGAGAGGTCCTGCGGGATTTCCCCTCCGAGCCCTGGGTCCTGGAAAAGGTCTCGCCCGTCTACCAGACGTTCCCGGGCTGGTCCGATTCGGTCCGCAAGGCCCGCCGGTTCGAGGACCTTCCGCGGACTTTCAAGGACTATATGAAGGCCGTCGAGGACCTCATCGAGACCCCGGTCGCCGTTATTTCCACGGGTGTCGAACGGGAGGATACGATCCTTCTCGAGGAGCGCCTCGCGGGTCTCGTCGACCTCGGCCGTGTGCGTGAGGCCCGGCCGTGACGGCGTCCAAGGGACCGGCCGCCGGGTTCGTCTCCCGCATCGAGATCCGGCGATCGGCCCTTGTCCACAATATCAAGGAGTTCCGCCGTCTGATCGGTCCGAAGAGAAAATTCTGCGCCGTCGTCAAGGCCAACGCGTACGGCCACGGATTGCTCGAGGTCGCGGCGATCGCCCTCGAGAACGGGGTCGATTGGCTCGGCGTCCACTCCGTGGAGGAGGGCGCGGCGCTGAGGGCGGCGGGCGTGACGGCCCCCGTGCTCGTCCTCGGTTACGTCCCGTTCGGGGCGCTCGAGGAGGCCGTGCGCAGGGACCTCCGTCTGACCGTCTACAACCGCGAGACGGTCCGGCGGTTGGGCACGCTGGCCCGCAAGCACGGCCGGAGCGTGCGGCTCCATATCAAGGTCGAAACGGGGACCTGGCGCCAGGGCGTGCAGCCGCGGGAAGCGGCGGCCTTCGCCCGGGAGATCAAGAGCCGCCCCGGCCTCGTGTTCGAAGGGTTGTCCTCCCACTTCGCCAACATCGAGGACACGACCAAGCACGACTATCCCCGCCTCCAGATCGAGGCCTACCGTTCGGCCTGCCGCCGGCTGGCGGAAGAGGGGATCCGCATCCCCGTCAGGCACATGTCCTGCACGGCCTCGACCATCCTCTTTCCCGAGCCCGAGATGACCATGGCCCGCGTCGGGATCGGCCTCTACGGGCTCTGGCCGTCGAAGGAGACCTATCTCTCCTGCCTGATGATGAACAAAAGGCCGGTGTCGCTCGTCCCCGTCCTTTCCTGGAAGGCCCGCATCGCCCAGGTCAAGAAGGTCCCGGCCGGATCCTCGATCGGATACGGCTGCACGTACCGGACGACCCGCCCGACCGTCCTGGCCGTCATCCCCGTCGGCTACTTCGACGGCTACGACCGGGGCCTGTCCAACGTGGCCCACGTCCTCGTCCGCGGGAAGAGGGCGCCGGTCCGGGGGCGGGTGGCCATGGATTTCATCGTCGCCGACGTCACGGACGTCCCCGGCTGCCGGCTCGAGGACGAGGCGACCCTCATCGGGGCCGACGGCCGGGAGCGGCTGACGGCCGACGACCTCGCCGGGTGGGCCGGAACGATCAACTACGAGATCCTGGCCCGCATCAATCCCCTCCTGCCCCGCGTCGTCGTCTGATTCGGATTCATAATAAGGTTCTTCTCCCGTTTCCGGGCATCAGGGATTATGGGATGGCGATAGATGCCCCCCTGAAGACCCCCATAGCGGAGGGGGACCCGTCGGCCGCCGACGGGGGAACCGTCGGGACTGGTTCCCGGGGGTCTGGGGGGCAAGGGGGGACATCTATCGACAGGATTCGTTCCTGTGAGCCCCGGAAG
>CAYREO010000030.1:5180-21862 GCA_964423315.1 uncultured Eubacteriales bacterium | reverse complement strand
TAACCGGATGCCCCCTTCTTATCAATCCCAGGTACTCATTTTTGCGATGAACCTTGGCCGAAAAAAATCATCTTTAGAAATTTAGTAGAACCAATTGGGGCAGGTCGAGCCAACTCCAATTTTTCGGCCTTGGAAAAACGCGATAGAGCCGAAAAAGAGGCCTGTCGGAGTGGCTATCTCTTTTTTAATCTGCGCGCTGTGTCAGCCAAGGCATGATCGAGGAGGATGTTGGCCATGAGGTTGACGCCGATGGGGATGGCGGCCTCGTCGGCGATGAAGGTCGGGGAGTGGACCGAGGTCGATTCGAGGTGCTGCGGTACGACGCCCAGGCCGAACATCACGGCCGGCGCCAGGCGGCCGAAATAGCTGAAATCCTCGCCGCCCATCTCGGGCTTCTGTTCGACAATGGCCGATTTGCCGCCGAGGACGCGCTCGGCCGTCCGCAGAGCGGAGGCGGTCAGGGCCGGGTCGTTGTAGACGGAGGGCGTGCCGAGCTTGTAGTCGAGCTCGAAGTCCGCCCCGGCCGAAGCGCAGATGCCGGAGATGAGCCGGGTGATCCTGTCGCGGAGGAATATTCTCTGCTCCTCACCGTAGTTCCGGGCCGTGGCCTCGAGGCGGGCTGAGCGGGGGATGATGTTGCGGGCCGTTCCGGAGTGGAAGGAGCCGACCGTGATGACCGTGTGGTCATGGACCCCGATCTCCCGGGAGATCATGACCTGCAAGGCCGTGACGATCCGCGCCCCGACGACGATGGGATCGACGCACGAATCGGGATTGGCGCCGTGACCGCCGCTGCTGAGGATGGTCAGATCGAAGCCGTCGACGTTGGCCGACGAGAAGCCCGACGTGGTGCCGATCTTGCCCGCTTTGAGGGTGTCGTCGACGTGGAAGGCGAAGAAAGCCTCGGGGACGAGATCCTTGAAGGCCCCGTCCTCGATCATCCGTTTGGCCCCTCCGTTCTCGACCTCTTCGGCGGGCTGGGCGACGAAGACGATCGTCCCGGGCACGTCGGCCTTCAGGGCCGAAAGGACGGCCGCCACCCCCAGCAGAAGGGTCGTGTGGATATCATGCCCGCAAGCGTGCATGACGCCGGTTTCGCGGCCGTCCAGAATGGTCGTAACCTTCGAAGCGAACGGCAGGACCGTCTCCTCGGTGATGGGCAGGGCGTCCATGTCGCCGCGCATGGCCAGGACGGGGCCGGGCTTGCCGCCCTTGAGGATGCCCAGCACGCCCGTCTCGGCGTAGCCCGTGCGGACCTCGAGGCCGAGCTTACGGAAATAATCCGCGACGATGGCCGAGGTCCGCGTCTCCCGGTAGGCCAGCTCCGGATGGCCATGGAGGTCACGCCGGATCTCGATGAGCTCCGGGGTCAGCCGGTCGGTGAGCGCCCGGACCTTCTTTTCGAGCGCCGTCTGGGGCAAGAGCGCGGCCGGAACGAGCGTCGTCGCGAAAACAAAGGCCAAGACCGTCCGGATGCGGCGGAACGTCTTCATGGGGACCTCCTTCTCTCGGTCGGAGGGCTATCCTATCTCAAAGGCCGGACCGCTTCAACGGCATATGGAGCGGCCCCCCTCGGGACCGCCGGGAAAGGAATCAGGAGGAAAGGATGCAAGGAGGGCCTGGAGAGGAATCCCCGTTGATCCGCTCCGTTGATCGCAGTAGCCTTGGATGAAGGCCCTCCTTGCGATGGACCCATCGTCGCAGGGGAGGAACCCGCGGTCAATCCCCGCCCCCGGCTAACCGGCGGGTGATTTTCCCTCCTCCCGTCTCGCCGCCGGCGGCGATGCCTCACCCCCCGCAGAAGGGGTCAAGAGGGGGTCAAATCTCCAATCATTAAATATTCTTCATCAGCGGGCTTTCCTTGTAGCCTGTCAATGATTGAATATTTAATGATTGGAGATTTGACCCCCTCTGCGATTTGACCCCCTCTTATCAAATCGGTATGATGAGGCAAATCACCGCAGGGAGGCCGGCATGAACGTCCGGAAATTCATCGAGACCCAGGTCGAGGAGATCCGCAAGACCGTCGGCGACGGCAAGGCCATCTCGGCTCTCTCGGGCGGCGTCGACAGCTCCGCCTGCACCGTCCTGGCCCACCGCGCGCTCGGACCGCAGCTCAAATCCATCTTCTTCGACACCGGCCTGATGCGGGCCGGCGAGCCCGAGCAGGTCGTCAAGATCTTCGGGGACCTGGGCATCAACGTCGAGATCGTCGACAAGTCCCAGGAATTCTTCACGGCCCTGGCCGGCAAGACCGATCCCGAGGAGAAGCGCAAGGCCTTCCGCTACGCCTTCTACAGCGCCTTCGGCCGCGAGGTCCTCCGCAGCCAAGCCCGCTTCCTCGTCCAGGGGACGATCGCCGCCGACATCATCGAGACCCAGAAGGGCCTCAAGACCCAGCACAACATCCTCGAACAGATCGGCATCGACCCCGACGAGGGCTTCGGCTTCAAGGTCGTCGAGCCCCTCAAGGAGCTCTTCAAGCATGAGGTCCGCCTGGTCGGCAAGGAACTGGGCCTGCCCGAGTCGATCTACGCCCGCATGCCGTTCCCCGGCCCGGCCCTGGCCACCCGGGTCATCGGCGAGGTGACCCCGGAGCGCGTGGCCCTGGTCCGCGCCGCGACCGTCATCGTCGAGCAGGAGATCGCCGCCCTCAAGCCCTTCCAGGCCTTCGCCGTCCTGCTCAACGACCGGGGCACGGGGGTCATCGACGGCCGACGGGCCTTCGGGAACATCATCATCATCCGCTCGGTCGAGAGCAAGGACGCCATGACCGCCGAGCCGACCCCCGTCCCGTTCGACATCCTTGTCAATATGGCCCACCGCATCACGGCCGAGATCCCCGAGGTCACCCGGGTGGCCTACGAGCTGACCTCCAAACCGCCCGCGACCATCGAATACATTTAGGGCCGTTCCCGCCGCTCGCGCGCCCGAACGCCCCCGACAGCAAGGAGGAGCCATGCCCTTCGCCGGAAAAAGAAAATCCAACGCCCCGACGCTCGGGATCTTCGTCCCTTGCGACCCCCGCATCGACGAGCAGTCGCGGTCCCGGGCCTTCAACATCGGCAAGATGACCGCCGCCCTCCTCGCCAAGCGCCTCCGTCTGCCCGACGGCGGCCCTCCCAACGTCTTCTTCTGCTCGGCCCTCGTCGATAGCGAGCGCACGGCCGACGCCGCCGCCCGCGAGCTCAAGGAGGCCGGCGCCGGCGCCCTGCTCATCGTCCCCGATACCTGGTTCTTCCCCGGCAAGACGGCCATGGCCGTGACCGCCCACTTCGCCCCCTCGACGCCCATCGCCTGTGTCGGCGGGAACAACGCCCCCAAGCCCGGGGTCGTCGGCATCGACGCCCTCGTCGGCGCCTACGCCCAGACCGGTCGCCTCTGCCCCATGGTCATCGGGTCCATGCCCGAGACCGGCCAGAACCCCGAGTTCGACCGCAAGACCCAGGACGAGATCGTCGACCTGGCCTATGCGATGCTCACCCGCGTCGCCCTCCAGGGCCGCCGCTTCCTGGCCGTCGACACCGACTCCATGCAGATGGAAACGGCCCTCAACCACGTCCACGCCGCCCGCCGCTTCTTCGGCCTCGAGAGCACCCGCGAGTCGATGAAGCTCTTCGCCGACATGCTCCACAGGAAAGGCGGCTACGATCCGGCCGAGCTCGCGGCCCTCCGCGACTGGGTCGTCAACCATAAGTTCAGGGATCGCATCTTCACCGACACCGAAGACGTCAAGAAACACGGCCGGGCCATCCTGACCGGCAAGCCCGCCAAGCCCCGCCCCCTCTCGGCCGCCGACAAGGCCAAGCTCGACGAAGGCCTGGCGCTCTACCTCATCATCCGCAACTATATGAACGACGTCAACGCCGTCGGGGGCGGATGGACGAGCCAGCTCGCCTGGGGCTCGGACCGCCGCGGCATCCCGCTGACGACGGCCGACATCGCCGAGTCGCTCTTCAACTCGACCGAGGACCACACCGGCCGCAAGACCGTCGTCCCCTTCGCCACGGAGAACGACATCCAGGCCCTCCTGACGATGATCGCCTACTGCTGGCTCTCCGGCGGCAAGCCCACTCTTTTCATGGACTTCCGCAAGGTCTACGAGCCCTGGGAGATCGAGCGCAACGCGCGCGAGCTCGGCCTCGATCTCCGCCCCTTCCTCAACGAGCCTTGGATGGAGCGCGGCTTCATCGACGGCGACAACTCCGGCTCGGGCTCGCTCGACTACGGCGAAAAATGGTTCTTGTTCAAGGCTGTCGAGTACTACTTCCCCGGCCTGGGCTTCTCGGTCAGCTATCTTTCGCCCAAGGGCATCAAGGGTCTGGCCGGCCGAGTCGCCTACTCGGACCTCTCGGGCATGTTCACCATGGTCCAGGACGAGGCCCAGTCGGTCGAGCTTCCCGCACCCCTCGCCGAGCGCGTCTGCCACGCCTCCGACTACACCTGGCCCCACACCTTCCTGACCTTCGATCACGTCCCCGCGAGCCAGGCCAAGATGGGCATGCCAGCCAATCACTTCCACATGGTCACCGGCCTGCCGCGCCGCCGCTGGCAGCACTTCTCCGACTACGCCAACATCCTCAACTACCGCTGGGAAGGAACGCCCGAGTTCGTCGAGGGACTGGACCGGCCCCAGCCGATGCTCTACAGGATCAACGGAGGCGAAACCGCGGCCAAGCTCATGCTGGCCGGCCGACGCATCTAGATCGGCGCGACGTCGGTCTTCTTCCCGGCCAGAGCGTCCAGAAAGCGTCGGAGCGAGATCGGCGCGCTGCCCTCATAGTGATTGTTCAGATTGAGGTACGTCAGGACCCGCTTCTTGGCGTTGGCTCGGACGATCTTGGCCGCGGCCTCGAGACCCCCGGGCTTGGGGGCGACGATCCTGTCCCAGATCTCGCCCGTCTCCTCCTCGATCTCCAGCCTGTCCCCGCCGTGGAGCCGCACGACCTGGAACGAGGCCGTCTCCGGCTTGTGCTTCTCGAACACCTGTCCGATGGGCGGCATGTAGTATCCGTCAAGATAGACGAATCCGAGGCCTTGATCCTTCAGGAAGCTGAAGAACGTTGGCGAGTAGTAGTTCGGATTTCGGATCTCGACGGCGTACTGGTACCCCTTCGGCGCCCCGTCGATGAACGCCCCGAAGCGCTCGAAGAACTCCTCCTTGGCCGGCATCTTGTTCTTATTGAGGTATTCGAACTGGAACATGATCGGCCCGAGCTTCGACCGGAGAGGGGAGAGGACCTCGAGGAACCGCCTGAGCAGGCCGAGGTCGAGGAAATAGGGGTTCGGCTTTCCGGCGAAGGCCGCATGCGGCGCCGCCTGCTTGGCGTAATAATGCGTCAGCGTCAGGGAGTTCGGGGCCTTGACCGTGAAAACGAAATCGTCCGGGACGCTCTTCGCATAGCGGCGCACGGCGTCCGGATCGGGCAGTCGCACCCCGCCGGGAAACAGGCTCCAGAACCACTGGTCGACCTCGACCGAATCCAAGTGCTTCGCGTAGTCGGCGAGATAATCGTCGGCCCGATAGGTCTTGTTCGGCTCGTAGACGAGCCCCTTCCAGCTGTCGTACTTCCAGGAACACGTCCCGAGGCGCAGAAGTCCCCGGAACTCCTTAGGAACACTGAGATCGAGCGCCATCTCGCCGCCCATTACAAACTATGCCCGGAGGGCCAATGTGTCAACTGGCAAGCAAAAGCGGGCGGAGGGATGGTTGGGCGCATCTCGTAACAATCCTTTTGCCGGCCTCATCATGAGCGTTGCGGCCATGAACCCGGCGGCTATTGACATCGGTCTTTCGGGGGGATAAAAATAACTCTATGAGGCAAAGGACAGGGCCGAAGCTCCCGGGGGGCCTGAAAGCCGCGGGATACCTCCGGGCGGATGTCCGGCCGCCGCAAGGATAGTCCTGTCAAGGAGGTAGGGACCATGCACTCCATTAACCGCATCGGGCTTTTCCTGCTCGTCTTATTGGCTTTATCCACCGTGGGTTCGATCGGCTCGGCCAAGCCGGCCGACGGGAGCCAGACGACGGTCACCCCGGCCCAGATCGAGGAGACTTTGAAACAGGCCTTGAGCACGTTCAAGCAGGGGAACTCCTCGGAATCCCTCCGGCTCCTGGCCAAGGCCATCATGCAGGTCAGGCAGCAGATGCCGCTCTCCGTTTTCAAGCTCTTCCTGTGCGACGAGGTCCGGGACTACAATGATTACGACGCCAAGACGGGGTTCGAGCTGAAGGCGGGCGAGCGTTTGCTCGTCTACATCGAGCCCGAGGGTTTCGGCGTCAACGAGCAGGGCCGCGAGTATTGGATCAAGCTCACGCAGGACGTCGAGATCAAGGATGCCGACGGCGATGTCATTTTCCAGCGGAACGGATGGGTGGATTACAACAAGGGTTTCCCGACGCCCGTGATCCCTTTCTATATCACCAACAGCATCCGGGACATCCCCGCCGGTAAGTACACCTACACGTTCACCCTGAAGGACCATTTCAAGAATACCTTCCTAACCAAGTCCTTCGAGTTCGTGGTCCGCTGAGGAGGGGGTCCGCCTTCAGGCCGACGGCTGGGTCGACCGGCTCGTCGGCGGAGGGCGCGCGGTTGACAGCCCGGGGGGAATCTGGTATCAATGGTGCTCCCCGCGGCGCTATCGTCTAGAGGCCTAGGACAGGTGGTTCTCAGCCATCAGACCGGGGTTCGAATCCCCGTAGCGCTGCCACTCTTATCCCCCCTGAACCAGACCGGGCCAACCGCCCCGGCTACCTGGAGTGACCTGAGGACGGGCCGCGGCTGTGCCCGCCGCTCGACCCGCGACCCCCTTGACCCGAGGAGCCGCGGGGGCCGCCTGATCCTCCGGACCTGTTCGAACCGCCGCGGCCTCCCCCGCCTCTCGAGTCGCCCCGATGACCGGAGCTTCCCGAGCCGCTCGACCGTCCACCCGAACGGCCTCCTGCCCGGCCGCTTCCCGACCTCCCGCGCGACCGCCCTGCCGACCGTCTCTCGCGCTCCGGCGGCGGAGGCGCGCCCACGCTTCTGTCCCTGGCAAAGAGATCGAAGGTCGCTTCCACGACCGGGATCTTCTGGCCGATGTAGCCCTCGACGGCGTCGAGGTGCTGGCCGAACTTTTCGCAGGCGAACGACACCGACTTGCCGGTCTTGCCGGCCCGCGCCGTCCGCCCGATGCGGTGGACGTAGTTCTCGGCGTCCTGCGGCAGGTCGTAATTGACGACCATCTCCAAGCCCTCGATGTGCAATCCCCGGGCGGCCACGTCGGTCGCCACCAGGAACGGGAACTTGCCGCTCTTGAAATCTTCGAGGACGCGCTCCCGCTCGGCCTGGGTCAGGTCGCCGGTCAGGTGCCGGGTCGAATAGCCGTTGAGCTTGAGCCGCCGCGACAGGGACTCTGCCGTGTGCCGCATATTGGTGAAGATGAGGGCGTTTCGCGGTTTGTCCCGCAGCAGGATCCCGAGCAGGAGATTGTCCTTGATGTGGCTCTTGACGCAGTAGAGCTCCTGGACGACGCCGTCCACCGTGACCTGCTCGGGGGTCATGCGGATCGTCGCCGGGTTGTTGAGGTGCTCGTAGGCGATGGACTGCGAAAGAAGATTGAGCGTCGCGCTGTAGAGCATGCTCTGGCGGGCGTGCGGCGGAGGCATCCTCCGTAAAAGCTTCCGGAGATCGGGCAGGAAGCCCATGTCGAACAGCCGGTCAGCCTCGTCGATGACCAGGACACCGATGTCCTTGAGCTTCAGCAGGCCGCGGTCGGCCAGGTCCAGCATCCGGCCCGGCGTCCCGATAGCGAGGTCGAGCCCCTCGGTGAGTTTCTTGATCTGCCGGTCGTAGCCGACGCCGCCGTAGAAACAGCCGATGCGGAACTCTCCCCGCGGATCGAGCAACCGGGCCTCGGTCTCGATCTGCGCGGCCAGCTCGCGCGTCGGGGCGATGACCAGGGCCATCTTCCTTTTCTCCCGCCCTTCCGCGTAGAACTTCTGGTAGATGGTGATGAGGAAGGCCGCGGTCTTCCCCGTCCCGGTCTGGGACTGGACGGCGACATCCTCGCCCCGCAGCGTTTTCTCCAATGTTTTTTCCTGGACGGGGGTCATCTCCACATAGCCGCGGTCGGCGATGTCGCGGAGGAGCCGGGGGTCCAGGGGCGCGTCACGGAACAGCATATCGATTCCTTTACAAATTCAAATGAAACACGACGAGAGGGCCTTTGGAGGGAACGCTTTGTCCGAAAGGGAAAGCCAATTCGCTACGCTTGAACCCTGCGTGATGTTGTAAGGCGGTATTATACCGAAATACGCCCCGTGCGGCAATAAGAGCCCCTGAAGAAAATTGACAAGGCTCGCGCCCTGCCCCTACAATGACGGCGATGGCCAACGAAGCCCACCTCGAGATGGTCAAGGCCCCCTCCGGCCGCTGGAACGACTGGCGCCGCAAAAACACCCGGGTCCTGCCCGACTTCGCCGGGGCCGACCTCCGGGACGCGAACCTCGCCGGGGTCAATCTGGCCAAAGCCGACTTCAGCGGAGCCCGCCTCGAGGGGGCGAGCCTCTGCGGGGCCAACCTGACCCGGGCGCGCTTTTTCGGGGCCAGCCTCTGCGGGGCCGACCTCAACCGGGCGACGCTCGTCAAGGCCAACCTCAGCCAGGCCGACCTCGCCGGAGCCAACCTCAACGCCGCCGACCTCGGCCATGCCTTCCTCATCAAGGCCAATCTCAGCGGAGCGAGCCTCATCGAAGCCCGGCTCGAGGGGGCCAACTTCGGCCAGGCTTCGCTCTTCCGGGCCAACCTGACCCGGGCCGTCCTGCGCCAGGCCTCGTTCTTCAAGGCCGACCTCACCGAGGCCGATCTCACCGAGGCCGACCTCGACGCGGCCAACCTTCAGGAAGCCGTCCTCGAACGGACCAACCTCCGGGCGGCCAACCTCTCGAACGCCAACCTCTGCTTCGCGAACCTGCTGCGGACGAACTTGGAAAAGGCGGTCATCGACAACTGCTCGGTCTGCGGCATCTCGCTCTGGGACGTCGACCTCCGGGACGCTCGCCAGCGGGACCTCGACATCATGCCGCCCCAGCAACCGGTCCTGGCCGTGGACAACCTCCCGACGGCCCAGCTCGTGAGCATGCTCCTCCATCAGCGGAGCTCGCGGCACGACGTCTTTGCGGTGTCCCTCAACACGGTCCTCGTCATGGGCCGCTTCCCGCCGGAGCGCAAGCCCGTCCTCGAGATCATCAAGGGCGCCCTGAGGCGCTGCGAGTACTCGCCGCTCGTCCTCGATTTCGACGTTCCCGGCCCGCGGGACATGAACGAGACGGTCAAGACGCTGGGCCGGATGTCGCGCTTCATCATCGCCGACCTCACGGACGACCGGCGCATCGCCCAGACCCTCGATGCCGTCGTCCACTACCTGCCCGCGGTGCCCGTCCAGCCCATCGCCCGCGAGGGCGGAGGGAGCGGCCCCGAAAGCCACCACTACGTCAAATACCATTGGGTCCTGCCCGTGTGCCGGTTCAAGGACACCGAGGACCTCTCGCGCCGGATCGACAAGAGCGTCATCGCCCCGGTCGAGAAGAAGACCTTCGAGGTCCGGCTGAAGTAACATGGAGCCACGATGAACGGTCCTCTCCCGCTCGTCGCCGACAGGTTCGCGAGGCACTTCGGCGGCAGACCCCTCCTCGTCGTCTCGCCGGGGCGGGTCAACCTGATCGGCGAGCACACCGACTACAACGAAGGGTTCGTGCTGCCCGGGGCCACGGACAAGGCCATCGCCTTCGCCGTCGCTCCCCGCGCCGACGCGACGTGCCACTTCGTCGCCGTCGACTTCGATCAGGAATTCCGCTGCGAGCTCGGCGCCCTTCACCGCTCGCCCCTCCGCTGGCCCGACTACCTCCAGGGCGTCCTCGACCAGTTCCTCCTCGCCGGCCACCGCATCGGGGGCATCAATTGCGTCTTCGGCGGCGACGTCCCCATCGCCGCCGGGATGTCCTCGTCGGCGGCCATCGAGGGCGGCCTGGCCTTCGCCCTCAACGCTCTGTTCGGCCTCAATCTCGACGACCTGACCCTCGTCACGCTGGCCCAGAAAGCCGAGAACGAGTTCGTCGGGCTACGCTGCGGGATCATGGACATGTTCATCAACATCCACGGCCGGGCGCAAAGCGTCCTCAAGCTCGACTGCCGGTCCCTCGAATTCGAGCGCCTGCCGTTCGAGCGCCCGGACCTGCGGATCGTCGTGGCCGATACCCTGGTCCGGCGCGAGCTGGCCGGCTCGGAATACAACGTCCGACGCGGCCAGTGCGAGGCCGGGGTCGATGCCCTCCGGGCCCACGAACCCGCGATCCGAAGCCTGCGCGATGTCAGCCTCGATCTCTTGCGGGAGCACAAGGACGAGCTCGACCCCATCGTCTTCAAGCGGTGCGAGTACGTCGTCAGGGAGAACGCCCGGGTCGAAGAGGCCGCGGACGCTCTGCGCCGGAACGACTTCGCCGCCTTCGGCGCGCTGATGAACGCCTCCCACGCCGGCCTGCGCGACGGCTACGAGGTCAGCTCCGCCGAGCTCGACGCCCTCGTCGAGGCCGCCCTCCAGGTCCCCGGGGTCCTGGGCGCGCGGATGATGGGTGCGGGCTTCGGCGGCTGTACGATCAACCTCGTCGAGGCCGATGCCGTCCCCGAGTTCGAGGCCCGCGTCGCCCGCGACTACGAGGCCGCGACCGGGAAGACCCCCAAGGTCCATATCGTCCGGATCGAGGCCGGTACCCGGGCTGTTGTAAATGCCTCCTAAGTTTGTCATAATGAGCATAAAGACGAAGGGAAAAAGGACATGAAGTTCTTCGTGACCATAACTCAGGATGAGGACGGCATGTTCATCGCCGAGTGCCCGGCGATCCCCGGATGTGTCAGCCAGGGAAAGACGATGCGCGAGGCTGAGAAGAACATCCAGATGGCTATCAAAGAGTGCTTGGAAGTCCGCGCGGGAAAGGGCATGCCCTTGACAGTGACCGTCAAACAGGTCGAGATTAGAGCCTAAGACCAGGCGATCATGCCGGAATTGCCGGTCCTCAAGCCCCGGGAAGTCGTTAAAGCCTTCAAAAAGCTGGGCTGGGAAGTCGCCCGCAGAAAAGGGAGCCATATCATCCTGACCAAAGAAGGGCATATAGCGACTCTTTCTGTGCCGGATCATTCGGAAGTAGCAAGGGGGACTCTGAGAGCGCTCATCGCTAGAGCCGGGCTGACGACTGAAAAATTCCTCGAAGAGATCTGAGATAAAATCCGAGGAGGGCTCCGGTGAGAAAAAACGGTTGGCGTTCGGCTTTTGGTCTGGGTCTGATCTTGGCGGTCATCGCGGCGTTCGTCCCGGCGGCCTGTACGTCGGGGAAGAGCGCGGCCCTCAAGAGGGCCTACAACGGCCCCTACGAGGGCCCCCATCTCAATCGCATGGCGTTTCCCATCGGCGGCATCGGGGCGGGCATGTTCTGCTTGGAGGGCACGGGAGCCGTCTCCCACATGTCCGTCCGCAATGTGCTGAAGTTCACGAACGAGCCCTGCGTCTTCGCCGCCATCACCGTCAAAGGCCGGACGAATACGGCCCGCGTCCTGGAGGGGCCGGTGCCGGGCTGGAAGCTGTTCGGGGCCGCCGGCACGGGCAACGGCGCCTCCGGAGCGAGCTTCGGGCTTCCCCGTTTCGGGAAAGCCTCGTTCTCAGCTCGCTTCCCCTTCGCCACGATCGACCTCGACGATCCGGCCATCCCGCTCGAGGTGTCCCTGACCGGCTGGAGCCCGTTCATCCCCGGCGACGCCGACGACTCGAGCCTCCCCGTCGGAAGCCTCGAGTACACGTTCCGCAACCCCGGCCGCAAGACGGTCGAGGCCCTTTTCTCCTACAACGCCAAGAACTTCATGGCCACGGGTTCCAGGCGCGACGGCATCGGGCCCATCAAGGGCGGCTTCGTCCTCTATGACCTCGGGACCGAGGAGAGGCCGGCCGATGCCGGGGCCCTGGCCGTCTTCGTGGACGACCCGGGTGCCGTCGTCGATCACAGCTGGTTCCGGGGCGGCTGGTGGGACGCGCTGACCCTGGCCTGGAAGCATGTCCAGGAGGCCGCCCCCGTCGACAATCCGCCGCTCGAAGGGCCCAGCCCGGGAGCGTCGCTTTTCGTCCCCTTGACGATCGAACCCGGGGCCGCCAAGACCGTCCGGGTCATGATCGCCTGGCATGTCCCGGTCACGGAGCTCCGTTACGGACGCGAGCCCGCCGGAGCCCCGCGGCCCGCCGCCGCATCCTCACCTTCGCCCACTCACGTTCCCTGGTACGCCGGGAAGTTCAAGGACGTCCACGATGTCGCCGGTTACTGGCGTTCCCATTACGAGGCCCTGCGTGAAAAGTCCGCGGCCTTCCGGGACGCGTTCTACGACTCGACCCTGCCGCCCGAGGTCCTCGAGGCCGTCGCCGCCAACCTGACCATCCTCAAGTCGCCGACCGTGCTCCGGCAGACCGACGGCCGCCTGTGGTGCTTCGAAGGCTGCTCCGACGAAAGAGGCTGCTGCCACGGCTCGTGCACCCACGTCTGGAACTACGCCCAGGCCCTGCCGCATCTTTTCCCGGACCTCGAACGGAGCCTTCGTCAAACGGAGTTCAACGAGAGCCAGGACGAGCGCGGCCATCAGACCTTCCGCTCGGCCCTGCCCATCCGGCCGGTGGCCCACGACTTCCACGCCGCGGCCGACGGCCAGCTCGGGGGCATCATGAAAGTCCACCGGGAATGGCGCGTCTCCGGCGACACCGCGTGGCTAGCGGCGATCTGGCCCAAGGTCAAGCTGAGCCTGGACTACTGCATCACGACCTGGGACCCGCGCGGCCGCGGCGTGCTCGAGGAGCCCCACCACAACACCTACGACATCGAGTACTGGGGCCCGGACGGCCACTGCAGCAGCTTCTATCTCGGGGCTCTCAAAGCGGCCATGGAGATGGGCCGGGCCCTCGGCGAGGACGTTTCCCGCTACGGCGACCTGCTCGCCAAGGGCGTCCGTTTTCTCGAGACCGAGCTCTGGAACGGCGAGTACTTCTTCCAGAAGATCCAGACCGAGGGCCTGGACGCGGTCTTTCAGCCCCTCGACTATTCGGCCAACGGGCCGGGCTACAAGGACGCCGTCGAGCTCCTCAACCGGGAAGGGCCCAAGTACCAGTACGGGACGGGCTGCCTCGCCGACGGGGTCCTCGGCGCCTGGATGGCCGAGGTCTGCGGAGTGGGTGGCCTCCTCGACCCCGGCAAGGTCCGCAGCCACCTCCTCGCCGTCCACAGATACAACCTCAAGCACGACCTGAGCGACTTCGCCAACCCGCAGCGCCCCTCATACGCCGCGGGCAAAGAGGGCGGGCTCCTGCTCTGCACCTGGCCGCGGGGCGGCGAGCTGGCCCTGCCGTTCGTCTACAGCAACGAGGTCTGGACGGGCATCGAATACCAGGTCGCTTCCCACCTGATGCTCATGGGCCGGGTCGAGGAAGGGTTGGAGATCGTCCGCGTCTGCCGCGACCGCTACGACGGCGCCGTCCGCAATCCGTTCAACGAGTACGAGTGCGGTCACTGGTACGCCCGGGCCCTCAGCAGCTACGGCCTCCTCCAGGGGCTCACAGGCGTCCGCTACGACGCCGTGGACAAGGCCCTGTACATCGACTCCCGCGTCGGAGACGATTTCCGGGCCTTCCTGGCGGCGGCCTCGGGCTTCGGGACGGTCGGGCTGAAAAAGGGCAAGCCCTTCGTCGAGATGAAGTCGGGTACCCTCGAGGTCAAGAGCGTTTACGTCTCGGGCGTGAGAACAGCCCTATGACTCCCGCCGAACCTCACAGGGACAATGGGGCCCCGGCCGGCGGCCCGCGGCGATTCGACCTTGTCGTCGTCGGCGCCGGGGCCGGTCTGCTCATCGTCGAAGAGGGGCTCCGGAGGGGGCTCGAGGTCGCCCTCGTCGAGTCGGGGAAGATCGGGGGAACGTGCCTGACCCGCGGCTGTATCCCATCCAAGATCCTGACCGTGCCGGCCGACATGGTCCGTCAGGCCGAGCGGGCCCGCAGGATCGGCGTCTCGTTAAAGCTCGAAAGCGTCGACTGGGACCTCATCGCGAAAAGGATGTGGGCCAAGATCGGTCTGAGCGCCGGGATGGAAAAGAACCTGGCGGGGACGGACGGCCTGACCGTTTACCGCGGCCGCGGGACGTTCACGGGCGACCGCCGGATGCGGGTCCGGCTCGAGAGCGGTGCGGACTCCGAGGAGTTCGAGGGCGAGAAGTTCGTCCTCGCTCCCGGGGCCCGCTCGGCCATCCCTCCCATCAAGGGGATCGAGGAGGCGGGCTACGTCACGACAGAGACCTTTTTCGGGCCGAAGTTCCCGAAGAAGCCTTGGAAAAGCCTGATCCTTGTCGGGGGAGGGATCATCGCCGCCGAGTTCGCCCACATCTTTTCCGCCCTGGGCACCAAGGTCACCGTTCTGGAGATGCTTCCCCGCCTGCTTGCGGCCGAGGAGCCGGAGATCAGCGGGCTTGTCGAGAGGGCCTTCCGGCGCCGGATGGACGTCCGCCTCAACGCCAAGGTCGTGGCCGCCCGGCCGTCGAAGCGGGGGAAGACGATCGTCGCCGAGGACGCCGTGACCGGCAAGACCATCGAGGTCGAAGCCGAGGAGATCCTGGTCGCCGTCGGCCGACGCTCCAACGCCGACACGCTGGCGCTCGACAGGACCGGCGTCGAGACCGACAAACAGGGATGGATCGTCGTCGACAGGCACCTCGAAACCTCCCGGCCCGGGATCTGGGCCATCGGTGACGCGACGGGCGGCTTCCAATTCCGCCACAAGGCGAACTACGACGCCGAGGTCCTCATCCACAATCTGTTCGGCCCGCCCGAGCCCGTCTCTCCCGGCCCGGTCACCGGCGCCGGGTCGAAGATCCCCGTCGATTACTCGGCGGTCCCTTGGGCGGTTTACACCGACCCTCAGATCGGCCGCGTGGGGATGACCGAGGAAGAGGCGGTCCAAGCCGGGCGCGAGATCTATGTCGCCGTGAATCGCTATTCGAGCGTCGCCAAGGGTTACGCCATGGGCTACGAGCCGGGCGACCCGGACGACGGGCTCGTCAAGCTGGTCATCGACGGCTCCTACCGCATCCTGGGAGCCCATGTCGCCGGACCCCACGCGGACATCCTGGTCCAACCCTTCGTCTATCTCATGAACGCCGGCTTCACCTGCTTGGCGCCGGAAAAAGTCACCCAAGCCCCGGCGCTCCTGCCCAAGGCCGAGCGGGCCTGCCCCGAGGCCGGGTCGTTCCTGCCCATTTACCGGTCGATGATCATCCACCCCTCGCTCAACGAAGTGACGGGCTGGGCTTTCGGCAATATGCGCCCGGTCAATATCCGTTGACCCGGTCCGCCGCGGGTCCCGGCCTTCGCCGGCTCAAAGGCGGGGGGGACGGCGAATTCAGCCGACGGAGACCGCCATCGATGCGATTCGGGGATATAGAGGAGGTGGCTGACTAGTCTTTATGCGCTTTTAACGCATCTGAGGACCCATCCACTCTTACCATTCTTAAGAGACTTCCGGGCCGTGGTCTGCCCGGTGGGAGGTGTAGCGTGAATAAAGATACTGAGGCCAAGCGCGACTTGGCTCTGAGGAAAGGTTCCCTGCCCTTGGCCCGAGGTGTGCAGGAGATAGTCTGGAACAAGGACAGGATGGACGTCTACTCTGGCCACTTCGATCATCAAATCTGCTGGACCTTGATCGTCGCCGCCGCAAAGATCATTGATCTACGACTAGGCGCTTTGTTCGGCTCTGTGGATGAATTGATCGGTGTCCATGAACTGCTCAAAGCCATAGACCCGAACTCAGGCGACTTCTGGCTCCCGAACATCACGTTTACTGACTATGACTTCAATCGCATCCTCCGCAAGAACCTGTCGTCAGAGAACATTAACAAGATCATCAAACGCCTGCCGACAGTCATCTTCCAAGTGGGGGGGACGTTGAGAGTCAAGGTTGATGATCATTGGAAGGAATATGAGTTCACGGCCTATGACAATATTGCTGGCGTTGAGGTCGTCAAGAGCGGAGAGAAGAAGCGGGGCCTGGGCAGAGGAGAAGAGCGTCGAGCCTATCGGCTCTACTTCAAGTCGCGAGTTGGGCTGGCCTTTTGGCAAGACATCACATCGGGCGGTTACTCGTTGATCACCAACGAGGGCAACAAAGCGCGCCAGTTCCTTTCCTATCCGGGTGGCCTTCAGCAGTTGGTCTGGGCGACCTGGCGATGGAATGACAGAGTGCCGGCCATCAAGTCACTTGATCAGTTGTTCAGGATCATGGGCTGGAAGCGCGCGGCTCGGCTGGATGACTTCCAGGAGCAAGTTAAGCGGCTGGCCAAATATCTTGACCTGCTGGTTCGAGATGGCTTCCTTCAATCCTGGGGCATCAAAGAGAACGGTGTTTACAAGCTGGAAAAGGCCACTCGCGCTAATGCCTTAAAAGACAATTAGTCCCTTCCTTATGGGCAGGTCTCTAATACCACTTCTCACCGATTAGTGCTCACTCGGTCAGCAATGAACACAGCAATAATGCTGGCCGATTAATTAAAAGTCGTCCGGTGATTAATTAAAAGTCGTCCGGTGAAAGCACTTGTACCGGGTTTCTAAATCAATGGGTTAGCGAACTC
>CAYREO010000030.1:2761-5170 GCA_964423315.1 uncultured Eubacteriales bacterium | reverse complement strand
AAGAGGATTATGATTCTTTAAGGATAATTATAGGATTTAGACTTCAGAGGCTTCCTCTGAAGTATGCGCGTGATAAGCATGAAGGTCCGACGAAGCGTCGGACTGCCCGAAGCGGGCAGAGGAAGAATCTCAGATCTTCAAGAAGAGCAAGACCTGGCTCTGAGTCCTGTCGAGTAGAAAGTTCTGTCGGCGAAGCCGTGGGAAGGTTTAGCCCAGCGAGAAAGTCCCGGCTGAGGACGAGCGAGGCCGAAGGCCGAGGTGAGGAGGAAGCCGGGAGTTTCGCTCCGCCAACTTCAGGACAAGGCGTCAGGGTTTTATAACTATAAAACCCGTAAGGCGGCTGGGGGGTACAAAGACCAGATCACCGCCGACGACATCTGCTGGGCGCTAGGCGAACCGGGAATCCAAAACCTGATCCGATGCCCAGGCTAGGGGAGAAAACGTCCTGTAGGAGAGCAGATAGGCATATGGAGGGGAATTGACAGGACAGCGCAGACGGGCGCATGATCAGGGCAAGATGGCCAGGACAAAAAGGGAGAAGAAGAAGCCGCTGGTGATGAGTGACTTCTTCCGTCATGACAACTACCTGATGATGGAAGAGATCGGCCGGCAATTGGATGAGGTAGATGTGGAGTGGGATGCGAAGCGATTGTTCTCGGCGATCAAGCTCGAGTTCAAGCGATACTATAAGAAGTTCGGGGAGGAGCACGTAGAGATTGATCCTGACTGCGTACCCTGGACTTCCGAAGAGCCCAGATGGAGACCGATGCTATACTCAGGCAAGAAGCGAAGGAGGAAAGCGAGATGAGAACAGGTCAAGAGTACATCTGCCCGATCCTGTCAATCAATGGAGAGAAGCCCTGCGTCCAGCAAAAATGTGCCTGGTGGCAGGGAGGAGCTAGCGGAGCAGGGAAGTCCACCTATGCTGGGGACTGCGCAGTAGCCAAGCTCCATGCGGTGATACAGCCATTGAGGGACATAGGATTGAACATCGCTCGTAAGAAGTAGCCCTGTCGGAGAACAAGGAAAGCAAGAGGGGAAATGCCATAGGATGAAGGATTGAGCTCCTTGTTCTGGCCTGGCCGATTCTGGTAGGATTCAAGCTAGACCATGCCTAGAAAACGAATTCTTTCATACGACGACTATCTTCCCTCTGAACTAGCCCGGCTGGACAATCCCCAGAAGGCGCTTCCTGCCATTGCTAAGGACACCCGACTTACCAAGGTCATAGAATCCGCCATCAGGCAGATTCCGACCCGGCATGACCTTATCTTGGGCGACGCTCGGAGTATGCGATTAAAGCCGGAATCAGTGCATCTCGTTGTCACGTCGCCACCCTATTGGACGTTGAAAGAATACCGGAAGACTGAAGGACAGCTGGGCTATGTCGCAAGCTATGAGGCGTTCTTGCGCGAACTGGACAAGGTATGGAAGCAGTGCTACCGGGCGTTGGTCCCCGGCGGCCGGTTGGTTTGTGTCGTGGGCGATGTCTGCCTGTCCCGCAGAAAGAACGATGGCAGGCATACCGTGGTCCCTCTCCACGCGTCTATCCAAGAGCATTGTCGGAAGATAGGATTCGACAATCTTGCGTCAATTATTTGGTACAAGATCGCCAACGCGTCATATGAGGTCGAGAACGGGTCTTCCTTCCTCGGAAAGCCATATGAGCCGAACGCCGTAATAAAGAACGATATCGAGTTCATCTTGATGGAGCGGAAGCACGGGGGATATAGAAGCCCGTCCGTTGCGACACGAGTTCTCAGCGTGATTCCGGAGGCGAAGTATCGGGAGTGGTTCGTTCAGATATGGACAGGGCTGACTGGTGCCTCAACTCGCAACCATCCCGCCCCGTTCCCTTTGGAGTTGGCAACGCGATTGATCAGGATGTTTAGTTTTGTCGGAGATACGGTCTTAGATCCCTTCCTCGGCACGGGCACTACGTCTATAGCCGCTCTGCAGAATGGCCGGAATTCCATCGGCTATGAGATCGATCCGCATTACTTCGCCGACGCGAAGAAGCGTGTTAAAGACTCGCTCGATATGTTTATGTCGGCAGAGGTCAACATCCATGAAAAACCTTGATCAGAAATTGAAGGAAGCCATCAGTTATTTCTGGGCAACAAGAACGAAACAATCGGAGTGCCAAGGCAAGAAGACGGGTCAGAGAGACGCGGGATTCCGAACCGCTGTTACCGGGGGCAAACATCTTGATGCTTTTATCGGACTTTGCCGTGACCTTCTTATCGAAGCGGGGCTACCGGAAGCACATGTTTATTGGAGCAAGAAGCGCGAACTGCCGGGTTATTTCCGAGCCGAGAAAAACTGGGACCTTCTGGCGGTCGCCGACGGACATCTTCTAGCTGTAATCGAATTTAAAGCACAGGGCGGGCCTTCGTTTGGCAACAATGT
>CAYREO010000030.1:2304-2751 GCA_964423315.1 uncultured Eubacteriales bacterium | reverse complement strand
GATCTTTTGGCGGCATATCGACAGGGGGCATTCAAACCATCGAGGCGGCCTTGGCTCGGCTATGTCTTTATACTTGAGGAATGCAAAAGATCTCTGTCGCCAGTGAAAGTTAAGGAGCCCCATTTTTCCGTCTTCCCTGAGTTCCATGGGGCCTCCTATGCGAAGCGGGTGGAGATCGCCCTGATCAAACTTCTGCGCGAACGTTTATATGACGGAGCAAGTCTGCTGCTGACAACAAGAGACGGGGGGGTGAAAGGCGAGAGCCATAGTCCCACCACAGAGTTGAGCTTCAAGACATTCGTTGCAGGCTTGGAAGGACACGCCCGGGCGTTTGCCAATATGAAGTAGGCTCCCAACTCCAGAAAGGGGGAGAGACGATGCGATATTGGTTCATAATTCATAGCCTAGAAGCTTACCTGCATCATCCCGACTATATTGGCAAAGAGA
>CAYREO010000030.1:0-2294 GCA_964423315.1 uncultured Eubacteriales bacterium | reverse complement strand
AAACGGTCCGGGAGGAGGTGAAAAGAATGGCGGCGAAGAAAAAAGCCAAGAAAATTGAGAATGTCCGAAAGGGAGACCGGATTATTTATTATGCCACCGGGGATTCGGTTATGGTCGGGACCTTTGACGTTGTGGGGAAGAAGGAAGAATGGGATAGCGATAAGCATTGGCTTGGCCCCATGGTCTGTATGAAGATACGGCCCAGATACCTTGCCAAGTCTCCATACTTCGTGCCGATACATGATCTTATTAAGAGGGTTGAACCCTCTCTCCAGCTGTTTCCAAATAGAAAATTTGTTCCGATCAAGTTCAAGGATAGAACGGCAGTTGAAATAACTAACGAGGACTTTAGGCGTATTGAAAAGTATCTAAAGACCTATGAGCCCGTAGATACACTTTTTAAGGGGGCTCCAAATGACGGCAACCTCGGCGAACCCATGGACCTTGGGGTTCTGAATTATGCGCCAACCTCCGAGCAGGGTGCGGTTGCTCTATTCGTTCATTTTATGGGGAGGTTCAAGGACCATAGGTTTGTAAAGATCGAATTCATTCGAGCAGGCTTTCCAGATGCCTGTGTTATCGAAAAGGAAGGGAATCTTTATAATAGAAAATATGTCGAGTTTGAGTTCAGAGCATCAAAGTTTAAGGAGCACCTAAAGAACAAGAATCACCGTACTACGAAATGCGATTATGTAGTCTGCTGGGAGAATGATTATTATACCTGCCCGATCAGAGTGATTGAATTGAAGAGTGAGATAGCTGAGCTCATAGGAAAGAACGAACATGGGCAAGTATGACAAGTTGGAATATCTCAAAAAGACAAAGGCGAGGGTTAATCATACATGCTCAAGATGTGGAAAGGTAATCGAACCGGATAGTTTCTATTATATTGAAGCCCTACGGGATAGATTCCTTCAGCGGCTTCACGCCAAGAAGTTCTGCTTAGATTGTTACGAACAATTGAAGGATTGAGGCGCCGTGGGGCCAGAGGCCAAGGGAACGGCATGATCATAAAAGACGCTGGTTAGGGCGGATGATCGCGCCTCGTAGGAGATAGACGCGTTTAAAGGGGAGAACTATTATGACGAGCAAACATGTTCTGATCATCATGATATTACTTGCCGTGGCAGGGTTCATATTAGTAAGTGTCTTGCCAATAGAAATTGAGCACATAACCGCATATGTTTTATTCCTCACTCTTCTCGCAGTTTTGGAATATTCGTGGGAAACGCGTAAGTTGAGGGTTCAGTCTGAAGCGCAGACTGCGCTTACGATAGAACATATGGAACTAAGTCTGAAGCCTCATTTAGAAATAGTTTTTCAACGAGCATACTTCCGCCTACATAACATTGGCTACGGGCCAGCTGTCCAGGTACGGATAGATGACAAGATCGTCTCACCGGCGGGATATCCGGTTCGCCTTAGGTTCCTCTGCCCCTCGATCATAAAAAAAGATGAATGCTCACCGATAGAGGTTAAGTTCTTTAGGGAGGATGGCAAGTTTGAAGATGAAAGCATGCGGGTTGAATGCTTAATGCCGCCAGAAGCCATAGAAACCTTCGACCTTATAATCAAATATGAAAACCTGAATGGCAAACTATACGAGCACGAGCTAAAGATTGGAAAGGATATGTACGTTGATGGTGAACCAGCGGACTACCTATTGCAGTATCTTTATGATAAGTTCCCAAAGGTCATCAATCCCAACGAGATTCCCGAGTTGTATGTAAAGCCAAAGGACCGTATGAAGCTGATTCAGTACTGTCTAGGAAAGGGATTTATCGAGGCCGGATCAATAAAAGAACATGACCGAGTAGTCGAGTTCGCAAATCTCGTTATCACTTCCGAGGGGATCGACTACCTGAAGGGCAGAAAATAGTCTGTGCAATAGTGTCTAGATGGATATTAAACTAGGTTCAAGCAACGTCGGCTTAGTAGCTTAGAAGATCTCGTGCTAATTCCGATAGCTGTTATAAAAAGCATAATTATAAAAATCTCATGAACGTTACATTTCGGCTTGCGAACTCATAAGCTCCTAAGCCTGACCCACTGAGGAGCGGCCACAGGAAAGAAGGAAAGAAAAGCCGAAAACCTCATCGTATATATGATTTTATAATTATACTTTCTCATGTGCGATGAGAAAACGGGATGATCTTTCCGTCTTTCCTTCTTTACCCATGAGACGGGCATTGCGCCGTAAATCGGCATCCCGGTAGTGTTTGGGGGTGGGTCGGAAACATACTGGCCAGCAAAGAGCAATAGAAAGAGGGAAGGGCGTTATCCGATGATCATCC
>CAYREO010000029.1:0-24073 GCA_964423315.1 uncultured Eubacteriales bacterium | reverse complement strand
CCCTCCTGGAGCCATTCTAACCTATCGGTTTACCCATGAAAAACCCGGAAGAACCTCATATTATTCAGGTAAGAATGAATGTGATTTTGTGATAAAGAAAGGGGTGAAAATAATTCAGGCAATCCAGGTTTGCCATGCATTGAACAATGAAAGCAGGGAGAGAGAGATAAACGGCCTTATAGAAGCCATGAAAAAGTTCAAGCTAAAGGAAGGGTTAATCTTAACTCTTGAGCAGGAGGAAGAAATCAAGCATGAGGGGGTGAGAATAAAGGTAGTTCCTGCCTGGAAATGGCTGCTTCAAGGATGAATTCTACTTAAATAACCACTACCTCGTAGTTATAAAACCAAAAAGTATTTAAATAGGAGAGTATATAGTAAGAGGATTATGACCCTTGACGACAAAATAAGAAACGGGAAATTAAGCAGGAGAGACTTCTTAAGCCTTGCTGGAAAAGCAGGAGCTATAGGAGCAGGAATGGCAATCCTGGGAAAATGCTCAAGCCCAACAGGGCCAGACCCTCCTCCTCCAGGAACAGATTATGCTCATAAAATACTCACACAAGCACAGACTCTTCATTCTGACTCACCAGTCACAGGAACAGTGGAAGTGACTATGCGCTCAAATGGCCAGAAATACACAGGCCCAATAGGGCAGCAAATAACCCTAGCCACTACCAAGAACAAGACAGAACTATGCGACATACTAATACAAGCCAATGGGTGCCTGCCAAGAGAATACACAGAAGTAGGAATAACAGATAATAATCTTAATACTAATGTTGTGGAGATGAGCGCAATAGACTGGCCATTCCTAGTATACATCATGCCAGACGGCGTAAACAGAGCATGGACTCCAAGGAAAATTGATGTATACTTCAACCCAGACCCATTGACAGGATTAAGACTAGATGATATTTATATTGACCCAATAGAACAAGCATTACTTTACATACAGCAGAACAGCAAAGGATGGATACAAAGCGTGAATTTCAACGAGCTAGCAAACAAACCATATGCAACACAGCCTCCTGAAGGAGAGATTTGGGTCTATCGCGTAAGCGATTACCCAGGAGTATCTAATATAACTTACCCTAGCTCATATGTCAAGGTTTTATCATCAGTTATTTTCGTAAACCAAAACGACATACCAGAAGCCTTGCCTGCTGAGACTTATGACGCATTATTCGGAGCAGGGCAAGAATTCGGATTTGATCCTAATCAAATAGGTCCTTTCTTTATGCTAATGCTAAACAGGCCAAGAGACACAAACAATTACAGGATAAACACATTAAAAGAAACTCAGAAAGGAATAGACACACAAACAACATTCCAAAGCTTTGCGCAAGCAAGATTCTTCTAAAAAAAAATATTTTTTAATATTCTCAGAATATTCTTTAGTAAACAACCACAGGTATTCTTTCATGCCAATAATAAAACTGATCACCTGGCTCTGCAAAACCAAATATTCCTGCATCAACAAAACAACAAGTGCTCGGAGTAATAAGAGAATAATCAACACAATAAGGAGAGCTGGAAAGCAAGATCGTCTAGACCAGATAATCGATGTGCCTTTTTTGTTGATTCAAAACACGCCTCTCTGATCCAAATGGCAGATTTCTCCGCTTACTTCCTTCGAAGATATGCGGAAATCACTACTGGGGCCGTTCCTTCCAGATACCCTGATGAACAAAAAAAGATAAACAGTTGGATGAGGCTCCTTAACCAAAGGTGCGTCCCTCAGAGTTCGACCTTTCCCAAAAAGGGCAGGAATGAAGTCCAAGACCTCTTTTGGTCATTGGCTCCTGAGTGCCTGAGGGAGATGAATCCGTAGGATCTTCAGGTTGGCTCTGTGTAGACCACTACCTGCGTAACAAATACGTAACAGAAATTGCCTATTCTCGCCTATTCCGGCGTACTGGTGCCTACAGAGGAGCAAGTCACAACTTGCTCATTCATATGGGGAAAACGGGAAAAGGGTGGGGTGAGTGAGGGGAATCGAACCCCCAGCCTTCGGATCCACAGTCCGATGCTCTAACCGTTGAGCTACACTCACCGCCGGTTTTGGGGGCCCAATTATCGCATTCCAGGCTGGTCGAGTCAAATCCGGATTGGCGGGGGGCCAAAAGGGGGACACCTACCTTCGATACATGTCCCCCGACATCTCCCCGTTTCAACATGAATAGGCGGGGCTGTGTCGCCGGAAATTGGGGGATGAGTATTGTGTCACCGAATTAGCGCTGGCCCTCGATGAGGTCGAGGACGTCCTCGGAGTCGCGCCAGCGCTCCCGGACCTTGACGTGGAGCTCGAGGTAGACCTTGTGGCCGATGTAATCCTCGATCTCACGTCGGGCCTCGACGCCGACCTGCTTGATGAGCGAGCCGTGGCGGCCGATGACGATCTTCCGGTGGTTGTCCTTCTCGACGAAGATCGAGGCGCGGATGTGGGTGACGGGCCGGGTCTCGCCCTCTCTCTTCCGGTCGGCCTGCTCCTTGCGCTCGATCGTCTCGATGTAGACGGCCGTGACGAACGGCAGCTCCTCGCTGACCCGGGCCAGGATCTTCTCGCGGACGATCTCGGCGAACAGGAACCGCTCCGACTGGGTCGAGATCTCCTCGTCCGAGTAGAGCTTTTCGGCCTCGGGCAAGGCCTCGAAGACCAGCTTCTCCAGAACGTCGATATTGTCTCCCTTGAGGGCCGAGATGGGGATGATCTCCCGGAAAGGGAAGATATCTTTGTAGTGGTCGATGAGCAGGAGAACCTTGTCCTTGCGAACGGCGTCGACCTTGTTGATGAGCAGGAAGACGGGCGTCGTGACCTTTTTCAGCGTCTCCAGGACGAACTCGTCGCCGTGGCCGAACTTCTGGGTGGCGTCGACGAGCAGGCAGATGAGGTCCGATGTCTGAAGTGAAGAATAGACGAAGTTCATCATCCGCTTGTTGAGGGCATGGAGGGGCTTGTGGATGCCCGGGTTGTCGACGAAGATGACCTGCCCCTTGTCGGTCGTCTTGATGCCCACGATGCTGACCCGTGTCGTCTGGGGCCGGTCGGAGACGATGGCCAATTTCTGTCCGACGAGAGCGTTGAGGAGGGTCGATTTCCCGGTGTTCGGGCGGCCGATCAGCGTGACATAACCGACTTTGACCCGCGGTTTGGCCGGGGCTTTTTTCGCGGCCGTCCGCGTCTTGCCGGCCGTCCCTTTCGCCTTCGCCGCCCCCCCGGTCTTCCCCGTGGTCTTCTCCGTTCGGGCTTTCCTCGGCATGTCTCCCCCTCGGCCTGCCTCAGGCCTTCCGGATCCGGAGCTTCCGGACCTTCTTCTGGTCCGCCTCGAGGACCTCGAGGACGAGGCCCTGGATCGTCAACGTGTCTCCCTGCCGGGGGAGCCGGCCCAGGGCGTGGGTCATGAGCCCCCCGACGGTGATGAAGTCGTCGTTGGCCAGCTCGACGTCGAACAGCTCTTCGAGCTCCTCGACCTCCGTGGCCCCCGAGACCGTGAAATCGAGGGGCCCGTTCTCGTGGATCTCGGCCTCCTCCGTGTCGTACTCATCCTGGATCTCGCCGACGATCTCCTCGACGACATCCTCCATCGTGACCAGCCCGGAGACCCCGCCGTGCTCGTCGACGACGATGGCCAGCTTCTGCTTGACCTTCTGGAACTCCTTGAGGAGGTCGGCCACGGGCATGGACTCGGGGACGAACGCGACCGGCCGGATGAGGGCTTCGATGGGCTGGCCCTTGTGCTTCTCGTCGGAATACTCGAGGATGTCCTTGGCCATGACCGTGCCCTCCATGTTGTCGAGCCGGTCCTTGTAGACGGGGATCCGCGAGTACTTCTCCCGGATGATGAGGTCCTTAAGGTTGTCGATCGTCGCGTCCTTGCGGATGCAGACCATGTCGACCCGCGGGGTCATGATCTCGCGGACGAGCGTGTCGCCGAACTCGACGACGTTCCGCAGGAGCTCGTCCTCGCCCTTGTCGATGATGCCCTCCTCGGTGGCTTCGTCGATGAAGGCCTCGATCTCGTCCTCGGAAGCCTCGCGCTCCTCCTCGTTCTCCTCGCGCTGCTCCTCGCGTTCGAGGAGCTTGCGGGAGATGGCCAGCAGGGGAGAGGCCAGGAGCCGGAAGAAGGGGAAGACGGGCAGGAAGGCCTTGATGATGACGGGCTTGGCGAAGACGCTCAGGAGACGGGGGACGAAGTCGAGGGCGATCGCATAGACCGCCAGGGCCGCCAGGAACAGCCAGAGCGGCCAGAGCTTCTCCCGGGGCAGGGCCACGAACGCGTACACGGCCAGGGCCAGGACGAAGACGTTCCTCAGGAACTCGACGGCGATCCGGGTCTCCTCGTCGTGGAGCAGGACCTTGGCCCGGAAGGCGCGATCGCGGTTCTCGAGGAAGCGGCTCATGGAGATCTTGGAGAAGGACCCGAGGGCGACGTGGAGGACGGACAGGAAGAAAGCGGCCAGGAAAAAGAGCGCCAGGCCCGTCCAGGCGAACGCGTCCATGGTCATGACAGGAGCATCCGCCCGACCGTCCGCTCCTCCTCCTCGAGGCCACGGCCGTGGTCGAAGCCGAGGAGGTGGAGGAAGCCGTGGATCGCGAGAAGCTTCAGCTCGCGCTCCAGCGAATGGCCCTTGGCCCGGGCCTGCCGGAAGGCGACCGGGACGGCGATGACGATGTCCCCCAAGTAGAACTTGCCGTCGGGCCCCTTTTTCCCCAGCGGAAAGCTGAGGACGTCCGTGGGCCGGTCCTTTTTCATGAATTTCCGGTTGAGGGTCCGGATGGCCCGGCTCCCGACGAAGGCCAGGGTGACCTCCGGATCGGGCAGCCTGTAGCGGGCGACGAGCCGCCCGGCGAGGTGTTTAAGTTCCGCCGTCCGGACCGGGTGTTTTCTCTGGCGGTTGAGGACTTCGATCATGGTTCTTGTCTTTCGGCTTTTCGGCGGCCGGCCCCTGGGGCTTCCGCCCTTCGAACGAGAACCCCGGGTATTCGATCCGGGGATGGTAGATGGCGTAGAGAACGGTCAGGAACGAGGAGGCGACCGACCTCAGCTCGCGCAGGGAGAAATCGCAGTCGTCGAGCTGCCCGTCCTGGAGGTTGGCGTTGATGATATCGGTGATGACCCGTCTGAGGTTGTCCTTGGTCGGGGCCTTCAGGCTCCGGGAGGCGGCCTCGACGGAGTCGGCCAGCATGACCAGCCCGGCCTCCTTGCTCTGGGGGGCCGGTCCCGGGTAGCGGTAGGCTTCCTCGCCGACCGCCTGTTGGCCGGGGTCGCCGGTCTGCTTGGCCTTGTTGAAGAAATAGCGGACCAGGGTATGTCCGTGATGTTGCTCGATGATGTCGCGGAGGGGCTTGGGGAGCCGGAGCCTGCGGGCCATCTCGGCCCCTTCCTTGACGTGGTTCTTGATGACCAGCGTGCTCATCGAAGGCTTGAGGTCCCGGTGGAGGTCGAACTCCCGGGACCGGTTCTCGAGGAAATATTCGGGCATCTTGATCTTGCCGATGTCGTGGTAGAGGGCCCCGGCTTTGGCCAGAGGGGCGTTGAGGCCCAGCTCCTCGGCGGCCTTCTCGGCGAGCGTCGCGACGACGAGGGAATGATGGTAGGAGCCCGGCGCCTCGAGCGACATCTGGCGGAAGATGGGCAGGTCGGAGTTCGTCAGCTCGAGGAGCTTGGACGGGGTGACGAAGCCGAAGGCCGATTCGACGAGGGGCAGGAACAGGAAGGCCAGGACGGCCCCGGCCGCGGCCCCGACGATGCCCATGGCGGCCTCCGCGGAGAACAGACCGAATCCGCCCCGCGGCTCGATGAGATGGTAGCTCAGGATGACCAGCGTGTTGACCACGGGCACGACGACGAACCCGGCCCGCAGGGTCGCGGCCCGATAGCGCCTCCGGAAGTACTTGACGCCGCAAACGGCGGCTAGACCGCCGAGGAAGCAGAAGATCGTCAGGGAGAAGTCCCCGCCCAGAAGGTAACCGACGGTCAGGCTGTTGAGGATGATATAGATGAGCGACATCTGGTCGGAGGCGAGAAAGGCGAACATCAGCGCGCCGGCCTGGAAGGGGAGGGCGAAATGGTAGGTCTCGACCCGGGAAAAGGCCGGCGAGCTCACGGACGCGCTGATCGTCAGGGCCAGGGCCAGGAAGATCTTGTAGAGGACGAGGCTGCCGACGAGGAAGGTCCCGGCCATCCGGAACTTCTTGGCGGCCAGGTTCTTCTTGAAAACGGCATCGAGGTAGTACCAGAGAGTGATGAAAAGGAAGAGATAGAGGATGAGGCTTCCGGCGAACCCCGGGAGCCAGCTCGCCCTCTGCTGGAGCCTCTTGTTGTATTCGTCCAGGACCTTCAGGGTCTCGGCCGTGACCTCGTCGCCCTTGCGGACGATGACCCGGCCCTTCTTGACCATGAACGTCACGGCGCCGACCCCGTCGCGGGCCAGGGACCGCCGCGTCTCGGTCTCGATCTTGTTGTAGGTGACATTGGCCGTCAGGAAGACCTGGCTGAGGCTGCGGAGCAGAGCCCGGTTCCTTTGCGGCATCTCGATCCGCTCGAGCTCCTCGGCGAAGCGGCGCTCGGCCTCGCCGATGTCGAGGAGCTCGTCGGCCTTGACGGTCCGTTCGCGGCCCCGGATGTCGCGGAGCGTCAGACCGCGCTCGGCCTCGCCGTGGATGAACAGGTTCTTCGAAAGGACGACGCCCTGGCTGAAGATCTTGCCCGAAAGAAGGACGAGGGTCTCCTCGAGCTCCGAGGGGAACTTCAGCCGGACGAGGGAGGCGAGGGCCGAGGTCTCGATGTCCACGGTGAGCGTTTCGAGGAGCGAAGCCTTGAGCTCATCCGTCCGGTGGTTGGCGGGGTAGCGGGCGGCCCACTCCCGCCCGGCCTCGAACACCCGGCGGATCTTATCCTCGGTGTTGGCGAAAACATTGGCGTCGTAGAAGTAGACCGGCAGGACGGCCCCGGCGGCCGCTTCTCTCCGGCTCTCGGTCTCCTCGAGGTCCTCGATGATCAGATCGAAGGGGGCCGTGACGTCGGCAGGGGCGATCTCGCCGAGCTCCAGGGGGGCCAGCTTGCGCGACGGGAGATAGGAGAGGAACAGGGCGATGACGATGACGGTGACCGCCATGAACAGCCAAGGGCCCCGGACGGCTTTCTCCAGGGGCTTGAGCTCCCGGGTTTTGTCCTCGGCGTCGGCCGGGGGCCGTTGAGGCTGGATCTCCGATCCCCGAAAGAGCTTGATCCTATCGAAGAAGGGCGTTTTCATGGGTCCTCAATCCGGCTTGGTCTCGGCTTTCTGATAGGCTTTGATGATCTTCTGGACCAGCGGGTGGCGGACGACGTCCCGGTCGTTGAAGCGGATGAAGGACACCTCTTCGAGATGGGCGAGGATCTTGAGGGCCTGAAGGACCCCCGATTTCTTGGGGTTGGGGAGGTCGATCTGGGTGATGTCAGCGGTGATGACCAGCTTGGAGTCGAACCCGGCCCGGGTCAGGATCATCTTCATCTGCTCGCGGGTCGTGTTCTGGGCCTCGTCGAGGATGATGAAGGCGCTGTTGAGGGTCCGGCCGCGCATGAAGGCCAGAGGGGCGATCTCGATGATCCCGCGTTCGATGAGCCGGGTCGCCTGGTCGTATTGGGACAGGTCGAAGAGGGCGTCGTAGAGGGGGCGCAGGTAGGGGTTGATCTTCTGGGTCAGGTCGCCCGGCAGGAAGCCCAGCTTCTCCCCGGCCTCGACGGCCGGGCGGGTCAGGATGATGCGGTTGACGGCCTTGTTCTGGAGGAAGGACAAGGCCATGGCCATGGCCAGGTAGGTCTTGCCGGTGCCGGCCGGCCCGATGCCGAAGACGAGGTCGTGGTCCTTGATGGCCTGCATGTAGGCCTGCTGGTTCAGGCTCTTGGGGGTCACCGATTTTCGGGACAGGTTCAGGGGCTCGGACGGGGCGTAGGACTCGAGTCCTGTCGCTTTTCCGTCCTCCAGGATGTCGAGGGCGATGAGGAAATCCTCTTCCCGGAGCTGGTGCCCTTTCTCCTCGAGCTCCTGCAATTTCTCGAAGTAGTGCTTGGCGAAGCCGACTCTCCGGGAGTCGCCGTCGATGAGCAGCTGGTCCCCCCTCAGGGACAGAGTGACGCCCAGGCGGGAGGCGAGCTTTTTCAGGTTCCGATCCAGGACGCCGGTGAAGACGGAACCGCTCACGAGCGGCTGGGTGATTTTTTCCATACTGAGGTCGTTTTTTTAGGGTAGGGGTCTTCGCATTCGGTCATGACCGACGCATTATAAACACGAGCTTGCCGGCCTTGTCAAGCGAGGCCGGGCTGGGATGCCCATAACATACTGATTAATAATAATTTATACAGGTTGCCATCCCGGCCCGAGGGCCCTATCCGGGCTCCGGCCCCAGCTTCGGGCATCTCCCGGGCGAAGTTGAAAAAAACGGGCATATGGTATATAAATGCCTCATGAACAAAGAATTCACGAACGTTTCCATACCCACGTCGCTCCACCGGAAGATCGAGGAGTTCATCAAGGGGACGGAATACGGGTCCGTCTCGAGCTATGTTGCCAAGGTCCTCAGGGAAAGCCTGTCCAAGCAGGAGCCCGAGGCCGAAGTCTTCAGCAAGGACGAGGAAGAAAAGGTCAAGGACCGCCTGAAGGCCCTGGGATACATCGACTGAGCCCGCCCGACGGCCCGAGAAAGCTCCCCCTGGCCATCTGACAAGGAGAAGACCATGATCTCACCTCACGGCGGAAAGCTCGTCGACAGGGTCCTTACAGGGACGAAAAGGGAAAATGCCCTGGCCTCGGCCCCGCGCCTGCCCCGGCTGGTCGTCGATGCCGATCTCGTCTCGGACGTCGAGAACATCGCCACCGGCGTCTATAGCCCCCTCGAGGGCTTCCTGGGGTCCGCGGACTTCCGGAGCGTGCTCGACGGCATGCGCCTTCGGAACGACCTGCCCTGGACCGTCCCCATTGTCCTGGACGCCGACAGGGAAACGGCGGACCGTCTGAAGACCGGCGGGGATGTCCTGCTCGCGGACGAGACAGGCCGTCCGGTCGCCATCCTCCATCTCGAGGAAAAGTACGGCTTTGACAAGGGCGAGACCGCCGAGAAGGTCTTCGGGACGCGCGACCCGGCCCACCCGGGGGTGGCCAGGGTCATGGCCATGAAAGACGTCTTGCTGGCGGGGCCCGTGGACCTCATCGACCTCATCCCCACGCCTTTCGACCGTTACAAGCTCTCGCCCAAAGAGACCCGGGTCTTGTTCGCGGCCCGGGGCTGGCGGACCGTGGTCGGCTTCCAGACCAGGAATACGCCCCACATCGGCCATGAGTACGTCCAGAAGGCGGCCCTGACCTATACGGACGGCCTGTTCATCAACCCGGTCATCGGCCGCAAGAAGAAGGGCGACTTCAAGGACGAGGTCATCCTGGCCTCTTACGAGGAGCTCATCCGCCACTATTACGTCAAGGAGCGGACGGTCATGGCCATTCTCCAGATGGAGATGCGCTACGCCGGGCCCCGGGAGGCCATCCATCACGCCATCATCCGCAAGAACTTCGGCTGCACCCACATCATCATCGGCCGGGACCACGCCGGCGTCGGCTCCTATTACGCCCCCTTCGCCGCTCACGAGATCTTCGAGGATTTCCCCGATCTGGGCATCGTCCCGCTCTTCTTCCGGTCCTTCTCCTACTGCCGGAAGTGCGGCGCGGTCGTCAATGAGAAGGTCTGTCCCCACCCGCCGGCCGATCACATCCAGTTCAGCGGGACGAAGATCCGCGATCTGCTCGTCAAGGGAGAGGTGCCGGCGGCCGAGCTCATGCGGGCCGAGGTGGCCCGCGCCATCATGGCCTTCAAGGACCCGTTCAATGAATGACCGCAAGGTCCTCGTCGTCGGGCTCGACTGCGCCCCTCCCGAGATCGTCTTCGACCGCCGCGACGAGCTCCCGGTCCTCAAGGGCCTCATGGGACGGGGCCGGTATGGCAGGCTCCGTAGCTCGGACCCGCCCATCACCATCCCGGCCTGGATGGTCATGGCCACGGGCCTCGATCCCGGGCGTCTCGGCCTCTACGGCTTCCGCCACCGCAAGGGCTATTCCTACAACGAGATGTGGATCGCCAATTCGCGGGCCGTGCGGGCCAAGAAGCTCTGGGACCACATCGGGGAGGCCGGCGGCCGGAGCACGCTCGTCTCCGTACCGCCGAGCTACCCGCCCTATCCTGTGGCCGGCCACCTCATCTCGTGCTTCATCACCCCTCCGGGCTCGGACAAGGAGACGACCTACCCCGCCGGGCTCAAGGGCGAGATCGAGGACCGCTTCGGGCCCTACATCTTCGATGTCGTCTTCCGGACCGACGACCGCGACCACATCCTCCGCGAGATCTACGCCATGACCGAGAAGCGCTTCGAGGTCATGGAATGGCTCGTCGAGGCCAAGCCCTGGGACCTGTTCATGTTCGTCGAGATCGGCGTTGACCGGATGCACCACGCCTTCTGGAAATACATGGACCGCGACCATCATCTTTACGAGCCCGGCAACAGGTACGAGAACGCCATCCTCGATTATTATAAGTATCTCGACGGGCGGGTCGGACGGCTCCTCGAACGGGCCGGCGACGAGACCGTCGTCCTCGTCGTCTCCGACCACGGGGCCAAGCGGATGAAGGGGGCCTTCTGCGTCAATGAATGGCTCATCGAACAGGGCGACCTCGTCGTCCGGAAGCGGCCGACCGGGCCGACGAGCGTCGACGACCTCGACATCGACTGGTCGAAGACCAAGGCCTGGGCCTGGGGCGGCTATTACGCCCGGGTCTTCCTCAACGTCGAGGGCCGCGAACCGCGGGGCATCATCCGGCCGGAGGACTACGAGAAAGAGCGGGACGACCTCCTGGCGAGGCTCAAGGCCGTGCGGGGGCCGAAGGGCGAGGCCTGGGAGACCGAGGTCATCAAGCCCCAGGAACATTACGAGGTCCTCGAAGGCGAGTATCCTGACTTGATGGTCTATTTCGACGAGCTGTCGTGGCGTTCGGCGGGGACCCTGGGCCACGGGACGATGTTCCTGGCCGAGAACGACACCGGGCCGGACGACGCCGTCCACGCCAAGGACGGCATCTACATCCTCTATGACCCGCGCGGAGGCCGAACGGGCGAGGCCGATGCCGACATCCTCGACATCGCCCCGACCGTGCTCGCCTTGAAGGGCCTGGCCGTCCCCGCGGAGATGAAAGGGAAAATCCTCTAAGGGAGTTCACGATGTGCGATGATCACGAAGGCTTCACCCTCTGGTTCACGGGCCTGCCGTGCTCCGGCAAATCGACGGTCGGCGACGGCGTCGCCGCGATCCTCAAGGAGAGGGGGCACCGGGTCGAGCTCCTCGACGGGGATGTCGTCCGCAAGGAGCTGACCCGGGACCTGGGCTTCTCCAAGAAGGACCGGGACGAGAACATCATGCGGGTCACGTTCGTCGCCCGGCTCCTGTCCCGCAACGGCGTCGCCACCCTGGTCTCTTTCATCTCACCCTACCGCGAGTTGCGGGACAGGGCCCGCGCCGTGACGACGAACTTCGTCGAGGTCTACACGAAGTGTCCCGTCGAGACGTGCATCAAGCGGGACGTCAAGGGCATGTACGAAAAGGCCATCCGGGGCGAGATCAAGGAGTTCACCGGGATCTCGGACCCCTACGAAGAGCCCCTCAACCCCGAGGTCGTCCTCGAGACCGACAAGGAGACGGTCGAGGAGAGCGTCGCCAAGGTCGTCCGGCGCCTCGAAGAGCTCGGGCTCGCCTAAGAGGTCGGCTGTGATGCCAGACCCTGGGCCTTCGACGGGAACCATCCTTTCCTCCGGCCTTCGCGGCTCCGGAACGGAGCTCTTGGCGGAGCCGGGCGCGGGGCGCCTCCGCTCGCGGAGCACCCCCGTCCTTGCTCGCCGCTCCAGAGCGCTCGTCGGCGTCAGCGGTTGCGCGCGGGCGGGGGGCCCCCGCTCCGCTGCGTCAGCGCCCCCGGTCGGCATCACGGCCCTGTTCCGCGCCTCTGACTTCGATTCTTGTCGCGGGTCGTCCGACTAAAAGGATCAGGTGGAATAACTTGTCCTTGTACTTGGTGACCGGAGGGGCGGGATTCATCGGCTCCCATATCGTTGAGGGGCTGGTCGAACGCGGGGAGCGGGTCCGGGTCCTCGACAACCTCTCGACCGGCAAGAAGGACAACCTGGCGTCCGTGCTGGACAGGATCGAATTCGTCGAAGGCGACATCCGCGACCTCGAGACCTGCCGGCGGGCCGCCGATGGGGCCGACCACATCCTCCATCAGGCCGCCGTGGCCTCCGTGGCCCTTTCGGTCGAGGACCCTCTCCTGACCAACGCCGTCAACGTCACCGGGACGCTCAACCTGCTCGTCGCCGCCCGGGAAACGGGGACCAAGAGCTTCGTCCTGGCTTCCTCATCGGCGGTCTACGGGGACGATCCCTCGCCGGCCAAGGTCGAGGGCCGGGAAGGGCGTCCGCAGTCCCCCTACGGCGCGAGCAAGCTCGTCGGGGAGAAGTACGCCGAGGCCTTCCACGCCCTGCACGGGCTGAAGACGGTGGCCTTGCGCTACTTCAACGTTTTCGGGCCCCGGCAGGACCCGGCCTCGCAATACGCCGCGGTCATCCCGTTGTTCATCACCCGGATCCTCCGCGGCGAGCGGCCGGTCGTCTACGGCGACGGGGAGCAGTCGCGCGATTTCATCTACGTCAAGGATATCGTGGTGGCCAACATCCTGGCCGCCGGATCGGCCGCCGGAGGCGGGGAGGCCGTCAATGTCGCCGGCGGGCGGGGGATGACCGTCAACGCCCTGCTCGGGGCCGTCAACAAGGTCCTGGGGACTGCGGCCGAGGCCGTTCACGCCGCCCCCCGGCCCGGCGATATCAAGCATTCGACCGCCGACATTCGGAAAGCCAAGGAAACCCTCGGCTTCGAGCCGGGGACCCCGTTCATCGAGGGTCTTCGGGAAACCGTCGCCTGGTACACGCAAAGGAGATAGAGACATGAACGCCCAAGCTCTCAAGCTGCTCGAGAAGATCGAAAAGAAACAGGCCCGCGTCGGCGTCGTCGGCCTCGGCTATGTCGGCCTGCCTCTCGTCAAGACGTTCCTCCAGCGGGGGTTCAAGGTCCTCGGCTTCGACATCGACCGCAAGAAGGTCGATATGCTGAACCGGGGCCGGAGCTATATCCGCCACATCTCCGCCGCCGAGCTCAAGGACTACCTCGGGCGCAGGGCCTTCAAGGCCTCCGCGGACTTCCGGGACCTCAAGCAGGCCGATGCCGTTCTCATCTGCGTGCCGACGCCTCTCGACGGGCACGGAAATCCGGACCTCTCCTACGTCCTCAGCACGACCATCACCATCGCCGAGCACCTGAGGCGCGGCCAACTCATCGTCCTCGAGAGCACGACCTATCCGGGGACGACCGACGGCGACATGCGCCCCATCCTCGAGGCCGGCGGCCTGAGGTGCGGCCGCGACTTCTTCCTGGCCTTCTCGCCCGAGCGCGAGGACCCCGGCAACAAGGATTTTTCGACCTCCACGACGCCCAAGGTCGTCGGCGGGGTCACCCGGGACTGTCTGCGGCTGGCCAAGGCCCTTTATGACCAGGTCGTCGTCAGGACCGTCCCTGTGACCTCGACCCGGGCGGCCGAATCGACCAAGCTCCTGGAGAACATCTTCCGGTCGGTCAACATCGCCCTGGTCAACGAGCTGAAGATGCTCTTCGACCGCATGGGCATCGACGTCTGGGAGGTCATCCGGGCGGCCTCGTCCAAGCCCTTCGGCTTCATGCCGTTCTACCCGGGACCAGGTCTGGGGGGCCACTGCATCCCCATCGACCCGTTCTATCTGACCTGGAAGGCCAAGGAGTTCGATTACCAGACGAAGTTCATCGAGCTCGCCGGCGAGATCAACAGATTCATGCCCTACTATGTCGTGGAGCGGACGATGGAAGCCCTCAACGCCCGGGGCAAGTCCATCAAGGGCGCCCGGATCCTCGTCCTCGGACTGGCCTACAAGAAGGACATCGACGATTCCCGCGAATCGCCATCGCTCAAGCTCATCACCCTGTTCCGGGAGAAGGGGGCCAAGGTCGACTACAACGACCCGTTCATCCCCCGGGCCGTCGGCCACCGGGAATACCCGGGGCTCGACATGCGCTCGGTGCCGCTCTCGGCGGCCCGGGTCAGGAAGGCCGATGCCGTCGTCATCGCCACCGATCATTCGGCCTACGACTACGACGGGATCGCGAAGAACGCGGCGCTCGTCATCGACACCCGGAACGCCGTCAAACGCCGCCGCAAGAACGTCGTCAAAGCCTGATCCGGCTCGGCTTTCTCTTATGCGGCGGGTCCTGTCCCGGCGCGTCCCCGTCCGGCCTCCGCGTCACCCATCCCCCCGTGGGCGGAGGGGGAACGAAAGCCCTTCCCCCTCCGGACCACCCTTCTCCGGAGCCAGAAGCTCCGTCGACCAGGGGGAAAGCGCCCCTTGGAACCCCCGGCGGTCCGGAGACCGCATCCCCTGCCGCGTCGGGCGGGCGGGGACTAACGCCGTGCCACCCGCCGCATCAGGAAAGCCGAGCCGAGAAATGGCCTAACAGATGCGGGGGAGGAGCTCGGAGGTCAGGGGCTCGAGGAGGCGGAGTCCGCCGGCGGCCGTTCGGAGAAGGAGCTCGCCGGGCCGGCCGACGCGGTCCTGGACGCGGCCGATGATCTCGGCCTTGCGACCCAGGGGGTGGCTGCGGATCCGCCGCAGGAGGTCGTCGGCCTTGGCCTTCGGGGCGACGACGACGGCCTTCCCCTCGCAGGCCATGTAGAGGGGATCGATGCCCAGCAGGTCCCCGGCCCCGCCGACGGCCCGCGACAGCGGGACCTTGTCTTCCTCGATGAGCATCGCGTAAGGGAGACGTTCGGCGAGCTCGTAGAGGACAGTGGCCAGGCCGCCCCGGGTGATGTCCCGCATCCAAAGGGCGCCCCGCTTCCAGAGGGGGAGGAGGTAGAGCAGGGGGGCACAATCGCTCCGGACCTTGGCGGACAGGCCGAACTCGCCGCGGGCCATCATGACGGCCAAGGTGTGATCGCCCACCGGGCCCGTCAGGATGACGGCGTCCCCGGGTTTGATCCTCTCGATCCGCGGCCGGCCGAGGCTGCGTCCGACGCCGGCGGTGTTGATGAAGACCTTGTCGCCTTGTCCCTGGCGGACGACCTTCGTGTCGCCGGTGACGATACAGACGTTGGCGGCCCGGGCGGCCTTGCGGACGGAGCGAAGGACCCGGTCGAGGACTTCCCACTCCAGCCCCTCTTCCAGGATGAGGGCGAACGACAGATACCTGGGCTCGGCGCCCGCGACGACGAGGTCGTTGACCGTGCCGTTGACGGCCAGCGTTCCGATGTCGCCTCCTGGGAAAAAGAGCGGGTCGACCACGTAGCTGTCGGTCGTGAAGGCCAGGCCGCCGGGCAGGAGCCCCGAGTCGGAGAGCTCGTTCAGAATGGGGTTCCGGAAGGAAGGCAGGACTCGGTCCGCGATGAACTCTCTCATCAGGCGCCCGCCGCCGCCCAGCTCGAGACTGACCTTCTTCATGGCCCGTTCCTTTCTCTCCGGCCGTACTTGAAGTGGACGAGGCAAGCGCCCTCGTAGGATACCATGCAGGGGCCGAGAGGGGACTCGGGAGTGCATTTTTTTCCGAACAGCCGGCACTGCTCCGGCCGGATGGTCCCCCTCAGGACATCCCCGCACCGGCAGCCGGGAAGGTCCCGCCCGGACCCGCGGACGCTCAGCCCGAATTTCGTCAACGCGCTCAGGCGGGCGTATTTCGCTTTGAAGCGGAGCCCGCTCAGCGGGATCCTGCCGAGGCCCCGCCACTCGGCATCGAAGGGCTCGCAGACCTCGTCCATGATGGCGCGGGCCGTCGGATTGCCTTCCGGCCGGATGGCCCGGGCGTATTCCAGGGACACGCGGGGCCGGCCTTCGAGGGCCTGATCGAGGACAGAGCGGATGCCGAGCAGGATGTCACCGGGCTCGAATCCGGCAACCGCCCCGGGGATCCCATATTCGCGGGCGACGAACTCGTAAGGCCGGATGCCGATGATGGCGCTGACGTGGCCCGGATAGATGAAGCCGCTGACGACGACCTCTTCGGAATCGAGGACGGCCTTGAGGGCCGGAGGGACCAACCAGAGAGCGGGCAGGACCGAGAAGCTCTTGAGGCGGGCTTGGGCGGCCCGTTTCACGGTGTAGGCGATGGCCGGGATGGTCGTCTCGAAGCCGACGCCGAAAAAAACGACCGGCCTCGCCGGCTCCCGCTCGGCTTCGGCCAGGGCCTCCTCGGGGGAATAGACGATCCTGACGCGCGAGTTTGCGGCCGGGACAACCGTCTGAAGGGAGCCTTTTCGGGTCGGCACGCGGGTCATGTCCCCGAACGTGGCCAGGGTGAGGTTTTCGGTCCCCGAGACGAGGTCGATGGCCGCCTCGTGAAGGCCGTCGGGGGTGATGCAGACCGGGCAACCCGGGCCGGAGACCATCTCGACGCCCGCTTCGGCCAGCCGCGGGGTCAAGCCGTGCCGGAACAGGGACATGGTGTGCGTCCCGCAGACCTCCATGATCCGCGGCGGGGCGGGAAGGCGGGCGGCCCTCGCGGCGATGTCGTCGAGCAGCCTGCCGATGGCCTTGGGGTCTCTCAGTTCTTTCAACGGCGGTTCCATTCGGACCGGAGGTCTCGCCGGCTCCGGCCGGGTCCCCCCGTCAGGACGACTCAGCGAGCTCCCGGAACAGGCGGAGGGTCTCCCGGGCTTCCTGAGCGTCGAGGACGGAGATGGCGAACCCGGCGTGGATGATGACCCAGTCGCCGAGCTTGACCTGGGGGACGAGGGAGAAGTTGGCCCGGACCTCGGTCCCGAGATAGTCAACGGTCCCCTGACCCGAATCCTCGAGCCGGGTGATCCTGGCGGGCACGGCAAGGCACATGGTCGTTCGCTCCGGTTCTCTAGTCTACCAGAAGTCGGGGGCCCGGTCCATCGCTCGGCGAACGCGTTTATTTCCGCTGGGCCCCATGCTATAATGGGTGGCCATGTCGAAGATCCTGGATGATTATTTCCGGCCGGGAACCGCAGAGCACGCCCTTCTCGGGAGGATCGACCTCTCCCGGCTGCCGCGCCACGTGGCCGTCATCATGGACGGCAACGGCCGGTGGGCCAAAGGCCGCGGCCTGAGCCGGATCGAAGGTCACGCCGCCGGCGCGGACTCCGTCCACGAGACCGTCGAAGCCGCGGCCCGGCTGGGCATCGGATTCCTGACCCTGTTCGCCTTCTCCCGGGAGAACTGGAAGAGACCGAGGAAGGAGGTCGGGCGCCTCTGGCAGCTGCTCAAGGAGTTCCTGAAAAAGGAGGACAAGCTCCTCGTCGAGAACGACTTGCGGCTGCGGATCATCGGCCGGCGCGACGGCATCCCCGCGCCCGTCCTGGGCGAGCTCGAGCGGGTCGAGGCCATGACCCGGTCGAACAAGCGGATGACCGTCATCGTCGCCCTCAATTACGGAGGCCGGACCGAGATCGTCGACGCCGCCCGCCGGGTCCTCGCGGACAAGAAGGTCCGTCCGCGCGACCTCGACGAGGAGATGTTCGCCCGCTATCTCGACACGGCCGGCATCCCCGACCCCGACCTCCTCATCCGCACGAGCGGCGAGATGCGGGTCTCGAATTTCCTTCTCTGGCAGATCGCCTACACCGAGATCTGGGTCACGCCCGTTCTCTGGCCCGATTTCCGGCGCCGGCACCTCCTCGAGGCCGTCATCGACTACCAGAAGAGGGACCGGAGGTTCGGGGATATCCGGTCCCGGGGGAAGGAGGCCGCCTGACCCCCGGGCCGGGCAGGCCGACGGAATTCGATCGAGGAAGATGAACTGACATGAGCCTACGCCAGCGCACCCCCACCGCCGTGGTCCTGCTCGGGGCGACCTTCGCCGTCATCCAGTTCGCTCCGGACTGGGCCTTCTTCCTGTTCGGCCAGGTGTTCATCCTGGGCGCTCTGCTCGAGCTCTTCAAGCTCGCCGAGCGGTCGGGTCTCAAACCCCAACGGGCCCTGGGGGTGGCGATGGCCCTCCTCGTCAGCCTGACCTTCTTCGTCCGGGCCGTGCCGCTCGAAGCCGCCCTCTATGCCGGTCTCCTCGCTTCGGCCTTCTATTTCGTGATCTCCATCAACACCATGGAGAAGCTGGCTCACTTTCCCGCCTCGTTCGCCGTGACCTTTTTGGGACCTCTGTACATTGCCTTCCCTCTCAGCTTCCTGTTCTGGGTCCGGACGGACTTCGGCCCTTATCTCCTGTACTACCTCGGCGCGGTCATTTTCCTGGGGGACACGGGGGGGTATTTCATCGGCAAGCCTTTCGGCAGGAGGAAGATGACCCCCATCGCCAGCCCGAACAAGACCTGGGAGGGCAGCGCCGGAGGGTTCTTGTTCGCCTTGGGAGGGGCGGTTCTCGCCTGGTTCGTCCTGCCGATGGCCGGGATCCCCCTGTGGAAGGCCGCGGCGAGCGGCCTGGTCATCCACGCGGCGGCCCAGGTCAGCGACCCTCTGGAATCCCTCTTCAAGCGGGCCGCCGGGGTCAAGGATTCCTCGAACTCGCTTCCCGGACACGGCGGCTTTCTCGACCGGATCGACAGCCTGATCCTGGCCGGGCCGCTCCTCTATTATGTTGCCAGGTATTTCTGGAGATAGAAGGCGCGACGGGATGCCTCGCGGTCTCGCCATTCTCGGTTCGACGGGTTCCATCGGGACCGGCGTTCTCGATGTCGTCGACCGGCTGGCCGGACGCTTCCGGGTGACGGCCCTGGCCGCCGGGTCCAATCTGACGCGGCTCGCCGAACAGATCGAGAAATACCGGCCGGCGCTCGTCTCGGTCAAGAAAAAGAGCGACCTGGAGAGACTCCGCCGCTTCTCCCGCCGGTACGGAACGAAGCTCGTCCACGGCCCTGACGGTCCCCTTGAGGTCGCCCGGGCCGAAGGGACCGACATCGTCGTCTCGGCCATCACCGGCATCGACGGCTTCGGGCCGACCCTCGAGGCCGTCCGGGCGGGGCGGCGGGTGGCCTTGGCCAACAAGGAGTCCATGGTCGTCGGGGGGGGCCTCCTCAAGCAGGAAGCGAGGCGCTCGGGGGCCCTCATCCTCCCCGTCGACAGCGAGCACAGCGGCGTGTTCCAGTGCCTGGCCCGGGTCCGGAAAGGGCAGGTCCGCAAGGTCATCCTGACGGCTTCGGGAGGGCCCTTCTTCCGGACCCGTCTCGAGGACCTTCAGGTCAAAACGCTCAAGGAGGCCCTCCGGCACCCGCGGTGGGTCATGGGGAAGAAGGTCACGGTCGATTCGGCGACCATGATGAACAAGGGCCTCGAGCTCATCGAGGCCCGCTGGCTGTTCGACCTCGATCCCGGCCGGCTCGACGTCCTCGTCCACCCCCAAAGCGTCGTCCACTCCCTCATCGAGCTGACCGACGGCTCCGTCCTGGCCCAAATGAGCGCCACGGATATGCGCATCCCCATCCAGTACGCCCTGACCTGGCCGGAGCGGGCGGACTCGGCCCTGCCCCTTCTCGACCTGGCCCGCCTCGGACGCCTGGAGTTCTTCCAGGTCGATCCGCGGCGGTACCCTCTGTTCGGGATGGCCCGGCACGCCTTGGAGCGGGGGGGAAGTCTGCCGGTGGCCATCAACGCCGCCAATGAAGCCGCCGTCGAGGCCTTTCTCGGCGGGCGGATCGCCTTTCGCGACATCCCGGCGGTCGTCGGGGAGGTCATGGAGGCCCACCGGGAGGGGCCCGCCGCGACCGTCGAGGCGATCCGGGAGATCGACAAAGAGGCCCGGCGTCTGGCCCGGCGCTCCATCCAACAGAGGAAGTGACATGGCAACCATTCTCGGCACGATCCTGGCCTTCATCTTCGTTTTCGGCATCCTCGTCTTCGTCCACGAATTCGGCCATTTCTTCATGGCCAAGCTCGTCGGCATCCGGGTCGAGGTCTTCTCCTTCGGCTACGGCAAGCGGCTTTTCGGCTTCCGGAAGGGACAGACCGACTACCGGGTCAGCCTGATCCCCATGGGGGGCTACGTCAAGCTCCTGGGGGAGGGAATGTTCGAGCCGTCCCGCGAACTGGCTCCCGACGATATGATGGCCAAGCCCCGCTGGCAGCGGCTCCTGGTCATGGCCATGGGCTCGATCATGAACATCCTTCTGGCCGTCGTCCTGGTCGCCGTCATCAACGGGATCGGCGTCTCGGTGCCCGAATACCAGGAGGAGAAGCCCGTCATCGGCTGGATCGAAGAGGGCTCCCCGGCCGAGCGCGCGGGGCTGCGGGTCGACGACGAGATCGTCAAGATCGGAGGCCGTCCGGTCCGGACGTGGAACGACGTCGAGATCGCCGTCGGCTCCAAGCCCGATCGCCTGGTCCGGATGGAGATCGTCAGGGACGGAGAGCCGATCACGGTCGATCTCCAGACCGAGTCGGTCACCCGCTACCAGATGGGCTACGCCGGGTTCCGGGGCAAGATCCTGACCCAGATCCAGATGGTCATGTCCCACTCGCCGGCCGAGCAGGCGGGGCTCAAGCCGGGCGATGTCATTCTGGCCGTCGAGGGCGAGCCGGTCTATTTCTACCAATTCATCCAGACCCTGGAAGCCAACCCCGACCGGGAGCTCCGATTCAGCGTGGAACGCGGCGGCCGGGTCCTGACCCTGCTCGTCACGCCGAGGCGCGAAGGGAACGTGGGCAAGATCGGCATCCTTCAGGCCCCCAAATCCTTCCTCAAGAAGTACTCCTTCTTCCCGGCCATCGCCGCGAGCGTCCGCGAGAACGTGAAGAACGTATTCCTGGTCATCCGCTTTCTCAAGGACCTGTTCCGCGGCGAGGCCTCGACGCGCCAGCTCGGCGGCCCGCTCGAGATCGCCAACTTCTCCTATGCCGCGTTCCGCATGGGCGTCATCCCGCTCATGGGCTGGATCGCCGTCATCAGCCTTCAGCTGGGGATCCTGAACCTGTTCCCGATCCCGGTCTTCGACGGCGGGCAGATCTTCGTCCTGCTCGTCGAATCCGCCGTCCGGAGGGACCTCAGTCCGAAGGCCCGGACGATCTGGATGCAGATCGGCTTCGTCATCTTCGTCGCTCTCATCGCGTTCGTCCTCATCAACGATATCGTCAAGAGGCTGCCCAACGGCTGGAGCAGCCTGATACCTTTCTGACGGAGGCGGAGGGGATGTTCCCTCGACGCAAAACGCGCCAGGTCAGGATCGGCGGCGTCGCCGTCGGCGGCGGCGCCCCGGTCGTCGTCCAGTCCATGACCAAGACCGACACCCGCGACGTCCGGGCCACCGTGGCCCAGGTCCGAAGGCTCGAGCGGGCCGGCTGTGAGATCGTCCGGCTGGCCGTCCCCGACCGGGCCGCGGCCAAGGCGTTCGGCGAGATCCGGCGAAAGACCAAGGTCCCGCTTGTCGCCGACATCCACTTCGACCATCGGCTGGCGCTGGCCGCCCTCGATTCCGGGGCCGACGGACTGCGCATCAATCCCGGGAATATCGGCTCACGGGACAGGGTCCGGGAGATCGTCCGGGAGGCGGGGGAGAGGGGAGTCCCCATCCGCATCGGGGTCAACTCCGGATCCCTCGAGAAAGACCTCCTGGCTCGCTTCGGGGGGGCGACCGCCGAGGCCATGTCCGAAAGCGCCCTTCGCCACATCCGGATGCTCGAGGACCTCGACTTCCGGCGGATCAAGGTCTCGCTCAAGGCCTCCGATGTTCCCCGGACACTCCAGGCCTATCGGCTCCTCGCGCAGAAGGTCGAGTATCCGTTCCATGCCGGCATCACCGAAGCCGGCCGGCTGCTCGCCGGCGGCGTCAAGTCCTCGGTCGGTCTGGGGCTCCTTTTGGCCGAGGGTCTGGCCGACACGATCAGGGTCTCGCTCACGGCGCCTCCCGAACGGGAGGTCGAGGTCGCCTGGATGATCCTTCAAAGCCTGGGCTTGCGGAGCCGGGGGGTCAACCTCGTCTCCTGCCCGACATGCGGCCGCTCGCAGACGGATGTCATGACGATCGCCGGCCGCGTGGAGAAGGCGGTGGCCGGCATCCGGTCGCCGATGACCGTGGCCGTCATGGGTTGCGCCGTCAACGGGCCGGGCGAGGCCAGGGAAGCGGACATCGGGCTGGCCTGCGGGCGGGCGAGCGGCGTCATCTTCAAGCGGGGAAAGGTCCTGCGGCGCGTCTCCGGGCCCCGGATGGTCGACGAGTTCATCGCCGAGGTCCTCAAGGCCGCTTCCTCCTCCGAATAGTATCTGGTTCTTCTCTCGTTCCCGGGAATGTTCGGGGGGGCTCGTGATGCGTCTTGTAGGCAACGGGCCTTTTTATGGACTCGATAAGGACGCAGCACCGCGGGGGAGTTTGAGGGGGCGGTATGCCAAGGGAACTGGAGGACGAGACGGGACCCTTGGGGGGATCTCTATCGCCAGAGCTCGATTTGAGAATTCCTGGGAATGAGAGAAGAACGAAAAAAACGGGGGAAGGAAGCGTCGGTCGCTTCCTTCCCCCGTTCGTGCGTCTTGCGTGGGGGCCGGACGGGTCGGACCCGTCGCGCTCAGTCGAGCCGTTCGGTCTTCTTCTCGGTGATGATGCCGACGACGTCGATCCCCGCGGCCCGGACCATGTCCCAGATGAACTCGGCGAATATCCCGTATTCGAGGTCCTGGTCGACCTTGAGATAGAGCTTCTTCTCGGCGACGGTCAGGAAAGCCTCCTCGAGCTGGTTCTGGAGGGCTTCGAGGGTCACCTTGTCCTGGTTGACGAACAGGGCGAAGCCCTGCGTCTCACGCGTGTCCCTCTTGATGGCCAGGACGACGTCGGGGTTCTCCGGCATGTTCGACGTGAACTGGGCGTTGGGCAGCCGGACATCGACGCCCTTCTGGACGAGAGGGGTGACGACCATGAAGATGATGAGCAGGACGAGCAGGACGTCGCAGAGCGGGACGACGTTCGGTTCGGCGGACTGGGCGTGTTGGTTCTTGCCCCTGGCGATTGAGAATCCCATGGATTGCCTCTCCCTTTGCCGGCTCCGGGGAGCCGGACCTCACGGAATTATCTGGATTGGCCGACCTGGATGAAGAAATCGATGACCTGGGACGAGGTGTTGGACATCTCGGCGTCCAGGACCTCGGCGCGGCTGTTGAGCATGTTGTAAACCCAGAGGGCCAGGACCGCGACGCCGATGCCGACGGCCGTGGTCACGAGGGCCTCGGCGATGCCGCCGGCGACCGCCCCGATGCCGCCCGACCCGGTCAAGGCCATGCCGCGGAAGGCGTTGATGATGCCGAAGATCGTCCCGAACAGCCCGATGAAGGGGGAGGACGTGGCGATCGTCGCCAGAACGGCGAGGCCGCGGCGGAGCTCCTGATTGAACAGGGTCTTGGACCGCTCGTTGGCGCGGGAGGCCGTCGAGATCTGCTCGTCAAATCCGAGCTTGGCGTCCTTGCTTTCCATGAAGGCCTGGACACCGGCCGCCGTGACGCGGGCCAGATGGCTTCCCTTGTACTCCTTCTTGGACGCGAGCGACAGGGCGTCCTTCATGTTGCCGCTCTTGAGAAGCTCGGCGAGCTTGGGGGCGACCTGCATGGATTTCTTGCGGGCGCGGGCGAACACGAGATTGCGTTCGATGAGCATGTAGATGCTGATGATGGAGAGGAACATCAGGATGATCGCGACGGTTTTCGCGATGAATCCCATGGCATGCCACATTTCGAGCAAACCGAATTGCATGGGTTAAACCTCCTTTGAAATATAGAAAGCCATTGTCTAGCTTTGCTACTTGAGCTGGAACCGGACCGTGACCGTGAAGATGACGGGCCGGGGACGGCCGTTGATGATCATCGGCTCGTAGACCCACTGCCGGACGGCGTCGATGGCCGCCTGGTCGAGCAAGGGGATCGAGCGCAGGACCTTGACGTCGATGACTCGCCCGTAGATGTCGGTCGTGGCCTCGATGATGACGATGCCCTCGATGCGGGCCTGACGGGCGATCTCGGGATAGATGGGCGCGAC
>CAYREO010000028.1:0-26875 GCA_964423315.1 uncultured Eubacteriales bacterium | reverse complement strand
AGGGGGACTCGGTGTCGGGGCTCCGGTCGCTGCGCATGGAGAAGGCCGAGAACGGACGGATGCTCAATGACTTGACGGCTGCCGGGTCGGCTGAATAGACTAGAATTGTCTGGGATCGGGCGAATGGAATAGAGAATGAAAGAAAAAGCAAAGCTAATGGAGCTGAATGAACTGCTGGCATCGTTCGGGTCGGTCGTCGTGGCCTTCTCGGGCGGCGTCGACAGCACCTTCCTGGCCCGGGTCGCCCGCGACACCCTCGGCGACCGGGTCCTCCTGGTCACGGCGACGTCCTCGACCTATCCGGCGTCCGAGCTCGAAGAGGCCAAGGCGCTGGCCCGGCAGCTCGGCTGCCGCCACGAGGTCATCGTCTCGGAAGAGCTGGCCATCGAGGGCTTCGCCGACAATCCCCCCGACCGCTGCTACCACTGCAAGTCGGAGCTTTTCGGCAAGATCACGGCCATCGCCCGCCGGGAAGGCTATGCCGTCGTCTGCGACGGCAGCAACGCCGACGATCTCGACGATTACCGGCCCGGCCGGAGAGCGCTCCAGGAGCTGGGCATCCGTTCGCCTCTGTGTGAAGCGGGCCTGACCAAGGCCGAGATCCGCGAGCTGTCGGCCCGGATGGGCCTGCCCACGGCCTCCAAGCCGGCCTACGCCTGCCTGGCCTCGCGCTTCCCCTACGGCGAGAGGATCACCGGCGAGAAGCTCGGGGTCGTCGGGACCGCGGAGGAAAGGATCCGGGCCCTCGGTTTCCGCATGTTCCGGGTCCGCATCCACGGCGACGCGGCCCGCCTGGAGTTCGACCGGGCCGAGATGGACCGCGCCTGGGCCATGAGGGACGAGCTCAGCGCCCTCTGCAAAGAAGCCGGGTTCGTCTTCGCCGCGATCGACCTCGACGGCTACCGCGCCGGCGCCATGAACGAAGCGCTGGGCAAGCCGTCCGCAAAGTAGCCCATCTCCCGATCTCGGGGCAGTCCTCTGTTCGGCTTTGCGAAGGATATCGCCCCTAGCCCCCCAGACCCCCGGGAATCAGTCCCGGCGGTTCCTCCGTCGGCGGCCGCCGGGTCCCCCTCCGCTATGGGGGTCTTCAGGGCGACATCCTTCGCCGCCTCACGACGGACTGCCCCTGGAAGGGCTCGATGATTTGAGCGACCTTTTTATCGTCCGAGATCCGGCGACCTGTAGAGCTCCGCTTCGGCGGCGATGAAGCCGAAGGCCGGCCAGTAGGGGAGGGCGACGATCTTGCGGAACATCCCGCCGGCCTTGTCCGTCTCGCCCCGGATGAGGAGCCGGCAGGCCAGGCCGTAGCCGGTCGTGGCCATCTCGAGGTCGGACGCGACGGCCGCCGTCTCGAGCTCGCTCGCGGTCTTCAGGCCCTTGTCGAACAGCAAGAGATTGTAGTAAGAGACGTTCTCGCCGGCGTCCATGCCGTCCGTGATCCCCTCCAGGACTTCGGCCGCCTCTTCGCTCTTCCCCTGGCGCATCAGGGCCAGATAGAGCCAGTTGGAGACGGCGATGATCGAGCCGTCGTCATGGGACGCTTCCCGGCAATGGACATAGGCCGTCTCGGCCTTGTCAAACTCGCCCTTGAGGTAGTGGGCCAGTCCGAGATGGTACCAGATGTCGAAATCGTGGTCGTTGAGCTCGGCGGCCCGGGCCAGGTCGGCGACGGCCTTGTCGAACTCCCGGACCGAGATATAGCGATGCCCGCGGTGGCGGTAGAGCATGGCGTGGTCCGGATGGGCGGCGATCCCCTTCGTGTAGGCATCGATGGCGTCGCGGTAGCGCCAGAGGCCGGAGAGGGCCCGGCCGTAAAGGATGACGGTCTCCGGGTCGTCGGGGTCGGCCTCGAGCTTGGCGGCGGCCTCCTGGAGGCCGGTTTCGAGCTTGGCCAGGGCCTCGCCCGTCGCTGGAGCTCGAAAGAGCGGCCGGCCGAGAAGCGAGACGGCTTCGGGCGCCGGCTCCGTCGATTTCTCCTTCCGGCAGGCGGCGTTGGGCGCCAGCAGGGCGGCCGATAAGGCGATGACGATGACCGTCGCGGCGATCCCCGCGGCGGTCCGGGGAGTTCGGGTCCTCATGATCTCCTCCTCTCGGGACCGAGCTTACCCCATGTTCGGAGGAGCGGTCAACCATTGCGGCGCGTCCTCCGGAGATTTCCGGGCGAGGACAATGACGCGGATCGTGCCCGTGCCCGAAGGGCGCCTTTCCGGTGAGGGTTGTGCTATACTCGAATGAAAGGAGCTCACGGTGACCGAGGACCCCCGTTCGAAGGTGTGGCGCCGTTCCCTGCGCCCGCGTCCCGCCACGTTGATGCGGGCTTCGGCCCTCCTCATCATCGCTTTCTCCGGCTGTCGCGCCGATCCTGCTCTGCAGGCGTCCAGCGGCACGCACGCCGTGACCATCTCTCCCCGCGATACGCCCGAGGAGCTGGCGGCGAAGGCCGCCCGGGTCCGTCCTTCGGAACGTCAGCTCGCCTGGCAGGCCCTCGAGTTCCAGGCCTTCGTCCACTTCGGCATCAACACGTTCACCGACCGCGAGTGGGGGACGGGGGAGGAGGACCCGGCTCTCTTCGATCCGACGGATCTCGACGCCCGGCAGTGGGCCGGGGCCTTCAAGGCCGCTGGCATGAGGGGCCTCATTCTGACGGCCAAGCACCACGACGGGTTCTGCCTGTGGCCGAGCCGGTTCACGGAGCACTCGGTCAAGAATTCGCCGTGGCGGGGAGGGCGGGGCGATGTCGTCCGCGCGGTCGCCGAGGCCTGCCGGGAAGCGGGTCTCAAGTTCGGGTTCTATCTCTCTCCCTGGGACCGGCCCGAGCCGAGCTACGGCGATTCGCCGCGCTACAACGAGCACTTCCGCAACCAGCTCCGGGAGCTCCTGACGGGCTACGGAGAGATCTCCGAGGTCTGGTTCGACGGGGCCTGCGGCGAGGGGCCGAACGGCAAGCGTCAGGTTTACGACTGGCGGAGCTATTACGACCTCATCCGCGAGCTCCAGCCCGGCGCGGTGATCTCCATCATGGGGCCCGACGCCCGCTGGATCGGCAACGAGGCCGGCGTCACGCGGGAGAGCGAGTGGAGCGTCATCCCCATGGCCCGGATGGACGACCTGCCGGACGAAGATAACCCCGGCGGCATCGCCGGCATCGACGCCCAGGCCGAGGACCTCGGGTCGCGCGCGCGGATCGCCGAGGTGGCCCGGACGGGCGGACGGTTGATCTGGTATCCCGGCCAGGTCGACGTTTCCATCCGGCCGGGCTGGTTCTACCATGCCGCCGAGGACGATAAGGTCAAGTCGCTCGACCATCTCCTCGACATCTACTACACCTCGGTCGGCGGCAACGCCCAGCTCCTGCTCAACGTCCCGCCCGACAAGCGGGGACTCATCCACGAAAGCGACGTCCGCAGGCTCAAAGAGCTGGGCGACGCTCTGCGGGCGACGTTCGAAGTCGATCTGGCCGGGAAGGCGAAGCTGTCGGCGATCCATAGGACCGTATTAAGAGACAGGTTCGACCGTCGAGGACGGCACACTCACGCGAGCAGCGAGCGCCTCCCGGAGGAATTCGAATCGGACCTCGGAGGTCCCCGGCGCTTCAATGTGGCGATGATCCGGGAGGTCATCCGTCATGGTCAATCGGTCGAGGCTTTCGCCTTCGACGCCTGGGACGGCACGGATTGGAGAGAGATTGCCCGGGGAACGACGATCGGCTGGAAAAAGCTGCTTCGCTTCCCGGCCGTCGAAACGGCCAGAGTCCGGGTGCGCATCTTGAGCGCCCGCAGCGAGGTCTTCCCGTTCGGCCTCCCCGGGCATTTCGGGCTCTACCTCGATCCCGCGAGGCGCGAAGAGGCCGAAGTCATTTCTGAACCGCCGGCCTCATCCGGCGTATAATGGGATGTGGTCCCGAGGCGGGCGTTAACCGGGGGGGGCGGCCGCGCCGGCGGGTCGAGGGGATGAAAACCATCCCGGGGCGCATGCGTATGATAAGACGACAAGGGAGGACGGCATGCTCAGAGACATCATCCGCAAGGAGATCCTCGACAACATCACCAGCCCGAAGTTCGTGTTCACCTTCCTGCTCTGCACGATCCTCATCCTGGTCTCGGTCTATACCGGGGTGACGAACTACGGCGCGGAGCGCAAGGAGTACACGGCGGCCCTGGCCCTCAACAGGAAGAACCTCGAGAGCCAGCCGAACTACAACTCCCTGGCCGGCATCGGGGTCAAGATCAACAAACCGCCCCAGGTCCTGGGGACGATCGTCAACGGCGTCGAGGAGGCCGTCGGGCGCGTCGCCCCGGTCAACATCGCCGCCGACCCCAACCTCATCGACTCCAAGTACAGCAGCAACCCGGTCTTCGCCGTCTTCGGGCCGCTCGACCTCATGTTCATCGTCAAGATCGTCCTCAGCCTGTTCGCCATCCTCTTCACCTACGACGCCATCGTCGGCGAGAAGGAGCGGGGGACGCTGAAGCTGGCCCTGTCGAACGACGTGCCCCGGGACCGCCTCATCCTCGGCAAGGCCATCGGCGGATACATCAGCCTGCTCATCCCTCTCCTCATTCCTCTCATCCTGAGCCTGCTCATCCTGCTCATCGCCCCCAACATCCATCTCGGAGGGCAGGATTGGCTCCGCCTCCTGCTCATCTTCCTGATGTTCTTCCTCTATCTTTCGGTCTTCTTCAGCCTGGGCCTCTTCGTCTCGGCCCGGACCCAGCGGTCGTCGACGAGCTTCCTCGTGCTGCTGTTCGCCTGGGTCGTCATCGTCATGGTCATCCCCAAGCTGGCCGTCATCACCGCCGGGCAGGTCCGGCCCATCCCTTCGGTCCACGAGATCACGGCCAAGAAGGACGCCTTCCTCCAGCAGATCCAGGTGGAGGGGCAGAAGACGGCCCGGGAGTGGATCCAGCAGAATTCGGCGGACGCGGCCAAGGACCCCCAGGGCTTCCAGGAACGGCTCCGGAAGTACCTCGAGGAGTACCAGCAGGAGCTGACCGGCCGGATCGACGCCAACAACGCGGCCATCGAGAGGGATTATCAGCTGAAGAAGGGGGCCCAGCAGAGCCTGGCCGTCAACCTGTCCCGCGTCTCGCCGGCCTCGGCCCTGACCTTCGGCTCCATGACCCTGGCCCGGACGGGGATCGACGAGTACGACCGGTTCCTGGCCTCGGTCCGGGCCTACAAGCCCATCTACACGAAGTGGATCAACTCCAAGATGGGGCAGAGCATCAACTTCCAGACGGGGGAGATGGCCGCGATCGCCATCGACGACATGCCCCAGCACGTGCTCGAGCCGGAACGGCTGTCCCGGTCGCTCCTCCGGACGATCCCCGACTTCGCGCTGATGGCCGTCCTGATCCTGGTCTTTTTCGTCGGGGCCTACGCCTCGTTCCTCCGTTACGACGTCCGCTGAGAGGTGCCGCCATGCTCGAAACGATCGATCTGACCAAACGCTATGAAGACGGGATGCTCGGCCTCGATTCCCTGACCTTGAAGGTCGAGCCGGGCGAGATTTTCTGCATGTTCGGGGCCAACGGGGCCGGCAAGACGACGACCATCAACCTCTTCCTCGGCTTCATCCCGCCGACCTCGGGGGCGGCCCTCATCGAGGGCATCGACGTCCACAAGGAGCCGCTGAAGGCCAAGCGGCACGTCTCGTTCGTCTCCGAGAACGTCATGCTCTACGGCAACTTCACGGCCCTCCAGAACCTCGATTACTTCAGCCGCCTGGCCGGCAAGCGCAATCTGAGCCGGGCCGATTACACGGAGGTCCTGTCCCAGGTCGGCCTCCAAAAGGAGGCCTTCGACCGTCGGGTCAAGGCCTTCTCCAAGGGCATGCGCCAGAAGCTGGGCATCGCCATCGCCATGGTCAAAGACGCCGCCAACGTCCTGCTCGACGAGCCGACCTCGGGCCTCGACCCCCAATCGGGCCGGGAGTTCCTGGAGATCCTCCAGCAGATGCGCGACCAGGGGAAGGCGGTCTTCATGTCGACCCACGACATCTTCCGGGCCAAGCTCATCGCCGACCGGGTCGGCTTCATGCGCAAGGGCCGGCTGGTGACGACGAAGACGGCCAAGGAGCTGGAGGGCGCGGACCTGACCGACCTTTACGTCCAGTACATGGAGGAGAATCCTCCGGCTGCCGACGGGCCCCCATCCTAAGAGTTTGTGGCTTCTTTATTTGGCCGGCGCCGCCGGGCGGTGCTTCTCGAGCAGGCCCATTTTCTTGAGGGCCATGTCGCCGCGGCTGAGCTCGGGCCCCTCTCCGGGAAGGTAGATCATGACGCCGCCCTTGACCGGCCTCAGGCTGATCTTGCCCGCCCGGGCCATCTCGCCTGTCGCTTCAATGGGGTTGGCCCCGTCGAAGTAGGTCTTGAAGGCCTCGTTGAAGCCGCTGAAGACCGAGTGGATGCCCTTGTAATTGTCGAGCCTCAGGCTGGTGACGGCCAGGCGCACGAATTCCTCGGGGCTCAGTTTGGGTTTCATTGCGTCCTCCTTCAGGAATGGATCCATAAGAAAGGACGCGCGAGAGCTCAATAATTCTCACCGGTCCGCCCCGGATCGAAATCCCCCCGCAGGAGGCCTTCGAGGACGGGGTCGCGGCCGGCGATCCAGTCGTGGATCGAGAGCTCGACGAGGTGGTCCGGAATGACCGAATCCACGAGCACCCCTTCCCGCCAGATATATTGGGTGGGGTAGGACACGTTCAGCCGGGTGAACGGAAGGGTGAAAAACCGGGTGGCGCCGTAATGGCTGGGTTTGCCGCCCGTCGGCTCCCCGACCAGGACGGCATGGGCCGTCCGCTGCAGATCGAGGGCGTTCAGCACGGCCGCCGAGAACGTCCGGCGTCCGATGATGACGTGAAGCATCCCCCCGCGCCCGGCCCTCCTGACGCGGGCCATGGTCCGGATGAACGGCCCCAGGAGCTGGGGATAGCCGCCGGAGTTGTGGCGGAGGTCGACGACGATCCGATCGACCTCGTGGCGACGGATGAACGCCAGGAGCTCGCCCAGGAACTCGGAGAACGGCTGCCCGGGCATGTCATGGCAGGAGTTGTACTGGAAGAAGACCGTTCGCCGGTCCTGAAGGTACCTGAACCAATAGAACTTGTCCGTATCCGAGAGATAGAGCGGGGTCGTCGCGGCGGCGGCCCGTGGCGGACGCCCGTCCCCGAAGGGGCGGGCCTTGACGACGGCCTCGAATGTCCGTCCCTCGAGGTCGCGGAGAAGGAAGGAGGCTTGGCCGGGGTCCGGGATGAGCTTCAGTCCGTGAAGGATCTCGGGGAAGGACAGGTAGAGGGGGGCCCTGTCCTTCAGCCGCCAGTCGTTCTCGTGGGGGATGACCTCTCCCAGCGCGGCGATGACGGAAGGGACGGCCGTCGTCCCCAGGGCGACGACCTCGGCATGGAGGAGGTCCTCGTATCCGGGGTCGGCCCCGATGACGAAGAGTCCCTCCTGGAACCAGAAGAACTCCAGGGGGAACGCCCGCGTCGGGCGGAAGGCGAGCCGCGTGTGGGGCTCTCCCAGGCCGGCGATGACGCACATGAGGCCGATCATCCGCTCGTCGGCGTTCAGCCCCGGCAGCTCGTCCCGGAAGCGCCGGGCCCGCTCCTCGAACTCCCGGTGTTTGGCGAGGGAGTACATGAGATACTCGTGGACCTTATTGAGGTTGCGACGGAGATTGTCGAGGTCCTTGAGCCATTGCGCCTCGGTGATGCCGTCGAGCGCTGGGGGAAGCAGAGAGGGAGTCGTTGCGGGAGGAGGATGCCCCGGGGCGCACGCGGCAAGGGCCAGGCCGAGAAGCAGGACCGGCCACCGGCCTTCAGGATGTCCGCGCCGTCCGCCCGCCGCGCCGAACCGTCCGTCCATCCCGGTCAAGCCCGTCCCGTCGGTCCCTCGGCGTCCCCTTTGATCTCGACGAGCTCGAGCTCCTTATCGAGAGCGGGCTTGTCCCGGAAGTAATCGCTGATCTCCTGGACGGTCAGGGACCGGGAGTGGATGCGTGCGTACCGCCCGCGGGAGCAGGCGTAGCGGAAGACGACGGCCATCTCACCCCCCTGCTTCCAGTAGGTCTCAAGGATCGGGAAGCCCTCCTGGACCTCGCGGGTGACGAAAATGATGGATCCGATGACGATCCCCCGGCTGAGGTTCCGGCCGGGGTCGTAGATGAGCCATTGACGGCCGCCGGAGATGGACAAGGCGCCGCCGAGGACGAATTTTTCCGGCCGGCCGTCGCCGTCGAGGTCGATGGTCACGGATCTCAACGGGGAGCCATCGTCCTTCTCGAACTCCCCGGCCAGCTCGGCCGGCAGCGAATCGTCGGCGGCCGCCGAACGAGGCGTGAAGAATGTCCGGATGGGCCCTTCCGGCGACGCGCCGGAGTCCTGGCCGCCGGCGCCGATACCGAGCGCGAGGCAGGCCGCGACCGCGGCGATGAGGAGTTTCCCGGATCGGCCGGACATCGGGAACCAGTATAACGGCGGTGATGGAAAAGTCAATTTGTCGGGTCGGCCTGGTTGACAATTCCGTCCGCTCCGATAGAATGGATATCGGTCCTATCGATTTTCTCATGATCGGAGGCCGGACGGGCCCGGCATCCGGCAACCGAAAAGACGGAAAAAGAGGAGAGCATCATGCCGAAAAACGCGACCAACTTGGAAAGGCGGTCCTTCATCAAGACAGGGCTTGCCGGGCTGGCCGCGATCGGGGCCGTCCCCGGCGCCGTCACCGCCGCTGCGCTCGGGCGCACCGGAGGGGCGGGGAAGGGGCCGGAGGGGGCCAAGCCCATCATCCGGACCCTCGGGCGGACGGGCCTCAAGATGCCGGTCGTCAGCATGGGTGTCATGAACGCCGACAATCCCAACCTGGTCCGGGAGGCTCTGGATTCCGGCATCATCATGCTCGATACCGCCCATGGCTACCAGCGGGGGCGGAACGAACAGATGATCGGCGAGGTCATCAAAGGACGGCCGCGCGACTCCTATATCCTGGCCACCAAGGTCCCGGGCTCGAACCGGCAGCGGGGCATGGCCGATCAACCGGCCGATGTCCAGATCAAGAGCTTCCTGGATATGTTCGATCTCAGCCTCGAACGGCTGGGGCTCGAGCACGTCGAGATCCTCTACCTCCATAATCTGGAGACCGAGAAGGATTCCCTGGCCGAGCCGATGCTCGAGGCCCTGACCCGGGCCAAAAAGTCGGGCAAGGCGCGGTTCATCGGCCTGTCCACCCACCGCAACGAGCCCGAGGTCATCCGGGCGGCCGTCAAGGCCAAGATCTACGACGTCGTCCTGACGGCCTACAACTTCCGCCAGGACCACCGTGACGAGGTCCGCAAGGCCATCGCCGAGGCGGCCGGGGCGGGGTTGGGGGTCGTGGCCATGAAGACCCAGGCCGGCGTCTACTGGGACAAGGAGAAACAGCGGCCGATCAACATGCGGGCGGCCCTGAAATGGGCCCTCAACGACGCCAATGTCACGACGGCCATCCCGGGTTTCACGACCTTCGACCAGCTCCGCGAGGACCTGTCGGTATGGTCCGACCTGACGATGACCGAACAGGACATCCAGGACCTGAGACTCGGCGAGCACATCGCCGGCTTGTACTGCCAGCAGTGCGGCCAGTGCGAGAGCGGCTGCCCCCGCAGCCTGCCCATCCCGTCCCTCATGAGGGGCTACATGTACGCCTATGGGTACAAGAACCTGCAGGCGGCCCGCGACCTCGTCGGGTCCCTCGACATCGCCGTGAACCCCTGCGCCTCGTGCGGCTCGTGTTCGGCGGTCTGCGCCAAGGGATTCGATCTCCGGGAGCGGGTCAGCGACATCGCCCGCCTGAAGGCTGTCCCCGCCGACTTCTTCGCCTAGCCGGACTATTCACTAAAATGCCGATGTGTTCCCTATGTCCAGCGAGATCTAAAAGATCTCCAGCTTTCCGACGCTAATCAGGGCATCGGAGAATTCCTCTCAGAAAGACCGGCATTGTGTTCCGTCCTGTCATTCCGTTCCCTATCGGGCAAGCAACTGCTGTGACGCATTAGTTGCCCCCCCCCCAGACCCCGGGAACCAGTCCCGTCTTGATCCCATATCTTTGGGCATCGGAGAAGGGCGTTCTTCGAAGGGAAAGATTTTCCTTGACAAATGATATCATAATGCTATTATGATGATAGTATTGGAGGTGCTCATGAAAGACATCAAGGAAAAAAGCGTCTTCAGCGTCAACGGTTGGGTCATGGTCGCCATCGACCTCGCCGTCCTGTATTTTTGCGGGCGGTACGTCATCGCCAATTCCCTGCGTTCCGGGTCGAGCCCGGCCATGATCGCCTCGATCGTCGGGATGATCCTGGCCTTCATGACCTTCGGCGGGTTCTTCCTCATCCACCCCAACGAATCCAAGGTCTTCACCTTCCTCGGTAAGTACGTCGGCAGCGCCCGGACGGCCGGATTCCATTGGACAAATCCCTTCGCCGTCAAGAAGAAGGTCAGCCTAAGGATCGTCAACCTCAACAGCGAGACGATCAAGGTCAACGACGCTCTGGGCAATCCCATCGAGATCGCGGCCGTCGTCGTCTGGCATGTCGTTGATTCGGCCAAGGCCCTGTTCAACGTCGAGAGCTACCAGAACTTCGTGGACATCCAGAGCGAGACGGCCATCCGCCAGCTGGCCAGCCACTATCCCTACGATTCCCACGATCCGGAGAAGGATTCCCTGCGCGGCAACCTCGAGGAGGTCGCGGCCCGGCTCAAGGAGCAGGTCCAGGAGCGGCTCGATGTGGCCGGCGTCCGCGTCGTCGAAGCCAGGCTGTCCCATCTGGCCTACGCCCCCGAGATCGCCCAGGCCATGCTCCGACGCCAGCAGGCCGAGGCCATCATCGCCGCCCGCCGGCAGATCGTGGACGGCGCGGTCGGCATGGTCGAGATGGCCCTGCACGGCTTGGAGGCCCAGGGCGTCGTCAAGCTCGACGAGGAGCGCAAGGCGGCCATGGTCAACAACCTGCTCGTGGCCCTGGTGTCGGAGTCCGACGCCCAGCCGATCATCAACACGGGGACGCTTTACACCTGACGGAAGGATGGGGTGAGCGAAAAGAAGAAATTCCTTCTGCGGCTCGACGCCGCGCTCTACGACGCCCTGGAGAAGTGGGCCGCCGACGAGCTGCGGAGCGTCAACGCCCAGATGGAGTTCGTCCTCAAGGAGGCGGTCCGGCGCTCGGGCCGCCACCGGACGGGACAGGAGCCGAAAAAATGAAGATCCTGCTGTGGGTGGTCCTGACGGCCGTCGCCGCTTTGATTATCCTCCTCGCCTTGACCTGAGCGCGGGCCTCGGCCCGCCTCACGGCCCCGCCGGGGCCCCTGTTGACAAGCCGTCCGGCCTGTTCTAACTTGAGGCCGGCGAAAAGCGGTGCCATGCGGGGGACGCCCGCCGGGACAGGCTCATGAAACGGACCCAGCTCATCGTTCGGCTCCTGGGGCTTGCTGCCCTGGCGGTCCTCGTTTATGTCCTCATGAAGCCCCCGGCGGTCGTCAACGACCGGATCATCCTGGTCAGGGGCGGAGCGGGCGGCGCCGCCTTCACGGAGGATGCCACCATCCGGAACGTCCTGGACCGGGACATCACCTACACGATCCGTCCGGGTCCCGGCCCGGCCCCCCCCGTGACGCGAACCCTCGGGCCCGGGGACGTGGACCGGATCGCGGCGGACCGCCCGGTCGGCATCGAGTTCGACGACGGCTCCAAGACCGGTCTCCACACGATCCGTCCTGGCAAGCCCTACTCCTTCCGCTTCAACGAGGACGGCGTCGTCAAGGTCTATCCCGGCTCGCACGGGCGCGCGGACGAGGCCGATCTGGCGCCCTACGTGCCGACCCCGCCGCCGGTCGTCGAAAGGATGCTCGAAGCGGCCGGCGTGACCCGGGACGACGTCGTCTACGACATCGGATGCGGGGACGGCCGGATCGTCATCGCCGCCGCCAAGGTCCATGGGGCCCGCGGGGTCGGCATCGACATCGACGCCGGCCTCATCGAGGAGTGCCGGGAGAGGGCCCGGCAGGAAGGCGTCGCCGGGCTCGTCCGGTTCGTGCGGATGGACGCCACCAAAGCCCGCCTCCGCGAAGCGACGGTCGTGACGGCCTATCTGCTCCCGGAGTCGCTCGAGACGCTCAAGCCCGTCTTCGAGAGGGACCTCCGGCCGGGGGCCCGCGTCGTGTCCCACCAGTACCGCATTCCCGGCTGGCAGGACCGGCTGGCCCGCACCGAGGTCCTGGAGGGGGAGGCCGAGCGGCAGCACAGGATCTATGTTTACGTCATACCGGGGGGCGAGTGAACGCGACCCTCCGGGCTTTGGCCGCCTTCTGCCGAGACCACCCTCTGGACGAAAAGATCTTCATCGTCCCCTCGTTCATCGTCGGCCGCCAGCTCGGCGAATCCCTGACCCGCGAGGCGGGGTCCTGGACGAACATCCGGTTCGTCACCCTGGCCGTGTTGGCCCAGGAGACGGCCTCGTTCGAGCTCGAAAGGCTCGGCCTCCGGCTCGTCGTTGGGTCCGAGCTGCTCCTGTTCGCGGACTCCCTATTCCGCGATCTCCGAACGGCCGGCCGGCTCGGATATTTCTCCCGCCTGGAGCCGTCTCCCGGCGCGGCCCGGGCGCTCCTCCGGGCCATCCTCGGCCTGCGCAAGGAAGGTCTCTCCGGAGCGCGGATCGAGTCCGGCGACTTCGCCGTGGCCGCCAAGGGCCGGGACCTTCGAACGCTTCTCGACACCTATGAAAAGCGCCTGAACGACGCCCGATGCATCGATCCCGCGGGTCTTCTCGTCCTGGCCGCCGAAAGTACCCGCCGGGCCGGCGTTCCCGGGACGGCCCACTTCCTCTGCCCGGCCGACTCCGTGCTCAGCCGCGTCGAACGGGAGTTCCTCGACGCCGTGTCCGCCGGCGGGTGCATCTTCACGGCCGGCGATCCGGTCATCGGGCTCGAACGGCCGCGCCGCTTCCGCCAGGTCGTGGGGAGCGGCTCACCGTCCGTCCGGCTGAAGCCGGCGTCCGACGTCGAACGCCTCGCCTGGCTCTTCGATCCGGCCGGGGCACCTGAACCCCTGAGCGACGGCTCCGTGGACATTTTCCGTGCCGTGAGCCCGATGAGCGAATGCCGCGAGATCTTGCGCCGGATCATCGACGGCGGGACGGCCCTCGACGAGGTCGAGCTCGTCTGTCCGCCCGGTCCCCTCTACGCGACCATCCTCCATGACCTCTCCCTGCGGTCCGGGCTGGCCATGACTTTCGCCGACGGGCTCCCTCTGTCCCTGACGACGCCCGGCCGCGTCTTCGCCGGCCTGGCCGATTGGGTCGAGAACGGGTACGTCGTCCCGGACCTTTCGCGGCTCATCGAGGCTTTGGACCTTAAGCTCCCTTTTCGGGAGCCCGACTTGGAGGTCCCGCCCCAGAGCGTCAGCCGGCACCTGAGGGAGGCCATGATCGGGTGGGGGAGGGACCGATATGTCGAGCGGCTTATCGCCCGCCGCCGGACGATCGAAGCCAAGCTCGCCGATCCCAAAGGGGGGCCGGATGGCGATCTCCTGGACCATCGGCGGGCGGACCTGGAGCGGGACGCGTCCGAGGTCGGCAGACTCGTCGAAGCCGTGGGCTCCTTTCTCGGTCTTTTCCCGGAGTTCCCGCCCGCGGGCCCTGTCCCCCTGGACACGCTCTGCTCGGGACTGGCGGCGGCCGTCGACACCTGCTCGGCACTCCGGCCGGGGGGGGAGGAGCGGGACGAACAGGCCCGCGGTCTCGTCACCGCCGAGCTCAGGGCCATGGCCGAACACCCCTGGCGGCCGCCGCCGGATGGGGGCCCGGAGGTCGACGGGTTCGACATCAGGTCGGCCATGGCTCGCGTCCGGGCCGCTGTGTCCTCGCTTACGATCGGAGCGTCGGCCCCCCGGCCGGGCCACGCTCACGTTTCGACCTATTCGTCCGGCGGTGTCTCGGGAAGGCCGGTGACCTTCATCCTCGGGCTTGACGACTCCCATTTCCCGGGACACGGTCCCGACGACCCCGTGCTTCTCGATCCCGAACGGGAAAGAGTCTCCTCGGGCTTGGCGACCACGGCCGACTCTCTCCGGGAGCGCCTCTACGGCATGGCCTCTCTGGCCGCCTCGCTCCGCGGCCGGGTGACCTTCAGCTACCCGGCCTACGATATCCTCGAGGAGCGGGAAGCGTTCCCGTCCTCGCTCGTTCTGCAGGTCCACCGCCTTGTCAGCGGAGACACGGCGTGCAGCTACGAGGGGCTCGATGCGGCGTTGGCCGCAGCCGCCGCCCGCGCCGGCCGCCCCGACCCGGTGGGCTTCCTGCCCGGCGGACCCGAAAGGGCCATCGACGAGGTCGACTGGTGGCTGGCCCGGTTGCGCGGCCGGGGCCGCCCGACAGGCGCCCTGAACGCCGTCCGCAAGCGTTTCCCCGGCCTGGATGCCGGCATCAGAGCCGAGGACGCTCGAGCGGGAGACACGCTCACCGAATACGAAGGCGTCGTCCGGATCGACCGGAAGCGCTTCGACCCGCTTCTCAATCCGGACCTCCAGGTCTCCGCTTCGCGGCTGGAAAGCCTGGTCAAGTGCCCGTATGGATATTTCCTCAAATATCTCCTCCGCGTCGAGCCGCCCGAGGAGATCGAGCTCGACCGGGCCCGCTGGCTCGATCCCCTGGACCGGGGGACGCTCCTCCACGATATCCTGTTCGAGTTCATGGCCGCGATCACGCGGCGGGGCGAGCGGGTCGACGCCGTTCGCCACGGCCCGGTCATGGAGGAGATTGCCGGGCGGCTTATCGCCGACTGGCGGCTCAAGGTCCCGCCGCCGTCGGAAGGCATCTTCGAGCGGGAACGGCAGGAGATCCGGGCCGCGCTCGGGATCTTCCTGCGGGTCGAGACCGCACGGCCGCCGAACATCACCCCGTTCGCCTTCGAGAAGACCTTCTCCGGCATCCCGATCGAGGTCCAGGGCGGACGGTCGTTCCGACTCAAGGGGCGCGTCGACCGGATCGACCGGACGGGCCCCGAGACCTTCCGGGTCATCGATTACAAGTCCGGAAACCCCAAGCCGTTCGAAGGCCTGGACCGCTTCGGCCGGGGCCGGATGATCCAACATGCGCTATACGCGGTGGCCGTCGAGCGCCTCCTGGTCGAAGAGGGTCTCGCGAAACGGCCCCGGGTGACCGAGAGCGGCTATTTCTTCCCGACCCGCCGCGGCGAGGGCCGCGAGGTCCTCGTCCGGGAGTTCGATCGGGAGGCGTTCCGGGCCCTCCTTCGGGACATCCTGGCCCTCATCTCGAACGGATATTTCGTCCGGACCGCCGCCGACGAGTGCCTCTTCTGCGATTATGCCCCGGTCTGCGGCGGCCGCCACAAGGGAACGAAGGCCAAGCTCGAGGAGGACTCGAGAATTGGCCCGGCTTTCGAAAGGCTGAAGTCCTATGACTAGAGCGCCCGGCTCCGCCCGAGCACGAGACCGGGAGGCCCGGCGGAGGATCGTCGAGGACCTCGACGCGACCTTCCTCGTCGAGGCCGGGGCCGGCTCGGGAAAGACCAAGAGCCTCGTCGACCGGATGATCGCTCTCATCGCGGCCGGCGAGGCGACCATCCAGACTCTGGTCGCGGTGACTTTCACCCGCAAGGCCGCGGCCGAGCTGAGAGGCCGGTTCCAGGTCGCCCTCGAAAGAAGCCTTCTTGAGACGCCGGGGAACGGGGAGAGGTCCCGGGGGCGGCGGGAACATGAGCGGCTCCAGGCCGCGCTCCGCGATCTCGAACAGGGGTTCATCGGCACCATCCATTCCTTCTGCGCCCGGCTCCTTCGGGAGCGGCCCGTCGAATGCGGGATCGACCCCGAATTCATCGAGATGGAGGAGATCGACGATGCCGTGTTCCGCGAGGCCTGCTGGCACGACCACCTCGCGGAGGCCCGTTTGAGCGCCGCCGATGTCCTCGAGGCCCTCGAGGAGGCGGGGCTTTCCCCCGAGGACCTGCGGGACGCCTTCGACGAGCTGGCCATGTATCCCGAGGTCGAGCCCGAGCCCGGCCGCAAGGAGCCGCCGGACTTCGACGCGGCCCGGAGGGCCTTGGAGCATTTTCTGGACGAGGCGGCGGCACGGGTGCCCGAAGCCCGACCCGAGACGGGCCGGGACGATATGCAGAAACTGATGCGCCGGCTCTTCGGACGCCGCGAGCGGCTGGGCTTCTCGGACCCGGCGCTGCTCATGGAGTCCCTCGAGCTGCTCCAAGCCCATCCGCGCGTCACCCTGAAATGCTGGCCTTCCAAAGACGAGGCCCGCGGCTTCGAAGGCTTTTTCGAGGCCTTCCGGGAAGGGACGGTCAAGCCCATCCTGGAGGTTTGGCGGGAATACCGGCACGACAAGGCCTTGGCCTTCCTCCGGCCCGCCCTCCGGTTCTACGACGCCCGGCGCCGTTCGGCGGCCCGGTTGAACTTCGGGGACCAGCTCCTCCTCACCGCGTCCCTGCTTCGCGATAATCCCGAGGTCCGCCGCCACTTCCAGGCCCGTGTCCGGCGCCTGCTCGTCGACGAGTTCCAGGACACCGACCCCGTGCAGGCGGAGATCCTGTTCTATCTCACCGGCCAAGACGTGGAGGAGACCGATTGGACCCGGCTGCGCCCGGCCCCCGGCTCGCTCTTTCTCGTCGGAGACCCGAAGCAGTCCATCTACCGATTCCGGCGGGCGGACATCGACACCTACAACCTGGTCAAAAGGATCATCGTCGGCGCGGGGGGAGAGGTCCTCGAGCTGGCGGCCAACTTCCGCTCCCAATCGTGCATCGCGGATTTCGTCGACAGGGCTTTCGGGCCGGGCGACGGGCCGGACGGCCTTTTCCCGGCCGCGGCGACGGACTTTCAGGCCTGCTTCGCGAGGATGCTCACCCATCGCGCCGGCTGCGAAGGCGCGGGCCGGGGGATCTTCACCATCACGGTGCCCAAGGTGGCCCGCGACTCCGAAAGACCGATCGCCGAGCTTGACGCCGAGACGGTCTCCTCTTACATCCGCGGGGCCCTTGACGGCGGCCTCGGGATCCCGGAAAAGGCGGGCGGCGACCGCGAGAGGCCTCGCCCGGCGCGCCCCGAGGATTTCCTCATCCTTTTCCGCTACAAAAAGAACATGGATGTCTATGCCCGAAGCCTCGAGGAGAAGGGCATTCCCTATGAGATCTCCGGCAGCGATGCCTTCTCCGAGAGCCCCGAGATCGCCGCCGTCATCGGCCTTCTGCGGTCGCTCAAGGACCCCGAGAACGCCGTGCACACCGTGGCGGCCCTGCGCGGGGTGTTCTTCGGCGTCAGCGATCAGGCCCTCCTCGATCACCGGGCTTCGGGCGGATCGCTGGCTTTCACGCAGGGGCCGGCCGCTTCCGGTCCGGCTTCGGAGCTCCTTCGCCGGGCCCTGGCCAGCCTGCGCGAGTGGTGGGCCTGGACAAGGTCCTTTCCGCCCTCGGTCGCCCTGGAAATGATCCTCGAAGCCTCGGGGCTTCTCGGCTATCTGGCCTCGACGGAGATGGGCAGCTCACGGGCGGGCAACGTCCTCAAGCTGGTCGAGATCGTCCGCGGCCTCGAGATCGAGGGCACGACCTCGTTCGCGACGATCGTGGATTTCCTGTCGGACGGCGGCCGGCTCGATCCAGTCGAGGAGATGAGCCTGACGCCGGGCCGGCGGGGCGCCGTGCGCCTGATGAACCTCCACAAGGCCAAAGGCCTCGAGGCGCCGGTCGTCTTTTTGGCCCATCCCGCCGGCATGAAGGACCGGGAGCCGGACCGTCACATCGTCCGGACGTCCTTCGGCGGCAGGTCCGGCGGGCATCCCGTCCAGGGCCGGCCGCGGGGGTATTTCCTGTTCAAGAAGCGCGTCGGATACAGCGCCAAGATCCTGACCCAGCCCGTGGGCTGGTCGGAGGTGGTCGACCGGGCGGCCCGGTATCGGGACGCTGAAGAGCACCGGCTGATGTACGTCGCGGCGACGAGGGCCCGGGATATGCTCGTCGTCAGCACCTACCGGGGCGGCCCGGGCTTCAAGAAGGCCTGGCGGGCCCTCGACGATCGCTTGGCGGGCGTCCCGGAGCTCGATCCTCTCCCCGAAGGGAAGAGGGCGCCGGAGCCCGCGGCCGGACCGGCCCCGTCCGCAAAGGAGATCGCCGCGGCCGAGCGCCGCATCCGGGAGGGTAAAGCCGCGGCCTCGCGGGCCCGATATCGTCTCGAGACCGTCACGGCCGTCGCCGAAACCGGCCCAAGGCCGTTCCTCGGAGAGGGGGGAGGCCGCGGCCGCGAGTGGGGAACGGCGGTCCATTCGGTTCTGAACGCCCTCGGACGGACCTGGGGCCGGGAGACATCGGTCTCCGGAGTCCCGCCGGCGGACGGGGAGAGAGTTCGAAGGCTGGCGGGCAACGCCCTGACCGCCGCCGGGCTGGGCCGGGGGCAGGAAGGGGAACTCGTGGATCTCGTGATGTCGATCCTGAGCTCGGGATTCTGGGGCCGGGCCATGGCCGCCGACCGCAAGCTCTTCGAGGTCCCTTTCTCCGTCCGGATAGACGCCGGCGACCCCGACCACGAGGCGATCTCAAGGACGGGATCGCTCGTCGCCCTGGGCGGGCATAGGCCCGTCGCGGTGGCCGCCGGATCACCCGTCATCCTGTCCGGGGCGATCGACCTCGTTTTCCGGGAAAAGGACGGGTGGGTCATCGCCGACTACAAGAGCGACCGGCTGCCGTCCGCCCTTTTCGAGAGCGGGCCGCAAGCGGCGGCGGAGGCGCTCGGCGCCCTCGTGGCCTACTACACCCCGCAAGTCCGGATCTATTCCCGGCTCTGGGAAAGGATGACGGGCGAGAGGGTCAAGGAATCGGGACTGTACTTCACGTCCCTGAACAGGTGGGTCCCGCTTCGACTCGGGGATGGATCAGGCTAGCGCTTGACGCCCGGGGCGGGCTCCATCGGCGGCAGGGCGTTGAGCAGGATGACCTCGGCGAAGACGGAGAAGGCGAACGGCCATTCGAGGAGCCTCTCGGCGCCCTTCTTCATGACGAACGCGGCGTCGGCCTTGAAGTCCAACCGGTATTCCGTGAACCAGCCGCGGTCGACGAGAAAGTGAACGAACCCCGTCCCGGTCCCGCCGCCCTCGAAGACGCCGACCGTTTCACCGAGGTCCTGCGACCCCGAGACGCGGACCGTGTAGAGGGCCGAGACGAGCGCCTTCCGGCCGTCGGCGCCGGGGAGGATGTCGCCGAGAGTATAGAGGATGTTCAGGTCGACCTGGAGATCGAGACCCTGGAAGGGGATGCTCAGGCGCCGGTTTTCCGTCCAGGTTTCCCCCGGACCGACGGCGTGAACGGGGAACGCCGGGAAATAGTCGCGGAGGATCTGGGGCAGGGAGATGTTGAAGACGCTTTCCGCGCCGAGAGCCTCGGGATTGCGGATGGACTCCACCTTGCCGGTCCGGTTGAAGACGACCTGGAGCGGCTCCCCGTCGGGCGTGCCCAGCGTTTGGGACACGACGCGGTCGGGGAGCCGGGCGTTGACCTCGATCCCGGGGCTCGTGAGGTCGGCCCGGACGGTGTCGCGGGCGCCCGGCAGGGCCTTCAGGCGGATCTCGCCGCGGGCGTCGGCGTTGAGGGCCAGGTCCCGCCCGAGGAGGTTCTTGCCGTCGACGTTGACCAGGCTGCCGACGGTGTAGACGAGCTCGGTGCCCGGCGCCGGCCCGAACGTCAGAGAGACCTTCTCCACGGTCTGCGGGGCGACGGATAAGGCGAAAGAGAAGAAGACCAGGATGCAGAGGGCCAAAGCGGCTGCGGGCGATCTTCTTTGAGGTGTTCGGCTCATGCGCATGTTGAATCCCATTATACCATGGCCCGGAGGCTTTTCGGTCTGTCTTTGGGTCTTCCGATAGCGCCCCGAGAGAGCTCTCGGATACGGTTCGCATGATCGCATGTCCATCCTGAGCATGTCCCTCGATCCTTCCAGGGATTTGGGTGACGTTTTGGATGATTCAATGCGGGGCGCTTGACGCCGCCTAGGGTATCGAGATATAAACGGGCCTTCGAGGCTGGGATGTCGACTGACGGAAGTCCCTTCGATTTCGAGAAAGCGCTCAAGCACGACACGACCTTTTCGTTCGTCCACAAGTACCTTCCCGCCGACCGGTTCATCGTCCGGCCCTTGGCGGCCCTTCTCGTCAAGGCCGTCCTGAGGACCTCCATCACCCCCAACCAGCTGACGATCTGCTCGTTCGCTCTCGGCCTGGCCGGCGGGTTCGCCTATCTCGGGGGGACCCGCTCTTATTTCGCCCTCGCCGGGACCCTGGTCATGCTCTCGACGATCTTCGACTGCGCGGACGGGATGGTGGCCCGGACCAAGAACATGACCAGCCGATTCGGGGCCTACCTGGACCTCTTCCTCGACCGCATCGCGGACTTCGCGGTCCTCGTCGGCATGTCGGTCGGATACTCTCTCTTTGCCCAGGACTTCGGCTATCTCGTGTTCGGGCTGCTGACGGTCGGCCTCTACTTCCTCCAGGTCAGCCTCTATTACGTCGTCAACGCCTACAAGGGCCGGGAGGCGGGCGGAGGGGCGGCCGAGGCCAAGAGCCTGGTCGTCTTCCTCATCTTCGTCGTTTCCTTCCTCGGCCGTCTGGACGCGCTGCTCGCCCTGGTCTTCCTCATCGCCTTCATCTCGCTCATCGGCCGCTCGATCCGTTTCCTGGCCCGGGGGCCGGGCCGGAGCGCTCCTCCGTCCCCCTGAGGGACCGGGCGGCCCGGGCCCTGACGAGGGGCATAAGGCCTATCCCCGCCCAAAGCAAACCGATGACCCGGCGGAGGAGGATGACGGCCATGCCCGCCGTCATGTCGATCCGCAGCAGCGCGAACAGCGAGACGTAGGTCAGCTCGTACACGCCCATGGAGCCCGGGACGGGAAGGAACGTGTAGAACGAGCCCAGCGTGACGATCAGGAAGCACTTGAAGAACGAGGGCGCGTCGCCGCCCAGGAAGAGGAATGTGAGATAGATCTCGGCGGCCCACAGCCAGGCCTGCCCAAAATAGGACAGGAAGACCCCCAGGAAAAGCCGGGTGTGACGATTGTAGAACTCGGAGATGTGGGCGTCGGTCTCGAGGATCCGCACGCGCCGGGACTCGAGAAAGGGGACCTTGATCCCGATCTTTTGGAGCAGCCCGAGGAACCAGGCGAACAATCCCCTTTTCTGCTTGAGGACCAGGAAGGCCAAGAGAAAGAGAATGACGGCCACCGCGGCGAAGAGCTCCAGCCTCTGGGCCTGGGGAAGGGCGAACTCTGTGACGAGGATGAGCACGGCCAAGGCGACGGTCAACAGGCCGGCCAGGAACTCCACGGTCTTGTCGACGACGACCGAGGCCAGGCACTTTCCCCGGCTGATCCGGTCGAGCATGAACACCCTGACCGTTTCGCCCCCGAGGTTCCCGGCCGGGGTCAAATAGCTCACGGCGTAGGCCGAGATGCGGGCCCCGAGGACGTCGCGGAAGGGGAGCCTTTCCCGGCACGAGTGCCGGAGAATGGCGTCCCAATTCAAAGCCCGGATGGTCCAGTAGAGAAGCCTCAAGCCGAGAAGGATGGCGATCTCGGGGAGGGTCAGCCGGCCGAGGGCCTTGAGGATGTCCGCCGGCCCCGTCCTCACGACGAGATAGACGAAAATTCCGGCCCCCGCCCAGCCGATGAGCCTCATGATGAGCTTGCGGACGCGCGTTCGCCGCGACGCGGGCGTCGTTCCGTCCGGGGCGGTCTTGGGCGGCATGACCATGGCTTGACTCAAACCGGCAATTGGCCTATTTTATTCGCTCTTGCAGGAAAATCAAAATTGAAGCGTCCCCATACCCGGGCCGGGGCCTTGGCCGCGGCGGTCGCCCTGGCGCTTCTAGCCGGGCCCTTGCCAGCCGCAACTTTCAGGGACATGTCCCCCGACGCCTTGAGAGAGGGATTCTCCTTGGCCGCCGGTCGAGGCCTTCCGGGAACGCCGCTCTCTTGTGACCTCTTCACGCTTTCGGCGTCAGGCCGGCAGGGACACCCTCCCTCCGGAAGAGAAGGAACGGACCCGGAGGCCCGGATCAAGAAGAAGTGGGGCCGGGCCATCCTTCAAACCGGGGCCTTCCTCTCGTATTCCACGATCCGATACTGGCTGCGCTATAAGGACTTCGTCGAGGACTGGCAATATGAGCTGACCTGGAAGGATCAGGCGCGGCGGTTCTTCACGACCGAGGCCCTGCGCTTCGATTCGAACTGCTTCAGCATCAACTGGACGCACGGCCTGGCCGGGGCCCTCTACTATCAGATGGCCCGGGCCAACCGCCTGACCTGGCTGGAATCCACTCTGATGACCACGGCGGGATCGTTGTTCTACGAATACGTCGGCGAGTGGCGAGAGGTCATCTCGATCAACGACATGATCTTCACCGGCCTCGGCGGCTTTCCCCTGGGAGAGGCCTGGTATCAGATGGGAGCCTACTTCCACAGCCGGAAGTCCCTCTTCCCCAGGGTCCTCGGGTTCCTCAATCCGTTCGTCGAGCTCAACCGTTGGCTCGACCGCAAGGACCCGGCCGCGGGGATCTATGCCGAACCGGGCTGGCACGGCATGGAGATCATGGCCGGGTGGAGACGGTACGCGACGTCGGGCCGCGCGACCGTGGACGCCGCTCTCTTGGGGTTCGACATGCGGCTCGTCCATGTCCCGGAATACGGCCGGCCCGGCGTTTTCCGAAGGACGCTGCGCGATACGGCTATCAGCGAAATGGCGCTGGAGATGGCCCTCCGACGGCGGCTCGGCTCCGACATCGAAGCCCGGGGGGGCCTCGACGAGGATGTGAATTTCTTCACCCGGGTCGTCGGCTGGGCCTCTTATCGCCAGGACATCGACGAGCTTTCACGCGGTCATGCCGTCTCGTTCGGCCTCGGCTCCGCCTTCACCTATCTCCGAAGGCGCCCGACGGCCTATGACGCGCAAAGCCTGAAGGTCAAGATCGATCCGCCGCCCGAAGAACCTGTGGACTTCCGGGACAAAGTGTCCGTCGTCCATATCATCGGCCCGGTGCTGGACTGGACCGTCTTCGGCCGGGGCTGGAAGCTCCGGTCCGTCACGGACGCCTATCTCGATTTCGCCATGGCCGGCTCGGCGGCCGTCAACCAGGTCTCCCGCGTCCGGACCATCCAGGGGCTGAAGACGACCCTGAACTATTACGGATACCACTACGGCTTCGGGACCAGCTTCTCGACGCGCGTCGATCTCGATTGGCGGGGCTTGCAGGTCCGGGCGCTCGCGAGCGGCCACATCTGGGACTCGACGGAGGGCATCGACCGGTTCCAGGACGACATCACGAACGACGCGAACGCCGTCGACACCCGGGTCCGCTATCTCCTCCGAGTCGCATGGAAGCTTCCGGGCGCCCCGCTCCGGCTGTTCGCCGCCCATGAGGGTCTCCGCCGCTGGGGGCGGATTGCCGATGTCGAGGACCGGAGCTTCGATACCAAGACCGGCGCCGGTCTGATCTTCATGTTCTGAGCGCCGGCCTTTAGCCGAAGATCTCCCATCCCCTTTCCCGGGCCAGGCGGCGGAGCCGGCGGTCGGGGTGGACGGCGACCGGGTGACCGACGAGCTCGAATATCGGCAGGTCCGAGAGCCGATCGGCCAGGGCCCAGGAATTCCCCCAATCGACGGCCGCGGGATCGATCCGGCTGAAGAGGGCGGCGACCTTCTCTTGGCCGTAGGGGTGGATGCCCGTCTTCCGGCCGGTCAGTTTCCCGTCGGCGGTCTCGAGCTCGCCGCCGATGAGGATCTCCGCCCCCAGCCGCTCCTTGAGCTCGTCGACCAGCATCTGGAGCGAGCCCGAGAGGAGAACGACCCGGCAGCCGTCCGCCTTGAGACCGAGGACTTTCTCCCGGAGGTCGTCGGGGACGGCTTTGCGGAGGAAGGCCTGTCCGAACTCCCGGGCCCATCGTCGGACCGTTTCGGGCGTCTCGCCGCGGAGGAACCCGGCGTTGGTGCTGATGGCCCGCTGGAGGCCGCCGCGCAGGAGGTCGCCGGCGAAGGAGAGCAGAAAGCCCGCCGCGCGGCCGAGTCCGATCCGGCCGTGGGCGACGAGATGGAGGAAGAAGACCCGCTCGGCCGTCATCCCCTTGAGAAGCGTCCCGTCGAGGTCGATGACGGCCAATCGCATCCTGTCCACGGCTCTTACGGGTATAGCACACATCCCGCGATGGGTCAAAAGACGGGGATATTGAATTTTTCGGAGCGAACGGCTATCGTGGTCCGGTCATCCGAACGCAAGGAGCCGGGACCATGACCCCCTTCGGGAACACGGAAATCGCCTTCATCACCAAGACCAACGGGCAGCTGCGGAAGGCCTGGTGGCTGTTCAAGGCCGTCTCGTTCCCCCGCCTGGTCAAGGTGGGGAAAGCGCTCTTGGGCCTGGCTGGGGCCCTCCGATTTCCCGTCCGATGGCTGCTGAAGCCGACCATTTTCGGCCATTTCTGCGGCGGGGAGACGCTCGAGGAATGCGCCCCGGTCGTCGAGCGCCTGGCCGCCCACAACGTCCGCTCCATCCTGGACTACTCCGTGGAGGGGACGGAGTCGGACGAGGACATCGCCGCCGCCCTGGACGAGACCTTGCGGGCCGTCCGCCACGCCACCGCGGACGGGAACATCCCCTTCGCGGTCTTCAAGCCGACCGCGTTCGCGCCGTTCGAGATCCTCGAGAAGGCCGCCGCCGGCACGCTGGGAACAGGGGAGGAGAAGGCCGCGGCCGCCAAGTTCGAGGAGCGACTGGAGACCCTTTTCCGCGCCGCCTGGGAAGGCGGGGAAGCCATCATGATCGACGCCGAGGAGACCTGGATCCAAAGCTATGTCGACAGCGTTGTGACGGCCATGATGGAAAAATACAATCGGGAGAAGGCCATCGTCTACAACACGCTCCAGATGTACAGGCAAGACCGGCTCGATTTCCTGGAGAGGGCCCTAGCCGCCGCCGAGAAGGGCGGCTACTTCCTGGGCATCAAGCTCGTCCGCGGCGCCTACATGGAGAAGGAAAGGGCCCGGGCCGCCGAGCTCGGCTATCCCAGCCCCATCCACCCCGACAAGGCGGCGACCGACAAGTCCTACGACGACGCGCTGGCCTTCTGCGTCAGGCACATCGACCGCATCTCGCTCTTCAACGGCACCCACAACGAGGCGAGCTGCCTGCACCTCATGGACCTCATGCGCCGCGCGGGGCTCGAGCCCGCCGACCCGCGCGTCTATTCCTCGCAGCTTTACGGGATGAGCGACCATATCAGCTTCAACATGGCCCGTATGGGCTACAACGTCGCCAAGTACATCCCCTACGGCCCCGTGAAGCACGTCCTGCCGTACCTCATCCGCCGGGCGGAAGAGAACACGGCCGTGGCCGGGCAGACGGGCCGCGAGCTGCGGCTCATCGAAGAGGAGCTCGAGAGGCGCAGGTCCGTCCGCGGACGGTGACAGGGGGACCGCCCGAACGCTTCGGCCTCCCCTATGACCCGCAGTTGACCCTTTGGTAGCGGGGCCTGTTGACCGTTCCTGTCAAAGTTTTTGCCGAGGTCGCCCTGCCGGAGGCCGAGGAGAGCGGGAGTCTATCGTCTTTCAGCCGGCACGGCGGGGTTTCTTGTGCCGACAGGCTCTTCGAGCGCCGATCTTTGTGGCTTTTCGCGGCTATTGACAGAGCCGTCCGGCCTGAGATAGAGCTCCGCTGTGGTGAGGAGGGGAGATTCATCGACCGGAGCGGGAATTCCCGCGCCACGGAAAAAGGAAGCTCCGATTCTTTACGGACAGGTTTGCCGCTCTGCGGCATAAGACGCGGAGCGTCGGAACGAGTCCCTTCTTGTTGTTCAACATGAAACAAGAGCTTAACTCAAAGAGGGAGATAAATGAATACACGTTACATACACATCATCACGTTCCTCTTCATCGCATCAGCCTGTGCGAACACTGATACTTATCGTCGCGTCGGGGGAGATCATCTGTTCCTCAAGAATTCTGAAAAGGCCCTCTTCTGGTTTGATGGGATCCATTGTAACGACCCGAAGCATCGGATGTTTGATGATATTCAACAGAAGTTTGCGGAATTTCACCCGGATTTGATATTGGCAGAGGGCGGCCATGATGGGCTCTATCAAAGTCGAGAGGATGCTATCCTGCGGGGCGGTGAACCAGGGTATGTCTCCTACTTAGGCCATCTTCAGCAGCTTCCGGTTCTGGATATCGAACCGCCGCTGCAAAAGCAATACGCCTATCTCTTAGGAAAATATCAGAGTCAGGACGTGCTTGCCATGTATCTGATCCGACAAATATGCCAGATCCAGCGCGAAGAAAAGGATACCTCCGCCATCCGCTACGATTTTATGGCGTATGCGCTTGGGTTTGTCAATCAGCGAAAAGAGGAGGGGTTTCCGATTTTAGCGGAGATTGACGCAGCATACATCCAGACGCTCTTATTGCCCCATCTCCACCAGGAGATCACGAATGAGAACTGGCGTCAGATTGATGTCGGCAAAATCATCTATTTTAACACGGAACCCAACGTGATCCATGATATTTGGCGCGATACGACGACCTATCGGGATGATTATTGCGTCGCCCTCATCGCAGATCTGTCACGCGCCTATCGCCGAATATTTGTGATGATGGGAGGGGATCACATTAAGAACCAGAAAACGCGGTTAGAAGAGATCTATCGTTAACTGGCCCCCAAAGTGAGATGCCAACCTACTCTTTGATCGCCGTCACCACGAAATTTTGACGAAGTTTTCCTTCCGCAAGGTCAGCAACTATTGACACCTGCATAATAAAAGTCCTATACTCTGTTCCGGAGGGACACGATGAG
>CAYREO010000027.1:0-28635 GCA_964423315.1 uncultured Eubacteriales bacterium | reverse complement strand
CCGTAGGCGGAGGCGAGAGGCCCGGACTCGAGCCCGACGCTCCCGTGCACAAGCTTGTTGTCCTGGAGCGGGTTAAAGCGCTTCGGCAACGACCTACGTTGCCCTTCTCTCTTCCACGTGTTTCTTGATTTTCTTCTCGAACTCCGTATCTCCCAAATTGAGAAGCCCCCTTGAAAAATCTCCCCAGCCCATCATTGATATCTTATCAATTACTTCTTTCCATTTGTCCGACCTCTCCAGCACTTTTATGAACAGTTGCGTCTGAAACCCGAATATCCTGGCCGTCTTCTCAGAAAGCAAGGGGCCTGGTTCACCCCAGCAAAGAGGCACCATGTGAATCAAGATCTCGATCTTTTTCTCATCAACTTCTTCAAAGTGGGTCTCCAAAAAACAACTCATTATCGAATAACCGTCTTTCTTTATTTTTTCTCCATATCGATAAATCCAACTGCAAATGTCGTCCCAGGACTTTGTCTTTTCAAAATTAAGCACCGGATCACATAGAAAAGCCTTAATGATGTTGATTTTCTGATCCCGCTCGCCGTGGATGGAAAACGCGTAGTCCTTTACTTCCCGCTCAAATCCCGAATCCCCGAGCCGCCTAAGGGGTGCGGAAAATGACTCCCATTTCAGCGAGAGCCCGTCGATGACATCCCGCCACTCCGCCTCATGTTCCAACACTCTAACGAACATCTCTGGCTGAAGACCGAAAATCATGCCGGTCTTTTCCCATATTTTTCCATAGCAGCGCCAAAGATTCCGATTCAGGTAGATCACGATCTCGATTTTTTTCTCGTCAAATTCCTGGAAGTGCCGCGAAAAAAGCAAATCCAGGAAATCGGGTCTGGGCCCTCGCGGGCCCTGAAAAGCACGCTTCAGTTCATACCCTTGAATGACCCGGTCGCAGAGGTTCGGTATTGCTTTGAGCCGGTCGAAGTTGGCCACGGGGTCCTCTAGGAAGGCTTCGAGATCGTCTGTTTCCTGGATATAGGCGGGTATATCGTTGTTTCCAAAGGCGTAGGTGTGGCAACCAAGGTAGATTAAACATACTACAATTAAGATGCCTTTTATTATCAATAACATGGGGTGCCTTATTATTGTGCCCATGGCGGAATAGGACCATAACTGAAAAAATAGTCATTAATCATGATTGAGTAACTCTTTAGAGACCATGCGTCTCGTTCTGCCTGTTTTTTAATCCTTTCTAACTCCTCTTTGGTTATAGGTGACGCTTCAACGGTTGAGTCGATATTATCAATGACGATTATGTGGGTTATGGGGTCATCATAGAAATAATGTAGAAAGTAGAGAGTGCTCATAGCTTCCCTAGTTGTTCTGATGCAGCCATCTGTTGCATGTTTCCAATACCACCTGTAAATCCATCAAATGACATATCCCGACCCGAATGAAGTCGATAACGCGCATAAACAGAATATTCTCCAAAATCAAATGCAATCCTACCGTAAAAATCCATCGAATCCCAGGAATTTGCATCAGGAAGAGGAAGCCATTCCTTAAAAGCCCATTTTCCATTTGGAAATCCCTTAATATTCCTCCGATCATTTGCTACATTATTGGAAGCATCGAAAATGCCCCAAAGAATATTATCCTTATCGTAAATATACAGTTTCTGTTCTTGCTTAATGAAAATAATATAAGTATTGCCGTCTGGATCTACATATTTCACAGGATTGTTCCCGCAATACCCATACAAATTCCATCGTTGTGGATTAGACAAGGCCCTTCCAACCGGGATCACCGGATCCACGCTCAGGAACCGGTACAAGCTATGGTCGTAGTACCGCGCCCCGAAGTAGTCGAGGCCCGACTCCGTGTCCCGCTCCTTGCCGGAGAACTTGAGCGCGGGATCATACGCGCTTGTCCACGTCTGCTGAATTCCCCCCCCACGGATCATGTGCCGCCGCATAAACCACGGCCCTCGTGTCGTCCGTCACGATCCGCGTCGAGCCGATCTGGTCTGTGGCATAGTAGAGATAGGCGTTCTCCTGGGGCCGGTACTCGGCGATGAGCTTGCCGCCCATGTAGATATAATCCCTCACGCAGATGCCGAGTCCATTATACTCGGCGAGCAGCCGCCCATCAAATCCATAAACGTAGTAAGTGCCCGTGAGGCCCACCGAAAGCAGGCGGGTCTCGCCGCCTGCCCGTCCTGACGGTCCTTGAGGACTTTCGAGTTGTAGACCCGCCAGACCTCCACGTCCAGCCCGTTCGGGCCGGGAAGATAGATGTCAAGGTATCGCAGCGTCAGGTTGCCGGTGAAAAGGTCCACGCTCTCCACGGGCACGGACGAATAAGAGCCGTGGCCGGCGATGATCCCCGTGCGGTCGAAGATGCCGCTCTGGCCGTAAAGAAAGTTGCCTAGGGCGCAAAGTAAGTAAGTAAGTAAGTAAGTAAGTAAGTAAGCGGCTCTTTTCATATTACCCCCCTCCTAACGAACGTTTGGCCATCGTCTATTTATTAGATAGGCCGGGCGAAGGCGTTTGTCAAGAGCTCCATTAAAGATTCACCGAAGGCGGAACGAGGAGTCAGTCGCGGCTCTCGCGGAGGCGGATGTAGATGGCCGCCCCGCCCGCCTCGTCGCCCCGAGACTGGACCTCGAACAGCGCCTGCTGGCTCTTGATGAGCTGGGAGAGCTGCTTGAAGCCGTAGGTCCGGGGGTCGAAGCCGGGGTCTAGCTGGCGGAGGTAGAAGCCGATCTCGCCGAGATTGGCCCAGCCGTCCTCGTGGACGGCCATGTCGAAAGCCCCCTTGAGCAGGGGCACGGGGTCGTACTTGGTGCTCTTCTCCTCGCGCTCCTCGGGCTCCTCCCGGGTCTCCTTGGCGCCGCCTTTGCGCGGGGCTCCGCCCCGGTCGCGCCGCCGCGTCTCCTTCTCCCGGCCCCGGGGCACGAGGTTCTCGGTGTAGATGAAGACGTTGCAGCCGTTGACGAAGGCCTTGGGCGTCGAGCGCTTGCCGATGCCCATGACGAAGAAGCCCATCTCCCGGATGCGGGTCGCCAGGCGCGTGTAGTCGCTGTCGCTCGAGACGATGCAGAAGCCGTCGACGAGGTGGCCGTGGAGGATGTCCATGGCGTCGATGATCATGGCGCTGTCGGTGGCGTTCTTGCCGATCGTGTAGCGGAACTGCTGGATGGGCTGGATGGCGCTGTCGTGGAGGGCGTGCTTCCAACCCGACATGTTGACCGTCGTCCAGTCGCCGTAGATGCGGCGGATGGTCACCAGGCCGTATTTTCCGGCCTCGGTCAGGATCTTGCCGATGAGCGACGGCTGGGCGTTGTCGCCGTCGATGAGCAGGGCGATTTTCTTGGCTTTCTGTTCGATGAACGGTTCGGCCATGGACGGGTCCTTTCGTCGTCTCCTGATTCCCCCGTTATCTTATCCCAATCGCGCGGCGCATTCAACAGGAAGGGCATCGGGCGGCGGCCCGGGCCTTTCAGGCCTCTTCGCGGACCGTCCAGCCCAAGGCGTCGGCGAGGGCGTAGGCCGCCTCCTTGAGGTCGCCGTAGAACGTCACCCGGTGCCAGCCCCACTGGTCCCATTCGGCGAACAGCTTCTCGATGTCGCCGGCGGGTTCGACGGCCAGCTTCGTCCGGCAGGCCCGGTCGTCGTCGACGTTCTCGACGGCCTTGCCCTGGTGGAAAAGGATCGTCTTGCGCTCGGGCGAGACCTCGAGCGCCGAGGTCATGACCCCGAGCGGCAGGAGCGAGCGCACGGAGGCCCCCTGGCGGTCCTCGGAGTGGGTCAGGATCTCGAAGCCGTTGGGAGAGGCGTCGGGGCCGAAGGCCCGGTTCGAGGCCACGCAATGGGCGTAGATGATCCGGCGCGAGGCCGTGTCGATGACCGGGTCGGAGATGAAGCCCGGGCGTCCGTGGGTCATGGCCGTCATGGCGACCATGGTCGCCGTGGACCGGACGTCGCATTCGCAGGCCCCGATGAGCCCTTCGTTGAGCAGCTCGTGGAAGCCCAGGCAGGGGTAGGCGTGGATGTGGCCGCCGTAGAAGCCGCCGAGGCAGTTGATGGTGATGGCATTGGCGCCGTAGTTCTTCAGGACGGCCTTCTGGCCGAGGTACATGGCGGCCGAGGTCTCCAGCGTCGCCCGGTCGACGCCCTCGATCCTAACGGCCGTTCGTTCCCAGCGGTCGGCGATCGCGCGAGCCTCGTCCTTGTCGGCCGCGGCCCAGGCCTCGTTGACCTCGGCGAAGGGGATGTTCAGGACCTTGATGCCCATCCCGTCCTCGACGGCCGGGGCGATGCCGGGCCAGTTGCCGCCGACGGCCAGGATCTTGGAGGCCTTCATCCGGGCCAGGCACTCGGCCGGCGACAGGGTCGAAAGCTCGTCGGCCGCGCAGGACAGGTCGCCCGGCTTCGGCGTCCGCGCCAGCCGCGACCGGGTGACGGCGGCCGCGAAATCCGCCGCGCTCCCCCCTTTGGCCACTAGCTCGAACGAGCGGGCCGCGGCGACGAGGTCATCCATGTTCGAAGAGGCCACGAAGCCGAGATTCGGCGTGTTCCGGCGCAGGAACCCGGCGGTATAGACGAGAAAGCCGCCGCTTCCTCCATACTGGAAATCCGCGTAGAGCGTCGGCTTGCCGGTCTCGGCGACCCCCTGGACGACCCGGTTCCAACAGTTCAGCTGGACGACGATATAGCCGTCGACCGGCGCGGCCGTGTCCTCCTCGAGGATCTTCGCGGTCGTCTCCGGACCGTCGGCCATGGCCGTCAGGAACTCGAAGCGCGGCAGGCGCCGGCCGAGCTCGGCCGTGATCCGCTCGATGACCGGCCGGAAGTCGAACCCGACGTTGGGCCAGTCCGGCCCCGGCTGGACCGGAGCGTGGAGGGCGTAGAGGATCCTGATCCTCGTTTTGGAGGCCGGCTTGCAGGCCGTGAAAAGCCCGGCCGGGGCCAGGGCCCCCGCGGCGCAGGCGCAGCCGGCGGCCAGGAACCGTCTCCGGCTCAGGGCGTGGTGAGGGCATCCGACCGGCACGTTTCGTGTCTTCATGGGCTTGCCTCCTTCCCCGGCGGGGCCGTTCGCCCGTCGGCACGTCCGATGCTAATGCACGGCGCGAGGCGCTGTCAAGCGGCTCCCCCGGCCCGCTCAGCCGAGGGCTCGACACGCGCCTCCCTTTTTGGGTTATAGTATCCCCTCGGCTCCCGGGAAGGAGATGGCCCATGAGGACGATGACACGGCGGGCTTTCATCGGCGGGATCGCGGCGATCACCGCGACCGGAACGGCGCGGGGGGCCGGCGGACAGCCCGGCGAACCCCGGAAGGGCGGACCTCGAGCTCGCGGAGAGCCCGGGTCGCCGGTCCTGAAGGCCCCTTCGCCGTTCGAGCTCGGGCTGGCCTCCTACACGTTCCGCGAGTTCGGGCTCGACGACATGATCGGGATGTGCCGGAGGGTGGGGCTCGACCGCGTCTGCCTCAAGGACGTCCATCTCCCGCTCGACAGCCCGCCGGCGGAGATCCGGGCCGTCGTCAGGAATCTCCGGGAGGCCGGGCTTGTCGCTTACGGCTGCGGGGTCGTCTACATGACGAGCGAAGCCGAGGTCCGGCGGGCCTTTGCCTACGCCGCGGAAGCCGGCATGGAGCTCATCGTCGGCGTCCCCGGCCACGGGCTGCTCAAGTTCGCGGATAGTCTCGTCCGCGAGACAGGCCTCAAGCTGGCCATCCACAATCACGGGCCGGGCGACCGCCTCTATCCGACCGCCGCGAGCATCCTCGAGAGGGTCGATGGGCTCGACCCGCGGGTCGGGGTCTGCCTCGACATCGGCCATTGCCAGCGCTCGGGGATCGACCCGTCGGAGGCCGCCCTCCTCTGCGGTCCCCGTCTCCTCGACGTCCATCTTAAGGATGTCACGGCGGCGGGCGCGGAAGGGGGGCCGGTCGAGGCCGGCCGCGGGGTCGTCGACCTCGCCCGCTTCCTGCGGACGCTCGTCCGTATGGGCTACCGGGGCACGGCCTCGTTCGAATTCGAGAAGGACGGCCGGGACCCCCTGCCCGGCCTGGCCGAATCGGTAGGCTACGTCCGCGGCCTGCTCGCCGCCGTTTGACACGCGTCGGCCGGTTCGGATAAAGTCCCCCCGAAACCATGCGGCCCTTCAGGTTCTTTCTCGCCGTCCTCGCCGGACTGTCGTGCCTCGCCGGCGCGACGCCGGCGGCCCCGGCTCAATCCCCGGGACCGGGGCACGTCCTCGACATCCTGCCTTCAGAGGGATTGGACAAGGCGAGCGTCGTCGTCTTCCGAGACCAGAAGGCTCTCGATGCCCACTACTTCCTCGCCGACGAGACCGTCCTGGGCCTCGACGGGAAGGCCGAGGCCGCATTCGCCGTTTACCGGACGGAAGGGGGGGAGGCGCTGCTCCTCGTCGTCGCCTATCCCACCGATGAGGAGTCCCGGCGCGCCTACGACAGGTTCGGGCGGCACTTCTTTCGCGAAAAGATCGATCCGAAAGGCCTCCGGCACCTCGAACGCATCGAGACCGGCGACTATGCGGCCGCCGTTCGGACGGGCCGCGTCTTCATAGCCGTCCTCGAAGCGCCCGACCGGAGAAGCTGCGAAGCCCTTCTCCGCCGCGCGGAAGACGGAGCGGCCAAGCTCGGGGACCATCCGGACTCGGTCCGTGAAGCTCCGCCTTACCTGTGACCGAGGTCCCTCGCTATCTTCTCTTGGGAAGCGTCCCGTCGTCGCAAGGCTCATCGGCCCCGTAGTTACGGGCCATCTCGGGGTTCGGGGCCGTCGTGCAGAAGGGCAGGGGCTCCATTTCCTTGTGGCAGCACAGAGGCACGGGCTTGCCCTTCTTGACCTTGACCTCCTTGGCGCAAACGGAACAGATGTATGTCGCTTCGCTCATCGAGGATCTCCTCTCGTCATCTCGTTGCCCCCCTATCTTAACATCCGGCGCGGCCTCCGGCAAGCCGCGCTTGGGGCGGTTGACAGCCGTTCCTGATATACGATAGTGTTTTGGGAAAGGAGAAGCTCATGTTCGCTCTGCACCCCGTCGACTGGGCCATCATCGCCGTCTACTTCATGATCATCATGGGGCTCGCCTGGTGGGTCATCCGCCAGAAGCAGCAGACCTCGACCGACTACTTCCTGGCCGGGCGCCACCTCGGCTGGCTCATCGTCGGGGCCTCCATCTTCGCCTCGAATATCGGCTCGGAGCATCTCGTCGGCCTGGCCGGCTCCGGAGCGACCGACGGCGTCGCCATGGCCCACTACGAGCTCCACGCCTGGTGTCTTCTCGTCCTCGGCTGGGTCATGGTCCCGTTCTACATGCGGTCCAAGGTCTTCACCATGCCCGAGTTCCTCGAGAAGCGTTTCTCGCCGACCTCGCGGACGGTCCTGTCCCTCATCTCGCTCGTGGCCTACGTCCTGACCAAGATCGCCGTCGGCATCTTCGCCGGCGGCATCGTCTTCAGCGTCCTGCTCCCCGAGGTCCGCTTCCTGGGCATGGACAGCTTCTGGATCGGGTCCATCCTGGTCATTCTCTTCACCGGGATCTACACCATCCTCGGCGGCCTCAAGGCCGTCGCTTACACGGAAGCCATGCAGACCTTCGTCCTGATCATCGGCTCGACGCTGGTGACCTATTTCGGCCTCAAGGCCCTCGGCGGATGGGGAGAGCTGCGGGCGATCGCCGGCTCCGAGATGTTCAATCTCTGGAAGCCCCTGGTCCCGGCCGGGATCGAGGGCACCTGGGCCCCCATCAAGGAGGCCGGGCGGATGGCCTGGTACTTCAACGACAACTATCCCTGGATCGGGATGCTGTTCTGCGCCCCCATCATCGGACTATGGTACTGGTGCACGGACCAGTACATCGTCCAGCGGGCCCTCGGGGCCCCGAACGAGCGGGAAGCCCGCCGGGGGTCGATCACGGCGGCCTTCTTCAAGCTTCTGCCCGTTTTCATCTTCATCATCCCCGGCATGATCGCCTTCGCCCTGGCCAAGAGCGGCCAGGTGACGGCCCTCCAGAAAGAGCTCTTCGACGCGGGCGGCGAGCTCATCCGGGCGAACGCCCAGAAGGCCTTCCCCCTGCTCGTCACGACCGTCCTGCCCATCGGGGTCCGGGGCATCGTCGTGGCCGGGCTCCTGGCCGCGCTGATGAGCTCCCTGGCCGGCGTCTTCAACGCCTCGTCGACGCTGTTCACCATGGACTTCTATTCGCGTTTGAAGCCCCACGTCTCGCAGGCCCGCCTCGTCCAGATGGGGCGGCTGGCGACGACGATCATGGTCCTCATCGGTCTGGCCTGGATCCCCGTCATCCGCGGCGGCCGGGGCCTCTACGACTACCTTCAGGGCGTCCAGTCCTACCTGGCCCCGCCCATCTTCGTCGTTTTCTTCTTCGGCGTGTTCATGAAGCGGCTGAACGCCAAGGGCTGCCTCGCGGCCCTCATCACCGGGTTCTCGCTGGGGTTGTTCCGATTGGCCGTGGACACCCCGGTGAAAATGGTCGCCGGATTCAGCTATCCCGAGGGCTCGTTCTTCTGGATCGTCAACAACATCTTCTTCCAGTACTACAGCCTGATCATCTTCGTCGTCAGCATCCTCGTGATGATCGTTGTCAGCTATCTGACCGAAAAGCCGTCCTACGAAAAGATCAGCGGGCTGACCTACGGGACGGTCACGGACGACCATCGCCGGGAGTCGCGGTCGAGCTGGACGACGGGCGATGTCATCGCCTCGGCCATCGTCCTGGTCCTGATCCTGGCCGCGTATCTCTACTTCAGGGGCTAGCGGAGCGCCATTGACATCCAAGCCGCCGGCCCGGATCGCCCTCGCCGCCTCTCTCGCGCTCGGCCTGATGATGTCAGGGGCGGCCCAGGAGCCGCCGAAGGAGCGGCCCGAGAGCCGGCAGGCGACGACCATCGCCGCCGGCATCGAGCATATCAGGATCGAGCGAGGGGAGCCCGAAGGGGCCGGGGGGGACCGGTGGACGATCAACCTCCTCGTCCTCGACCCGGAGAGAGCGCGGCTCGTCCTGGCCCGGGCTTTGGACGAGGGGGTCGGCACGGAGACGACGAGCTCCATGGCCGCCCGCCACGGGGCCCTGGCCGCGGTCAACGGCGGATATTTCCGGACCGCGGGCCTCTACCGCGGCGAGCCGGCCGGCTTCATGGCTCTGGCAGGCAGGGTCCTCAGCGAGCCTTCCCGGAGGCGGCCCGGCCTGGCGGTCTCCAACGCCGGGGGTCGAACGGCGCTGGCCGTCGTGGACGTCGCTTTCAAGGCCGAGATCGCGGCCGCCAAAGGCGTCCGGAGGGAGGTCAGCGGCTTCAACCGCCCCCGTCTGGCCAACGAAATGATCGTCTTCACGCCCGAATTTCACGGCACGACACTGACCGGTCCGGACGGGGTCGAAGCGGTCATCGTCGGGGGACGTGTCGCGTCCGTCGCCGACAGGCGGGGCAGCACGGAGATCCCGGGCGACGGATGGATCGTATCGGGCCACGGCGATTCCGCCGTCTGGCTCAGGGCCAACCTCAGGAGGGGGACCAGGGTCGAGCTGACGACCGAGACCGTTCTGACCCCCCGACTCTCCTTCGTCCCGGATTACGTCCTTGGAGGCGGGCCCCGCCTCGTCCGGGGCGGCAAACCGGCCGCCGACTCCGATCCCGGAGTCTATGATGCCGGCTTCGCCGATTCCCGCCACCCAAGGACGGCCGTAGGCGTTTGCCCAGACGGCCGCATCCTGCTCGTCACCGTGGACGGCCGCCGGCCCGGCAAGAGCGTCGGCATGACCATCGCTGAGCTTTCGGACCTGCTCATCGAGCTCGGCGCGGCCCAGGCCGTCAACCTGGACGGCGGCGGCTCGACGACCATGGTCGTCGGGGGGCGGGTCGTCAACAGTCCCTCCGACCCGACCGGCGAGCGGTCCGTCGGCGACGCCCTCCTCGTCCTCCCCCGATAGAAGAAGGTTCTTCTCCTTTTCTGTGGATCCGCGGAAACGGGAGAAGAACCATGAGAAAGAGTATTTCGGTCCGAAGAAGTTGACGAGCACGGGCGGGGTTGGTATATTCCGGGTTCATGATCTTCCCATCCCGGCTTCGGACATGGCGATATCTCCCCTGGGCCTGCCCGCCAGGGTCTCCGCTCTGCCCCGGCCGAGTGAGACCAGGGAGATCCCGAGGAGGTCCCATGACGATCAAACCCCGGCCTTACGTTCTCAGCCTCATCCTGCTATCCGTCGTCGTCCTCTCGGCCGCGACGGGCGCGGGCGCCGCGGCGGCCAAGAAGCCGCTGTCCTACGACGCCTACGACGGCTGGATGTCGATCCGTTCGACCCAGCTTTCGCGCGACGGTCAATGGCTCGTCTACGCCCTGGCGCCCCAAGACGGCGACGGCGAGCTCGTCGTCCGCAACCTCAGGACCGATAAGGAGTTCCGGTCGCCGCGCGGGACCCAACCCGTCATCACCGTCGACGGCAAGTACGTCGTGTTCACGATCGCCCCGCCCAAAGCCGATGTCGACAAGGCTAAAAAAGAGAAAAAAAGGCCCGAGGAGCAGCCGAAGAACGCCCTGGGGCTCATGGACCTGGTCACCGGCGCGGTAACGACGGTCGAACGGGTCAAGAGTGTCAAGGTCCCGGAGGAATCCGGAAATCATATCGCCTATCTTTTGGAGCCTCCCCTCAAGAAGCCCGAGGAGAAGAAGGAGGAGCCGAAAAAAGAGGAGCCTGGGGCGGAGCCCGGGATCAAGCCTGCGGCCAAGCCCGAAGAAGGGAAAAAAGAGGAGCCGAAAAAAGAAGAAAAGAAAAAGGAGCCCGGCAACGACCTTGTCGTCCGCGAGCTCGTTTCAGGCCGGGAGACGAAGATCGCCGAGGTCGTCGACTACGTCTGGAACAGAGCCGGCACTTGGCTGGCCTACGCCGTGTCCTCGAAGACGCCGGCGAACGACGGCGCATTCGCTTGGGAGGCGACCTCTGGAAAGACGATCGCTCTCCTCATGGGACTGGGCAACTACAAGAACCTGATCTTCGACGAGAAAGGCACGCAGCTCGCCTTCACCAGCGACCGTGATGATTACGCCGCCGAGAAGTCGGCCTCCAAGCTCTACCACTGGGCGGCGCCCGCGGCCTCGGCGTCCGAGATCGTCCCGGCCATGGCCAAGGGCTTCCCGGCCGGCATGGCCGTCAGCGAGAACGGTCGGCCGAGCTTCTCCAAGGACGGCGGACGGCTGTTTTTCGGTATTGCGGCGGCCCCCCAACCGGACCCCAAGGACGGGCCGGACCCGATCAAAGTCGATATTTGGAGCTGGAAGGACCCGTACCTCCAGCCCATGCAGAAGGTCCGGGCCGACGAGGACAGGAAGCGCACCCTGATGTGCGTCATGCACCTCGGCCCCAAGGACCGGAAATTCGTCCAGCTGGCCACGGAGGACATCCCGGAGATCCGTCTCTCGGACGACGCCAAGCTCGCCCTGGGAGTTTCGGATGTTCCCTATCGTCAATATGTCTCCTGGGACCGGAGCTACTTCGACGTTCACCTGGTGGACCTCGCGACCGGCATGAAGAAACGGGTCCTGGAGAAGAGCCCCTATTCGGCCTCGTTCTCCCCGGGCGGGACCTATCTGCTCCGCTTCAATGACGAGGACCGGCATTGGTACACCTACCGGATCGCGGACGGAAAATGGACGAATATCACGGCCCGGATCGACGTCCCGCTCGTCAACGAAACGCACGACACCCCCGACGAGCCGAGGCCCTACGGCAACGCCGGCTGGACCGAGGGGGACAAGTCCATCCTCGTCTACGATCGCTACGATATCTGGGAGGTCAGCCCGGACGGGACCAGGGCCCGCATGATCACCAAGGGCCTCGGCCGCCGCGACAAGCTGGTCTTCCGCTATTCCCGGATCGATCCGGACGAGAAGGCCGTGCCCGCCAAGGCTCCTCTCCATCTCAGTGTCACGGACGACCGAACCAAAGCCACGGGCGTTTATCGGGTTTCGCTCGCGTCCGAGGCGGCCCCGGAAAAAGTCGTCATGGTCGACAAGCTCCTCGGCGGCGTCCAAAAGGCCAAGAACGCCGATATCTACGTCTTCACCCAGCAGCGGTTCGAGGAGTTCCCCGACCTGTGGGTGAGCGACGGGACCTTCGCCGCGCCCCGCAAGGTCAGCCACGCCAATCCCCAACAGGCCGGCTACATCTGGGGGCGCGCCGAGCTCATCGAGTACATCAACGCCGACGGCGTCACGCTCCCGGCCATCCTCATCAAGCCCGAGGACTTCGATCCCTCCCGCAAGTACCCGCTGATGGTCTACATCTATGAGACCCTGGCCGGCGGGCTTCACCGCTACGCGGCGCCGGGGCCGGGGACGAGCATCAACGTCGCCCGCTATGTCAGCAACGGCTACGTGGTCCTTCAGCCCGATATCATCTACGAGGTCGGCTACCCGGGGCCGAGCGCCGTCAAATGCGTCCTGCCCGCCGTCCAGAAGGTCCTTGAGATGGGCTTCATCGATCCGAAGCGGGTCGGCATCCAGGGCCACAGCTGGGGCGGCTACCAGATCTCCTATCTCATCACCCAGACGAACATGTTCGCCGCGGTCCAGGCCGGGGCCTCCGTCGTCAACATGACCAGCGCCTACGGCGGCATCCGCTGGGGCTCCGGCATGTCACGCGCCTTCCAGTACGAAAAGACCCAGAGCCGGATCGGCGCGCCGCTCTGGGAGCGGGTCCTTCAGTTCCTCGAGAATTCCCCCCTGTTCTGGGTCGAACGGGTCAACACGCCCTATTTGACCATCCACAACGACGAGGACGACGCCGTACCCTGGTACCAGGGCATCGAATTCGTCACCGCCCTGCGCCGATTGGGCAAGGAGGCCTACATGTTCAACTACAACGGCGAAAAACACGGCCTCCGGGACCGGGAGAACCAGAAGCACTGGACCGTCCACCAGGACGAGTTCTTCGACCACTTCCTGCTGGGCAAGCCCCGGCCGGAGTGGATGGAGAAGGGCGTGTCATTTCTCGAGCGCGGCAAGCGCGACGTGACCCCGCTCTTCAAGAAAGCGGAAGCGAAGGAGGAGACGAAATGACCTTCCGGCAGATGATCACCCTCTATCTCATCACCCTGGCCGTCTTTTTCCTGATCGACATGGTCTGGCTCGGCGTCGTGGCCAAGGACTTCTATCGCAAGCACCTCGGCGGGCTCCTGACGCCGAAGGTCAACTGGGCCGCGGCCATGCTGTTCTATCTGCTGTTCATCGCCGGGCTGCTCGTCTTCGCCGTCCGGCCGGCCCTCGTTCAGGGCGCCCCGTTCCAAGCCCTGCTTCTCGGCGCGCTCTTCGGGCTCATCTCCTACGCGACCTACGACCTGACGAACCTGGCCACCCTGAAGGACTGGCCCGTCCTGGTCACGGTCATCGATCTCGCCTGGGGAACGGCGCTCGGAGGTGTCGTTTCGTTCGTGAGCGCCTTGCTCGGCCGCTGGCTCCTCAGGATCTAGAGGCGGCGGGGGCGAACGCCATGAGAGTCCCCATCTTTCAGGTCGACGCGTTCACGGAGGAGCCGTTCAAAGGCAACCCGGCCGGTGTCTGTCTGCTCCGCGGGCCGGCCGAAGAGGCCTGGATGCAGAACGTCGCCTCCGAGATGAACCTGGCCGAGACGGCCTTCCCGCTGGCCGAGGGAGGCGCGTTCCGTCTTCGCTGGTTCACTCCCAAGGTCGAAGTCGCGCTCTGCGGCCACGCCACCCTGGCCACGGCCCATATCCTTTGGGAGCAAAGCATCCTCCCGCCTGAGCGGGAGGCCCGGTTCCAGACCCTGAGCGGTCTTCTGACGGCCCGCCGCGACGGGGGGTTGATCGAGATGGACTTCCCGGCCCGGCCTCCCCTGCCCAAAGCCCCCGAGTGGACCGAGGAGGTGGTCGGCGCTCTGGGCCTCAAGCCGGTCTATATCGGCATGAGCGCCGAGGATGTCCTGTTCGAAGCGGCCGACGAGGAGGCCGTGCGCGGCGTCCGGCCGGACTTCGCGGCCCTTCGCTCGCTTCCCGCCCGCGGGGTCATCGTCACGAGCCGGTCCTCGGACAGGCGTTTCGATTTCATCTCCCGCTTTTTCGCCCCGGCCGTCGGGGTCGACGAGGACCCGGTCACGGGCTCGTCCCACACCGTCCTCGTGCCCTACTGGGCCGGCCGCCTGGGCCGGAGATCCTTCACCGCCTTCCAGGCTTCGGCCCGAGGCGGGGTCCTCCATCTGCGGCTCGAGGGCGATCGGGTCCGGATCGCCGGCCGGGCCGTGACGGTCATCAGAGGCGAGCTCGTCGCCTGAGCTGCGGCGAGCCATCGGCCGTTTGACTATTCCCGGCCCCTCCCCTATCATGAATCCGGGACAAGGCCCTTTGACCATGGGGATGAAAAGAACGGCGGCGGCCCTTCTCGTTCTGTGCGCGGCCGTGTGGTCGGCCGGGGGCCCGGGCCGCGCCCAGTCCCTCGACGACAGGGTCAGGGACTTCCTAGCCGCCCAAAAGGATCAGTGGCGCGAGGAAAATGTCAGCGAGGCGGGAGGCCGCTTTCTCCATGATCTTATCCTTCGGCGCGGCTACACCCGGGCCCTCGAGATCGGGACCTCCACGGGACATTCAGGCATCTGGCAAGCCTGGGCCCTGAGCAAAACCGGAGGTACGCTCATCACGGTCGAGATCCAGGAGTTCCGGCATCTGGCCGCCGTCAGGAACTTCAAGGCCTCCGGGCTCGGGGCCTTTGTCGACGCCCGCCTGGGCGACGCCCGCAGACTCGTCGAAGAACTGCCCGGGCCGTTCGATCTCATATTCATCGACGCCGACAAGAACTGGACGCTCAACTACTTCAAGGCGCTTTTTCCCAGGCTCACGGTGGGAGGATGCTTCGTCGTCCACAATGTCGAAAGCCTCGGCTATATGCGCGGCATCCGCGACTTTCTGGATTACGTCCGGAGCCTCGATTTCATGGAAACAACGATCGAGATGCCGGAGAGCGGAGGGATATCCCTCAGCATTAGGAAGCGGACCCCCTGACCGGGTTCGGAAGGCCCGTAAAGTCCTTGAAGTCAAGAACTTCTTGACACTCCGGACATTCTCCCCTATATTTTGTGTGGCCTCTTCTGGAGTGACCCAATAAATTGTGGAGAGGTCCGGCCGTAAAACTGATGCCAAGAGAAGACGCGGAGAAGAAGGCCGGGACGAACGCGCCCGTGGTCCTGATCCTCGACGACGACCTCTCATTCCTCGAGAAAATCCAGCGGACACTGCGGGAAGCCTATACCGTTCGGACCTCGACGAGCGGCATCGAGGCCATCCATCTGATCAAGACCCTGCCCGAGGTCCACGTCATCATCGTCAACGAGGACCTCCCTCGTATGAAAGGCACCGAGTTTCTCCGCTTTCTCAAAGAGATGTTCAAAAGCTCGGAATCCATCATCAAGATCCTGCTGACGGAAAGCACCGTGAACGGCTCGCTCATCGATCTGGCGAGCTACGGACGCATCGATTGTTGCTTGGCCAAGCCGTCGGATCCGGCCGTCCTCCTCCGCAAGGTCAACTTCCTGTTGGCCCAAAAATCCCGCGAAAAGCGGACCTCCATGCGCATCAGCATCAACGGCTCGCAGGAAGTCCGCATCGAGGCCGGGACTCTCGGCGAGGCCCGGGTCGTCAATCTCAGCGAGAACGGGATGTTTTTAAAGACCCTATCGTTCTTTCCAGAGGGGTCATCCCTGCCCCTGACGATCGCCCTGCCCGACGGCCGCCAGTACGCCGTGAACGGGCGGATCGTCCGCCAGGATGTCGCCGAGGGCGGGGTCGGCGTGGAGTTCCAGGCTCTGGACGAAAAGAGCCGCCATTCCATCCTCCAATTCCTTTCGGACTACGTCACCATCCACGACCTGAAGGAGCTCAAGCTCCGATACCCCTATCTCAAGACGGACGAAATGGTCCTCTTCTCCGACTCGTTCAAGATCGAAGCCCTTCTGCGCAGCGCCTTGCAGAAAGGGGTCGAGGTCGCAGCCGTTCCCGCCGGCCCGGGTCAGCCCGAGATCATGACCTTCGCCGACATCGGCCCCCCCTCGACGCTCGTCCTTTCCGGCGAGAAGCTCAATGTCAAGTTCAAGACCTCCGACCTCCTGTTCGTGTCTTTCCAGATCGGCTACGCAACCTACAATTTCGAGACCATGATCTCCCGCATCACGAAGGACGGCGCGAAGCTCGTCTGTCTGTACCCGAAGGTCATGTTCTATTCGGAGAAGCGGGCCGAAAAGCGGATCAATCCGACCGCCGACCTCAAGGTCGAGATCCCCCTGCCGGCCCCCTTCCACCGAAAGGTCCGGGGACAGGTCACCGACATCAGTCCCGGGGGGGTCAGCTTCATTGCCGACGCGGGGGCTCCCGCCCTTCTCAGGGGGACGCCCCTCGAATCCCTGTCCATCCTCGATGGGGACAAGCTCCTGTGGACGGAGACGGGAGAGGTCCGTTATGTATCGCGGGACGGGTTGGAGAGCGGAGATCGGATGAAATACGGTGTCCAGTTCGGCATCGGCCGGATGAGCATCCAATCGGTGCACGCCCCCGCCCTCGATTTCATGCGGCGCGGCGAGGACCTCCCCGAACGGCCCGTATGCTGGGGTCCGGCCGGCCTGGCCGGCGACACGGCCCGGGCGTCCTATATGAAGCCCCAGGTCGTCCGCCTGGAGAACGCCCGGAGCGAGGAGATCGTCGGGCTTCTCAATTCCTCCCTGCCGCTCGATGACAAGCCCGTGCCCGTCGTTATCGTCCCTCCCGCGTTCGGGAAGACCAAAGAGACGCTTTTCGGCCTGGCCCTGACTCTCTGCGATAATTTCCGGATCCTAGGTCTCCCCCTGGCCGTTCTCCGCTACGACGGAATTCACAAGAAGGGGGAGAGTCACAAGGCGCCCGAGGCCGCCGAACCGCCGTACGAGATGTTGAACACGAACTTCAGCCAGGGGGCAGAGGACATCATCACCGTCCTCGATTGGCTTCAGTTCAACCCGAAGATCAAGGCCGATCGTATCATCCTCCTGACCTTTTCCTTTTCGGCCCTCGAAGCCAGGATCGTCCTCCGCAACGAGGTCCACAGACGGCGGATCGACTATTGGATCGCCTGCATGGGGACGCCCGAGTTCCGGGACCTGATGGTCCGGGTCAATTGCGGCCTGGATTTTCTGGAGCATTATCAGCTCGGCATCAAGCTCGGCGTCATGCCCGTCCTCGGCAACCTTGTCAATGTCGACCCCTATGTCGCCGACGGGGTCGCCAACTCTGTGGCGACACTCGAGCAGGCCCGCGAGGACATGCGCCATTTTGATCTGCCCATCACCTGGATCTACGGACAGCACGACAGCTGGGTCAAGGATGAGTTCATTCGGGACATCATGAGCGTCAAGGCGAATGCTCTCCGCGAGGTCATCTCCGTCCCTATCGGCCACAACGCACGGACATCCAAGGAAGGACTCCGGCTATTCGGAACGATCACCGCCCTCATCCACCGGTTTCTTCATGGGACGATGATCCAACCCATCCTGCCATCGAAAAAGGACATGGAGGTCATGCGGAGGGCCGAAAAGGACCGGCTGCCGCCGCGTAAGCTCAGGAACCGCACGGGCTACTGGAAGCACTACCTCGTCGGCGACGACAACGTTCTGGGCTACGATGTCATGGCTCTATCGGATGACTACCAGCAGCTCATGAGCGACCAGCTCGAGGCGCTGAACTTGCAGCCCGGCGACAGGCTCCTCGACCTTGGAGGAGGGACGGGGAATTTCATCGAACACCTCCTCGTCGGCGGACACGGCTTGCCCGCCCACATCACGGTCGCCGATCTCATCCCCGAGGCGATGCGCCAGGCCACCCGGAAGCTGACCTCACGCTTTGAGGTCCTCCGGGACCCCAAGCGCTTCTCGCTCCTCGTGTTGGATCTCGAGATGAGCGCCTTCTTGGCCGTCCGTCGGTTCCTCGACGGCGAGATCGGGACCTTCGAGGAGATGGCCGACCGGATCGAGAACCTCAGTCTCGAGAGCGCCATCCGCATCCAGGAGGATTACTCCCCCCGCCTCCATCGCATCCTCCGCGGAGAACAGATCACGCCGGCCCTCGATGACTGGCTGCGAACCCGTTTCGATCTCCACGAGTACCGGGTCATTATCGACTTCAACCAGGCCGCGCGGTACGTTCGGGGCCTGACGCCGGGCCGGCCGAAATTCCGCCGGCTCGTTCTGCCCGGCTCCCTGGAAGGGACCCTTCACCTCCCTATCAAGCCGGGGTGGTATAATAAGATCCTCATGAGCCTGGTCCTTTCCTATATCTTCAACCCCGCCGAAACCCTGGCCGAGGTCCACAGGATCATCAGGCCAGGTGGGCTCCTTGTCCTATCGAGCATGCGCCCGGATACGGATGCTTCGGGGCCGTTCACCCGGCTCCTCGAGAAGATCGAGACCATGCCGCCCGAGGACATCCCGGCGCGCTGGCCAAAGCCGCTTCTGCTCGAATCCCTTCGGGCTTTCCTCAATGACGCCCAGGAACTCGTCGATCTCGAGGAGGCCGGAACGTTCGATTTCTTCGACCCGGAGAAGCTCGAGGGATTTCTCGAGGAAACCGGTTGGGAGATCCTCCGGGCCATCCCGACCTACGGGAGCCCTCCCCAAGGGTACGTCTACGTCGCACGAGCGAGGAAGACCCATGTCAACGCGTGATATGAATTTCGAGGACAAGCTGAACCAGGAATACGACCTGAGAGGCCGGACCCGCCTGGCGGCCGTTCTCAGCATCTTCCTCTTCCTGGGTTTCCTGGCTCTCGATGCCGTCTATACGCCCCAGCACCTTAAGACCTTTCTCATCGTCCGGCTGGCCGTCGTCGCCGTCGTCGGGGTCCTCATCATCCTCATCGACAGGGCACAAACCATGAGGGGCGTCATGAGGCTGGCCTTCACTCTGGCCTTCGTGGACGCCTTGGGCATCGCCGTCATGGTCCAGATCCTCGGCGGATTCTTCACGAGCTATTACCAGGGGATGAACATCATCGTCATGGGCATGATGGTCCTCATCCCCCTGGCTTTCCGGGAGACCGTTCTCCTCTACGCCTCCATCTGGCTGATGTACCTCGGCCCGAGTCTTTTTCAGTCCCTGAGGGGGCAGAATCCCATCCTGGTCGATGGAGTGGAGATCCCCCCCTGGCGCTTGATGACGAACAACGTCATTTTCCTGACGGCCATCCTCATCGTCGGCGCATTCGGGTCCTATATCATGGACAGCATCCGCCGACGGGAGCTTCGCACCCGGCTGCAACTCGAGGCCACGACCACCCAGCTCCAGGAAACCAACGAAAAGCTCAAGAGCCTGGACGAGCTCAAGACCCAGTTCTTCGCCAATGTCAACCACGAGCTGCGAACGCCTCTGACCCTGATGCTGGCTCCGCTCAAGGCCATTCTCGACGGGAAGATGGGAAGGCTGTCGGCCGGCCTCAAAGATTCCCTGGAGACCATGCAGCGCAACGGCTACAAGCTGCTCAAGCTCATCAATACGCTGCTCGATCTGAGCAAGCTCGAGGAAGGCAAGATGCGGCTCAAGCCCAAAGCCGTCAATTTCGTCGATTTCGTGAACCCCCTGCTGGCCTCCGTCAAGCCTCTGGCCGACCAGAAGAAGATCCGTTTGTATTTCCAACACCCGCCTCATCCCATCGATCTGTTCATCGACCCCGACCAGTTCGAGAAAGTCGTTTTCAACCTCCTCTCCAACGCCCTCAAGTTCACCCCCCCCAACGGCAAGATCACGCTCTACGTCGAGGAGCGGGACCACACCGCGGCGCTGACCGTCGAGGACACAGGGATCGGCATCCCGGCCGACAAGCTCGAATCGATCTTCGACCGATTCTCGCAGGTCGACGGGTCCAAATCCCGGGCCCAGGAGGGGACCGGCATCGGGCTGGCGCTGGCCCGGGAGATCGTCAACCTCCACCGGGGTTCCATCCGGGCCGAGAGCCAGCTCGGCAGAGGCTCGCGCTTCATCGTCGAGCTCAAGAAAGGCGATGCCCATTTCCCGGCCGATATCCTCGACCGCCGGTTGGAAGACCAGCCGGTGGCCGCGAAGAGGCGCGAGACGGACATGCCCGAGCCCCGGCCCGAGGACATCGTCGCCGACTATCGCCGGATCCAGCTCGTGGATCTCGAGAAGGTCGACGTCGAGGGCGGGCGGGTGGCCGAGGCCAAGGTCCACGACGCCCTGCTCCTCTGCATCGACGACAATCCCGAGGTCCTCAAGCTCATGAAGATGCTCCTCAGCGACGAGTTCGACCTCGAGCTGACGGACTCGGCCGAGAAGGGGCTCGTCCTCATGCGGGAGAAGAACCCTGATATCGTCCTCTGCGACGTCATGATGCCGGGCATGGACGGGCATGCTTTCTCGAAGGCCGTCAAGGCCGACGAGGCCCTGAAGCACGTGCCCATCCTCCTCGTCACGGCCAGGACGGGAGCCGACATGGTCGCCGAGGGCATCCAGGCCGGAGCGGACGACTACATCTCCAAGCCGTTCGATTCGGTCGAGCTCAAGGCCCGCATCCGGGCCCTCCTCCGCATGCGCCAGGTCGAGTCGGAGCTGGCCCTCCTCAACCGCAACCTCAAGATGAGGACCTCGGACCTCGTCGAGCAGCAGCGGTCCCTTTTCCTGTCGACGGTCAAGTCGCTGGTCACGGCCATCGACGCCAAGGACGAATACACCCGGCACCATTCGACCCGGGTCACGGAGTTCACCCTGAAGATCGCCCGGAAGATGGGCTTCAGCGAGAAGGAGCTCGGTGACCTCGAGCTGGCCGCCCTCCTCCATGACGTGGGCAAGATCGGTGTCCCGGAGTACATCCTCAACAAGCCCGGCAAGCTGACCGACGCCGAGTTCAAGCAGATCAAGGAGCACCCCGCCCGCGGAGAGAGCATCCTCGAGCCGGTCATCGAGCTCAAGGACATCCGCAAGATCGTCCGGGCCCACCACGAGCAATACAACGGCTCCGGATACCCGGACGGGCTGAAGGGCCGAGAGATCCCCCTCGGGGCCCGGATCATGGCCATCGCCGACACCTACGACTCCATCACCTCCGAGAGGCCCTACCGCAAGGCCGCCTCCCACCGCTTCGCGGTCAAGGAGATCATCCGCTGTTCGGGGACTCAGTTCGATCCCGAGGTCGTCGAGCATTTCCTCGAGATCGCCCCGACGTTCGCCGCCGAACTGGCCCAGGGCTCCGCCGAGAGAGAGGTTTGAGCACTTACGTTCTGGCCCTCTTCGTCGCCGCCCTCGTATCCGGCGCCGTGGCTCTGACCGCCTGGCAGCGCCCGGCGACGCCTACGGGCCGGTCTCTGGCCAGGCTGATGGCGGGGATTTTCGTCTGGTCGCTCGCCGTCTCGTTCGAAGCCGCCTCCCACTCTCTGGGCGCCAAGATCCTCTTCTCCAAGGTCCAATATCTCGGCATCGCCGCGAGCCCTGTGCTGATGTTCCTCTTCGCCCTGGGATTCTCCCGCCGCCAGGCCCGCCTCCCGCCGGCGATGCACTTCGTCCTTTGGACCATCCCCGCTCTCACGTTCTTCCTGGCCGTCACGAACGAATTCCACCGCTTGATCTGGTCCGGGTTCACATGGGCGCCGGGGCAGGAAAGCCGCGTTCTCATCTACGAGAAAGGAGCCTTCTTCTGGGTCCACGCCGGCTATTCCTATCTGCTCTTCGTCGCGACGACGGTCCTCTTCGTCATCTCCTATCTCCGCTTCAAGGACATCCACCGCCGCCAGGCCTTGATCCTTCTGCTGGCCCTCCCCTGGCCCTGGCTGGCGAACATCCTCTATCTGACCGGCGGGAACGGACTCCATGCCGGCCATGACTACACGCCCGTCGGATTCGCCGTCACCGGGCTCTTCCTGCTTTGGGGCATCCTCCGGCTCCAGCTCGTCGATCTTGTCCCGGTGGCCAGGCGCAAGGTCATCGAGAGCATGAGCGAGTCCCTCATCGTGCTTGACGAGGGGGGACGCATCGCCTCCATGAACCCGGCCGCCCGCGGCTTGCTGCAAGAGATCGGGGGAATGCCCGAGTCAGTCCAGGAAAGAGATCTGATCGGCCGGCCGGCGGCCGAAGTCTTCTCCTCTTGGCCGGAGCTTGCGGCGGCTTTCGTCGAGCCGGTCAGCCGTCGATCGGAGATCATCTGGAAAAGCGGCGGGAAGACAAGGGCCTACAACCTCCACATCTCCCCGCTCGCCCGCGAAGCGGCCCGGGCCAGGGGATGGGTCGCCGTCCTCTATGACATCTCCCCGGTCAAGGAGGCCGAAGCTCAGGCCGTCGAGGCCCGGCGCATCGCCGAAACGCTTCACGAGACGGGGATCACGCTCAGCCAGACGCTCGACCCCAAGCGGATGTCGGCCCTCATCCTCGAGCTCTTGAGCCGGGTCATTCCCTTCGACATCGGCGCATTCTTGACCGCCCACGGCCAGGAGTTCCGCCTGGACGGATTGAGGGGATTCCCCGGCGAGCAGGATCTCCTCGGCCGCTCATTCCCCTTGGCGGGGTGCCAGCTCTGCCACAGCACCGTGCTCAGGAGGCGGCCCCTCATCAGCGCCATCACCAGCCCCGAGGACATCCTTCTTCCGCTCCTTCCCGGGACGACCGTCCGCTCCTACCTGGGCATCCCTCTCGTCTTCCAGGAGAACGTCAAAGGTCTTCTGGCCCTCTACGACTCCCTGCCCAACCGTTTTTCGGAGCGTGACGTCCGGGTCGCCGAGCCCTTCGCCACCCAGGTCGCCGTGTCGCTCGAGAACTCGCGGTTGTTCGAGGAGCTGAACAAGCTGGCCGTTTTTGACAGTCTGACGGGCCTGCTCAACCGCCGGGCCTTCGACAAGGACGCGAAAAAGGAATTCGAGCGGGCCCGTCGTTACCGGCGGCCGTTGTCCCTCATCCTCTTCGATATCGACAACTTCAAGAAGGTCAACGACGCCCACGGCCACCTCGTCGGGGACCAGGTCCTGCGCGTCCTCGCCGAAACGGTCCGCAAAACGACCCGGACCACGGACCTCATCTGTCGTTGGGGGGGCGAGGAGTTCCTGATCCTGATGCCCGAACAGGGACACGAACAGGCCGTCGTCACCGCCGAGCGCCTCCGCGTGGAGGCCTCCAACATCCGCGTCGTCACGGAAACGGGCCACCTCAGCCTGACCATCAGCCTGGGGGTCGCCAGCCTCAAGCGTCAGGCGGACGAGACCCTCGAAGGCCTCATCGGCCGGGCCGACGCGGCCATGTACGAGGCTAAGGCCGCCGGCCGGAACACGGTCCGCGGCTGATCAGCCGACCTTGCGGGCCTCCTGCTTGAAGTCCTGCTGCCACAGCGTCAGTCCCGCCACGTCGCCTTTCTCGTCGGTGTGGAACTGGATGCGGATGTAGGGGTCGATCGAAAAGAAGAAGGTCTGGCTCTCGACGTAGAACTTCGTCGGCGCCTGTCCGGTCGGACGGATGACGAGGTAGTAGTCCTCATGCGTGATGTCCAGAGCATACTCCGGCGTCACCTCGTAACGTCCGACGTAGCCCGCGTAGATCGAGGGATCGAGGCGGAAGAGCGTCTTCTCCACGGGACCGAAGTCCGGCCAGAGATAGGCGGCCGCCAACGACCGCAGGATCTCGTCGGCGAGGAGCATGCCGTTCTCGCTGTTGGTCATGATCACCGCCCCCTGACCCCGGTAGGGGTAGACATCCAGGGTGCACGCGAAGCCTTCGGTTCGCCCCCGCAGGTGAAAGCGCACATCCTGTCCCGAGCCGTCGACGGCGAACCCGAAGCTCCGCCCTCCGGCCTGCGGCGTGAACATCGATCGGGCGGCCGGCGGCGGCAGAAGGCGCCCCCCCCTTTCCCTGGCCGCCTCCATGAGGTCTGCCAGCAACGAGACGAGCTCGGTGGGCGTCGTCCACAGTCCCGACGCCGCCGCGGCCGGATAAAGCAGGGAACTCCCGCCGACCGGCCGTCCGTCCCGCCCGTGGCCCGAGGCGGCCGAGCCGGGTGGGCCTTCCGACGGCACGCTTTCGAAAACGCTCCGGCCGGGCCCCAACGGTTCGAGAACAAGCTCCCGGACGAGCGCCGAAAAAGCCTTGCCCGAAACGTCCTCGAGGAGCTGCTGCAGCACCGCAAAACCGGTCCCCGACGGGCGGGCGCGGCCCTGCCCCGGAACGGCGTCAGGCTCGGCCTGGAGATAATGGCCGGGCGCCCGGCCCTGGAGAAGGGCGAGGAGCGTCGGCGGCCGAGCGTCCCGGGGATAGCCCGGAAGAGGCGACTCCGGGAAGCCGGCCGTGTGGGTGAGCAGTCCCTTCAGGGTCACGGGGGCCTGCCGGGTGAATTCGTTGGCCGGGACTTTCCATGCCACAAGTCGCGCATTGATGTTCTCATCGAGATCCAGCTTGCCCTGAGCGACGAGGATCAGGGCCGCGGCCGCGGCCAGCGGCTCGCCAAGGGCCCCGGCTTGGAAAAGGGTCTCCGTCGTCGCCGGTTCGAGATTCTGCGCGTCCCGGACACCATAGGCTTTGGCCCACTCGAGCTCGTGGCGGTCGAGAACGGCGATGCCGACGCCCGGGACCCGGTAGAAGGGCATGCGGGCCGCCAGGGTCAGCTTTTCCGGCTTCATGCCCTTGATGGTCACGGCCCGGAGCAGCCCTTTTTCGACCAGCTTGATGCGCTTTTTCGTCAAGGACTCCCGGGTTTCGCACCCGGCCAGGAAGATGACGGATATCGCCGCCGCCACGATCGCTTTTCGGCTCATACGGACATTGTAGAGGGAACCATGCCCGTTCACAAGGCCGTTCTCCCGGTTCGGCCGCGATCTCCTTTCCCGATACATGCCAGCGGGCGATGTCTTGACGGGGCACGCCCTTTCCTATACAAAAAGGGATTCGGAGGTCATCATGGCTCATATCGAACCCTTTCGGGGCGTCCGGCCCCGTCAAGACATCGCCCATCTCATTGCCGCGCCTCCCTACGACGTCCTGAGCTCCGAGGAAGCCCGGGAGATGGCCGCCGGGAATCCCTACTCCTTTCTGCACGTCGGCAAGCCGGAGATCGATCTGCCGCCAGGCACGGATCCCTATTCCGACGCCGTCTACACCAAAGGGAAGGAGAACTTCCGCCGTCTGCTCGACGAAGGCGCGCTTTTCCAGGATGCGACCAAGAATTTCTACATCTACAAACAGGTCTGGGGCGATCACGTCCAGATCGGATTGGTCGCCGGAGCGTCCTGCCGGGACTACCTCGACGACGTCATCAAGAAGCACGAGCTGACCCGGCCGGACAAAGAGAACGACCGGATGCGCCACATCGAGACGCTCGGAGCGCAGACCGGTCCGGTCTTCCTGACCTATAAAAGAAGCGACGCGGTCGACGCCCTCGTCGCCCGGGCCATGGAGAAAGGGCCCGCATACGACTTCGCGACCGGCGACGGCGTCCGTCACGTCTTCTTCGTCGTCGACGATCCCGCCCTCGTCCGGGGTATTCAGGACGCCTTCGCCGCCCTCCCCTGCCTCTACGTCGCCGACGGCCATCACCGCTCGGCGGCCGCGACGCGCATCAAGCAGAAGCGCGACAAGGAGCGTCCGGGGCGCACCGGCCGCGAGGACGACAACTTCTTCCTGACCGTCATCTTCCCCCACAACCAGATGAAGATCCTGGCCTACAACCGGGTCGTCAAGGACCTCCACGGCCTCGAGCCGGATGCTTTCCTCAAGAAGATCGCCGGGACGTTCGAGGTCCGCGACGAGAACCGTGCGGTCCCGGAGAGGAGCAAGGAGTTCTGCGTGTTCCTCGGCGGCCGCTGGCGGGTCCTCGAGGCCCGGCCCGGGACCTACGACCCCGGCGATCCCATCGGGTCCCTGGACGTATCCATCCTCCAAACGAGCCTTCTGGCCCCCGTCCTCGGCATCGGCGACCCGCGGACGGACAAGAGGATCGATTTCGTCGGCGGCATCCGCGGCACGGCCGAGCTCGAGAAGCGGGTCAGGGGCGGGGCCTTCAAGGTCGCCTTCTCGCTCTTTCCGACGACCATCGAGCAGCTGTTCGCCGTGGCCGACGCCGGCAAGGTCATGCCGCCGAAGTCGACCTGGTTCGAGCCCAAGCTCAAGGACGGCCTGGCCGTCCACATGATCGGCGAATGATCCGACGTCCGAAAACAAAAGGCCGCGGGCGGGGCCCTAAAGCCGCCCTTGTCACGGACGCTCTCGTCGAGGCCGTCCGCGCCGACGCCCGGGCCTTGCACGCGGGATCGAGGGGCAGCCACGATTGGGACCACACCGAGCGCGTCCTCCATCTCTGCCTGAGGATCGGCCGGAAGGAAAAGGCCGACCTCGACATCCTCCGCCTGGCCGCGCTTCTCCATGACGTCGGCCGCGAGGAAGAGGACCGCTCCAACGGACGGGTCTGTCACGCCCGGGCCGGGGCCGCCCGGGCCCGCCGCATCCTCGAACGGCACGGCCTCGACGCGGAGACCGTCCGCCGGGTCGTCCACTGCGTGCGGACCCACCGGTTCCGCAAGAAGGCCGCCCCCCGGACCCTCGAGGCCCGCGTTCTGTTCGACGCCGACAAGCTCGACTCGATCGGGGCGGCGGGCGTCGGACGGGCCTTCCTGTTCGCCGGGGAGATCGGCGCCCGCCTTCACGACAAGACCGTCGACGTCCGGCGAACGAAGCCTTACACGGCGGACGACACGGCCTATCGCGAGTTCCTCGTCAAGCTGTCCAAGGTCAAGGACCGCATCACGACCCGTGAGGGAAAGCGCCTGGCCGCCGGGCGGCACAGATTCATGGTCGCCTTCTTCGACCGTCTCAGCAAGGAAACGGACGGCATCCTCTAGATCTCGGAGTGAGGCCATGGTGTGGCATCAGGTCTACGATCCCGTCCACGCCGCCTGGCTTTCGACCGTCCTGGCCGCCCTGCCGATCGTCGTCCTGCTCGGCGGACTGGCCGTTTACCGTCTGAAGGCCCACGTCGCGGCCCTGGCGGGGCTAGGGACCTCGTTGGCGATCGCCGTCCTCGTCTTCACCATGCCCGTCGACATGGCCCTCCGGACGGCGGTCTTCGGGGCCGCCTACGGCCTCTTCCCCATCGGCTGGATCATCCTCAACGTCATCTTCCTCTACCAGCTGACGGTCGAGACGGGCTCTTTCAAGGTCATGCAGGACAGCCTGACCGGCATCACCCGCGACCGCCGGCTCCAGCTCCTGCTCATCGCGTTCTGCTTCGGGGCGTTCTTCGAAGGCGCGGCCGGCTTCGGGACGCCGGTGGCTGTCACGGCGGCCATCCTCATCGGTCTCGGCTTTCCGCCGTTGCAGGCCTCGGGGCTGTCGCTCATCGCCAACACGGCGCCCGTGGCCTTCGGCGCCCTGGGCACGCCCATCATCGCCCTGGCCGGAGTCACGGGATTGGACATCTACGACCTGAGCGCTATGGTCGGACGCCAGCTACCGTTCTTCTCCATCATCGTCCCCTTCTGGCTCGTCTGGGCTTTCTGCGGGCTGCGGAAGACGCGCGAGGTCTGGCCGGCCCTGCTCGTCGCCGGGGCGTTCTTCGCCGGGCCCCAGTTCCTGGTCTCTAATTTCCATGGACCCTGGCTCGTCGACATCCTCTCCTCGGTCTTGTCGATCGCCGCCCTGGTCGTTTTCCTGAGGTTCTGGAAGCCGAAGGAGACGTGCTGTCCGCCCGGAGATGAAAAGTCCGGCGGGACCCCGGGACCTTCGGCAGGGCCGGACGCGCCCGCGCGCTCGAAGAGAGAGATCGCCCGGGCTTGGATGCCCTGGCTCGTGCTGAGCCTGGTCGTCTTCCTCTGGGGCATCCCCCAGGTCAAGGCGTTCCTCGACGGGCTGTTCGTCGTCCGGCTCCCGGTCCCGGGGCTCGACAAGCTCGTTTTCCGCGTGCCGCCCATCGTCGTCAAGGAAGCGGCCGAGGCCGCCATCTTCACATTCAACGCCCTCTCGTTCACCGGCACGGGCATCCTCGTTGCGGCCCTGATTTCGGCGGCCCTGATGAAGATCTCGCCGCGGCGGCTCGTGATCACCTACGGCCGGACGCTCCATCGGGTCCGCTTCTCGCTGATGACCGTGGCGGCGATGCTGTCGCTCGGCTATGTGACGCGATACTCGGGCCTCGATGCGACCCTCGGGCTGGCTTTCGCCGGCACCGGTGTCCTTTATCCTTTCTTCGGGACCCTGCTCGGGTGGCTCGGCGTCGCCCTGACCGGCTCCGACACCTCGTCGAATGTCCTGTTCGGCAGCCTCCAGCGGATCACGGCCGAGCAGCTGGGATTGAATCCGGTGCTCATGGCCTCGGCCAACAGCTCAGGCGGGGTCATGGGCAAGATGATCGACGCCCAAAGCATCGTGGTAGCCAGCACCGCGACCCGCTGGTACGGCCACGAAGGCGAGATCCTCCGCTACGTCTTCTTCCATAGCCTGGCCCTGGCCGCCCTCATGGGCCTGCTTGTCCTCCTCCAGGCCTACGTTTTCCCGTTCACCAAGCTCGTCGTCCGCTGACGCTCCAGTATCTTTTCTTCCCTGTCCTCGATCAAGATCTGCAATTACCCCCATATAACGGGGTAAAAAACGACCGGGACTACCCGGCAAAACCCCCCGCCAGCCCAAATGGGACAATTT
>CAYREO010000026.1:0-29432 GCA_964423315.1 uncultured Eubacteriales bacterium | reverse complement strand
CATTCTCAAGTGCCTCGAAAAGAGCAGGGAGAAGAGGTATCAATCCACCGAAGAGCTTTGCCGGGACCTGACGAAGGTCGAGGAGACCGTCCGGGCGTCCGCACCGGCCAGGCCTTGGACGAGACCCGCGACGCGGGCCTTGCGGAGCGGCCTTTACCGCCGGCGCAGGGTCCTCATCCCGGCCATGGGCTTCGTTCTCATCCTCCTCGCCGGCCTCGCCGTCCGGGGGATCATCCCGCGGGAAGCGGCGGCCGGCCGCAAGATCGCCGTCGTCGGCTTCGAGAACTTGACCGGCGAAACGAGCTATGACTACCTGAAGAAGGCCATTCCCAACCTGCTCATCACCAGCCTCGAGCAGTCGAAATACCTGGCCGTCATGTCCTGGGAGAGGCTGAGCGACCTGGCCGCGAAGGTTGGAGAGAGGACGAACGGCGAGAAGGGACCGGCCCCCGCCGAAGCCGATATCTGGTTCGAGGTTTGCCGCCGGGAGGGCGTCGAGGCCCTTGTCCTGGGAAGCTTCACCAAGGCCGATACTCTTTTCGCCACGGACGCCAAGGTCTACGACGTTCACACCAAGAACCTCATCAAGAGCGTCGGCTCGAGGGGGGAAGGGGTCGGCAGCATCCTGAGGACGCAGATCGACGATCTGAGCCGGGAGATCTCCAGGGGCGTCGGCCTGTCGGAGCGGGCGGCCGCCCGGGATGTCAATCCCATCCAGGAGGTCACGACGGCGTCCATGGAGGCCTACGAGCTGTTCCTCAAGGGACGGGAAGAGCTCGACCGATACCACTTCGAAGACGCCGGCCCCATCCTGGAACAGGCCGTCGAGAAAGACCCGGAATTCGCCCTTCCTTACAACTACCTGGCCCGCATCTATTCGTCCATGGCCGACGCGCCCAGGGCCGCTGCGGCCATGGAGAAGTTCAAGAAGCTCAGCAAGTCCCAGACGGGCCGGGGCAAGGACGGCCTGTACACCGCCGCGCTGACGGCCTATATCGAGGGTGACCTTGACGGCTACGCGAAGGGCCTCAAGGAGGTCATCCGGGCCTATCCCGACGACAAGCGGGCCCGGGTGGACCTGGCTTGGTTGCTCAAGAGCGGCAAGAAATATGACGAGGCCATCGGTCAGTTCGACAAGGCCCTCGAGCTCGATCCCTCGTTCGGCTACGCCCTCAATCTGAAAGCCTACACGTATGCGGAGATGGGCCAGCCGGACAAGGCTCTCAAGACCTTCGAGCGTTACGCCGAAGCCCAGCCGGGCGAGGCCAATCCCCACGATTCGATGGGCGATCTCTTCTTCCTGACCGGACGGTTCGGACAGGCCCGGGAGAAATATGCGGCCGCCCTGGCCTTGCGTCCGGGATTCGCGTCATCCTGGAAGCTGGCCTATCTCCACGCGATGGACGGCGATTACCCCCAGGCCGTCCGCTGGATCGATCATTTCATCTCCCAGGCCGCGTCGGACGGCATCCGGGCCCAAGGCTACCAGTGGAAGGGGCTCTACGCGTCCATCACGGGCCGCTTCAAGGAAGCCCTGTCCGAGCTGGACCTGGCCGAGAAATTGGCCCGGGATTCGGGCAACCAAGGGATCGCCGATGCTTCGCTCCGCGCGGCGCTCTGGGCCTGTTACGAATGGGAGAGATACGACCTCTGCCGGGTTTATCTGAAGAAGCGCCTCGCCTTCTTGGAGGAAAGCGCCAAGGGCGACCCGGGCCTCCTGCAGGCCTTCGATCTCCTCTATTCCGGCCTTCTGGATATCCGCGAAGGCGCCCTGCCTGAGGCAAGGAAGAGAATGGCCGACCTCCAGGCTATCTTCGAGAGCGCGGAGGAGAAGAAGAAAAGTCCCAGTCTGCGGCAGGCCTATAGCCTTCTCCGGCGGGAGCTGCTCCTTGCCGAGGGCGCCTGTGACGAGGCGCTCCAAGAATTCAAGGAGTCGCCGCCCGTCCGGATCGACCTGCAATCCTATCAGACCGTCCAAAGCAAGAACCTTCCCTTCCAGGAGGACTTCGCGGCCCGGGCCTTGGCCAAGAAGGGGGATACGGCCTTGGCCATCGCCGAATACGAACGGCTCATCTCGCCGGACGCGGACAAACGGGAGAGGACGCTTATCCACCCCTTGGCCCGGGTCAGGCTGGCCGCGCTCTATGAGGCCCGAGGAGACAAAGCGCGGGCCTCTGAACAGTACAAAGAGGTCCTCCGGATCTGGAAGGACGCCGACCCCGACCTCGCCGAGGTCGCCCGGGTCCGGAAAAGAGCGGCGGCTCTGAAGCCCGCCGGATCGGCCCCGCCACGGGACGCCGGCGAAGGGTCGTTCTTCACCTATCTTATCTGCGGTCTTCCGCCTGGTCTCTGAGAGCCCGGCCCTTACTGACCCCCGACATTCCTTCTGTCCGTCATTCCGGCCTTTCTCCCGATTGACCTTTTCAGGCCTGAAAAAGTCAATTAAGGCCTTTTCTGAGGCCTTGTTTCTAGGCAACTGCAATCGTATCTGTAAGTTATAACAGCCAAGGCAACATGTGCTTGGCTTTGCCGCGTGCTTCTGATAAATAAGGGGGGAACAAGGAGGGCGCCCATGATCCGACAGACTCTGCTGACCTCGTTCCTGGGCGGGCCGTCGGCAGGCGTGATCGGGACGGCTTTATCCGGGGCCGTTCTATTGCTCGCGGCGTTCGCGATCTCCGCTTGCCGTCCCGCGGACAGGCCCGAGATGGCCGCGGCGCCGGATCCCCTGATCAGCGGCATCGGCCTGACCCACCTGACCGTCTATGACCAGCGGCCCGCCCCCGACGGAAAACACTCCGGCACGGCCCATGTCCACGCGGTGACCGACGAAGGATACTATGTCATGAGCGGCGCGGGGCAGGTCGAGCTCCATGACCTGGAGCACGGTTTCCGGACGGTCGATCTCGCTCCCGGGACCTATCTTCAGTTCCCGCCGGGCGTCATCCACCGCCTGGTCAACACCGATCATCTCGTCATCCTGGTCGTCATGGGCAATGCCGGATTGGCCGAACGGGGAGACGCCCGGATCTACTTCGGCCGGGACGTGGACGAGGACCCGGCGGAGTTCGCCCGTCTCGTCGGGCTCCCCAAGGAGCAGGGGCTCGAGGGGGCCCTCGAACGGCGGGACGCGTCCATCCGCGCCTACCAAGGGCTCATGGAGCTCTGGAGAACGGACCGCAAGGCCTATCGCGCCGAGCTCGAACGGTTCCTGGGGGTCCACATGAAGGCCGCGGCCGGGCTGCAGGAGAAGTTCCATCAAGCCGTCGAAGCCGGCCCCGGGGCCTGGAATGAATTGTTCCGGTCGAGGGTGGAGGCCCTGCCCGCGTTGAATTCGGGGGAGGGGCCGCTCGTTCACGTCCCCCCCGAGGCGACCGCCTTCGGCATGTGCGGCATCCTGCGGCCCGTCACCGGGCTGAGGCCCGTGGACCGCGCCGGGGCCCCGGCCTTCGGAAAGTAGGACCCGGGCGAGACTATGAACCCATACGACGGCGGAAGCGACCTCCGTCGCGGCCTGCCCATGGTCCAGGCCCGGGACCCCGATGCCCTGGATAAAGAGAAGGCCTTTCTCCGGGAGGTCGATTCCCGGCCGAGACCGTGGCAGCGCTGGCGGGGATACTGGACGGTCGCAGGTCCCGGCTGGGTCCAAAGCGCCCTGACCCTCGGCGCCGGCTCGGCCGGCTCATCCATCTTCGCCGGGGCGGTCTTCGGCTACAAGCTTCTCTGGGTCCAGCCCGTGGCCATGTTCCTCGGGGTGGTCATGTTCTCGGCCATCGGGCATCAGCTCTTGTCGACCCAGGCCCGTCCTTACGACGCGTTCCGGAAAAGGCTCCACCCCGCTCTGGCCGTGGCCTGGGGCGCGGCCGTTTTCCTTGCTTCGGTCGTCTGGCAGTTCCCCCAGTACGCTCTCGGTGTGAGCGTCGTCAGGGACCTTTTCGATGTCGCCGGGGTGTCCGTTCCGCGGGCCCCGGTCGCCTTGGCCTTGCTTACCGCCGGTACGGCTCTCTGCTGGAGCTACGGGCGGGGGAGCCGGCGGGCCATCCGGCATTTCGAGCGCGTCCTCAAGTACCTGCTCCTGCTCATGGTCGGGTCGTTCTTCCTGGTCGTCCTGAGGACCGGCGTGGATCTCGGCGAGCTCTTACGAGGCTTCACCGGCTTTCACATCCCGCGAGACCGAGAAGGATTGACCATCGTTCTCGGGGCCCTGGGGGCCGCGGTCGGCGTCAACATGACCTTCCTTTACCCCTATATGCTGCTCGCCCGAGGGTGGGGGAGGGAGCACCGAGGCCTCAAGAACTTCGACCTGACGGTCTCGATGTTCCTGCCGTTCGTCCTGGCCACGAGCCTGGTGACTATCGCCTGCGCCAACACGCTCCATGTCCAAGGCGTCCGGGTGGCCGGGGCCATCGACGCCGCGCACGCTCTGGCCCCGCTCGTCGGGCTGGCCGCCGGCCGGGTCATCTTCTCGCTCGGCGTGCTCAGCATGTGCTTCACGACCCTGACCATCGAGATGGTCATCTGCGGCTTCGTCCTCAGCGAGATGCTGGGCTTCGAGCCCCGGGGCTGGGCCTACCGGGCCGCGACGATGGTCGCCAACATCGGCATCCTGGGGGCCTTTTACCCCATGCCGCTCTGGCTTCCCGTCCTGACCTCGTCGTTCACGCTGATCGTCCTGCCGCTGGCCTATGTCGGCTTCTTCATCCTCCAGAACAAGCGGGGCTATCTCGGGGATGATGTGGTCAAAGGGGCCAAAGGGACGGCCTGGAACGCGCTGCTCCTGCTGGCCATCCTCATCACCGTCGCCGGGGCCGTCGCCAAGCTTTTGTCCCTCTGGTGAGCAGGGGACGAGGGTCCGCCGATCGGGGATGGGTGCGGGCCCGGGCGATCGACGCCTCCGGGGCCGTCATGACCGGACAATGTCGTGAGCGGACTGTTGTCTCGTACGGCGGTTTGGTGTATGTAGAGGGAGATCATTCGGATTTACGGAGGGGCCCATGAAGCGATTTAAGACTTCGGCCGGCGTCAGCCGCCGCGATTTCCTGAAGGCCGCCGCCGTCGCGGCGACGGCCCCGATGATCGTCCCGGCCTCCGTTCTCGCCCGGCCGGCGCCGAGCGACACCCTGCTCCTCGGCTGCATCGGGACCGGGCGCCAGGGCCAAGCCGACATGCAGGAGCTCATCTATCGGGGGCTTGAGACCGGGGCCCGCGTCGCGGCCGTCTGCGATATCGACTCCCACCGCCGCGAGGACGCCCAATGGCTGGCCGAGAAGATCTATGCCCTCGAGCTGGGCCAGGACGCGCCCCGGAGCGTCGCGGCCTACCACGATTTCCGGGACCTGCTGGCCCGCAAGGACCTCGACGGGGTTCTCATCGTCACCCCGGACCACTGGCACGGGGTCATGGGAGTCGCCGCCGCGGAGGCCGGCAAGGACATCTACCTCGAGAAACCGCTGACCTATTCCGTCGCCGAGGGTCGCCGGCTCGTCGCCGCTGTCCGCAAGAACAAGAGGGTGCTGCAAGTGGGCTCCCAGCAGCGGTCCTCGATCCATTTTCTGATGGCCTGCGAGCTCGTCCGCAACCGCCGCATCGGCGCCCTGCGGTCGATGCGGGTCTGGCTGCCCGAGGACCAGGGCACCGGCGATCCCCGGCCGACGCCCGTCCCGAGGAACCTCGACTACGACTTCTGGCTGGGTCCGGCCCCCGAGGCGCCTTTCTGCGAGGACCGTGTCCACCCCCAAACGAGCTATGAGCGGCCCGGCTGGCTGCAGATCGAGCCGTACTGTCTGGGCATGATCACCGGCTGGGGGTCCCATATGATGGACATCGCCCAGTGGGGCAACGGCACCGAGGACACGGGACCGGTCTCGTTCGAGGCCCGGGCCGAGTTCCCCGACCGCGGCCTGTTCGACGTCCATACGAAGTTCCAGGCCGAGGCGCGCTACGCGAACGGCGTCAGCATGATCATGGAAACGGGCAACCCGGCCGGCGTGAGGTTCGAGGGCGCGGACGGCTGGATCTTCGTCCAGCGGGGCAAGATCGAAGCTTCGGACCCCGGCATCCTGAGGTGGAAGCCGGGCCAGGGCGAGACGAAGCTCATCCAGAGCGGCAACCACATGAAGAACTTCCTGGAGTGCGTGCGCAGCCGCAAGGACCCGGCCGCCCCCGTCGAGGTCGGCCATCGCTCGAACACGATCTGCGTCGCGACCCATATCGCCATGAAGCTCGGCCGCAAGCTCGCCTGGGACCCGGCCGCCGAGAAGTTCGTCGGCGACGACGAAGCCAACCGTCTTCTGGATTTTCCCCACCGGTCCCCGTGGACGCTGTAAGGGCCGCCGGGGGGCGTGGGATCGTGAAGGGGACAGCCCGGGTCCTGCTGCTTGCGGCCGTCCTGACGGTCCTCTCCGGATGCTCGAAGGCGCCGCCGGCGGTGACGCTCGCCCGTGACGACGAGGCCGGGACCCTGACCGTTCTCATCGGCGGCCGGCCGGTCCTGACCTATCAATACGGGGAGTCCTGGGACCTCGTCCACTATTGGCCCCTGCGCAGCCCCTCGGGCCGGGACCTGCTCGTCCAGAGGACCGAGCCCTACCCGCACCATCGGTCCTTCTGGTTCGCGGACACGGTCAGGCTCGAGGGACATCGGGAAGCGAGCTTCTACAACGCCCTGTACAGCGGCACCCGGGCGGAGGACGGAGAGGTCGGGCCGCCCTTCCGCGACCGCATCCGGCACCGGGGCTTCATCGCTCTTGAAGCGGCCGGCCCTCGGGCGGTCGTCGGATCCGAGCTCGTCTGGGAGATGGATGGCCGCCTCGCCGTCCTGGAAGAGCGGCGCCGGCTCGTCGTCCACAGCCTGGGCGACGGCGAATACCTTCTCGATATCGAATGGACGCTCACGGCGGCCTTCGGCGACGTCCATTTCACGAGCGATGACGTCCACTACGCCTGGCCCTACCTGCGGATCGATCCGGCGTTCAGCGGCGAGAGCGGGGGAACGATCACTTCGGACAGCGGGGCTAAGGGACAAGAGGCCACGAACATGAAGCCCGCCCTCTGGATCGATTATTCCAACACCGTGGAAGGGGTCACCGAGGGCCTGTCGGTTTTTCAGAGGCCCGACGGCCGGGAGCGGCGCTGGCTGACCCGCGAGTACGGGACGTTCGGTCCCCGCCGGCCCGACGAGACGAGCGGACGCCCGTTCACCCTGAAGGCGGGGGAGTCCCTCTCCCAGCGCGTCGGGGTCCTCGTTCATCAAGGGGACTCGGAGCGGGGCCGCGTCCGCGAGCGATACGCGCGGTATGCGGCCGGCGCCTGGGACTGAGGCCTGTCCGCGGTCACTTCTTGAGCATGCGCTTCTTGAGCAGAATGGCCTCGAGGACCTCGGCGAGGACGTCCCGGAGGTCACCCTTGGGATAATCGGAGCGGGTGATCTCGACCCGCTCCGGCGGGAGCCGGCAGACGACGAGCTTCGGCTCCTGTCCGTGCCGGATGCGGGGGTTCTGCTTCAGGGGCTCGAGCTTCGTGATCTGGATGGTCATGACCGGGACGCCGTCGAGGTCCTGGATGAGGATGCCGACGTGATGGTTCTTGTTCGTGTCGTCGTCGTCCTCGCCGAGCGAAAAATCGCGCCGGACGAAATCCTCCCCGGGATAGGGGCCCATCTCGGCGACCTCCCGGTGGATCTTCCGGAGAATTCCGGCGGCGTCCTTCGGTTTTTGGGGGGTGAAGGAAACGGCGGCGGAGGCGGGGCCGGCGAAGAGGACGGCCAGGAAGAGCGAGGCCGCGATCGACAGCGCCTTGACCGGAGAACGAGCCGGACCGGCTTCCGCTCGCGCCGCGGGGATCATGCAGCTCCTCCTTGCGCTATATGAGGGCCAGGCTGACGGCCATGACGGCCATCCCCCCGACCAGTCCGTAGATTGACAGATGGTGCTCGCCGTATTCCCGGGCCGCCGGCAGGAGCTCGTCGAGCGAGAGGAAGACCATCATGCCCGCGACGGCAGCGAACATGACGCCGGTCATGGCCGACCCCGGAATCAGACGCAGCAACCCGAACGCCGCCACGGCCCCGAGGGGCTCGGCAAGCCCGGAGAGGAACGAGTAGAGGAAGGCCTTTTTTCGGTCGCCTGTGGCGTAATAGACGGGGACGGACACGGCGATGCCCTCGGGGATGTTGTGAATGGCGACCGCGGCCGCGATGGCCACTCCCAGCCGGGGGTCCTTAAGGGCGGCGGCGAACGTGGCCAGCCCTTCCGGGAAGTTGTGGAGGGCGATGGCCACGGCCGTCATGACTCCCATGCGGTGCAGCTTCTGCTGCCGGGCCGCGGCCGCGGCGTCGTCCATGTCCTGGACCAGTCGGGGCTCGTGCGGGTTCTCGTATCCCGGCACGAGCTTGTCGATCAGGGCGATCAGCAGGATGCCGCCGAAGAACGACCCCATCGCCGCCCACGCGCCGGCCTTTCCGATGTCCCGGAGGAGACTTTCCTGGGCTTTGGGCAGGATCTCGACCAAGGCGATGTAGATCATGACCCCCGCCGAAAAGCCCAGGGCGACGGACAGGAACCGGACGCTCGTCCGCTTGGCGAAAAACGCCAAGGCGCTGCCGATGCCCGTCGACAGGCCGGCCACCAGGGTCAGCCCGAAGGCCATCAAGAGGGTGTGCGCCGGATAGGTCTCGCCCATGCGACACCATCATAGCCCAGAGGCCTCCCGTTTTCCAGACCCCGCCTCCCGGTCGGACCCGGTCGGGGCCGGTTTGACTCTCTCCGCGGACCATGATACATTCGGGCCGTTGATTGAGGGGAATCATGAAAGCCGATGACGAGGACTCCCGAATCGAAACGACCGTCTCGAGGAAGCTCATCGAGCTCATCGAGCGCAGCGCCGACGAGCTGACGACGAGCTACGTGCAGGACATCCGTCGGGACCCGAGAATGCCCAGCTACCAGGGCTTCGACCAGCGGGAGATCTACAAGCGGGCCTATCTCGTCTACAGCCAGCTCGGGAAGTGGATCTCCCGGGAAACGACCAAGGAGGAAGTCCGGAAATACTGGCGGGCTTTGGGCCGCCAACGGCGCCGGGAGGGATTCCCCTTCTCGGAGATCGTCCTCTCGCTCTGCCACATCCGGCGCCTCCTCTGGGAAAAAGTCCAAAGCGCGGGCCTTCTGGACACGGCCCTCGATCTCCATCAGGCGATGGACCTCCATCAGCGGGTGGTGATCTTCTTCGACCGGGCCGCCTACCAGGCCGCGCTGGGCTACGAGGAGAACAGCTGATCCCGTGTCCCGGGTGCCTCTTCCGTGAAAGAGGCGCGTTGCTTTTTCAGGACGAATGGCCTAAAATCCACCTTCTTGCTCCATCCCGGTGAAGAGACCATCATGACCGACCGCAAGCCCGTCCCCAAGGTGTTGGCCCGGCAGGCCGTCGAACGCCTGGAAGCGATGGCCGATCCGGTGAGAGCCCGGGGTGTCGAACGGTATTTCAAGGAGACCGTCAAAAGCTACGGGATCCCCTCGCCGGAAGTCCGGGCCCTGGCGGCCGAGCTCTATGGGGCGGTCAGGGGAAAATGGGAGGTCGAGGACGCGATCGAGCTGTGCGACATCCTCTTCCCGCGGCCCGAGCTCGAGGCCAAGGGCATCGGCGCCCTCGTCCTGTCCCGTTTCAAGAAGAGCTTCCGGCGGTCGCTCGTGACGAAGATCAAGTCCTGGCTGGCGGCCGACCGGCTCGACAACTGGGCCTCGGTCGATGTCTTCTGCACGGACATCTGCGGGGCCCTTCTCGCGGCTTATCCGGACCTGGCCGGGACGATCGGGAGCTGGATCGGCCACCGGAACCGCTGGGTCAAGCGGGCGGCCCTCGTCTCGTTCATCAAGCCGGCCAAGAGGCGCGAGTTCCTCCCGGCGATCTACGCGGTCTCGGAGGCCGCCTTCCCGGTCAACGACGACCTCATCCATAAAGCCAACGGATGGCTGCTGCGGGAGGCCGGCAAGACCGACCCCGTCCGGCTCGAGCGGTTCCTGCTCGCCCACGGGCCGGCCATCCCGCGGACGACCCTGCGCTATGCCATCGAGCGCTTTCCGGAAGCGAAGCGGAAGGCGCTGCTCACAAGAACTAAGCTCTGAGAGAACGCCTGGAGGACATCATGACGACGGACAAGATCAAGGTCAGCTGCTTCAACTGCGGGGCGACGAACCTCTATCCCCTCGACGCTCTGGGCAAGTCCGTGGTCTGCGGCAAATGCAAGACGGGCCTGCCGGAGCCGGGAACGGTCCTCGAGCCGGGTCCCCAGCAGGTCTACAACATCATCCAGAATTCGAGCCTGCCCGTGCTCGTCGATTTCTACTCGCCGACCTGCGCCCCGTGCTACATGATGCACCCCGTCGTGGAGCGGCTGGCGAGCCGGCGGCGGGGCGAGATCGTGGCCGTCAAGGTCAACATCGACCGTCACCCGGAGATGGCCCAGGGGCTGGGGATCAGGGCCGTGCCGACCTTCATCGTCTTTCACAAGGGGGTCGAGCGCGGCCGGCAGGCCGGAGCCATGGCCGAGGACAGCTTCGCCCTCTGGGTGGCCAGCCGCTCATAAGGGGACATCTACCGGTCCGTGGGTCTTCGAGAACACGCTTTGTCGATCGATGTCCCCCCTAGCCCCCCAGACCCCCGGGAACCAGTCCCGACGGTTCCCCCGTCGGCGGCCGACGGGTCCCCCTCCGCTATGGGGGTCTTCAGGGGGACATCAATCTCCATGCGCGTGATTTTTCCGGCCACGGAAAAGTGAGAAGAACCATGTCGGGGGGTATGCCGAAGGGGGGACTCGAACCCCCACTCCCTGTAACGGGAACTAACCCCTCAAGCTAGCGTGTCTGCCAATTCCACCACTTCGGCATCTATTATTTCTTGACCGGGGTTTCCGTCGCCGGCGGCTTTTCCTCTCCGGCCTTGGTCTCGGGTTGGGCCGCCGGGGCTTGCTCGCCCGTCTTGTCCGGGGGCTGAGCCGTCTCGGTCGTCGCCGCCGGGGCCTTCTCGCCGCCCACGACCGAGCTCGATTCCTTCCCGGAAAGGATCCACAGCCCGAGCGATGTCAGCATGAACAGGACCGCGGCGCCCGTGGTGACCTTGGACAGCAGGGAGGCCTGACCGCGGGCCCCGAAGGCCGTCTGGCTGCCGCCCCCGCCGAACGCGCCGGCCAGGTCGGCGGCCTTGCCGGACTGCAGGAGGACGGTGAAGATCAGGACCAGACAGACAATGACGTGCAATAAAATGATGAGTGCGCTCACTTCTCTTCCCTGTCAGCGCGGAGGGCCTCGGCCGCGATGGCGGCGAAGGCGTCGGCGTCCAACGACGCCCCTCCGACGAGAAATCCGTCGATATTCTTCTCTTTGAACAGAGGGTACGACCCGGCCGGTTTGACCGAACCGCCGTACAGGATTATAGCACAGGAGGCCTGTTCTTTTCCATATCTTTCTTCGAGCCGGCTCCGAACGTGGGAGTGGACCTCTTCGGCCTGGGCCGGGGTGGCCGTCCGGCCCGTCCCGATGGCCCAGACGGGCTCATAGGCCAGGAGGACCGCCCCCATCTCGGCGGCGTCCAGGTCCCGGAGGCCCCTGTCGAGCTGGGTGTCGACCCGCTCGATCGTCCGGCCCGATTCCCGTTCCTCGAGAGTCTCCCCGAAGCAGACGATGGGGGACAGACCGGACCGCAGGGCCGCCCGGACCTTGCGGGCGACGGTGTCGTCGGTCTCGCCGAAAAATTGCCTCCTTTCGGAATGGCCGACGAGGACGTACGAACAGCCGGCGTCCTTGAGCATCGGGCCCGAGACCTGGCCGGTGAAGGCGCCTTTGTCCTCCCAGAACAAATCCTGGGCGCCGAGCTTCACGCCGGTCCCGGAGAGCCTCTTGGCGACCTCGGCGAGGGCCGTGAAGGGGGGGATGAGGAGCAGGTCGGCCCCGGGCAGGGCCGGAGCGGAGGCGGCGACGCGGTCCGCGAGCTCGCGGGCCTCGGCGAGCGTCCCGTGCATCTTCCAGTTGCCGGCGATGAGGGGGTGTCTGTGAAGGGCGGTCATTCATCTCTCCAGCGACTCGATGCCGGGCAGGGTCCCGTAGGCGATGAACTCGAGGGAGGCCCCGCCGCCGGTCGAGATGTGGCTGATCCGGTCCTTGACGCCGGCCTTCTTGACGGCGGCGATAGAATCGCCCCCGCCGACGATCGATACGGCGCCCGAAGCGGCCACCGCCCGGGCGATGCCGACCGTCCCGTGAGAGAAATTCTCGATCTCGAAGATGCCCATGGGGCCGTTCCAGAAGATCGTCCGGGCCCCGGCGATGATGGCGCCGTAGGCCTCGACCGTCTTGGGCCCGATGTCGACGCCCGCCATGTCCTCGGGGAAGGGCAGGGCCTCGACGATCCGGGTGTCGGCTTCGGCGTCGACCGCGGCCGCTAGGACGTGGTCGGCCGGGAGGCGGAAATCGACGCCCTTATCCCGGGCCCTTTCCAGGATCCCGGCGGCGGTTTCTTTCTGTTCGTCCTCGGCGAGAGACTTCCCGACGCCGAGGCCCTGGGCCTTGAGGAACGTATAAGCCATGGCCCCGCCGACGAGGATGCTGTCGGCTTTGGCGAGCAGGCTGTCGATGATCTCGATCTTGTCGGAGACCTTGGCCCCGCCGAGGATAGCGACATAGGGCTTGTCGGGGGCCTGGACGGCCTTCCGCAGGTAGCCGACCTCCTTCATCATCAGGAAGCCGGCGGCCTTGACGGGCACGAGGTCCGGCAAACCGACGACGGAGGCATGGGCCCGGTGACTCGAACCGAAAGCGTCGTTGACATAGACGTCGATATCCTCGGCCAGTCGGGCGGCGAAGCCCGGATCGTTGCCCTCTTCTTCCTTGTGAAAACGGAGGTTCTCGAGGACCAGGGCTTCGCCATCGGCGAGCCTTTTCTTGAGGGCGGCGACCTCCTCGCCGATGACGGCCGGGGCCATGACGATGTTGTTCGGGACGAGCTCGGCCAGCCTGCGGGCCGCCGGGCGGAGACTCATCCGGGGGTCCGGCTTGCCTTTGGGCCGCCCTAGGTGGGAGGCGATGACGAGCCGCGCGCCCTGCCCCAGGAGATGTCGGATGGTCGGCAGGGAAGCCCGAATGCGCGTATCGTCGCGGATCTCGCCTTTATCGTCCAGGGGGACGTTGAAATCGACCCTGAGAAAGACCCGCCGGCCCTTGACATCGAGGTCGGTGACGGACTTCATGGCCGGCTCACCGGGAGATGTACTTGACCAGGTCGACGAGACGGCAGGAGTATCCCCATTCGTTGTCGTACCAGGCGATGACCTTGACCAGGGTCCCGTCAATGACTTTGGTCGACGGGCCGTCGACGATGCCGGAGTGGGGATCGCCCATGAAGTCGACGGAGACGAGCGGCTCGTCCGTGTAGCCGAGGATGCCCTTCAGAGCGCCGTCCGCGGCGCCCTTGAGGGCGGCGTTGACCTCCTCGGCGGTCGTCGCTTTCTTGACGAGGGCGACGAAATCGACGATCGAGACGTTGGGGGTCGGGACGCGAACGGCGAACCCGTCGATCCGGCCCTTGAGCTCGGGCATGACCAGGCCGACGGCCTTGGCCGCGCCGGTCGTCGTCGGGATCTGGCAGACGGCCGCGGCCCGCGCCCGGCGAAGGTCCTTGTGCGGGGCGTCGAGGATCTTCTGATCGTTGGTGTACGAGTGGATGGTCGTCATCAGGCCCTTGTCGATGCCGAACGACTCGTGGAGGACCTTGGCAACGGGCGCCAGGCAGTTCGTCGTGCAGGAGGCGTTGGAGATGACATGATGCTTGGCGGGGTCGTAGGTCTTCTCGTTGACCCCCAGGACGAGGGTGATATCGGGGTCGGTGGCCGGGGCCGAGACGATGACCTTCGAGGCGCCGCCTTTCTCGATGTGCTGGATGACGTCGGGCCGCTTCGTGTACTTCCCGGTCGACTCGATGACGACCGAAACGCCCATGTCCTTCCAGGCGAGCCCGCCGATCTCTTTTTCGGCCAGGACCCGGACCTTGCGGCCGTTGATGACGATGCCGTCGGCGTCGGCCCGGACATCCTCACGGAACCGGCCCAGGACGGAGTCGTAACGGAGCAGGTGGGCCAGGGTCTTGGCGTCGGTGATGTCGTTGACGGCCACGTACTCGACGGCCGTGTCGTTCCAGGACGCTCGGAGCATGTTCCGGCCGATGCGGCCGAACCCGTTGATACCGATGCGGATAGCCATGGGAATGCCTCCTTCTTTCTGATGCGCTGTTGTCAAGAGCGACGAGCCTAAAAATTATCACAAATGGGGCCCGCGTTCAAGGCCGTGTCCGGTGCTGCCGGGTCATCGGGATGGGCCGGAAGGCTTGTCGGGGGCGAAGCCCTTCTTGGCCCTCTTCTGCTCGTACATCAGGAGGTCGGCCCGGGTCATGAGATCCTCGATCTTGCTCGGGTATTCCGGATCGTAGAGGGCCGTGCCGTGGCTCAGGGAGATGGAGAACCGGTTCTCAGCGACGGCCTTGGCGTTGAACGCGGCCAGCCTCTCCTCGAGGCGCTTGGCGATGGACTCGGGGTTCATGCGGGTCGATTCCATGGCCATGATGACGAACTCGTCCCCGCCGACGCGGGCGACGATGTCGGACTCCCGGAAGTTCTTCTTCAGGATGGCCGCGGCGTCGACGAGGGCCAGGTCGCCGGCCTTGTGCCCGCCGCTGTCGTTGATCCTCTTGAGATCGTCCATGTCGACGTAGAGGAGGAGGACCTTCTTCTTGAGCCGGTTGGCGATCTTGAGGTGCTGCTCGGCGAGGGTCAGGAACCCGCGGCGGTTCAGAAGCCCGGTCAGGGGATCGGTCAGCGAAAGGGCCCGGACCTCCTCCTCCAGGCGCTTGCGGTCGGTGATGTCCGTGAGCACGGCCAGGGTCCCGCCGAGCTCGGCGCCGTGGACCCCGGGACCTCCGCTGACCAGGAACGTCCGGCGCTCGCCGTTCCTGTGCAGGAATTCGAGCTCGTAGCGGTCGGCCGCTCCCTTGGCCCGCCTCTTGTCGGCCTCGTGGACGATGTGATGCTGGTCCGGCGGGACGAAGGACAGGGCGGCCTTGCCGATCATGTCGTCGGGCCGGTAGCCGAGGGCCGCAGCGGCGGCGGGGTTGACGAAGGTGAGCTTGCCTTCGGCGTCGGTCAGGACCAGGCCTTCGGTCATGGTCTGGATGGTCCCGTCGCTGAACTTGCGGAGCTCGTCGATCTCCTTCTCGGCCCGCAAACGTTGGGTGATGTCGCGGAGGATGCCGATGATGCCTCCCACGGAGCCGTCGGGACGGACGAACGTCGACTTGATGAAGATGACCTGGTGCTCGCCGTCCCAGGCTTGGAGGGGCGCTTCGTAGATCTGGTGGCCGGGCTTCTCGAGCAGGGCCTGGTCGTGGTTGGCATGATGTTGGACGATCTCCGGAGGGGCCACGTCGGTCAGGGTCCGGCCGACGATCTGGTCCTTCTTCAGCCCAAGGAGTTTTTCGAACGCCGGATTGCATGCCAGATACCGGCCATCCGTGTCCTTCAGGAAGGCCGGGTTGGGCATGATCCCGATGACCTGGTTGAGGAAATCCCGCAAATGACGATCGGCCAAGTCCCATTTCGTCCTTTCGAACGACTCCATGGACGCCGCCTGACGGCGCCATAACAGGGCCAGGACAGTTCCGCAGGCGAGCACGAACAGGCTGGCGATCAGCACGATCAACCGGTACGGGGTCTTCATCCCCCCGGTCATCTCCGCGATATCGGATTTGGCGACGACGAGCCAGGGTGAATCGGGGACGGACCTGAGAAAAGCGAGGACCGGGCGGCCCCGGTAGTCGGTCCCCTCGATGAGGCCTTCTTCCCCGAGGGCCTCTTGCGAGGCCGGACGGCGGAAGCTGATGATGGGGATGGGGGGAGGGGGGACCCGGCTGTCGTGAAGGCGGGGGAGGCTGAGATGGACGAAATCGTTCCCTTCCCTTTGGATCAGCAGGGCCTCCGAGGTCGCGCCGGTCATGGACCAGGCTTCGAGGAGAGGATCGAGCTCTTCGGCGGCGTCGAAGGTGACCCGCAGGAGGGCGACGAGAGAGAGGTCTTGTCCCTCGGGAAGGACGAGAGGGGCTATCAGCTCGAGAGATCTCTTGCCGGTCTCTTCATGAGTTTCGATAGGTCCGAACAGGATCTTCCGGCTCTGCGAGACCTCGGCCGCCAGCCGGAGGGAGGACGGGGGCAAGTCAACTTTCGAGGTTTCGGGGAGTCCGAACAGGAAACGGCCGTCGGGAAGGTAAACGCCCGCTTCATCGAAATGGAAATTCCTCCGGAGGGCCGCAAGACCTTCCAGCGCATCGGTTCGATGAACATCGGCCTGAACGTTCTCGAGAATGTTCTTCGTCCGTGTCGCAAGGATCCTGTTCTCGAATATGGTCGCGGCCAGGGCCAAGCGCTCCTTCCGCCATTCGCCGACCCGCAGGGCAAGGAAGTCGGCGGCCGTGGCCAGCTCACTCTGCTTGAAGAGGCGGGCGTGCCTGACCTGGGATTTGTAGAAGACCTGGGACAAGGTGAACAGCCCGGCGGCAAGAAGGAGAAAAACGACAATCAACTGCCAAGGGATACGGCGAAGACGGAACGGCGAAGCCAATTGTTCACTCACGGGCACAACCCTCCCCTACGGCCAGACGAATTTGGACAATAATTTCTTTCTATGCCCGCTTCATAGCACATCCGGGCCGGCATTGTCAATATCTGGTATGAAGGATCGCATGGCACACAATGGGTTGAGCATCTTTGTGTCACCTATGTATCTGAACCGGCCCCAGCGGCACAATTTTCAGTCGTGAATGCGGGTCCGCCCAAGCCGCCCGTTTTATGGTAAAATCGCCTCACGGCCGGGCGGCCGGCGGGAGAAAAGCCGGGCCGCCGGAGGGACATAGTCATGAAGATCCTGACCTCGCGCGAGATGAGAGAGATCGACCGGACGGCCATCGAGGAACTCGGGATCCCGGGCGTCGTCCTCATGGAGAACGCCGGCCTGCAGGTCGTCCGGGTCATCCGGGAGTTCTTTCCGGACCCGGAGGGCCTGCGGATCGTCGTCGTCGCCGGCCGGGGCAACAACGGCGGGGACGGCTTCGTCGTCGCCCGCCACCTGTTCAACTTGGGAGCGTGTCCGGAGGTCCTGCTCCTAGGCGCGAAGGCCGAGGTCAGGGGCGATGCCGCGACGAACATGGGCATCGCCCTGAGGTCCGGGATCCCCGTCACCGAGGTTCAAACGCCGGCCGCATGGAGGACAGCGCGAACGAAGGTCCTTCAGGCGACGATCATCGTCGATGCCCTTTTCGGGACGGGCCTCGACAAGCCTCTGTCCGGGCTTTTTGCCTTGGCTGTCGCCGACATCAACCGGGCCCGGGGCTTCAGGATCGCCGTGGACATCCCCTCGGGCCTGTCCGCCGACACGTTCCGGACGATAGGGCCATGCGTCCTGGCCGATATGACCGTGGCCTTGGCCGCCCCCAAGATCGCCCACATCTTCCCGCCGGCAGAAGACCATGTCGGCGAGCTTGTCGTCGCCGGAATAGGCATCCCGCCCGCCCTCTTCGAGCGCCCGGAGCTCAAGCTCGAGATCGTCGAGGAGGAGGCGATCCGGCCGTTTTTCGCCAAAAGGAAAAAGGATTCCCACAAGGGGACCTATGGGCACCTGCTGGCGATATGCGGCTCCGTCGGCAAGACGGGCGCCGCGGCCCTGGCCGGAAAGGCCGCCCTCCGGATGGGGGCCGGGCTGGTCACCGTGGCCACCGCTAGAAGCGCGCTGCCCATCGTGGCCCGGACCATGGCCGAGCTGATGACCGAACCGTTGGCGGAGACGGCGAACGGCACGATCGCCAGGGAGGCCCTGGCCCGGGCGATTGAGCTGTTGAAAGGGAAAAACGCCGTCCTCATCGGACCGGGACTCTCCACGGAACCCTCGACCTCCGAGTTCGTGAGGGGCCTTCTGCCGAAGCTGAAGGTCCCGGCCGTCATCGATGCCGACGGCCTGAACATCATCGCTTCGGACCCGGACATCCTCCTCCGCCTCGAGCGTCCCGCCGTTCTGACGCCCCACCCGGGCGAGTTCGCCCGCCTGACGGGCCTGATGGTCCCCAAGGTCCTCGAAGACCGTCTAACGCTGGCGCCTTCATTCGCCATGAAATATGGCGTCTATCTCGTCCTCAAGGGCTACCGGACGCTGACCGCCGCGCCCGACGGCCGGGTGTTCGTCAATCCGACGGGTAACCCCGGCATGGCCTCGGGCGGTACGGGCGACGTCCTCAGCGGCCTGATCGCTTCGCAGGTCATCCAGGAGAAGGACATGCTCGGCGCGGTCCTGTCCGCGGTCTATCTTCACGGCCTGGCCGGCGACGTGGCCGCCGAGAAAGTCGGCGAAAAGGCCCTTGTGGCCGGGGACATCATCCGCAACATCCCCAAGGCCCTGGCCGAGTTGGGGACGGAATAGGGTCGATGCCCGAAAAAGCCTCAGGGCCCGGATACCGGGAGAGCGTCCGGGTGACCCGCTCGGAAGGCGAGACCTTCCGCCTGGCGGAGGAGCTGGCCTCGAGCTTCGAAGGGACCGAGGTCGTCCTTCTCACCGGCGAGCTCGGGGCCGGCAAGACGGTCTTCGCAAAAGGTCTGGCCGCGGGGGCGGGCGTCGAGAACGTGGACCGGGTCTGCAGCCCTTCGTTCACGCTCGTCAACATCTACGAGGGCCGCCGCCGGGTCTTCCATATCGACCTCTACCGCCTCGAGCGGCCGGACGAGATCCTCGACCTCGGGTGGGAGGATATGCTGGGACAGGGGATCGTCGTCGTTGAATGGGCCGAGAAGCTGCCATTCGACGTGAACGGCATCCGCGTCCGGATCGAGGCCGACACCGGCGATGAGCGGCGGATCAGCATCGAGCTTCCCGCCGTGTGAGGGGGGCGACGCACGCCCCGCGCGTCATCATTCGTTCCGGATGGCCCCAACGAGCGCCGCCTTGAGCCCGGCCGCGACGTCCGGGGCGGGGGAGGCCTTGCCGTCGAGAATATCGCGGGCGGTCAGGCCGTCCCGGCCGTAGAAATTCCCATTGGCCTTGTCGTCCACCTGGATCGATGACCCCTGGAGGGTGATGCCCGCGTACAGGCCCCGGCTTCGTGAATAGGACAGGATTTCGGCCTTCAACTGGGCGTCCGTGCTGGCTTCGGCTTGGCGGCCCAGAGGCCCGGCGGCCACGCCCACATCGGCGCCGAGCGTGAACTTGCCCCGGGTGATGTTCTCGATGCTCCGAGGCGTCCGGAAGACGAGGACGATGTCGGCCGACTGGACGCCGGCCTGCCAGCCGAGGCTGCCGCCTTTGATGTCGATGAACACCGGGTCGCTCCAACCTCCGTCTCCGGTCCTCACGAGGAGGACGCCCTTGCCATGCCGGCCGCCGATGACCAGCCCGGCCCGGATGACGTCGGGGATGATGGCGATGCCCGCGCATCTCTCGAGGAGGTTCAGGGGGATGCTCTTGTCCGACTCCTTCATCATCTCCTCGAGGACGCGGAGGGCGTTCTCGACTTTCTGGATCTCTTTCTCGCCGGCGCTCCCGGCGGACGGCAGGGTCGCCGCCGGGGCGGCAGCGAGGGTGGCGACAAAGGCCGCCATCAGAGCGAAAGCGGCCGCACCTCTTCCCGGTCCGGCAATTCTCATCATGTCTCTCATTGCGTCCTCCTGGACATGGTTTCCGTCGGTCTCATCGCCCGAAGGCCGCTCTCAGTTTCACCGCCGCCGCCCTCGCGTCCGGGGCGCCGAGAACGGCCGAGATGACGGCGATGCCGTCCGCCCCGGCGCGGGCGATCTCGGGAGCGTTGGCCGCGGTGATGCCGCCGATGGCCACGACGGGAATGGACAGGGCCGCTTTGATCCGGGCAATGCCCTCGGGTCCGATAACAGCCAAGCGTGTCTCTTTGGTCGCCGTCGGGAAGACCGGCCCCAAACCGACGTAATCGGCGCCTGCCTTTTCGGCTTCCCGGGCCTCCTCGAGGGTGTTGACCGACATGCCGATGATGCGCTCCGCTCCCAGGAGCTTGCGGGCCGCGGGCACGGGCATGTCCTCCTGTCCGAGATGGACGCCGGCCGCTCCGCAGGCGAGGGCCACGTCCACGCGGTCGTTGACGAGGAGGGGCACGCCGGTCCCCTTGAGGCGCCCCGAGATCCAGTCCGCGAGCTCGAGCAAGTCCCGTAGGGGCAGGCCCTTGGACCGCAGCTGGACGACGGTCGCCCCGCCCTCGACGGCCGAAGAGACCAGGGCCGGCAGATCGCGCCCGGCGGCGAATTCCGTGTCGGCGACGAGGTAGAGCGAGTAGTCGATGCGCATGGCGTCTTTCCCCAATAGTATAGCGCATTTCGGGCGTTCCGCATTGACATCCCCGCGCCATTATTAATAAAGTAAGCCGGGAGGCGCCCATGACCATCGATCTCAAGTCGTTCATCGTCGATGTCCCGGATTTCCCCAAGCCCGGTATCGTCTTCAAGGACATCACGCCCATCGTCCAGAGCGCGGACGCCTTCAACTTCGCGATCGACGAGCTGGCCGCCTGGGCGCGGCCGAAAAGACCGGACCTCGTTGCCGGCATCGAGTCCCGGGGCTTCCTGTTCGCCGCCGGCCTGGCCCGGGAACTGCGGCTCGGCCTGACCGTGATCCGCAAAGCGGGCAAGCTGCCGCGCGAATGCGTCGGCGTAAGGGCCCCCAACGAGTACGCCGTCGAGCACTTCGAGATGCACCGGGACGCCATCGCTCCCCGTCAGCGGGTCCTCATCATCGACGATCTTATCGCTACGGGCTCCTCCTCGGTGAGCGCCATCAGCCTTGTCGGCAAGCTCGAGGGCGAGGTCGTCGGGTTCGGGGCCATCGTCGAGCTGTCGTTCCTCCACGGCCTGGAAGCCATCCACAAGGCCCATCCCGGGACCGACGTCCGCGCCCTCGTCCGGTACTGACCATGAACGCCTGGCTCGACAAGCGCTTCAGGCTCTCGGAGAACGGGACGACCGTCCGCACGGAGCTCCTGGGCGGGGCGACGACGTTCATGACGATGTCCTACATCATCTTCGTCCAGCCGGCCATCCTGGGCATGACGGGCATGGACAGGGGAGCGGTCATGGTCGCCACCTGCCTGGCCGCCGCCCTGGCGACGCTCCTCATGGGGCTCCTGGCCCGTTATCCGATCGCCCAGGCCCCGGCCATGGGCCACAACATCTTCTTCGCCGTCATCGTCTGCGGCACCATGGGTTACACCTGGCAGGTCGCCCTCGGCGCGAACCTCATCTCCGGCATCCTTTTCGCCGCCCTGGCCCTGGCCGGCGTCTGGGGCCGGGTGGTGGCCGCCGTCCCCGACTCGCTCAAGTACGCCATCGCCGTCGGCATAGGGTTGCTCATCGCTCTCGTCGGGCTCCAATACGGGGGCATCGTCGTCGACAACCCCGGGGTGCTGGTCGGATTGGGCGATCTGACAGCCCCACCCGTGGTCCTGACCCTTTTCGGGCTGGCCCTGACGGCCGTCCTGATGGTCCTCAGGGTCCCAGGGGCCATCCTGCTCGGGATCCTGGCCACGGCCGCGGCCGGCGTCCCCCTGGGGATCGTCAAGTACCACGGGCTCGTCGCGCCGGTCCCGAGCCTGGCCCCGACCTTCCTCCAGCTCGACATCGCCGGCGCCATCCGGAGCGGACTCGTGCCCGTCATCTTCGTCTTCTTCCTGCTCGATGTTTTCGACACCATGGGGACCCTCATCGGCGTCGGCGGGGCGGGTGGCTTTCTCCGGGACGGCCGGCTCCCCCGGGCCGACCGGGCCATGTTCTCGGACGCGGTCGGGACGGTCGGCGGCGTGCTTCTGGGGACCTCCACGGTCACGAGCTACATCGAGAGCGTCACGGGCATCGCCCAGGGCGCCAGGACCGGACTGGCCAACGTCATGACCTCGGTCCTGTTCCTCCTGGCGCTGTTCTTCAGCCCGCTGGCCGAGATGGTCAGCGGCGAAGTGGCCTGCCAGGGGATGACCCTCAGGCCGGTCATCGCGCCGGCCCTCATCCTGGTCGGCTACCTGATGATGAAGTGCGTCAAGTGCGTCGACTGGGAGGACCTGACCGAGGCCGTCCCCGCGTTCCTGTGCATCGTCCTCATGCCCCTGACGCTGAGCATCACCGAGGGCCTTTCCTTCGGCTTCATCTCCTACGTTCTCCTCAAGGTCGTCGGCGGCAAGGCACGGCAGGTCCACGGCTTCGTCTACGTCGTCGCCGCGCTGTTCGTCCTGAGGTATGTTCTGAAGTAGACCGCGGGGGAACCGCGGAGGAGGAAGGAAGAGCATGAAGTGCATCCGGTTCGCGGCCGCGCTCGGAATGATGTTCGTCTGGGGCTGCGCCCGGGGGCCCGTTCCGTCCGGGCAGCCGGCTCTCGTCGCTCCCAAGGCCGGGTGGGTCGAGCGGACGCTGAGAGGCATGAGCCTCCAGGACAAGGTCGGCCAGCTCGTCGTCTGCCGCGTTACAGGGGAGTTCCGCAACCGCGACAGCGAGTATCTCGCGGAGATCAACGAGCTCGTGAGCCGACACGGGATCGGCGGGCTCATTCTGTTCGGCGGCGACGTCCACGGGGCGGCCCGGATGATGAACGGATTCCAGAAGCGGGCCGCGATCCCCCTGCTCATGGCCTCCGACCTCGAGCGGGGGGCCGGAAACCAGATCTCGAACGCGACGCTCTTCCCGCCCCTCATGTCGCTTGGGGCGGCGGGCTCTGAGGAGCTGGCCTACGAGATGGGCCGGATCACGGCCCTCGAGGGCCGGGCCATGGGCCTCCACATGACCTATGCGCCGGTCGTCGACGTCAACATCGATCCGGACAACCCGATCATCAACACCCGGGCCGTCGGCGAGGACCCCGGGCTCGTCGGCCGCATCGCCGCGGCCTTCATCCGGGGCGCGCAGGACCACGGGATGATCGCCACGGCCAAGCACTTCCCGGGGCACGGCGACACCGACCAGGACTCCCACAGCCTCCTGCCGACGATCGAGGCCGGCCTCGACAGGCTCGAGCGGGTCGAGCTGGCGCCCTTCCGCCAGGCCATCGAAGCCGGCGTCAAGGCGGTCATGACGGCCCACCTCTTCGTCCCGGCCCTCGACCCGACGCCGGGCCTTCCGGCGACGCTTTCCGAGCCGATCCTGACAGGGCTGCTGAGGGAACGGATGGGCTTCCGGGGCCTCATCGTCACGGACGCCATCGAGATGGCCGGGGTCATGAATACGTTCTCGACCGAAGAAGCCTCCCTCCGGGCCCTGTTGGCGGGGGTGGACATGCTCCTGCTGCCTCCGGAACCGGCCAGGGTCATCGCGTATCTTGTGGGCGCGGTCCGGGAGGGGAAGGTCCCGATGCGCAGGGTCGACGATTCGGTCCGCCGGATCCTCGAGGCCAAGGCCTCGCTCGGCCTCCACCGGGAGCGTCTCGTCGATCTCGACGAGCTCGACCGCAAGATCGCCCCGATGCCCTTCCTCGAGCAGGCCTTCAAGACCTTCGAAAGCTCCGTGACACTGGTCAAGAACGAGGGCGGAGCCGTTCCCCTGGCCGCGGACGGGCGAAGGGTCGCCGTTCTGTCGTTGAGCAGCGACTTGGGAGATTATTACGCCGGGAGGACCTTCGTCGCGGAGATGAGAAAGAGGTTCCCGTCGGCGGCGGCCTTCTATGCCGACGGCGACACGGGCCAAGAGGCCCTCGACGAAGCCTTCGCGGCGGCCTCCCGCGCCCAGGCCGTGGTCGTGGCCCTTTTCTCGAGGGTCAGCGCCGGAAAAGGCAGCGTCGATCTCGAGCCCCGGCACTCCACCCTGATCAACGCCCTCGCGGATTTGGAGAAAGGTCCGACGGTCACGGTCGTCTCGTTCGGCAGCCCCTATTTCCTGCGCCACATCCCGGATGTCGATGCCTATCTCTGCATCTACCGGAACACGCCGGAGACCCAGCGGATCGCGCCCCGGGCCCTGCTCGGGGAGATGGACATCGGAGGCAAGCTGCCCGTCTCCCTGCCCGGTCTCTTTCCCATGGGACACGGGATCGAGCTCAAGAGGATCGGGCCATGAGGCCCGGGTCCGGACGAGCGGCGGCCTCCAGCGACTAAAATCATGGCAGGGCGGGCCCTCGATGCCCGCCCGGAGCGGAACGGAAAAGGAGCGGAACCATGGTGGTTGACCTGCTGAGCGGCAAAACGGCCCGGGTCGTCGTATGTATTCTCTTCATCGGCCTGGCGGGCCCGGCGTTGGCCCTCGAGCCTCCGACGCCCGAACAGTTCCAGCGATACCGGATGGACGGGACGCTGGCCATGCGCATCGCCCAGGCCCGGGAGTTCGGCAACCATCTGATGCCCGAGTACATGCAGGACCGGCTGATCCGCAAGGTCAGAAGCCTGTCCTCGCCGCTCAATGGGGGGGCCGTCGCGCCCTCGACCCAGGTCATGGCGCCGCCCTCGGGCCGCAGGGGGATGCCCACCCGGGGGACCGTCCGGATCCTGGCCCTGCTCATCGACTTCAGCGACTATCCCGGGGTGACGACCCCTCAGACCTTCGCCTCGCGGCTGTTCGGGGACGGCACGGGCGTTCTGCCGTACGACAGCCTGAGGAACTTCTATCTGAGGTCCTCTTACGACCAGTTGACCATCGAGGGCAACGTCCTGGGCTGGTACACGACGCCCTATGCCCGGAGCACGGTCACCGAAACGACCCAGGGCCGCCAGGCGTTGATCAAGGAGGCCCTCGACTACTACGACCAGCAGGGTCACGATTTCGCCCAGTACGACAACGATGGGGACGGGGCCATCGACTACTTCTGCGTCTTCTGGGCGGGGCCCCACGGCGAGTGGGCCTCGTTCTGGTGGGGATATTACACGAGCTTTACCGACTCCACGTACCGCCTCGACGGCAAGAGGCTCCGGAGCTACTCATGGCAGTGGGAGCTCTACAGCTATCCGAGCGGATCGTTCAGTTCCAAGACCGTCATCCACGAGACGGGCCATGCCTTGGGCCTGCCCGATTACTACGATTACGACGACAGCGTCGGGCCCCGCGGCGGGGTCGGCGGGTTGGACATCATGGACAGCTCGGGCGACCACAACTGCTTTTCGAAGTTCGTGCTGGACTGGATCGAGCCCGTGGTCGTCTCCTCGGGCAGCCGGACGCTCCAGCTCCGGGGGTCCGGGCTCTATCCCGACGCCGTCCTGTTCATGCCCTCAGCCGTCCCGGGCCAGATCTTCGCCGAGTACTTCATGGTCCAGAACAGGCACCGGATCGGCAACGACACGGGCCTGTTCACGGGCTCCGACGGCCTTGTCGTCTGGCATGTCGATGCCACGCTCAACAGCTCGGGTACGAATTTCCTCTACAACAATTCCTACACCGAGCGTAAGCTCCTGAAGCTCGTCCAGGCCGACGGGCTCGAGCAGATCGAGACCTTCGATGCTTCGGCCGACGCGGGGGATTATTACAAGGCGGGGATGACGCTCGGGCCTCTGACGACGCCGAACACGGATCGCTACGACGGAACGGCCACCGGCATGGGCATCACGAACATCACGGGGACGACGAGCCCCATGAACCTGACGGTGTACTCGTTGGACTCTCCTCCGGTCTGCGGCATCCTCAATCCGGTCGACGGCCAGACGGTGTACGGCACGGTCCCGGTCAGCGTCTCGGTCAGCGACGACGTCGGCATCGATCGCGTCGAGCTGTATGCCGGCGGCGTCCTGAGAAGCACCCTGACGGCCCCGCCGTATAACTTCTCTTTGGACACGACGGTGCTCGACAACGGGACGCGGCTCGTCGAGGCCGTCGCCTACGACACGATCCTGCAAGCGGGCTCGGCCGCCGTCTCCGTCGTGGTCGACAACCTTTACGCGCCGGCGAACCTCAAGGTGGAGAGGAAGGTTAACCGGAGCCTGCTCCTCCGGGAGTACGTCGATGTCCTGACTTGGAACAATAACAGCCGCAATACGAGCGTCGCCTCATTCTGTGTCTACATTGTGAACGGAACGACGCGGCAACTGATCGACGAGGTTTTCATCGGGGCGGCTGGGACGACCTACCGCTCGTTCCACAGGAGCATCGACCCCGCATCGGAGTACACGTACGAAGTCGTGGGCGTCGGAGCGGCCGGCCGGGAGAGCCCGGCCGGCTCGGTCACGGCGCGGTGAATTCCCGTTCGTTCCCTTATTCGTAGACCAGGACCTCGACCCGGCGGTTCTGGGCCCGGCCGTCGCGGGTGGAGTTGTCGGCCACGGGCATCGAGCTGCCGAGGCTGACGACGGACATCCGGTGCAGCGGGATGCGGTGCTGCTTGTAGAGGTACATCATGACGGCCTCGGCCCGCTTCTGGCCGAGGGGGATGTTGACCGCGTCGGAACCGGTGTTGTCCGTGTGGCCCTGGATCTCGATGTAGACGCCCTTGTTCTCCTGGATGAGCCTCTGGACGAACTGGTCGAGGACGGACTTGGCGGCGGGGCTCAGCTCGGCGCTGTCGAAGGCGAACTTGGCGTCGTTGTTCTTGATGGTGGCCGTGAGGACGAGGTTGCCGCGGATGAGGGTCTTGACCTCCTCGATCTTGCCGTCGACGGCCTTGATCTTGCCGTCCTGCTGGGTGATGAGCTGTCCGATCGTGGTCAGCTTCTGGTCGTGCTCGGCGAGCCGCTTCTGGTTGGCTTCGACCTCGTTGGCGACGCCTTCGACCTTCTGATCGAGGGTGGCCGTCTCGCCGAGGACGAATTTCTTGGTGGCGCAGGCGGGGGTCAGGACAAGGGCCGCCACGGCCACGAGCCCAACGATAAGGATGATACGCTTATTCATGTAAACCTCCCGTAAACAATAAGTTGCCGGCTCTCCACCGGCGGGAACAAATGATGATCTCACATAAGTGATCACCATTATAGCCCTCTTGATGGGCTTTGTAAAGGTCCGTCAGTAGCCCAGGCGGGTCCGGACCTTGTGTTTGTGGTCGGGGGTCGTCACCCGGATGACCCTATAGATGTCGTCCGTGTCCCTGTAGGACGTGTAGCCGATCATGTACTGGTGGGTCTGCTCCCTGCGGATCTCCCAGAGGACGTCCTCGAGGGCCGAGGGCTCGTCGAGGAAATAGGCCTTCCCGCCCGTGGCCATCGCGAAACGGTCGAGGGTCTCGACGATGCCGGCCGCGGTCAGGGAAGGCGAGCGCTTGTGCCCCTTGAGCTGGAGCTCGCTCCGGGGGATCTTGTAGCCGATGGCGTAGATGGGGACATCGACGCGGCGGGCGATCTCGAGGGCCTGATCGGGGGTGGCTGCGCTGTCGTTCTCGATGCCGTCGGTGATGAGCAGCAGGGCCCGCTTCTCGCTCCCTGTCCTGGTCGCGAACTCCGGCGAGACGGCCACGGCGTCGTTGAGGGCCGTCTGGCCCCAGGCCTTGGTCCGCTCGAGGACGCGCAGGAACTCCGTCTTGTCCGTCGAGTGTTTGGCTGCGACTTGGACCTGGCCGTCGGCGAAGATGAGCAGGGCGATCTCGTCGCGCGGGCGGAGGATGCGGAGGGCGAGATGGCGCAGGGCCGTCTTGCATTCCTCGAGCCTGTTCAGGATGGCCATGCTGCCGCTGACGTCGAGCAGGACCGTCAGGCTGAGCGGCGCGCCGAAATCGTGACGGAAATAGGTCAGCGGCTTCTTGACGTTGTTCTCGAAGACCGTGAAGTCCTTCTCGAGGAGATTGTTGACGAACCGGCCGCGCGAATCCTGGATGGTGACGGCCAGGGTGATGGCCCGGACGACGTATTCGTGGGCTGCGAGGTCCTTGACCTGGTCCTGGGCGCGAAGAGGGGAGGGGGACGCAAGGATGAGGACGAAGAGGGGCGCGGCTGCGAAGGCGAGGACCATGACCATCCAGGGCTTGTTTTTCATAGGGCTACTGAAGGCTGGCTATCCAAAATACCATGCGCCCCCCGGGAAATCAAGGAACCGGCGGCGGACACGAAGGGACACACGGAGTTTTGTCGCCCGGCGGGAGGTGTTGTCGCACGAAGAGCGGCCCCTTGCCGGAGCGCGGAGATCGGGCTATAATCCTTTCAGGGTATATGGCTTAAACGGTTGGCTTTATCGGGCTCCCGAGGTCCGGGATGATTGTGTTCGACGATAATGCGTGAATTCAATTTCCGCGAAAGGGGTGTCGACGATATTCCCATCTACCTCAGGGTGTCAGACCTTCCATTCTATTCGATTCTCAAAGTTGGATTGCCCATAAAGAACAAGCAAAGGAATCCCTGCTAATCATAAGTTGCCGCAATATGATGTAGGCACTCTGATTGAGAGCAGAATCTGCGGTCAAAACGGTCGCAGACAGGAGGAGTGGATGGAGCTCACCCATTTCTATTATGGTTGTTCGAGAGAGTATGTGGATTCGATCAACACAGCCCTTTTTGCAGAGATAGGGACCATCGTCGGGAGCCTTTCCAAGCGTCAAACACAAAGCGAGATCAATAACGACCTCTTCTGGCTTCTGACAGGCAAGGGGTGGTCTTACGATACGCTCTCCGGGGCAAGTGATTCACCGCCGGTTGAGCTTGGGATGGATTTGCCCTCCCGGCAAGAAATCAAGCGGCGAAACAACAGATCGCTCTGTCGAACCTCGTCGACGCTCGAAGCAACTTGGCACAGTGACTTTGCCAAGGCCTTCTCTGGGAAGCTTGTCCAAATCGAGGTCCAATTCGGCAAGGTCGAGTCGATGTTTAAGGACTTCTGTGGTTTTAGGATTGCCCGTTATGAACGAAGGCTTGAACTTGGCATAGAAATCGTAATGAAAGAACCAGCTAAGTACTTTGCCCACAGGAAGGCCTCAATCGGCGGGATGGCCTATTTTGAGGTGGCCAGGAAGACGCTCCCGGCGATTGGATTGGATTGCCCCATCTGACTCATTGGATTCTGTGAATAATGAGCTCCAAGAGAGTGCCGGGTTGCGGTAAGCTGAGGAGCTACCGTTTGATCGGCTCTAGGGGAGTCGTTATCATATTGGACCAGTCCTTGGAAAGCGCCGACTGGCCCAAGGTTAACTATCTGATGCGGAAGGGTTACTCAAGACAGGAGGCCGTCGCTTTCTTGCCGAAACTGGCTTCTGGCGAAATATACAATATCGATGATATTCCGTACAAACGGAAGCTAAACAACAAAAGGGAGGATCAACAAGAAATGACACTAAGAGTAGTGACGTGGAACATGGCCCACCGGAAGAAAATGAAGCAGCGTGCCTGGGACTTCCTGAGGTATGAGTTGGCACCGGACATTGCCCTGGTGCAGGAAGCGCATCCCCCTGGACTGCGTATTCCGACGATTCCGGCGACCCAGTCCGAGCGAAGGCGGCCAGTGTCGGAGCGGAGCGACGCTGGGCATAAGT
>CAYREO010000025.1:0-36155 GCA_964423315.1 uncultured Eubacteriales bacterium | reverse complement strand
ACACGCCGCTTTTTTTGCGCTTAAAATAGGACATTAATTATGCAGGTATCAATAGTTAATTTCTCTCTGTTCTGGCACGGAATTTGCACCTCCAATGGCAAATCAGATGCTTTGATTTCCCGTCCCATCGACGCAAAGAATGGACATATGGCGAATCACACAGGAAGGGGGTGAGAATCCGCAGAAGAGCGCCTCCGGGAACGTTCCAAGGGCGGGAGTGAAACCTAGTCTTCACTCCCGGGGAAAGGGTTTTTGACCGGCCGGCCTCAGCCGGCCGGCCGAGGAATGAAGGAGGAAATGCGTGATCAGATGGAACAGAATGTTCCTCGTTGCGCTGGGGGTCGTTCTCGTCAGCGGCCTGCTGTCCGCCCAGGGGTCCACGCCCACGGGACGGATCTACGGCACGGTGACCGACGAGGACGGAGCCCCTCTTCCCGGCGTCTCCGTTGAGGCGACGAGCCCGAGCCTGATCGGCAAGGCCACCGCCGTCACGGATACGAACGGCGTCTATCGTCTGTTCGCCCTCACGCCGGGAACCTACAAGGTGACTTACAGCCTGCAGGGCTTCAAACCGTACGTCCGGGAAGGCATCGTCATCAACATCGGGTTGACGATCAACCTCGACGTGAAGCTCCAGCTCGGCGGGCTGGAAGAGGAAGTGACGGTCATCGGCCAGTCGCCTCTCATCGACGTCAAGAGCACGATGAAGGGCATGACCCTGACCAAGGACATGTTCCAGGTCCTCCCGAGAGGCCGGAACTTCGACTCGCTGGTCACGGCCGTGCCCGGCGTCAACTATGAGCCCTGGGCCGGCGGGCTGTCCGTCGACGGAGCGACTTCGGCCGAGAACGTCTACTTGGTCGACGGCAGCAACGTCATGAGGGTCGACACGGGTCAGCCCCAGCAGTCCGCCGCCTTCGAGTTCGTCGAGGAAGTCAAGATCATCGCCAGCGGCTACGGGGCCGAGCACGGCGGGGCCCTGGGAGGCGTCGTCAGCGTCCTCACCCGCCAGGGCGGGAACGAGTTCCACGGCGAGCTCGTCGGTTATTACGACGGCAACGCTCTCCGGGGCAACGCCAGGGACGAACTCCGTCTCAACCCCGAGAACGACGCGATCGCCGAGTACGTCAACTACGAGACGGGCAAGAACCTCGGCATGCCGACGGCCGACGGATTCAAGATCATGGCTCCCGGAAAGGACCAGAGATCGAGGTTCGAAGGCGGGTTCAGCCTGGGCGGCTACATCGTGAAAGACAGGCTATGGTTCTTCGCCTCCGCCCTGCCCGTATACCAGACCCAGACCCGTAAAGGCGTGTTCTTGGCACAGCCCTCGTTCACGAAGGATTACACACGCAAGGATTACGCCTACAACTTCCAGGCCAAGCTGACCGCCCAGCCCGCGGGCTTCATGCGGATGGGGGCCTCGATCGTCAACAACTTCAGCAAGTTCCGGGGCAACCTGCCCTCACAAGCCGGCTCCAGCAGCCCGACAGACCCGACCCTGGAAACCTACGGCTTCGACTACCCGAACTATTCATTCAACGTCTTCGCCGACCTGAGCTTCGGCAACAACTTCATGGTCAACGTCCGGGGCGGCCGGTTCGCCTATGACACGAAGAACCAGCAGTACCGATCGGATTCCCCGCGTCAGTACCACACGGGGCTCGGGATCGGCGTGTTCCTTCCTTCGACCGACCCGCGCTACCGGCCGAGATACTGGCAGAACCATCCCCGGATCTACGAGATCGACAAGTACCTCCACTTCAAGAACTACGCCAACGCCGATTTCACCTACTATCTCAACCTCGGCGGCGAACACTCTTTCAAGTTCGGAGCGGAATGGGTCCGGCAGGGGGAAGACGTCAGCAGCATCGTCAATCCGGACTTCCCCGAATGCTATCTCTATTGGGACAGGCCTCTCGTCCTCGGCGGCGTCAACCTGGGCCGCGGCGAATACGGCTATTACGAGGTCCGCGGGAACGAGGCGACCGGTCCCTTCGGCGAGTCGTACAACGTCCATAACGACCGCTGGGCCCTCTACGCCCAGGACAGCTGGACGATCGCCGATCGCTTTACCCTCAATTTCGGCGTCCGGGTCGAGAGTGAATACGTCCCGCCCTATTCCGAGGACCCCTCCATCCCCTCCGGGTTCCGGCCGCTCGAATTCAAGTTCAGCGACAAGGTCTCCCCGCGGCTCGGTTTCGTCTATGATGTCTTCGGCGACGCCAGCCTCAAGCTCTTCGGCAGCTATGGGCTGTACTACGACGTCATCAAGACCTACATGGCCGCTCATTCGTACGCCGGCTTCAAGTGGAAAAGCGCCTATTACACGCTGGACAGCCTGGATTGGGAGCAGATCGGGTTCGACGGCAATTTCCCGGGGACGTTGATCACGGTCTTCGATTGGCGCCACCCCTCATTCGACTCCACGGATCCCGATCTGAGGCCGGTCAGCCAGCGGGAGTTCTCCCTCGGCGCCGAGAAGATGCTGATGGAGAACTTCTCCTTCACCGCCCGCTTCGTCCAGAAGCACCTCCGCTACCTCATCGAGGACGTCGGCGTCATCGTGCCCGGCGTGGGAGAGGTCTATTACGAGTGCAATCCCGGCTTCGGCTACTCCCTCCACCAGGGCAACGGCTCTGGAAAGTTCGATCCCAAGTACCCCGAGACGCCCAGGGCCAAGCGCGAATACTATGCCCTCAATTTGAGCCTCGACAAGAGGCTGGCCAAGAACTGGCTGGCCGGGTTCTCCTACACCTGGTCCCTGCTCTCTGGCAACACGTCCGGCCTGGCGGCCAGCGACGAATACGGCCGCGTCAGCCCCTACGTCGAGCGGATGTTCGACAACTGGGCCATGGCCGTGGACAAGGGGCTCAATTACATCGATGGGCCCCTGATGACCGACCGGACCCACTTCTTCAAAGCCTACGGCGCCTACACCCTGCCCTTCGGTCTGACCCTGGGCGGCGTCGTCAACGCCATGAGCGGGACGCCCTTCACGGAACAGTGGTCCATCCTGGGCACGTACTGGTACCCGTTCAACCGAGGCTATCAGAGGGACGGCACGTCCGGCAACACGCTCTATAAGGAGAGGACGCCCTTCACCTGGTTCGCCAACGCCTACGCGGAGTACAACCTGAAGCTCGGAAAATATCGGCTCAACTTCAACCTCAACGTCGACAACGTCTTCAATCTCGCCCAGGCAACCCGACTCTACAACGTCAGGACCCGTTGGGGGCTGGTCGTCGATGAGGACGAGGTCCTGTCCAAGATGTGGGACCTTGAGGATCCCAGCGCGGAGGACCGCGATTTCGTTCAGGATCCCCGTTACAAGATGAAGATGGGTTTCCGCGGACCGATCAGCGCCCGCCTCGGAGTCAAGTTCATCTTCTGATCGCCCCGCTGCAGCAGACGCTCAAGCCCGCCTCCCCCGTCGGGGGGGCGGGCTTTTTTTTGTGCCGGCGCCTATTTCTTGAGGGTGACGCCCCAGAGCGGCAGGGGCGCTGAGTTGTAGGACTCCAACTCCATGATCCCCTGCTCGGTGATCCGGACCCTGGCCTGCTCGTAGATCTTCCCGTCGCCGTTCCCCTTCTTGTTGACGTCGAGCTCGACGGCCATGAAAGTGAACCGGGGGTCCGTCCTTTGTTGGACCTCGGCGTCCCAGCTCTGCCTCTGGGTGAAGAGGAAGATCTTGCGGCCCTTCTTCGTCGGCAGGCTGTGGGCCACATGGATGCTGATCTTCACGCCCCGGCCGGCGGCCGGGCGGATGTAGCCCTTGTTGAGGGCGCGGAAGGCTTTCATGAAGGGTTCGTAGCCGCTCGAAGAGAGGACGGCCGCCAGGTCGAGCACTTCTCGCGGGTTGCTGTATTCGTCGATGACGAACATGAACTTATCGGCTTGGCTCGAATAATGGCCGCTTTGCCCGAGGAGGCGGGCTTGGAACTCCTCCTGAGCCGGCAGGGCGGCCAGAAAGATCGGCCAAGCGATCGCCAAAGCCAGGGCCCGCAACGCTTTCCTGTGACATATCCTCAAGCGAAGCCTCCTTTCCCGACCGCCCCCTGGTTCCGCGGACCTCCCCGGGTCTATTTCTTGATCGTGCCCAGGTAATCGAGGATGTTCTTGGCCTGGGCGGCCAGTTCGCCGTCGGGCTCGAGGCCCAGGAACCGCTGGAAATATTCCTTGGCTTTGTCGTAGTCCGCCTTGTTCAAGCTGGTCAGGCCCAATTTATAGAACGGCGTCGCCCAGGAGGGCTTGATCTCGGTGGCCTTGAGGTAATACGTGATGGCGTCGTCGAGCTTGTGGTTGGAGAAGTAGATCTCGCCGACGTTGTAGGCCAGGACCTCGTCCTCGGGGTTGCTGTCGACGGACTGCTTGAAATATTCCTGGGCCTTGTCGATGTCGCCCTTCCTCAGGTAGACATCGCCGAGAGCGGCCAAGCCTTTGGCCGTCACCTCGATTCCCCGCTTTTCGTCGGATCGAGCGTCCTCGACGGCCCGGCCATAGATCTCGATGGCCTTGTCGAGGTCGCCTTTTTCGCGGTAGCAATCGCCGATGAGCAGCTGGGCCTGGTAAGCTTCCGGGTTCTGCTCCAAGAACTGCGAGAGAATGGCCAGGGCCTGGTCGTACTCCTTGTCGTTGAAATGCCGGGTCGCCTGCTCGATGTACGCCAGGGACGCTTCGTCCTTGATGATGGCGTCCGGGGAGGCCTCCGGCTTTTTCAGCTTGGTGACGACCTTGGGGTTCCTTTCGATCTGACTGACGGTGACGACCGTGGAAGAGGGGATGTAGCCCTCGGCGGTCACCGTCACCTGCCAGTTGCCGCTGCCCAGGCCGAGCACGGCCCATTCCCCCTTCTTGTTCGTGGTGTCCGTTCGCTGGGCCGTTTCCCGCCCATGAAGGTCGAGCACGATCTTGGCGGATTCGACCGGCGCCCCGGCCTCGTCCAGCACGATGCCTTGCAGTCGGCCTTTGCCCTTCCCCCCTTGGGCCCAAGCCCCGGGAGCGGCGATGAACAGACCGCAGATCGTCAAGAGGAGGAGAGTTGAGCGATGAGCTTTCATGAGCGCCTCCCTTCGTTCTCGATGGTCAGTTTGATCTTTTTCACGGCCCGCCCCGGGACCGTCGGATTCCTCAGGGTGATCGTCATCTGATAGACTCCGGGAGCGAGCTCGAGGGGGAACTCGAGACGGACCTCCCGGCCCTCGATCCCCTTGAGCTCCTCGTCCGTCAGCTCCAGGGGCGACGTCCTCCGGCCCTGCCCGATCTTCACCCCCTCCGCGTCGTGGACTTCCCAGACCAGCTCGAACGTCGTCTTGAATATCCCGCTCTCCAGGGAGAACCAGACGTCCCGGACGGGCACGGAGACGACGGCCAGCTGCGATCGCTCCCCGAGGATCCGGATGTCGAGGCCGAAATCGCCGAGGGCTGGGTCCTTCTCCCTTTCCCTGGGCCGGGGCTGGAGGCTTGTCTGGGCCGCGTTGATCTCGGCCAAAAGCTGGGCGCTACCCGGATCCAGCTCGAAGTTGCCGTTCCAGCGCGTGTCGACGAAGCGGATCTGGTAGAAGCCGTAGTGCCAGATCTCGAGCGGCAGGCCGTATATGCTGGTGCCACGGGGGTATGTCTCACGCTGTTCGGGCGGGCCGAGGAGGATATAGATGCGGCCCCGGTCCGTGAGCCAGCCCGAGGTGCCGCCCTCGGTGAAGAGGTGCTTGGCCTCTTCGATCCTTTTGAGGTAGCGGACCTTGAATTCGTTCTCTTCGGTCGCCGGGTTGGGGTCCCGTCTTTCCCAGAACTCCTCGATGAACCGCGGCCGCTCGGAGGCCGGGAGCCTCAAAAATTCCTGCCGCTCTTTGCCGCTGATGATGTAACGGACGTGGGAGAGGAAATCGCGCTCTTCGGGGGCCAGGTCCTTCGGCAACCGCCCCAAGGAGCAGGCGCAGAGAAGGACCGCACCGAGAACGGCCGCGGCCGCACGGGCCTTCATTTCTTCTCCTTGAGCGCGTCCAGCTTTTTCCGGATGTCCGGCTGGCCGGGGCTGATCTCCAGGGATTTTTCCCAGGCGACGCGGGCCTCCTCGCGGTTGCCGAGCCGGGCGTAGCAGTCGCCGATGGCGTTGAGAACGCTGAGATTAGTCCCGTAGTGGGCGAGGTATTCCTTGTAGACCGCGATGGCCTCGGTCAACTCTCCCAGGGCCTGGTGGGCCTGGCCCAGGAAGTGGAGGAAATCGACCCTCAGGTCGGTCTCGAGGAAGGGGCCGGCCACGACCTTGACTTGGGGATGATCCTTTTCCGCCAGAAGAAGCCGGCAGTAGTCGAGCGCGTAACGGCCCGACGCCGGGTCCAGGCGAAGGGCTTCGGCCAGCAAGGTCCGGGCCCGGGCGATGTTCTTGAGATTGAAGAACTGGTTGCCCAGGATGTTGGCGATCATCGGGCGGCTGGCGGCGGGAAAGGGAAGGGACAGGACCCAGGGCCGCGGAAGCGCCGGGAGGTGAGAGATGTAAAAGTTGGCCTGCTCCGTGTGAATCTCGTTCCCGTCCTCATCGAGGAGAGCGGCCTGGATCCGGTAGTAGGCGGAGGGCAGTCCGGCCAGGGGGAATTCGCGGAGGATGGCCGCTTTATCGGGGTATTCGACGAGCGGCACCGTCACCGAGGAGGCCTTCTCGCCCTCCCTGAACACGGTGAACTCGAGGCGGCCCCTCTCCGCGAGGTCCCGGCTCAGGCCCAGCGCCTGGAGATAGACGATGAGAGTGTCGCCGGTCGTGAAATCGTTCCGCGGCGAGGGCACGATCTGGGTGTCCGCGACGAGGAACGGCTTGTTCCGCCCTTGATAGGCGGACTCCTTGACGGCCCGATTGGCCAGGATGAGGGGGCTGAGGCGGGGAGCCGTGATCCGGGGGACGGCGATCTTCTTCTCGAAGGACGTGAATTGCTTGGACATCGTGTTCTTGAGGAGGACGTCGAGCTTGTAGTCCCCCTCGACGAGCGGCAGGATGTCCTGGAAGCTGAACAGCTTCGTCCGGACCGATTCGAGCTGTTCCCGGCTGAAGTCGATGGGCACGGAACGGTCGTACTGGTAGACGGTGGCGCCGGCCGCGTCCGTCACCTTGCCGTTGACCTCGAGATGGGCCCGGTACCGGTCGCCCACCTGGACGAAGGTCAGGTTGGACGGCTCGATGAGGTAATGGACGAAGGCGACCCCGCTGCGATCGAAGATGACCGCGGCGTAGGATTAGCAATCGATATAATTGGCCGTGTAATCGACCTCGATGATGTCCTTGTAGGCCAGGAGCTTCTCGGCGTAGGTGTCCTTGACGGTCTCGATGGGGATGCGGGGGATCTTGTTGGTGACCAGGACCTCGGAGGCGATCGAGGGCGAGGTGAGCCGGCCGCCGGACTCGTCGGGCAGGAAGGAGAGCGAGAGATCGGCGATCGTCGGATCGATCCTCTTGAGCTGGTCGTACGCCGCGAGGATGTCGGCCCGGTCTTCACTGTAGAGGGGGAGCAGGCTGGACGGGCCGTCCTGGACCGGCGAGTAGAGCCGGTATTCGCCCACGCCGGACGGCTTGAAGAACATCAGATAGAAAGAGTTGGGGATGCCGTACTTGGCCATCCCGTCGTAGAACCAGACGACGATCGGATAAATGAGGCTCCCGCTCTCGAACCGGGAGATCTCGCGGGGGGGGCCCAGGAGGATGTAATACCGGCCCATGTCCGACCGCCAGCCCGCGCCGGGGCCTTCCCGACCCAGGTTCTGGTTGGCGTAGGCGATGCGCTTGTAGTGCTCGACCCTGAACTCGTTCTCCGGGGTCAGCGGGTCGGGGTCTCGCTGCTTCCAGAAGGCCTCGATGAAGATCTCGCGCTCGCGGTCCGATTCGAGCTGTAGGAAGACCTCCCTTTCCTTGGGCGTGATGATATAGACGACCTCCTCCATCAGCCACGTCCGGTAGTAGGGGGGGAGGTCATTCGGGGACCTCTTTTTCTGGCCGGGAAGAGGGGAGAGGAAGGCCAGGGAGAGGACCAGGACCAGCGTCAACCCGATGGTTCTTCTCGTCATCCGGGAACCCACTTTCTAGGGGCCTTTTCACCGTCATTATGGCACCTCCCAGGGGGGATGTCAAACTCCGCCGGGCTGGGCGAGGCCCGGCCGTCCTTGAGTTTCCCCAGGGGGGTCGCTACAATGGATGAGGACCGGGAAAGATGAGACATGCCGCCTCCGGGGCCGTGCTTTTCGTCCTGAGCGCATGGGCGCTCGGCACCGGCGTCGCGGCCGCCGCTCCCGACCCCGGCCCCCAGGACAAGAGGGACATCCGGCACGATGTCGCCGTGACCCTGAAGCTCGTCCAGGTCTTCGTTCTGGACAAAAAGGGGAATCCCGTGCTGGATCTGACCAAGGACGATTTCCGCGTTTTCGACAACGGCCGGCGGCGGACGGTCACCGAATTCGAAAGACATGTCCTGAGGCCCCCCGCCGCCCGAGAAGGAGAAGAGCCGGCCGGCCTCGAGACGTCATCTCTTCCCTCGCCGCCGAGCCTCATGCCGCGAAAGTTCTTCCTGTTCTTCGATTTCGCCTACAACACTCCCAAGGGGCTCCTCAAGGCCAGGGAGGCGGCCCTGCATTTCATCGATTCCGGGCTCCTGCCGACCGACGAACTGGGGGTTCTCTCCTATTCGGGCCTCCAGGACCTCGAGCTCTGGGAGTACCTGACGACCGATCACGCGAAGGTCCGGGAGGCGGTGGAGGCCTTCGGGCTGAAGAAGCTCTCCGGCCGGGTGGAGAACCTCCAGGAGAAATACTACGAAGCGGTGACCGGGCAGAACCCCGCCGACGCCTCGGCCCGCGGGCGGCCCACTCTCCGCGGGGCGGAGAACCGCCTGCCGGACATGGGTGCCAAGCCCGATCTCGACCGGACGCCCGAGCTCACGGCCCTGAAGTTCGCCGAGCGCGGCGAGATCCACGCCTTGATGTTCGCCGACCGCATCAAGGACCTGGCGCTCGCCCTCCGGTATGTCCCGGGACAAAAGAACATCATTCTCCTGTCGTCCGGGGTCCCGTATTCCCTGATCTACGGGGTCCAGGCCCCCTACGGGGACATCCGCTTCGGGTCCTTCGGGAATTCCCTCCTCAGGGAGCGGTATGAGGACATGCTCCGGGAGCTGACGGCCTCCAACTGCATCATCTACGCCCTGGACACCGAGGACGCCGGGGCCGGCCTCAGGAAAGAGACGCGGACCATGGGGGTCTTCAGCCTTCAGAAAATGACCGCCGCGACCGGCGGCCGGTACTTCGGCAACATCAACGGCTACGAGGGCCACCTCGAGAGGATCCAGGACCTGACCGGCGGCTATTACGTGCTGGGCTACTCCGTCGACGAGAAATGGGACGGCGCCTATCACAGGATCAGGGTCGAGGTCGGCCGGCCGGGCTGCGAGGTCCTCGCCCAACGGGGCTACTACAACCCCAAGCCGTTCAAGGGCTTCAGCGAGGTCGAGAGGCTTCTGCAACTCGTCGATCTGGCTTTGAACGAAAAGCCCCACTTCGAGACCCCGGTCCGCTTTCCGGTGGCGCGGGAGACATGCCCCCCGGACGGGAAGTCCGATGTCTGCCTGACGGCGGAGCTGCCCCTTGACGAGATCGGGGAGATCCTCCAGGGGCGGTGCGAGATCGTCGGCATCGTCTTCGACGAGAAGGGGAACACGGTCGAGCTCAAGCGCCGGGAACTGAAGGCGGGCGGAAGGCCCGAAGAGAAGCGGACGCACGCCTTCGACTTCGCCGTGCCGCCGGGCGCCTACGAATGCCGGATCATTCTCCGGAACCTGGAAACGGGGAAAGCGGCCGTCGGCGGCGTCGCGGTCACCGTCGAGGGCCGGGAACAATCCCGCTGAAAAGCCTCGGATCCCGGGCGTTCAGAACTTGAAGTTCAGCCCGGCCCGGAGGCTGAGGCCGGAGAGGTCGAGGACCGCGCGGCGGCTGGTGAGGCCCGCGGGCGGGGCATCGGAGAAGACCTCGAGCCGGGGAAGGCTTCCTTCCTGGACATAATAAAGGGGGCCGTCGGTGACCGTATTCGTGAACGGCCCTCCCAAGTACTCGTACAACGCCTGCGTCCCCTCGAAGCCGGATATCCTGGCATATCGCCCCTGGGCCTCGAGGATGAAGGCCAGCCTTGGGTTCATCCGGAACTCGAGGCCGACGGATCCCTCGGCCCCCAGTCCGCCGGCCTTGAGGCGTTGAGAGAGGGAATACCCGTAGGTCGGCATCGAGATGTCCCCGGCATACCGGTACTTCACCGAATAGAAAGCCGGGCCGGCGCTGAGGCAGACGGTCAGCAGGCGGTTGAGAGGCTGGGCATAGAACGCGCCCATCCGGAGAGCGAGGACGTTGGCCTGGGGCACGACCGTCATCGAGTTGTCCAGCGGGCCGGAGGAGAACATTTGCGAGTTCGTCTTGCTCACCTGCATCCGGCCGGCGCCGGCGCCGACGCCGAGGCGGCCGCCGAAGTAATAGACGATGTCCCCGCCGAACTCGTAGCCGGAGCTGAACGGGGACACGTCGCTCTTCCCGAGCGTGTAGCCGGCGGTGCGGATGACCTGGACCCCCCAATCGTACATGCCCTGGACTCCGGTCTTGATATCGCCGCCGGAGAGAAGGCTGAGCCCGCCGGTCAGCCTGACGTGGATCCCGGCCATTTTCGGTGTGGATTCCTCGTCTTCGTCCTCCTCCTGTGCGGGAAGCGGGGACATCATGACACCGAGCAAAAGGAATATCACGAGCCCCGCGTCGAAGGCCTTCCTCGCGCGCTTCATCACAGACAAGGCCGGATACGACATGTCAGCCCCCTTTCACCTCGCGAATGATCTCCGGCGCACCCGTCTCCTTCCGATGGGCCCATTATAAGGCCGCCGGGACCGATGCGCAAGGGTGGGACGGGCCGGTTGAAACGGCCCGGCGAAAGGCCTAAGATAAACATATCGTGGAGGTCGGAGCCATGAGCAAGAACGGGATCTGGTGGAACGTCATCCTTGTTCCTCTCTTTCTGACGCTGGGAGTGGGGGGGGCGGGCCTCCTCGGCGCCGCGGAGACCGTCGCCAGCCGATGGACGGCGATCCCCCCCGAGATCGACGGCCGGATCGAGGACTGGCAGGGGGAGGCGATGGTCCCCCAGAAGGGCGTCGGCGTCGAGGTCGCCCTGCGCAACGACGGGGAGAATCTCTACGTCCTTTTCGTCTTCAAGGACCCCAAGTTCCTGAGCTCCATCGAGAGGACGGGCCTGACCCTTTTCTCCGGCCCTCCCGGGAAGAAGGGCCGGGACCACGGCGTGAGATTCATCAAGAGGACGGTCGACGGGAAGGGGCTCGTCGAGTACATGGCCAAACAGGGGAAACCGATGTCGAAGGAACAGGAGCAGGAGATCGTCGGCAAGCCCCAGCTCGTGGTTTACGAGGCGACGGCCATCGCCAGGAAAGGAGTGGAGGTTTTCCCGGCCGGGGAGACCCCGGACATCGACCTGCCCGGTTTCCGGTATGCGAAAATGCCGGGCCAGGTCGTCTATGAGCTGAGGGTCCCCCTCTGCCCGCGTGACGTTCACCCGGCCGGCCTTGGAGTGGGGCCGGGCGGGACGATCGGGCTCGGGTTCGAGTGGGGCGGAATGACCGAGGAGATGCGGGCGGCGGTGCGAGGCCGCGGGGGCGGCATGACGGGGGCGGACATGACGGGAGAAAGATCGACCGGCAGCTATGATGGGCGGGTCCCCGATGTCGTGAAAGGCCCCCCCAAGCATTCTTTCTGGCTGGATGTCGCCTTGGCGGCGGTTATTGATTAACGCTCATTTTCCGGCCAAGAAAAGTCGATTAGGCCCCTGAACAGACCTCGAAAACCGGCTGGCGATATTATTATCAGCAACATCTGACAGCCAAGGCGGGAAATGGGTTGCGCGGCCGGCGGGAGATGTGATATAAACGGCTTTCGAATCGTCCTTGGAGGCGTCCATGCCCGCGAAAAAGAAAGTCTTGATCATCGACGACGACCCGGCGATCTGCGAATCCGTCCAAGCCATCCTTGAGGGCCACGGCTACGAGACGGCCACGGCCCTCAGCGGAAAGGACGGGCTCGAAGCCTTCCGCAAGATGGAACCCGACATCGTCCTCTGCGACATGATGATGGAGGACATCGACGCCGGCGTGAAGGTGGCCAAGGTCATGAGGGAGGAGCGGCCCGGGACCCCGATCTTCCTCCTGAGCGTCATCGGCGACGCCACGGCGGACACGGTCGGCATCTACAACGCCGGCTTTAACGGCGTGTTCCAGAAGCCCGTCGATTTCGACCTTCTCCTGTCCGTCCTCGCCAAGCAGGCCAAGGCCGGATGAAGCCTCCGCGGGTCCCCCGTCGCCCACCGCATCGTTCCCCTTGAGAGCGGGCCCCATGCCGGTCGCCGCGCCCCGTCATCGAGCAAGGTCGTGAGCGCATCCCCCGTCGACATCTTCCGGACCGCCGAGGACCTCGAGTCGTTCCGCCGCGCCATCACGTCGCTCGACGGGGATTTCGATTTCGACCGGGCCGCCATGATCGCCTTCGGAACGGCCTATTTCGAGAGATACCCCGACCGGGAGCACGACAGGAAGATGGAGGAGATCCGCCTCGGCTACGAGCTTGTCCGCATCTGCACCATCGAAAAGATGGTCCGGGGCCTCCCCGCAAACAGGAAAGAGGTCTATCGAAAGGCCCTCAGCCACCCCGCCTCCGCCGGTCCGGCCGCCGAGGGATTGGTCAAGTCGATCGGCGCCGACGGGCTGGCCGCCGACATCGCCCTTCTCGGAGCGACCCTCGAAGCCGTCAAGCGGACCATCGACGAGATCCCGAAAGGCATGATCCGCGAGAGGTTCGCCGGCGGCGTCTCCTCCCTGTTCAATCTTCTCTACGTCCTCAAGATGAAGGCCCGTCCCCTGGCGCCCTGACGCAGCAGTCCCGCCTCTTTGGCGCAGGTTGTTTTTCGCCTTTTGAGCTTTACATTGTCCGCTCTTTCTGGTACCTTGTCGTCTCATGTTTCCCGGCGGCAAAACACCAGGTCCCTGCCTCGTCCATCCATGCGTCGGCAGCCGTTCCTCGGGGGGAGGATTGGGCCTGGGATATAGATCCCCGCTGGTGACTTCCCGCTGACGGCCAGGGCGGGCCCGTCCGTCGCGGCAAGGCTGCTGAGGAAGTGCTCCGATGATCTACAAAACCGGCATCTGCAACTTCTGCGGAACGGGGTGCGGCCACCTCATGAAGGTCGGCGAGAGAACCGTCAAGGGGGTCTTCGCCTCGCCCGACCATCCGGTCGGCGCGGGGAGGCTGTGCGTCCGCGGCTGGCATATCCACGAGCTGCTCACGACGCGCGAGCGGATCACGCGGGCCCAGGTCAGGAAAGACGGCACGCTCAAGGACGTCCCTCTCGACGAGGCCCTCTCGCTTGCGGCGGAAAGGCTCGCGGCCTTCCCGCCGGAGGCGGTTGCCTTCGTGGCCTCGCCGCGGGCCTCGAACGAGGACAACTACCTGCTCGGCAAGCTGGCCCGGGCCGTCTTCGGCACGAACAACATCGACCTGGCCTCCGACACCGGACACGGCCACACCGTGGACGTCCTCCTCGAAAGCGGCGGGCTGCCCGCGGCCCTGGCCTCGGTGGCCGACATCCGCGAAGCCGGATTCCTCCTGGTCATCGGGATCGACATCACCCGCCAGAACCCGATCCTCGGCTCCGAGCTCCACAAGGCGGCCCTCCGGGGCGCCCGCTTGGTCACCCTGTCCAGCCGGCGGACCCAGATCGCCAAGCTCAGCGGCACGCACCTCCAGAACCGGCCCGGGTCCATGAGGATCGCCCTGGCGGCCATGGCCAAGGTCCTGCTCGAGGAGGGGCTCGTCGACCGGACCTCGATCGGCGAAAGGACCGTCGGCTTCGACGGATTTGCCCGGGCCCTCGACGGCCTGGACATGGGCCGGGTCGCCGGCCTCACGGGCCTTGACCTCGAGGCCGTCCGGCAGACCGCCAGGGCCCTGGCGGCTTCCGGATCGGCGGTGGCCGTCTTCGCCTCAGGCATTTCCGGCCTCGACCGGGAGACGCTCGCCATGGCCCACAACCTCTTTCTCCTCGCCGGGAAGGCGGGACGGAAGGGGAGCGGGCTGCTGGCCGCGACCGGGATCTGCAACATCGCCGGCAGCTGGGACATGGGCGCGACCCCGCGCTTCCTGCCCGGATACTTCAAGGCCGGCGACGCCGCGGCCGCCGACAGGTTCGGCAAGCTGTGGGCGGCCCCTTTGAACGGCAAGCCCGGCCGGACGGTCGAGGATCTGCTCACGTCCTCCCCCCCGACCTTGAAAGGCCTGGTCGTGGCCGAGCACGACGAAGGCCACATCCGCCACTCCGAGGCCCTCTCGGCCCTCGACCTCGTCGTCTATGTCGGGTCCTATGACAATCCCTTCACCCGCTTCGCCCACATCGTCATTCCGGCGGCGACATACGCCGAAGCGGACGGGACATACACGAACACGGAGCGCCGCATCCAGCTCAACCGGAAGAAGGTCGAGCCCGGCCCGGACATCCTCCCCGCCTGGCGGATCTGGACGGCCCTGGCCGCCAAGCGCGGCGTCGCCTGGCCGTACAAGGCCTCCTCCGACGTCATGAAGGAGATCGCCGCCGCCGTGCCCGCCTACTCGGCCGTCACGTACGAGAAGCTCGAGAAGGGCTTCGGCCTCCAGTGGCCCTGCGACGAGGGCCACCCCAAGGGTTGCCCCCACCCCGGCGAGCTCCCGGGCCGCCTGTCCTTCGCGGCCGTATCGGACCGGTTCGCGCCGCCCGCCCCAACGGAAGACTTTCCCTTCCTGCTGACGGCCGGCACGGACAATACCTTCTGGCATACCAATGTCATCATGAAGAAGACCCACATCCCCCGGCGCGAGTACAACGCCCTGCTCCTCCTCTATCCCCAGGGCCTCGTCGAGATCTCGGCCGAGGACGCCGCCCGGCTGGGGGTCCGCGACAAGCGGCCCGTCAAGGTCGTCTCGGCCTCGGGGTCGATGCGGGTCGCGGCCAAGGTCTCGACCGACGTGCGGCCGGGAACGGCCTACGTCCCGTATTTCGTCGGCGATATGATCACCGGGTTCCTCGAAGCCCACGGCTCCCTGCTGGCGGGGGGAGAGGAGTCCGTCGTCCCGGTGAGGATCGAAAAGGTGTGACCATGCATATCCTGCCAAAGGCCGATCTCCCCCGCCTGACGAGCGCCCTGGCCGAGCGGTACGCCCTCTACGGGCCCGTTTGCCACGAGGTCTCCGGAGAGGTCATCTTCGACCGCGTCGACGACCCGTCCCGGATCGATCTCGACATCCCCATTCCCTACAACCCGCCCAAGGGCGTCGTCTTCCCGCAGGCCGAGCGCATCATGTCCTTCGCCTGCGACCCGGCGTCCAAGGCCGTGACCATCGAGCCCGAGCCCCTGGCCGCGCCCAAGGCCCTCGTCGGCCTGCGGGCTTGCGACCTCAATGGCCTGCTCTGCCTCGACCGCTTCATGCTGGGCCAGGAATATGTGGACGAGGTCTTCCTCGAGCACCGCAAGAAGATGTTCATCGTCTCCAACACCTGCGTCCATCCCTTCCCCCAGTGCTTCTGCGTGTGCACCGACAGCGGCCCGGCGGCCGTCGAGGGCTTCGACCTCGACCTGACCGACATCGGCGGCGAATATCTCGTCCTCACCGGGAGCGCCCAGGGCGAGGAGCTCGTCCGCAGGCTCGGTCTGGCCGAGGCCCCGGCCGCGAAGGCCGCGCTCCGGGACAAGGCCATCGAAGCCTCGGTCTCCCTGTTCGACGCCCAGGCCAAGGACAATAAGGCCTGGATCTCGCGGGCCGTCAACCGCCTGACGACCGGCTTCATCCCCCACGAGGTCTGGGAATACATCGGCGACCAGTGCTTCGAATGCGGGGCCTGCGCCTTTGTCTGCCCGTCCTGCTCCTGCTTCAACATCGAGGACTTCCCGGAAGGGGAGGGGCGGTCGGGACGCGAGAGGGCCTGGGACTCCTGCTCCTTCGAGGGCTACGCCCGCATGGCCGGCGACCACAACCCGCGCAAAGCCGTCGAGGACCGCCGGAACAAGCGCTTTTTCTGCAAGCTGTCCTTCAGCCAGTCCCGGAAATACCTCCGGCCGGGCTGCGTTGGCTGCGGCCGCTGCGTCCGGGTCTGCCCGGGCGACATCGGCCTGCCCAACGTCGTGACCGCCATCCGCCGCGAGACGAAAAAGCAGGTGCCGCATGAGTGAGACAAGCGCCAAGGCCATCGTCACGGTCCCGGCCGTGGCCGTCATCGATGAGATCAAGGATGAGATCGAGGACGTCAAGACCTTCTACTTCTCGTTCGAGGACCCGTCCGTCGGACGCTCCTTCCGGATCCGGTCCGGCCAGTTCATCATGTGCACGGTCTTCGGGGCCGGGGAGTTCGCCGTCTCCCTGCCCTTCAGCCCCGAGAACGACCGGCCCCACCTCTCGGTCCGCCAGGTCGGCAAGGTCACCCGGGCCCTCCACGAGCTCCGGCCGGGCGACAAGATCGGCGTTCGGGGTCCGTTCGGCAACGGCTTCCCGTTCGAGGACATCAAGGGCAAGAACGTCATCTACGTCGCCGGCGGCATCGGCCTCATCCCCCTCCGCTCGTCGATCGTCCACGTCCTCCAGCACCGGGATGATTTCGGACGCATCCTCCTCATCTACGGCGCGCGGACCTCGAAGGAGCTCATGTACAGCTACATGATCGACGAGTGGAGGAAAACCGAGGGGTTCGAGACCTATTTCGCGATCGACAACCCCGAGCCGGGCTGGGACGGCCCCGTGGGGTTCGTCCACACCCTCGTCGCCCCGGCCTCCGTCCCCGTCAAGGACACGGTCGCCTTCGTCTGCGGCCCGCCGCTGATGTTCAATGCGGTCATCAAGGAGCTCAACAAGGCCGGCCTCAAGGACGAGGCCATCGTCTCGACCCTCGAACGCCACATGAAGTGCGGCATCGGCAAGTGCCAGCACTGCGCCATCGGCCGGACGCTCGTCTGCACGGACGGGCCCGTCTATACGTACAAGCAGATCAAGACCCTGGGAGAGCAGATCTGATGGGTCCGATGCCGGAGCTCGCGAAGATCCTCCGGGAAGGGGCCTGCCTCGTCGGGCTCGGCAACCCCGACCGGAGGGACGACGGCGTCGGGCCCTGGATCGCCGAGGCCGTCCGCCCGGCCGAGGGCCGGTCGTCGCTCCGCGTTTTCAATGTCGAGGACGTCCTCGAGAACTTCGTCTTCCGGATCGCCGAGAGCGACTGTCCGAACGTCGTCATCGTCGATGCCGCGTCGGGCGGCGGAGAGCCGGGGACCGTCGTCTTCGGTCCGCTCGGCGATTTTTCCGGCTCCGGCTCCGTCTCGACCCACAAGCCCGCGCTCGAGCTCAGCGGGAAGATCCTCGAGTCCGCCGGGAAGCGGGCCTTCCTGCTGGGCGTCGTCCCCGAGGACCTGGGCTACGGCCCCGGGCTGACGCCGAAGGTCCAAGAGTCCGCCGTCCGCCTCCGCGACCTCGTTCTGAGGGCCGCCGGGCAGGCCGGCGAGGAGAACACCCATGGCTTCTGACCTCCACGGGGCCCTGTTCGTCGGGCTCGGATTTCTGGCCGCGTCGGCCGTCGTCTCGCCCCTGTTGGCGGCAAAACGGCGGCTGGCCGGGACCGTCAACTTCCTCCTGACCGCGGCCGCCGGGGCGGCCTTTCTCTACGTCAGCGCCGGCTCCTTGTCGAGCGGCGCCGGGCACGCCGTGAGCGCCGTGAACGTGGGGGCCCTGACCTTCACGTTCCTGGTGGACGGCTTCGCGGGCGTGTTCATCGGCCTCATCGCCCTCATGGCCATGGCCGCCGCTTTATATTCCATCCGGTACATGGAGCACTACACGGAGTACGGCCTGAAGGCCTATTACCTCTGGCTGCCGGTCTTCGTCCTGGGCATGATCGCTCTCGTGACCGTGGACGACCTCGGCCTCGGCTTCACCGCGGCCTGGCAGATCATGACCGTATCCTCCTATTTCCTTATCAAGTTCGAGCACCGGAAGAGAGGCAACGTCCGGAGCGCCATGAAGTATCTGGTCCTCATGGAGATCGCCTGGCTGCTCGTGGCCGGCGGGGCCTTTTTCGTCGACGGCCATTCGTTCGGTCACGCGATGCCCGAGATCGTCGCCGGCATCGCCCGCACGGGCGGCGTCCCGTTGGCGCTCTTTCTGGCTCTCCTCCTCGTGGGGTTCGGGCTCAAGGCCGGGGTGTTCCCCCTCGGACAGCTCTGGCTGCCGGACGCCCACTCGATCGCCCCCTCGCCCGTCAGCGCGCTCCTGAGCGGGGTCATGCTCAAGACCGGCGTTTACGGCCTGCTGAGGACGTTCTTCTTCCTGGCGCCCGCCTCGGGCGCGGCCTTCGACAGCCGGGCCTGGGGGGCGGTCCTGGCCACGGTCGGCGTCGTCACGCTCTTCATCGGAACCGTCCAGTCCGTGAAGCAGAGTGACGCCAAGCGCCTCCTGGCCTTCAGCTCCATCGGCCAGATCGGCTATATCGTGTTCGCCTCGGGCGCGGCTCTCTTGATGTCCGGGGGGCCGGACGGGGCGACCCGATCGTTGGCCGCGGTCGCCGTCATCGGGGCCTTCTTCCACATCCTCAACCACGCCGTTTTCAAAGGCCTGTTGTTCATGACCAGCGGCAGCCTCCTGTACGCCACGGGAACGAAGGACCTCAACAAGCTGGGCGGGCTCGTCCGCCTCATGCCCGTGAGCGCCGTCGTCGCCGCCATCGCCTCGATCTCGATCTCGGGCATGCCGCCGACGAGCGGCTTCGCCAGCAAGTGGGCCATCGTCACGAGCTCCCTCTTGGGCGGCGGCGCCGGGGCCATCCTGGTCCTGTTCGGGATCGTCGCCCTGTTCACGAGCGCCGTGACCCTGGCCTGTTACGTCAAATTTTTCGGCATGGCCTTCACGTCGGCGGGAACGGAGTGGACGGTGGCCAAGCCCGTGCGGGAGGTCCCGGCCGCCATGCTGGCCCCGAAGCTGGCCCTGGCCGCCCTCTGCCTCGTTCAGGGGCTCTTCCCCTTCCTTTTTTACGGCCTGATCGCTTCCGCTTTCCGGAGCTCGGGAGGGTTCCTGCTCATCGGCGCATTCGCGCCCGGGGACCCCTCCGGCGCCCTGTCGGTCTCGGCTCTCGGGATCCGGATCGCGGGCCTGTTCGGAGCGTCCTTCAACGCGGCGGCCAGCCCGATCATCATCCTGGCCGTCCTGGCCCTCATCGTGCTCGCGGCTTCGGTCATCGTGAAGGCGGGCGGGGGAGGGGAAAGGAAGACCGCGACCTGGCTCTGCGGCTATCAGGACATCGGCGATGCCAACCGTTACGCGGACAGGAACATGTTCGCCGCCCTGAGAGGGCTGCTGCGCTGGACGGGCGGGAAAACGGAGAACCCCTGACCGTGAACCTGCTGAGGAGAGCATCATGACCGCCGTCGAAGTCGTCAAAAAGCTCAAAGAGGAGTTCGGGGCCGCCGTGACGGCGGCCGAAAGCCCGTCCCCCGACCGCTCGTTCGTCGACGTCGAGCGGGCCGGGCTGCGGGCCATCTCCAACCGGATCGTGGACCTCGGCGGCCGGTACATCGTCAGCATCGGCTACGACGAGATCGCCCGCAACGGGACCCTCGGCCTCGTCCACACGTTCGCCTTCGACGCCGACCGCTGGGCCATGGCGGTCAGGACCGCGGCGCCGGCCGCGGATCCCCGGTTCGACTCCATCACCCCCGACATCCCCAACGCGGGATGGTCCGAACGGGAATACATGGATCTCTTGGGCCTGACGTTCACCGGCCACCCCAAGCCCAAGCGGCTCGTCCTGGCCGACGACTGGCCGGAGGGCGTCCATCCCCTCCGCAAGGAGGTCCCCTATAACCTCATGCCGCCCGCGGCGGAAGACGTCGCCTACCGGCTGGACGAGGCCCCTCCAGGAACGACCGTCGTCCCCATCGGCCCCTTCCACTCGAGCCTCCACGAGCCCGAGCACTTCGCCCTCTACGTCGACGGCGAGACCATCAAGGGCTGCGACTACCGCGGCTTCATGACCCACCGCGGCATCGAGAAGCTCTGCCAGACCCAGGTGAGCTACAACGAGGTGCCGTTCGTCGCCGAGCGGATCTGCGGCATCTGCGGATCGGTCCACGCCACGACCTATGCGCAGGCCGTGGAGGCGGCCGCGGGCATCCGGATATCCCGGCGGGCCGAGTACATCCGGACCATCGTCCTGGAGATCGAGCGCCTGCACTCCCACCTTCTCTGGCTCGGGGTCGCCGGCCACCTCATCGGGTTCGACACCGTCTTCATGCAGGCCTGGCGGGTCAGGGAACGGATCATGTGGCTCTCCGAGAGGATGACGGGCAACCGCAAGACCTACGGCATGGTCGTCATCGGCGGCGTCCGCCGCGATATCACCCCGGAGATCGCGGCGGAGATCGAAGAGGTCCTTGCCGGCGTCGAAAAAGAGACCCTCGCTCTCAAGAAGTCGATCATCGGCGACACGTCGATCCACCGGCGGACGAAGGGCGTCGGCGTGATCTCGAAAGAGGAGTCCGTCCGGTGGAGCCTGGTCGGACCGGTAGCCAGGGCCCGGGGGATCGATATCGACGTCCGCCGGGATCATCCCTATGCCGCCTACGACGACATGACCTTCGACGTCCCGGTCGTCGCCAGCGAGGATGTCTGGGGCACCCTCGTCGTCAGGGTCCTCGAGATCTTCGAATCCATCAAGATCCTGCGGCAGGCCCTCCGGAACATGCCGTCCGACGGGCCGCTTCTCGCCGAGGTCGCCGAGGCCCTTCCGCCTCTCCGGCACGCCTTCTCGCTGGTCGAGGCCCCGCGCGGCGAGGCGGCCCATTATGTCATAACGGGAGAGGAGAACCGGCCCGAGCGCTGGCGCGTCCGGGCCCCGTCCTACCCGAACCTCCAGGCCGTCCCGCTGATGCTCCTCGGCGACCAGTTCGCCGACTTCCCGATCATCCTGGGCAGCATCGACCCCTGCTTTTCCTGCACGGACAGAGTCGCCGTGATCGACGTCCGGTCGGGCCGGCGGCGCGTCCTGGCCCGCCGGGAGCTGGAAAACATCTCGAGACGGGGCAAAGGATAGGATCATGGTCATGGGCATCGTCTATGCGTTGGTCAACGTGCTCGTCTTCGTTCTGGTGGCTCCTTTCTATGACGGCGTGGCGCGCAGGCTGACCGCCCGGGTGCAGTCCCGCAAGGGGCCGCCGCTCCGCCAGCCCTACCTGGATATCCTGAAGCTCCTGGGCAAGGAGAATCTGACCTCCGCCGAGGGCTGGCCTTTCAAGCTTGCCCCCTTGGCGGCCTTGGCCTCGATCCTGGCCGTCGTCACCCTGGTCCCCCTGGGCGCCCGGGCGAACATCCTGAGCCACCGGGTGGACGTCATCACCGTGATCTATCTCCTCGTTCTGGGGGGCGTTTCCGTGCTTCTCGGCGCCCTGGCCAGCCGGAACACGTTCGCCATGATCGGGGCCAGCCGGGAGATGATGACCATGATCATGGTCGAGCCGGTGCTGGCCATGACCCTGATCATGACCGCCGTCAAGGTCAACAGCCTGGGGCTCCAAGGCGCCATGGCCGGGGTCAGCGCCTCCGGCTTCGGCTTTTCGACCGGCCTGATGCTCGCGGTCTATCTCCTGGCGCTCCAGGCCTTCGTGGCCAAGCAGCCGTTCGACATCGCCGAGGCGGAGATAGAGATCCTCGAGGGCCCGTTCATCGAGTACAGCGGCCCCAACTACGCCATGTTCAAGCTTTATATGATGATCAAACAGATGTTCTACGCCTTCCTGTTCGTCTCGGTGTTCCTGCCGGCCGTCCGGACCGGCTTCTATCCGCTCGACGTCCTCCTCCAGCTCGCGGCGGTCTTGGCCGTCGTCGTCGTCATCGCCGTCGTCGGCTCGACGAACCCCCGGCTGCGGATCGACCAGGCCGTCCGCTATTACGCGGTCCTCATTTTTCTTTCCCTGTGCGCCGTCGGGTTGGCGCTGAAAGGCCTTTGACGGACACGGAGAGGAGCATGTGACATGTGGCTGACAAGCAAGATCAAGCAGATCCTGATGGTCCTCAAGCCGGGGGTGGTGACCCTGAAATACCCCTTCGAGCCGCGGCCGGCGCCGAAGGATTTCCGGGGCGCGCCGCGCTGGGACCATACCAAGTGCATCGGCTGCGGCGGCTGCGCCAACCACTGCCCGGCCCGGACCATCATGACCCGCGACATCTGCCAGGAGATCCGCATCCTTCTCTATGACGGCTCCCGCTGCACCTACTGCGGCCGCTGCGCGGACCTCTGCCCCGAAGAGGCCATCACCATGACCCCCGACTACGAGCTGGCCACGCCGTCGCGCGAGGACATCACGACGACCCTCGAGCTCTTCATGCTGACCTGCCAGCGGTGCGGACGCTGTTTCGATATGGAGATCACGAACGTCATCGACAAGCTGGACCTCCGCGGGTACCGGTATGACGACCTGGAAGCCCGGGCGGTCCTGCGCCGGACGAGCGACCGGCTCGACACGGCTCTTCTCGAAGAGACCGAGAACACATCGAGGCCCGCGGAGTGAGGAGAACGACATGCTGAGAAGGCTCGCCAAAAAGTGCTTTGCCCGGTCGCTCTGGGTCTACCACTGCAACAGCGGCGCCTGCAATGGGTGCGACATCGAGATCCTCAACATTTTGACCCCCTATTACGACGTCGAGCGCTTCGGGATCAAGCTCGTCGGGTCGCCGCGCCATGCGGACGTCATGCTCCTGTCCGGCGCCGTGACGCGGCCGACCCTGCCTCTCGTCAAGAAGGCCTTCGAGGCGATCCCCGAGCCGAAGCTCGTGTTCGGGATCGGCTCCTGCGCGGTGGGCGGGGGGTGCTGGTTCGACACCTACAACGTGACCGGAGGCGGCGCGACGGCGGTCCCGGTGAACTACTACATCCCCGGGTGCCCGCCCCGGCCGGAAGCCATCATCTACGGAGTCGCCCTGGCCCTGGGGCTCGTGGACAAGAAGGCGGCGCCGATCGATCTGAAGCAGGTCGAGTTCCCCATCGACGCCTACGAGCGGAACAAGGCTTGGGAAGAGAGAAACGTCATCTATGAGCTGCTGAAGCACTGAGCTCTCTGATCGGGGGAGAATGCCATGGCCAAGAAAATTCTCATCGTCGACGACGACAAGGATTTCGTCTCCAGCCTGGAGCAGGTCCTGCTGGCCAAAGGCTACGAGGTCGCCTCGGCCTTCAACGGGACGGAGGGCCTGAAGGCCCTCGAGGCCGAGAAGCCCGACCTCGTCATCCTTGACGTCATGATGGAGACGGACACGGCCGGGTTCGAGGTCGCCGACAGGATCCGGAGCCGGCGACCGGCTTCCAAGTACCGCGCGTTCAGGGACATCCCCATCATCATCCTGACGGCCATCGACCAGGTCACGAACTCGCGGTTCTCGATGGACCCGGGCGACAGCTTCCTGCCCGGCCGCAACGATTTCCTAACCAAGCCCGTGGACATCGACGAACTGCTCGAGAAGGTGGCCGAGCACCTCGGATGATCAAAAAGCTCCTCCGCTCGAACATCCGGTTCAAGCTCGTCGTCAGCCTGTTGTCCATCGTCTTCCTGGCCGGCGCGCTGTCGATCGTCGTCGGCCTCAATGTCATCAACAAGAACATCATCCGTGAGGCCTAACACGCCGTGCGGACGAGCCTGGCGGCCACCAAGGAGCTGTACCAGGAAGAGATCGAGAATCGCTCCCGGATCATCCGCTTCCTGGCGGAGACCCCCGAGATCGTCCGGGCGACGGCGGGACGGGACCGGCGGGCGCTCTTCGAGAAGCTCGTCCAGATCAAGGAGGAGTTCGAATTCGACATCGTCAATGTCGTCAGCGGCGACGGCACGATCCTCGTCCGGGCCAACAACTTCGGGGCCTTCGGAGACAGCATCGCCGGCTATCGGACCATTCAGGACGTCCAGAGGACGCATCGGCCCTCGGCGGGGACAGGGGTTCTCAACTACGAGAATATCGCCGGGGAGGGCACGGAGGTGGCCGAGCGGACGCTCATCAAGGTCATCCCGACCTCCCGGCTGAGGCCGCCGCACTCGCCCCTCGAGGACCGGGCCATGGTCATCAAGATCGCGGCCCCCATCCTGTCCGGCGGGAGGCTCGAGGGCATCCTGTACGCCGCCGTGCTCCTCAACAACAATTTCCGGTTCATCGACCGCTTCAAGAGGCTGGTCTTCAAGGAGGAGAGGATCGGCGGCGTGGAGGTCGGCACGACGACGCTCTTCCTCGGCGATATCCGCGTCGCCACAAACGTCGTCGACAGCGACGGGAGGAGAGCCGTCGGGACCCAGGTCTCCGACGAGGTCTATGAGCGGGTCATCATCGAGGGCCGCGAGTGGCTCGGCGAGGCCATGGTCGTCGGCAACCGGTACATCTCCGGCTACACGCCGATCCACGACTTCGACGGCCGCATCCTGGGGATGCTCTACAACGGCCTCCTCAAGGAGAAGTTCGACCTCATCGTCAGGAACACGACGATCTCGTTCCTCCTCGTCATCCTGCTGGCGACCGCCATGGCCTTGGCCCTGTCGGTCTACCTCATCAATCTGTACACGAAGCCCCTCAAGAGGATCATCGGGGCCTCGACCGAGATGGCCCTCGGCCGCTACGACCGGATCGGCATCGATCCCCATGACGATGAGGACGCCCGTAACCTGGCCCGAGCCTTCAACGGGATGGTCGACGCCATCGAGGAGCGCGATCGGCGGCTCAAGGAGCAGGCCGAACAGACCATCCTCAAGTCGGAGAAACTGGCCTCGATCGGCCGCCTGGCCTCGGGCATCGCCCACGAGATCAACAATCCCCTGACCGGGGTCCTGACCTACAGCAGCCTGCTGCTCAAGGACCTCAAGGGCACGAAGCACGAGGAGGACCTCCAGGTCATCCGCGATGAGACGCTGCGATGCCGGACGATCGTCCAGGGCATCCTGAATTTCGCCCGGGAGGACAAGCCGGAGAAGAGCCTGGCCGATATCAACAGCATCATCGGGGAGAGCCTCAAGATCCTCGAGCGGCACGTCAATTTCCAGAACGTCGAGATCCGAAAGGAGCTGGACCCATCCCTGCCCCTCGTCAACGTCAACAGCGGCGAGATCCGGGCGGTCATCAACAATCTGGCCATGAACGCCGCCGACGCCATGCCCGACGGCGGCCGGCTGACCATCTCGACGAGGGCGGATGAGGGCTCGAGGGAGATCGTCATCACCGTCACCGACACGGGGATCGGGATCAGCCGGGAGAACATCGGCAGGATCTTCGATCCGTTCTTCACGACCAAGGAAAAGGGCAAGGGGACGGGCCTGGGTCTGGCCATGGTCTACGGCGTCATCACCCGTCACGGCGGGACGATCGACGTCCGGAGCGAGGTCGGAAAGGGCGCGGAATTCACGATCCGGCTGCCCCTGCAGTGAGCGGGGGAGCGGGAGGGGAACATGGCGGCGAAGCTGCTTTTCATCGACGACGAGGACATCGTCCTCAAGAGCTGCCGGCGGATCTTCGCCGGCGACGATTGGGAGGTCGACACGGCGCTGTCGGGGGAGCAGGGCCTGGAGAAGGCCCTGGCCAAGAGCTACGACGTCGTCATCACCGACCTCAAGATGCCCGGGATGGGCGGGATCGAGGTCCTCAAGCGGCTGCGCCGGGAGCGGCCCGAGCTCCTCGTCGTCGTCTTCACCGGGTACGCCAACGTCGAGACGGCCCGCGAGGCCCTCAAGAACGGGGCCTTCGACTACATCCCCAAGCCCTTCACGCCCGAAGAGATCACCGATGTCGTCCGCAACGCCGTTCAGGCCCGAGGCGCGAGCGGGACGGCCAAGATGCTGGACCTCATGGCTGTCGTCTCGCATGAGCTCAAGAGCCCCCTGGCGACCGTCCAGACGACGGCCGAGACGCTCCATCGGGGCTATTTCGGCGAGCTGGCCCCCGAGCACAAGAAGATCGTCGAGACCATCCTCCGCAACTGCGCGTACCTCGAGGACGTCATCCGCAGCTACATCGACCTCAGCAAGATGGAGCTCGACGGCCTGTCCGCGTTCACGAGAGAGATCCGGCTGGGGGCCGACGTCGTCCGCGAGGTCCTGGACGAGCCGGAGGCGAAAGACAACCTCAAAAGGATGGCGGTCGTCCAGGAGACCGTCGACGACCCCGTCGTCCATGGCGACCCGGAGCTGCTGAAGATCGTCGTCCGCAACCTCATCAACAACGCCGTCAAGTACGGTAAGGAGGGGACGGAGGTCAAGGTCCGGCTCGAGCGCCGGGGCGACGAGGCCGTCCTGTCCGTTCACAACGAGGGCGTGGGCATCTCGAAGGAGGACATCGAGAAGCGGTTGTTCAAGAGGTTCGAGCGCCTCAAGCAGAGCGGCACGGAAGGGGTCAAGGGCTCGGGCCTCGGGCTCTATATCTGCAAGGCGATCATCGACAAGCACGGCGGCCGCATCTGGGCCGAATCCGAGCCCGGCTCCTGGGCCAAGTTCTCCTTCGCCTTGGCTGTCGTAAAAAGCTGATAAAAAAACAACTAGCCAACTCTCCGAGCAATGCCAACCGGCTTAACGGGCTTTTTTAGGTGCAAAACGGCGGAGCAACCGACTAAAAGGGCGGCAGCGGCATGAGCGAACACGCGGCTTCAAGGGGATCGTTGTTGGCGGCGGCCCTGGGCGCTTGCCTTGCGCTGGCGGGCTGTCAGTCGGGCCCGTCCTCGTCGGCCCCCGGCAGGACGGCGGAGGAGGAACAGGCCTTGGCCGTTGAGCGCAAGATCGAATTCCTCGAGGACGCCTTGTGCCGGCGCGGAACCGCGGCGCGGATGATGGACGAGCTCGCGGCGGCCCTCCCCGAGCGCGTGTGGCTGACCGAGGTCCTTTACGAAGCCGGCGAGGCCCGGATCAAAGGGCGCGCCTGGTCCAACAGCCTCCTCGTCGATTACCTGGCAAGGCTCGAGAGCAGCCTGGTGATAGCCGAGGTGACGCTTCAGTCGTCCGTCCAGATGAGCGGTCGCGACAGGGAGAGCCGGGAATTCGCTCTCCGGGCGCTCGCCAGCGACATCGGAGGGGGGGCGGCCGATACGGGCGGCATATCGGAAGCCCGGCTGGCAGAGTTCGAGAAACTCCTCGCCGGGCGCGACGAGACCTCTGGGTTCTTCCTGCAGATCCAGAGGCTGGCCTCCGACGCGGGGCTCCAGATGACCAAGTTCGCCCCGGCAGGCGCTATTCCCGGGGAGCATTACGAGGAGTGGACGGTTGCGATCGAGGTCATGGGCGGCCAGGCGGCGCTCCGGCGGTTCTTCAGCGGAATGGCCGGCCTGCCCCGACTCTGGATCGTCGAGAAGTTCTCCTTCAAGGCCCTCGCCGTTGACGACAGCCGCTCGCCCGTCCGGGTCTCGATCGCCGCACGGACCTTCCTGCGAGAGTAACGCACGGGTTGCATAGGCCGCGCGTGCCGAAGAGGTGCCCGATGCGAGGCTCACTTTAAACGGTTTTATTGACCCCTCAAAAGGGCGATTAAGGCCTGTTTTACGGCCCTTATTTAATTTAAATATATTATTAACAGCGCGTTATAGCAGCCAAGGCAGGATGAGGCCGGCGCGGGGCCGCCAGTCCTTCAGCCGCTCGCCGACGCCCCAGAAATTGGTCGGCCGGTAGAGGAAGATCCATGGGGCGTCGTCCCGCACGATCCGGTAGATCCGCCGGTAGATGGGCTGCCTCTCGGCATCCCCGAGCGTGGCCTGGGCCCGCTCGATCAGGGCGTCGACCTCCCGATTCTCGTACCCCTCCCACCAAGGGCCGCGAAGCCTGGAGTGGAGCTTCTCGCGCAGGACGCGGAAGGTGCTCCGCGGGCTCGAATCGAAGCAGCAGGCGTCGTGGATCCTCTTTTCCCGGACCATCTCGGAATAGCCGGCCCGGTCCTCGTGGGCGACGATCTCGACAGCCACGCCGGCCTCGGCGAGCTGCCGGGCCATGACCTCGGCCAGCCGCGGGGCCTCGTCGGGCATCGTCGTCGGGATGTCGAAAACGAGCTTCAGCCCGTCCGCGTAGCCGGCTTCGGCCAGCAGGGCGCGGGCCTTCGCCGGATCATGCGCATAGACCGGGGTCTCGGGGTCGTAACCGAAATGATGCGGGGTCAGATAACCGCTGAGCCGGCTCGCGGCGCCCCCCTTGACCTCGGCGATGATGGCCTCCACGTCCAGGGCGTAGTTCAACGCCTGACGCACCCGTGCGTCCCGGCACGGTCCCTCGAAGCAGTTGAGCATGAAGATGACGCACAACCCGCTGTCCCATTCGCGAAGCGAGACTCCCTTGGCCGCCGCGATCCGCCGCCGTCCTTCGGCCTCCACCGCAGCGACAATGTCCGCTCGCCCTTCGAGCAGGGCATCGACCCGCTTCGAGGCGTCCGGCTCGGCAACCCATCGGACCCGTCCGTATTTCGGCGCCTCTCCCCAATACTCCGCGAAGGCCTCGAGAAGGATCTCCCCCGGTTTCCGCTCCCGGACCAGGTAGGGCCCGCTGCCGATGTATTCGCGGGGCAGAAGCCCCAGCGCGCTCGCCGGGCTGATCGGCATGGCCACCAGGAGGTCGAGGAGGTCGGCCATGGGCTCGCCGGTGACGATTTGCACAGTCAGTTCGTCGACCTTGGCGATCTCGGCGTCGCCCAGATAGCTCAGGTAGACGCCCTGGGTGCCGAACGCCCCGCCGATGGCCGGGTCCAGGACCCGACCCAAGGTGGCGACCACGTCGTCGGCGCTGAGGACCTCGCCGTTGTGGAACTTCACACCGTCCCGGAGGTGGAACGTCCAGGCGCGGCCTCCCTCTTTGACGGTCCAGCTTTCGGCGAGCGAGGGTAAGTAAGCGCCGTCCTCGTCCATCTCGACGAGGGCCTCATAGACCGAAAAGATCAGGCTCAGCCGGTTCGCCGAGTCGCTGCAGATGTGGGGGTCGCCGGGATCGACCGACGATTGATAGATCGTGATCATGTCCTTCTCCTTGGTGGAGGGGGCTTCGCGCCGGCAACCGGCGAGCGAGGCTATCGAAATTGCAAAGCCGACAATGGCCAGAGCGGCGACAAGCGGCCTCGCCAGGCGCTCCGGTTCTCTCCTGAGCGTTCGGTCCGTCATTCGATCCTCCGTCTTTCTGCCTTGGCTGTTCCTTCTTCTTGATAATAAAGTAATAAGCAAGATTTGTAAACTGAAGATAAGGGCTTAATCGTGCTTTATTGGGCCGATATATGCCCCCCCCCCTGGCGATCGATCCGGCGGGTAACGCTCAGAAAACGCGCTCGGCGCCCCACTCGGCGCCCCCGAGTTGACTTCCGTCTCGGAGCCGCTGTAGCATTACGCCCATAGCCGCATGGGCAGGGAGGGTTTTCTCATGAGAAAAGCGTTTCTGGGCGTCGTCATCCTGATCGTCTTCCAAGGGCTCGCGGCGGATGCGCTCGCGGCGGATGCGTTCGCGCCCGGGGCCCCGAAAGAATGCCGGGAACCTGGCAGGGTATCGAACGCGCAGGACCAGGCGCAGGCCGCTCTCCAGATTCTGGAGAGATACAGCCGCCTCCTCGCCAAGGGAAGCGAGGAGATCGATCAGGGTCGCTACGCCGAGGCCCGGATGACGCTCGAGGAGGCCGTTCGGATCAATCCCGGGAGCCCTTGGGCCTATCACAAGCTGGCGTGGGCGCTGTTCTTTCAGGGCGACCTCGACGGGGCGATCAGAGTCATGACCGAGGCCAATATCGCTGCAGAGTCAGCCCGAGGTTACATCGACCTCGCTTTTTTCCTCCTCCAAAAGAAAAACCCCGCCCAGGCCCTCGTTCACGCGAAAAGGGCCGTCAAGCTCGAGCCCAAGTCGATGCTCGCCCACAACCGGCTCGGCGAATGCCATCTCGGCCTGGGCGATCATGGCGCGGCCATCGCCGCGTTCAAGAAGGCCAATTCGCTCCAGGAGAACTCCGCGAGCCACGTTCTCATCGGCAGGGCCCTGATGGCCCAGAACAAGCGCGCCGAGGCCTTCAAGAGCTTCGAGCGCGCGGCGAAGATCGATCCGGACGCGGCCTGGATCGTCCACGAGGCCAAGGCGAGGATCGAGCGCGCCGAGGGCCGCCCGGAGGCGGCCGCCGGGTTCCTGACCCGGGCCATCGAAGCGGCCGCGCTTCCGTTAATCCGATCGCAGCTCACCGACGATCTTGTCGCTCTCTTCCTGGAGATCGGGGACCACCCAAGGGCCGCCGCCCTCTACGGCGACAGACGCTGGATCGGGGTCACGATCTCTCGGACCGCACGGGGGTTCGAGATCGCCGATGTTGTCAAGAACGGACCCGCCGATCTGGCCGGGCTGATCGTCGGCGACATCCTTCTGGATTTCGAAGGTCTCCCGCTGGCCGGGGTCGAAGCGTCCCGCTTCATCGGCGAGCTGCTCGGGAGCGTCCCGCACGGAGGCATCGCGAAGCTGAAGATCGAACGGCAGGGCCGGAGCCTCGACATGGCCGTCGTTGTCGGACTGTCGCCCGAGCTTCCCCGGCTGGCGCGGGAAGCCGCGAGCGTCAAGCCCGCCGCGACCTCTTCGCCGCCCGCGTCCGATGCCCCCGCGATCGTTATCGCCGGGTTGGCCGTGAACCCTTCTCCCGTCGCCGCCGGGGGCGATTTCGCCGTCGACATCCGGTTCACTATCACGGTCCCGTCGGGGCCGGCCGACTTACCGGTGACGCTGACCTGCGCCATTACCCAGAAAGGGGAGACGGTCTACGAGCCGGCGCCGGCCTCGTTCGAGGCCCCGAACGGCCGCCCGTTCGAGGTCAGCCGAAAGCTCTCGGCCGGGACCCGCAGCGGGGATTACGTGATCCGCGTCCATCTCGCCTGGGAGTCGCTCTCGGTCGACAGATCGGTCGGCCTGGCCATCAAATGACAGTCGGAGGCACCATGACAGCTTCGCGCATCGCCGCCGCCGTGATCGTCGCCGGCCTGATGGTATCGGTGTCCGCGGGACCGGCCGGGGCGTTCCCCGGGCAGGCCCGACAGGGGGCCGCCGATCCCGACCTGGCCCGGCTCAAAGAAACGCTCTCGAAGGCCCAAGACGAGATCGTAAGCCAGTCCTTTGGACCGGCGATCACCCGGATCGGACAGGCCTTCGATATCATCAAAGCGAAGCAGAGAAGGGGCGTTCTGCCGCCCGAATACACGGCGGAGGAGGCCCGGGCCCACAGCCTGAACGACTCTTTGCGGGAGTCCCTACTGCACGATCTCGAGACCGAGACGGTCCTGACGGAGCGGATCGCCGGGGACATGACGAGGATCGAGGCCGGGACGGTCAGGAAAATGGGGCAGCTCGTGATGGAGCTGTTCCAGGCCGGCGGCATCGGCGAAACTCCGGCCAACTATGTTTCCGGGGTCATAAGGCCCCTGACCGATGCCGTCAACCTCGTCAACCGATATCCCATCGCCCGCCTGAGCGCCCAAGAGCGGGAGGCCCGCCTCAGCAGAAAGGACCAAGCCGGACGGTCGGCCGATTCCGCCTGCGAGTCGGCGGACCCGGCCGTGATCGAACGGCACATCGGCGATATCGAGGATCAGATCCGGGTCCTGGAACAACAGGACCGCGAAGCCGAAGGCTGGCGGCAGTTCCGGAAAAATGACAAAGAGCAGAGATGGATCTCGGCTGCAACCCTGCGTAGCTTGAGCCGGGACCTCGACAGGCTCGAAGACGCCCTCCCTCGGATCAAGGAAGCGGCCGGCTGGGTCTCCGACCTGCGTCCGGCCTTTTCGGCCGCCGGGAACGATCTCCTCCGCATGAAAGCGCAGGCGACGGAGATCCTGTCACGGTTCGATGCGCTCGGGAACATCCTGGCAAGATCGCTCGCTCTTGGCGGGCCCGACGACCCGACGAGGCGGTTCGAGGCCCGACGGGCTCGGGCCAAAGAGGCGGAGAACGCGATCGCCGGGGTCATGGCGTCCCTGGCGCGCGTCGAAGTGGACCTGGACCGGCCCATCTTGAAGTACGCCGAAAAGTGGTTCAAAGACACGGAAACCTCCTTGGGAAGCTTGAGAGATACTCTCGCCGACCTCGAAGAGAGGATCGCATCGACGGACCGATTCGTCGAGTTGTGCGAGAAGGCTTTGGAAACAGGGCATCGGGCCCTCGCCCGGGCCGACCTCTGCCTGCGGACGGCGCCGATGAGGGCCAGGCCGGCACCAGCGGCTGCGACCCCACCGGGGCAGGGTCAAGCGGCCGCGGGCGGCAGCGCCAATCCTCCGTCCGCCCCGCCGACCCCCGCGGCCCCCGCTCCTCAGAAGACGGCCGCAGCGGCGCGTCAGCCCGCGCCCAACGCCCAACCGGCACCCCCCGTCGTTCCCCAAGTCGAGCAGAACGTTCACGGGGGCATCAAGATCCAGGGAGGCGCGAAGCGGATCCCTGTCGGGCAGAGCGTCAAGTTCGTGGCCACCGACATGGGCAATCGAGTCTACAAGGACGTCATCTGGAACAGCCACAACGAGGAGTTCCTGTCCCTCGGGCAAGACGGGACGGCGACCGGCCTCAAGCCGGGCAAGCTCACCATCCAGGCCAAGACCGCCGACGATCCTTACGCGATCGCCTATTTCGAGGTCGAGGTCGTCGAGGCGGTGCCTCAACCCGGTGCCAAGCCGACAGGCCCGGCGGCCGGTCCGGCCAAGCCGGGTCCGGCGGCGGGAGGAGCCGCGCCGGCGGGCTCCGCCCGTCCCGGGACGGCCCAAGGCTCGGGCGGGTTCGGCGACCGGGGTCTCGTTGTGGGGCCTGACAAGGAGAAAGAGACTGGGGAAAAGGAGAAAGACGAGGGCGTGTCCCTCCTCGGCCAGGCCGCCGGGTCGATCAAGCCGCAGGAGAAAGTGAAGCCGGCCGGAGGCGACGCGGGATTCGGGGACAAAGGCTTGGCGACAGGCTCCGGAAGGGACAAGACGGACGCTGCCGGCGCGGGTGCCAGGCAGGGCGCGGGGGCGGCCGCCCCGCCGGCCGTCAGGCCTCTGGCTTTCCAAGGCGGAGCGCAGCCGGCCGCCTGGCATATCTTCGCCACGGGATCGAGGCTCGGTTGGGCCGCCGCGCACAGCCGCTTCACGGACGGCCCCGCCGATCAGGACATCGTCGACCACCTCGTCATGGCCGGGGAGCACGCCATGTGGGCCAATCGGGAGAGCTACGAGCCCCACCGGGCCTGGCCGAACTGGAGCGAGATCAAGGTCCGCTTCAGGACCTGGGCCGAGGAGGTCGTCCGGGACAGGGCGCCGGCCAAGCCCAGGGAGTCGCTCGCGGGGTCGATATCCTCCTACGCCGCGTCCATGGCCGAGCAGGTCACCTTCCAGGTCGTCGGCGAAAAGGTCGCCATGCCCAACTGCGACGGCGCCTACATGCGCTTGGGGTTCCACATGGCCTTCGGGCATACGGGCCTCCAGCTGGCCGAAGGCGCCTTGCTGACGGGACGCCCCGAGCTCGGCGAGAGGATCAGGAGAGACGCCGTCAACCATCTCCGGCAGGCCGTCTCCTTGTTGAGAGACTACGAGAAGACGAAGGTCGTGACCGGCTCCTGCGCGGACCTGAGGGACGTGCGGGCGGAGCTCGAGGCGCTCCTGGTCCGCGGCGACCTCGGCGGACAGGCCGGCATGGCCGGCAACGCCTGGACGTCGGCCTCGGAGCGCATCCGAGCTGTGGCCGGCCTGGGGGGAGTGGCGAGGCCCGGGCGCAAGCCCGACCCTCAGCCGGGAACGCGAACGACGCCCCCCGCGGCCCGGCCGCCCCGCAGCGGTCCCCAGCCTCCGGCGTCGGCGGGCGAATTGTGGGCCGACCCGGGAGAGCTCGAAGGGACCTGGGTGACGTCGTTGGCCCGTTACCGCTTCGAGCGGAGCGGGAACGATTACGTCGGAAGATTGGAGAGGATCTTTTCGCCGCCGGACGAGCCGTCGGCCCAAATTCTCTTCTACCAGCTGGCCAGGCAAGGCTACAAGGATGGGGATATCGTCTTCAGGGGGACCAGGACCGGGCCGAACAGCTACCGGGGGACCTACCAGGATCGCCTCGCATTGCCTCTTTCGCGCGACGCACCCGAAAAGCTCATCAACGCCGCGACGGCCGTCGATCTGGCGGTGCTAGGCGATTATCTGGATATCCGTTCCGGGGCCGTTCGCGACGACGTTGGAACGAGTTTTGAGGTTTGGGTTCAGGCTATCCGCGAGGGCGGGGTCGCCAAGCTGCCTTCCGATTTCGAGGCGCTTCGCCACCTCCGGCGGATCGAATTCCAGAGCCTGACGCAAAACCTCCCGATCTGGTTCACGGCCAGCCGCCAGGGGCCCGACGGGGAGATCCGCCAGATCGTCTTCCAAGACCACACGCAGGCGCGGTCTCGTAGTGTTGGGGCCATCGGAAGATTGGATGCCGTCCTGCGCTATACCGAGCTGGAGTGGAAGCCCGTCCAAGATTATGTGAGCTCCTGCGCCGGGCTTAAGCGAAGGCTCGAAGAGGCGGGTTATACGGTCGCGTTCGGACCTTCAACCTTAGAGAGCTGTCTGGGGCGGATACAGCCGCAATGAGCGGGCTCGGCCCGTGCCGGGAAAGGGCGCCGACCTCGAGCGCTGCCGGCCACGGCGAGGACCGCCGCGCTGGCCCGCGCCGCCGACTCATACGCCGTGTTGACCCGGGCTCGGTCAAGGCCGCGGTCAAGTTATACTTCAATACTGGCCGCTTCGCCCAGGACGTGCTTTATCCAGAGAAGTGAGCTTGGCCGAGTGTCGTGAGGTGCCGGGCGGGTTCTTCTGTCGGTCAGAAAACGCGCGCGACGCGCACGCCGCGGGCCCGGAGCGCCCTGCTCAACTGCGCCGACTGGGTCTTGAAGAACGAGTCCGTCGCGGCCGAGGCTCACTGGTAGCGGGGCTTGTTCCGCTGGACTTCCTTGAGCCGGGCCGCGAAGTCTCGCCCCGCGGCCTTTCCCTGCCGCCGGCGCTCCTTGACGTCCTTCTTGATCTCCATAAACCGGATCTCGCGGCGCAGCTTCAGGTAGCTCTCGAGGCGCCTGGCATCGAGGCGCCCGTCCTTCGCCGCGGCCCGCACTGCGCAGCCGGGCTCACGTTCGTGGCGGCAGTCGGGGAACCGGCAGCGGCCGGCGAGCGCTTCGATGTCCTCGAAGGCTCTCTCGAGACCCTCCTCCCCGGACCACAGCTGCAGCTCGCGAATTCCGGGCGTGTCGATGAGCAGGGCCCCGTTCGGAAGGCGCACCAGCTCGCGCGAAGTCGTCGTGTGACGGCCGCGGCCGGCCGCGGCGTCGCTCATCGATGAGGTCCGGAAACGTTCCTCTCCGAGCAGGCGGTTGATGATCGTCGATTTGCCGACGCCCGACGAGCCGAGGAGCGCGACCGTCCGGCGCGGGACGAGATAAGGCTCGAGGGCCGCCAAACCGCCCTCGGCCATAGCGCTGACGGCCGCCACCGGCACCCCCGGGGCCACCGAAGCGACCTCGGCGGCGATGTCATCCAGGTCTTGGCGGAGGTCGGCCTTGTTGAGCACGACGACCGGCGCGGCCCCGCTCTCCAAGGCCGTAGCAAGATAGCGCTCGATGCGGCGGAGGTTGAGATCGCCGTCGAGCCCGCTGACCAGGAAGACCGTGTCGACGTTGGCCGCCGCGACCTGGGCTTCGACCTCCTCGCCGGCAACCTTGCGGGCGAAGGCGCTCCGGCGGGGGAGGAGGGCATGGATGAGGGCCGGCCCGCCGGCTGACGGTTCGACGACCACCCAGTCGCCGACGACCGGGAAATCGGCCGGGCCCGCCGCCGCGTGCCTGAATCGGCCCGTGACCTCCGCCGCCAATTCTCCGACCGGGGTCACGAGTGTTGAGAGGTCACGCGCCTGTTTGACGACGCGGCCCGGAACGAGCCCAGGCCCGGCAAAGGCCTCGAACTCCGCTTCCCATTCCCGGTCCCATCCGTATTTATTCATGTGCCTTGGCTGATGCTTTCGATTGATAATAAAAGAGTAAAGAAAAAATGTGGTTCTTCCGGGTTTTTCATGGGTAAACCGATAGGTTAGAATGGCTCCAGGAGG
>CAYREO010000024.1:12110-36932 GCA_964423315.1 uncultured Eubacteriales bacterium | reverse complement strand
ACACGCCGCTTTTTTTGCGCTTAAAATAGGACATTAATTATGCAGGTATCAATAGGTCTCCTTGGGCGTTCTAAGTTGCTGTAAACAAACAAAAATTTTTGGTCCGACCCCAAATGATTGTTATTATGGAGCAGAATTGATATCGTGTCCGCTGATCCCATGAAAGCACGCAAGACCAAAGCCACGGCGAAGACGCCGAAGATCGAGATCAACCCCGGCTTCCGCCGGGCCCTCGACCTCATGGAGGGCACGGACCGCCATGTCTTCGTCACCGGCAAGGCCGGCACGGGCAAGTCGACCCTCCTCGAGCACTGGCGCTCCCAGACACGGAAGCGCATCGCCGTCCTGGCACCGACCGGAGTGGCCGCCCTGAACGTCCGCGGCCAGACCATCCACTCCTTTTTCGGCTTCAAGCCCGACACGACCCCCGACGCCGTCCGCAAGCTCGCGAAACCCCGCGGCGCCGCCGCCGACCGGGCCGCCCTCTACCGCAACCTCGACGCCCTGGTCATCGACGAGGTGTCCATGGTCCGGGCCGACCTCATGGACTGCGTCGAGAAGTTCCTGCGCCTCAACGGCCCGCGCCCCAAGGAATGGTTCGGCGGCCTGCAGATGATCTTCATCGGCGATCTCTACCAGCTCCCGCCCGTCGTCACCTCCCGCGAGCGAGACCTCTTCGCCGGCGCCGCGGGCGCGTTCCTTTCCGCCCGCCCCGCCGTCACCGCCGCCCGGGCCGGCCAGCCCGGGGCCTCCGCGGCTCCCCTCTCCCCCTCCGGCCGCTACGACTCGCCCTACTTCTTCTCGGCCCGCATCTTCTCCGAGCCGACCTTCGACATGGAATTCATCGAGCTCGAGAAGGTCTACCGCCAGACCGACGCCGAGTTCATCGGCCTGCTCAATGCCATCCGCAACCGCTCGGTCAACGAAGCCCAGATCGCCCTCCTCAACAGCCGCCTTGACCCCGCCTACGCGCCCCCCGACGGCGAGTTCGCCATCACCTTGACCAGCACCAACGACCTGGCCTCGGCCCGCAACCGCGAGAAGCTGTCCGCCCTGCCCGGCCGCCCCCGCCGCTACGAGGGCCTCATCGAAGGGGAATTCGACCGCTCCTCCTTCCCGACCGACGAGACGCTCGAGCTCAAGCCCGGGGCCCAGGTCATGCTCCTCGTCAACGAACGCCACGGCCGCTTCGTCAACGGCACCATCGGACGCGTCACGCAGATCGTCAAGGTCCCCGACGAGGACGACATCATCGTCGTCGAGCTCCCCGGCGGCGACGAGGTCGAGCTCTCCCCTTACACCTGGGAGCTCTTCCGCTTCCGCTACGACGCCGACGCGGACCGCATCGAATCGGAATCGGTGGGCGCCTTCACCCAGTACCCCCTGCGCCTGGCCTGGGCCGTGACCATCCACAAGAGCCAGGGCAAGACCTTCGACCGGGTCATCGTCGACATCGGCCGCGGGGCCTTCGCCCACGGGCAGGTCTACGTGGCCCTCAGCCGCTGCACGAGCTTCGAAGGCCTGGTCCTCAAAACCCCCATCCGCCGCAGCCACATCTGGATGGACTGGCGCATCGTCCGCTTCCTGACCCGCTTCCAGTACCGCAAGGCCGAAGAGGCCCTGCCCGCCGCCGGCAAGCGGGCCCTCGTCCTCGAGGCCATCCGCGACGGCCGCGAGCTCGACATCGTCTATCTCAAGCCCGACGACACGAAGTCCCGCCGCCGCATCCGCCCCGAGGCCCTGGAGATGATGGAATACCGCGGCCGGACTTTCGAAGGGGTCCGCGCCTACTGCCATACCCGCCGCGAATCCCGCACCTTCCGCCTCGACCGCATGCTCGAGGTCGCCCCGGCCGGCTGAGAATCAGACGTCAATCGCCGAGAGCTTCCCAGTAGGAGGTCACTCCGGGCCGATTGAACATGGCGTGGTTCAGCGTGAAGCTCCCGGACCCAGAGGTGAGCGCCAGCCCTGTCAACCACCTTGTCTGGCACACGAAACGGCCGGGATGCATTGCCTGGATCTGGTCGGTCGTGTAAGCGATCTCGGCCGGCCTCCTTGGGTCATCGACGCAGATCCGGAGAACGCGGACATAGGTCAGGCCGGTGTTGACAGTTCGAACATGGGACGTATCGAACGCGACGGCCGTGAACTTGCCCGTCACGACCCTCCCGGCGGCGGCCGTCAAGACGAAGACCGCCAGAACACCCATCGCCACGAAGAAGGCTCCCGTGATGATCTTGCGCTCTCTCTTGATCTCCTCCTTTCATCGCCAGCCGGTCTGCCGCCTTACCGCCGCACCGGATAGCGCATCTTGTCCGGCAGGGGCTTGCGTGGCAGCATCTCCTCGCGCATGGCCGTATTGTAGACGAAGGCGGCCATGACGACCGCGGCCTGCATGAGGTCCTCGACGCTGAGGTGGTCGAAGACGTCCAGGTTCGTGTGGTGGATGCGCGTCCCGTAGTGGAGCGGATCCTGGATGAACTGGAAGGCGGGAAGCCCGGCATAGTCGAGGGCCCCGTGGTCCGAGCCCCCCGTGTCGCGCACGACGACGTGGGTCGCCCCCAGGTCGTGGAACGGCTCCAGCCAGGCCTCGAAGATCGGCTTGACGGCGACGTTGCTCTGGGCGTAGATGCCGCGGATCCGCCCGCTGCCGTTGTCGAAATTATAATAGGCGGCGAGCTTGGCGTGCTCCGGCTTGAGCGTCATGGTCTCGGGATCGCCGAAGTGCTTCTCGACATAGGCCCGGGAGCCGACCCAGCCCTTCTCCTCGGCGCTCCAGAGAACGACGCGGATGGTCCGCCGGGGCTTGACGCCGAGCTTCATGAGGATGCGGGCGGCCTCGAGCGACACGGCGCAGCCGGCGGCGTTGTCCGCGGCGCCCGTGCCCGGGCTCCAGGAGTCGATGTGCCCGCCGAGCATGACGACCTCGCCGGCCTTGTCCGTGCCGGGGATCTCGCCGACGACGTTGTAGCCGCGCAGGTCCCGGTCGTAGAATTCGGTGCGGACCTCGACCTCCATCCTGGCCGGCTCCTTGAACTCCTCGATGATCCGGTGGATGCGGTTGTAGTGCTCGGCGGCCAGGATGATCTCGGGCAGGGGCCGGGGCCGCTTAGGGTCGCGGGCCTGACGCACGCCCCGGGCCGTGACGGCGCCGTGCCCGCGCCGCGACACCCCTCCCGACGACACAAGCACCCCGACCTTCTCGGCCCGGAAGAAGTCCTCGAGGTCGTCGAGGAAGCCGCGGACGTAGTCCGGATCGGCCGGGGTCGAGGCCCGGACTGGCGTCTCGCCGAGGGCCGCGAGGCTCGCGGCGTCATGGCGGAGGGCATCGGGGGTGAACGGGATCGGGATGGAGACCGGCGGCTGGGTGAGGACGATCCGGCCGGCGAGCTTCCCTCGGTACTTCGCGAAATCGTCCTTCGACTTGATGTCGACGTAGAGCGGCGCGCCGACGATCTTCCCTTTGGTGCTCGATCCCCACTCAACGGAGATGGCGTTGAGCGGCGCGTAATGCGGCTCGAGGAGGTGGGCCGAGACGTAGCGCACGGCCCAGCCGACGCCGAAGTTCTCGTAGGGCTCGAGGGCGACATTGGTCATCCCCCATTCCTTCATCTTGGCGGCGGCCCACTTGTTGGCCCGGTCGATCCCGGGCGAGCCGGTCGGCCGCGGGCCGATGACGTCGGACAGATACGCGACGAGCCTGCCGACCTGGCTGTGGCTCAGCCCCTCGAAGCGGATCCGATTCATCATGTCGAGGTCGGGCTTGTCGGCCTGGGCGGCGAAGAGAGCGGCGGCGAAGACGACGGCCAAAGCCGCCGCGAGGATGCGGACGACGATCGGGGACATGTACCGCCGGTACGTGTCCCCCTTCTTCATAAGGGACATCGGGTCTCCTTTCATCGGACGCGATGTCCGTATTATCCTGAATAGGCCGCGATTAGACAAGCCGCGAAGCGGAAAGGGAAGTAATTCGGGAATGAGAATTGAATCCCCGAATGGCTTCAGCGGAGCCGCTTCAAGACGGCCCGATAGGCCTCACTGTTGCGTCGGTATCCCACCTTAATGACATGGACCGCGACCCGCCCTCTGTCGATCTCATAGATGACCCGGTATTCACCGACGCGCAGTTTCCAAAGGCCTTTGAGCTCTCCCCGAAGCGGCTTCCCATGCTTTTCCGGATCCGTTCCCAAGCGCTCCCGGATAACCTTGAGGATCCTCCTTTGGTGATGAAGCTCGATCCTCTCGAGGTCGTTCTTCAGGACCAGTTCGTCGATCAGGACTTCGTACATCACCTCAAGCCCAGCTTTTTCTCCGCTTCCTCAAGAGTGACCCATTTTCTGTCTTTCCGTTTGGCCCGCGCCCGGGCCTCCGTCCCGAGGGCATGATCTTCCAGGGCTTCCAGCAGCTCTTCCATTCGCTTGAACTCCTCATAATCGACCAGAACGCCGACGGGCTTGTTCCTTTTCGTCAGGATCACCCTGTTCGTTTTCATCTCCTCGAGAACTTCTTTCATGATCTTTCTCAGCTCGGCGACGCCGACGATGGTTGCATTCTCCTTGACGGTCAACATCTCAGGCTCCTGTTGTCTTCTTTATATGTACATTTAAATGTACGTTTTAAAGATACAACAGATGAACCGGAGAGTCAAGCCGATCCAGCCATTCTATGGATAAAGACGTTCGGGCGGGTCATTTTTCTCACATCCCCGGGCCAATTGCGAAAGGCGTCGGGTGACACATAGGGGATATCCGTATCCCCGTTATTGCTTCCGCGTTATAGCCCTCCCCGGGAAACGGCAAGGAAATTAGGGAATGAGTATTGTGTCCCCAATTAGCGGAGGGCGGCCAGGCGGCCGCGGACGAACTCGGCGACCTTGGGATCGTCGGGCCCGAGGGCCAGGTATTCTTCGTAGCGGCGGACGGCCTCGTCGCGCCGGCCGAGCTTGTCGTTGCAGGTCCCGAGGTAAAGGACCGTCAGCCGCGACCGGGGCTCGAGCCGGTAGGCCTCGGCGAAATGGCGCAGCGCCGCATCGATGAGCCCCGCGCCGTAGTAACAGAGCCCCAGCCCTTGGTGGGATTCCGCGGGGAAGGCGTCGAGCGTCTTCCGGAAATAATCCGTGGCCCCCCAGTAGTCGCGCACTTTGAGCAACCGTTCTCCCTGTTCGAAGAGGGCCTTAGGCGACGACAGAACGTCCTTTGGGGCGGGCGTGGTTGTCGGGGGCGTCGCCTTCGGGGCCGCCCGTCCGGCGCTCTTCCGGCTCTCCGCCTCGAGCGTCTTCAGCTGGCGCTCGATCTCTTCCTCGTCGGGCAGGGCGGCCTCGATCATCTCCTTCAGCGGCAGCGGGCTCTTCATCTCCAGCCGGGCCATGAACCTCCGTTCGTCGAGCTTGCCGCCGGCGAAGTCCGCCGCGTCCCGCGAGGCCGCCGACCAGGTGTCGTACACCTCCCCGGGCACGCCGATCTCGACGGTCACCCGGGCCGCCCCGGCGGGGAGCGTTCCCGCCGCCGTCCGGAACACGCTCAAGGCATGGGCCCGGATCTTCCCGGGCTCGGCGGCCTTGTCGGCGGCGTATTCCAAGGAAACGACCAGGCTCCCGCCCTCGAGGACAGCTCCGCGCACCGGCGCGCCCGCGGCCTTGAGCTTCGCGGCGAGCGCAGGCTGGTCTTGGGCCCGCAGCGCGCCCGCCAAGGCCGCGGCGATCCCTGCGGCGATCGCGAGACGGACAACGTAATCCCTCCCCGCCGCGCGCTTGATCTTCATCGGTCCTCGTCCATCATTTCTTGCGATAGAGGGGCACGCCCTTCCAATTTTTCTCCCCCGTCGGCACCCAATCTTTCGAGTCGAAGATGAACTCCGCCTGGCGGACTCGGCCGTCCGTGTCCCTCACCCGGCAGACGATCTTGTATTCGAGAATAGAGCTCATCGCGCTGACGTTGAAGTTCTTGTAAAACCACTCCGGGACGCCGTCCTTGTATTCCGTGCTGAGCTCCAACTCGGAGATCCGCTCTTCTTTCCGCTCGAGGTCCCGGTCCGGAGGCCGGGCGAAGCTGGAGACGTTGTGCGCGGTATATCCGACCACCTTCCCCGCCTGCCTCGAGAGGCGGTGATACGTCGAGAACGCGTTCACTTCTAATTTCCACACTTCGACCTCCACCAGCTCCGGCTCGAGCTCGGCGGCGGCCCGGAAGACAACGCCGAACGACCAGTGCGAATACCGGTCGCCGGGCGGCCCGAGGACGCCGCCCTCGATGCCGATCGACAGCCCCGGCGAGGGCGGAGCGGCCCGTTCCTCTGCCGCGGGCGGCGCTTCGTCGCGCCTGACCGCGATCTTGTGGTTGCGGTCGACACCCGGCCGGTAGTTCTTGATGGGGAACCGGGAACCGGCGTCATACAGGGTCTTGGCCGGCAGCTCCGGCTCCGTGTCCAGAGCGTAGCCCTGGACCCTCGGGATCGGATCGTGGCCGGCTGTCGTCACGCGGCCCTCGAAGCCGTGATGATGAACATCCGTTCCGGAGATCTCGATCTGCAGCTCCGCTTCCTCTTCGCCCTCTCCGAGGACCGGGGTGAACGTTCCGACCCACGCGGCCCCGGTATCGACCAGCCTTCCCTCCACGCGCCGGCCGCCCATCGCGACGGCGACCTCCGCCATCCTCTCCGGCGGGGCTTCGAAACCCGCCGGATCGGGGCCGAACTCGATGCGGACCTCGGCCTGGATCCCCGGACGGAGGGCCGGGCCGGTCCCCCGCTTCGGCTTCCCGACATTGGCCCCGAACAGGGTCGGACCCTCGGCGGAGGCCCGCTCTTGGGGCCCGCCGACGAGCTCCCGCCCGTAGACCGTCTCGTAGCGGTACTTGTGGTCGAATCCCTTCTTGCCCAGCATATCGGCCGCTTTCGCGTTCTCGTTGGGATGGACCCCCTCGACCGTGTGCTTGATGTCCTTCCAATACGCGTGATAGACGGGCCGGCCGCCCTGGCCGATCCGGACGCTGCGCACGTATGGAGGCGGGTTGACGATGTCGTGGAAGAACTCGAGAAGCCCCGCGTTGAGACGGGTCGCACCGGTCAGCAGCTCCCGGGCCAGGCCGAGGTAGCGCGCCGACTCGGCCGCGTCCTCGAAATCGATGGCCGGGAAGAAGCTGTAGCTGGCGCCCAGCGCCCCCAGGGCGGCTTGATCGGCGTCCGTCGCATAGGGGTGCTTCCGGACCCCGATCGGCACGGGGAAGCCCTTGTCGCGGATGGCGCCCTGGCTCAGTTCGGCCATCGTCCGGAAGGTGCCGTCGAGCGTCAGCCGCTTGTTGCTCCTGACTTGAGGAGGCGAAGGGAACAACACGGCGTGACGCCCCTCGATGAAGCCCTCGAACCCGAGCCGCTCCACGCCTCGGGCCGCGAAATAGGCCATCGATCTTTCGAGCGCGGATTTCTCGACCCAGAATCCCGGGAGGGGATCGACCTTGCCCTTGAGGAAGGCCAGGATCAGGTTCAGGTCCCGGGGATAGGCGTAGCCGCTCGCCGCGTGGACCGTGTTGGTGGCATGGTCGGGCTCGGCCATGTCGGCGACGAGATGGACGACGTGACCGAGGCGGAAATAGGCCTCGGCCCGGGCCGACGGGGCGTAGTCGTACGCCTCGATGGCCCCTTTCCAGTTGCGGAGGTCCTGTGTCCCGGCCCCGTCGCGGGCCCATTCCAGGGCGCTCGGATAGTTGCGCCCCCGGTAGGCCACGCTGGCCCCGTCGAGCGATTCCCAGACGGGGAAATAGGTCAGGTAGGGGCACCCCAGGCCGTTCGTCGGGTCGTAATAATGGCGGAACGACCGCTCGTTGCCGTCGACCGCCCCGAAGTCCTCCATCCAGGCCCCGGCGACGAGCCGGTTCCGGTTGGCCGGCGCGTAGACCTCGGCGTAGAGCCGGCCGCTGTCGCTCTTTTCGAGGAGCCGGAGGGCCATCTCGGCGGCCAGCTTGTGGACTTCCTCGTAGTAGCAATAAAGGAGGAGCGGGGCGGCGAGCAGAGCGAGAAGGGAGGCGGCCCGGACGGCGCGTCGAGCCCTGGGCTTCCTCATTTCGATCCTTTGCGGTTTCTTTCCAATTTATAGGTCGAAGAGGGGGAAGGTCTCGGCGAAGACGAGGCGGCGGACTTTCTTCATCTCGACGGCCCGGGCCGTGGTCACCGGCCTCCCTGCGGCCGTCGCCGGCTCGTCCGACAGGAACGTCTCGTACTCGCGCACGGCCACCCGGTGGGCCTTGAGCTGGATCCCCTTGGGGATGGTCAGCTTGCCGGACCAGATGAAGCTGCCCGGCTCGGCCCCGGGCGCCCTCTGCGCCTTCAGGGTCACGGCGGTCTTCGGGACTTCGGTCCAGCCCACCTCTTCCGGCAGGGCCAGGCTGCGCGTCTCCAGCGCGACCTCGACCTCGCCCGGCCCGCTGCCCGCGGCCGCCTGAATGTAGGACGCCCCGCTCACGGTGATGGTCATCTCGGTGAGATCGGCCCGGTTGAAGGCCAGAGAGACCGTCCTGTCGGGGGCCAACTGGATGAAGTCGGCCGTCACGACCTTCGAAAGATGGGCCCCGGCCACCGAGACCGGCTGGAAGCGGGCCAGCGCCAGCCGCACGAACGGGTAATAGGCGTCGTGGGGGTCGATCTCGATGTCGCAGTACCACAACCCCCGCTCCTCGTCGTAGGCGACCTTGTGGCCGACGGCCGTGAAGGCCCGTGTGTCCGGAAGCTCGGGGATCGACAGCCCGCCCAGCATTTCCTCCGCCAGCGTGAAATCCCCGGGGGCCGGGTACTCGGCCGTCGGGATCGTGCCCGCCCGCCACAGCGGGTCGAGGCCCCAGAGGGTCACATAGGGCCTCAGCGCCTCGGGCACGGACGGCAGGGCCAACACCGCCTTGGCCGCGACCTGGGGCTTGGCCTGGACCGTCGGCCTGACGGCCTGGATCGCCCCCCCTGCGGTCTGGGGCTTAACGGCGCCGCGTGTCGCCGCGGTCGGCCCGGCGGCGGCCACCCTCTCGGTCGGCACCCCCGGCGTCGCGTTCAAGATGACGCCCAGCAGCTCTCCGTCGCCCGACGAGAACCACGGCCGCTCGAGATAGACCCTCAATCCGCCGCCCTTGCGGAGGCTCGTGAACCTGCCGGCCTCGCGCTTGCGCTCCCAGCCGAAGGTCGGCACGACATAGACGACCCGCGGCATGGACGGCGGGGCCGCGTTGGGCACATCGACGACGAGCGGGTCGCTCCGGCGGATGAGCAGCTCGGGCTTGGAGGCAACCGCCTCGGGCATCTGCTCGCGGAAGCGGCTCGTCTCGGTCAGGGTGTAGGTCACCCGCCGGTGCTTCGTGTCGCCGAACTCGTGGCGATGGGCGGCCGGGTCGTTCATCCTGAACGAGGTCATCCCCCTCGCCAGATCCTGTTCCAGGACATGGGCCGCGCCGTCGAGCGTCTTCCAGGACTTCTCGGCGACGTTGTCGACCGGCTCCTTCCAGACCGCGTCGATCTCGACCTTTTGGCTGCTCGAGCCGTGGACGTCGAGCTCGGCGTCGAACGCCGCGTGCGTGTCGCCCAGCCCGCGCTTGACTCCGAATTTCTTCGCGCCCGGCCTGCCCAACGGCTGCTGGACGGCGTGGGTCAGGACGACGGTCCGGAACGGGGTCATCATCCAGTGCGACGCGTTGACGGCCAAGTTCTTGATCTGGGCCAGGTTGATCCTCGGCAGCTGGAAGACCGGCCCCAGCTCCCGGGCCGGCGCGACCTGGGTCTGGACCGCCTCCGGCCGGACCTGCTGGACCTGGGCTTGCTGGACCTGGGCTTTCACGGGCGGCGCGGTCTGAGCCTGAGTCTGAGCCGGGGTCTGCGTCGTTGCCTGCGCCGGGGCCTTGGCGGCCGTAGCGGCGACGTCCGACCGGATGCCCACCGGCGCGACGAGCAGCGGCCCGGTCGCCTGCGGGGCCTGGAGGATCTTTTTCGGGATGGCCAGCTCCGGTTTTTCCAGCCACTTGAACAGGCCGATGTTCGGCAGGACGGGCTCCGGGAACCAGCAGCTCAGCCGCAGGGTCGCCACGTCCGATTTCTTGAGGTAGACGGTCAGGACCCTCGAGGCCGCGTTCCACTCGGCCGGCCGGGCGCCCTCGACGGCCCGGATCCGGAACGGCCGCGCGTCCGGCCACTGGCCCTCGAACTCGATCCGCAGGGGCTTGTCAGCCGGGACCCCCGGCAGGCCGCGGACGACGACGCCCTTGGCCCAGGGGTCGGGGAAGTACGGCAGCTCGATCTCCTCGGCCGGCTCGATCTCGCGGAGCTTGCCCGGGTCCTTCGCGGCGATCAGCCCGTAAAGGTCCTTGCGCGGCCCGCCCCCTTCGGCGTCGAGCACGCCGTGGGTCTCGGCGCCGAGCTCGGACGTCTTGGGCGGCACGACGTGACGCTCGGCCGTCTCGGCCGTCGCGACCGTGTCCTTGGCGATCGTGTCGTTGAAGCTGCGGATGACGACCTCGTCCACGGACTCGCCCCGCTTGGGCGGCTCCCGCAGGACGACGACCGGCGGGGCCACGGGATCGAACCGCGAGTAGGACGCCGGCTCCTTCGGCGGCGCGGGGATGGCCTTGCGGGCGTCGTCCGATTCCGGCCCGACGCTGTTGCCGGCCAGGTCCACGGCCCGGGCCCGCAGCCGGTAGCGGCCGCCGAACCTCAGCTTGGGCAACGAGCCGGGCGCGGGCTTGAACGCCGTCTCCAGCCGGAACGACATCGCCGCCCGGCTCTGGATGGCGGCGGCCTGGTCGTCCTTGTCGATGGTCCTGCCCGGCCGCGGCGCGACGAGGCTCCAGCCGTCCCAGCCGAAGAGCGTCTCATGGGCGAAAAGGTCCTCCGACGACCCGTCGGCCGCTTCGGTGACGCTCTCGGAGACGAAGCCCTCGTCCTCGAGGGTCTCGGTGCGGCCGCTGCGCAGGAAGCTGTAGACGCCGACCCGCTTGCAGAGCGAATGCCAGCGCTTGGCCGCTTCGTCCCAGACATCGACCCGGTAGCCCTGGACGAGGTCCTCGGCATAGAAGGTGGGCTCCCGCCGGCCGACGAGGGCTTGGTGATGCTCCATGGACATCTTCAGGGCCTCGGCCAGGACGACGGCGTTGCCCGTCCGGACGACGGAGAACCCGTTCGACCGCAGGGCCGGCAGCTCGCCGGTCGTCCGGTCCTCGGCCCGGTCGGCCAGCTCGGCCGTCTTGAGGGCCGCGCCGTCGACGTCGATCTGGACGAGATCGAACTTGTCCTCGTCCGAGAGGTCGAGGAAGCCGTCGACGATCTCGGGCTTCGAGGACCGCGACGCGGCCTCGAAGGTCCCTGCGGCGACGTTCAGGCGGCACCGCGTCCACGGCGACTTGTCGTCGGGCCGGCCGCGGGGCACGATCCGGGCGACGAAGCTCGACGGCAGGCGGCCCGTCGGCACGTCGACCTCGAAGTCGAGGGCCAGGCCCATGAGCCGCATGAGCGCCGGGTAGCTGGTCAGCGAGGAAACGGCCTGGTGGAAGTCGAGCTCGGGCGGCGCGAGGGGAACGCGCTGGACGACCGGCCGTTTCGTCTTGGGGTCGACGACGGCCCTGTTCCGCGGCTGGTGATAGAGGCGCAGGAGGTAAAAATCCTGCGGGGGCGAGGGCTTCTCGGAGACCGGCATGGCCTTGACCTTCTGGCGGTCGAGCGTCGCCCTGACCGACTGGGCCAAGACCGTCTCGGTCGTCCGCGGCTGGACGGCGCCGGCGAAGCGCGGGCTGACGACCGGCTTCAGGCGGACCTGGGCCAGGGCCTCGCTGCGGAAGACGCGCTCGATGGCCGGCGGCTCCTCGGGCGACTCGGCCGCGACGTTGATGTACTGCTGGGCGACGAACGACTGGACGTGCTTGACGGGGAACGACAGGACCGCCCGCCGGCTCAGGTCGGCGACCCGGAAGGGCACGACCGGCGAATCCGGCTGGAAGACGGACTGCCACAGGTCGGGGTCGGGATCCGGGCTGACCCTCGTGGCCTCGACCGGGGCCGCTTTCTCGAACTGGACGTCGAAGGTCAGGCCCTTGACGGTCCCGGCCCAGTCCAGGACCTCGGGGAAGAGGCCCAGGTGGGGCTTGGGACCGGCCTCTTCGGGCAGGCGGATGGAGACGGCCGCCGAGAACCTCAGCTTGCCGCCCTTTATCCCGTTGGGAAGGAAGGCCCACACGACTTCGGGCTTAGCCATGGCTTGTCTCCTTCTCGATCATCGCTTGTCTCGTTCTAGGCGAAGGCCTCGCAGTAGTCGAGCCAGTGGCTCTCGTCCATGATGTCCGTGAACAGGGGCGGCGGCGAGTGGCGGAACGAGCGCTCGACCTTGAGGGTGACCTTGGCGCTGAAGAACAGGACCTTGACCTTGACCGTCAGCGAGGCCTGCCCCCAGACGCGGTTCGAGGCCTGCTCGTAGGTCAGGGACAGGTAGAACTCGGCCGAGATGCTGATGAGGCCGAGGACCTCGAGGCTTCCCTTGCACCGGACGTAGCCGGTGATGGTCACGTTGTCGTCCTCGTACTTGAAGTAGATGCCGGCCATCAGCGTGACCCCGCCGCTGGCGACCCCGATGTCCATCGAGAACGAGCCGCCGAACTCGAGGGCCCCCTCGATGAGCTTGATGCCGTTCGGCTGGAGCTCGATGGCGAAGAACCCCCCGCCGCCGAACATGGCCACGGTCAGGAGGAAGGGGTTCGAGCGCTCGTTGAAGGCGAACCGGAAGACGAGGGGATCGCCCGTGAAGGGCAGCGTGACCAGGGCCGTGAACTTGATGTTCTGGAGGGTGAAGACGCCGAAGGCCACGCTCGGGATGTCGAACGCGTAGCCGAGGCGGGCCCGCGAGGTGTCGACGTCGAGGATGGGCTCGCCGAGCCCGCCGGCCCCGCCCATGCCCGGCAGCTTGACCTTGTCGAGGAGGTCCTTGATGAAGTCGAGGGGCCCGGCGAACTGGATGGCCGTGATCGTCGGATCGAAGACCGTCTTCTGGCCCTTGCGCGAGGTGAACGTGAACTTCGAGAACTTGATGCGGATGAGGGAGATGATGGGGTGGACGAGGTCGAGGGTGAAGTCCCTGAGCTCGCCCCGCAGCTCGTAGGTCGGCTCCCGGCCGTCGAGGTAGGCGATGTTCTTGACGTCGATCGTCAGGGTCGCCTTGGCCCCGTCGCGGTTGGCGATGAAGACCGTGAAGTTCTGGAGCGGCGGCTTCCAGTTCACCAGGGTGTGGACCTCGGAGGGGAAGCCCCGGGCGTCGTTCTTGAGCTCGTTCTTGATGGTCAGGGCCTCCTCGGGCCGGCTCAGGAAGTCGGTGACGGCCGCGATGACGTCCTTGAGCAGGAGGCCGCCGAGGAGCTTGGCCTTGTCGTCGAAGAACTTCTTGGGATCGAAGCGGCCGCCGATGACGTCGGCCAGGGCCGATTCGGCGGCGGCCATGGCGTCGGACGCGCCCGGCGGCAGGATGCCGCCGACCGGGCCCAGGACTCGCGACAGGCCGACGATGGGGAAGCTCGGGGTGGCCACGCCTCCGGACTTGTCGCCTCCGCCGGCCCCGAAATCGAGGCCCGGAGCCCCGGGGACGGCCGCGAAGACCTCGCCCTTGTTGGCCCCGCCCAGCCCGTTCTGGAGGTAGGTCCTCGGGTAGCGGATGGCCGTCCCGCCGAGCTTGACGAGGGACTTGAGGGCCGGGACGGAGACCTCGGCCTCCTCCATGACCGGGAAAAAGAGCGGCTGGTCGACGTCCTTCCACTCAGCCGCGTTGACCCGGGCCGCAGGGGACCTTACGGAGAACGTGATGCTGGCGGCCTCGAGCTCGGTGTCGCCTTGCTTTTTCGGGGCAGCGAAGGCGATCTTCCGGCCGTTGAAGGGCGGCCGTCGGCGCTCGATCTGAGAGGCGTGGGCGTAGGCCTCGACGGCCTGCTTCATCCGGGTCTCGTCGAACGCGTAGATGGCGTCGACGAAGGCCATCGGGGTCGTGAACTCGGCCCGGTTGCCCGACCAGTCGGTCGCGACGCAGTGGAAGCGGAAGTCCTTGTTCTGGACGCGGGGCCAGAAGGCCGACTGGAGCGCGCCGCCGAACATCTGGCTCGCCGCCGGGTCCTCGAGCGGCGGGGTCATGAGGGTCGTGATCCGGACCTTGCGGAAGGGGATCTCCCGGCCTTCGAACGGCTGGAAGGGCGCCGGGAAGGCCTTCTCGGGATCGCGGACGACGATGTACATCCGCTGGAAGAGGTAGGCGATCTGCTTGCCGTCCTGGCCCTTGCGGAACTTGCGCTCGGTGATCTTGACCAGCGAGGCGGCGTGGCCGAAGGGCATCAGGAACCCCTTGTAGACGACCTTGACGTAGTGGTCGCGGCCCATGGTCGCCCGGTGGCGCCACTCCTCGACCGAGAGCGGCGTCGGCAGCCACATGCCGGACGAATCGAGCCAGGCGCCGAGGGAGGTCAGCATCAGGCGCTCGACCTCGACGGGCTTCGGCTGCCAGGCCGACGTGCCGTACTTGAGTCCGAAGTTGCTCGTCAGGTGGACGATCTCGTGGCGGTCCTGGCGGTCGAGCGACATGCGGAAGGGGGCGTTCGAGTGGCCCGGCCCGGGCGTCGGGGCGTCGGGGTTGCAGTCGGGCGACCAGACGGCGCGGATGGCCATGTAGGGGCTGCCGCTGTCGACGATCGTGCCGTCGGGGTTGGCCGCGGCCAGGCGCGTGTGCCAGAGCTCGGTCCGGCCGTTGCGGGTGACGGCCCGGATCGAGTGGGCCCAGAGGTTCAGGGCGTGCGGCGAGAGGATGAGGCGATACGGGAGCTCGAGGGCCGTCTGGTTGGCGGCGGGCTCGGCGATCTTGAGGAGGGCCAGATTGAGCTGGGCGGGGACCTTGGAGACCCGGGTCTGGTGGAGGTTCTGGCGCGGGGCGCCGCCAGGGAGAATGATCGGGACGTAGGCGGGAGGAGTGAACGAAACGGCGTCGGCCGGCGTGACCGGGGCGATCGTCCGCGGCTGGATCTGGCCGCGGACAGGAGCGGCCGTCGCGGTTATCGGGACCCGCGGCGGAACGGCCACCCCGACGAGGCTGGGCTCCAGATTCTCCCAGGAAAGGAGGGATTCGATGGTCAGGGGGATCTCGGAGATCTCCTTGGGGACGAGGAACGCCAGGCGGCTGGGGCCGGCGATCCGCGAAAGGACGGGCGGGGGCGCCGGGGTCTCTGAGGTCGTCGGCTCGGGCCGGGTCTTGGCCGCCTTCTCGTCGGGCTTGATGCCGGGGCCGGCGGTCTCGAAGAAGGCCTGCTCGGCGATGTGCTGGGGCGGGAAATGGACGATGATGTAGGCCGGGTTGGCGGCGTTCTGGCGGACGAGGGCCGGCCGGGGGCCCTCCTGGATCCGGAGGTTGACGCATTCGAACTCGAGCGCCAGGAGGTCGTCGGGCCGCAGGACCGAGAACTTGAGGTTCTGGATGGGCACGAGAGTCTTTTCGGCGACCTTGGCCTTGATCTGCGGCCGGGTCGTCTGGGTGAGCTGGAGCGGATCGACCCCGTTGACGACCGGGGTCATGCCGACGACGCCAGCGAAATAGAGGAACCGGCGGCGGGTGAGCTCGCCGGGCTTATCCGGCCCGTTCCCGTTCCCTTGGCGGTCACCCCCGGGCGTTCCGCCGGGGCCCGTTCCCTTGATCGGGTCCGGCTTCTTGTCGTCGCGCTCGTCGTCGCTCATGGTCTCCCCCGTTGGTCATTATGGATGGGATGCGCCCCGAACGGGCCGGGAAAGCAACGAAAGCATCGGGGATATGTATCGCAGGTACGTGTCCCCAAAGAATAAGAATGAAAGATCGATCGTCCCCCTGGGAAAGCCCTGGTCCGGCCGGCGGCTCGAGGTCATAACTTCGTGTTATTTATAGACCACCTCGCGAGGCCGCGTCAAGCGAAATTATCGCCCTCTCGCGCCACGGCACGCCCATCGGATGCGGGGGCGCGGCCCTCGTCTCACTTCTCGTCGTCGGGGATCGGTCTGACGGTCACGGTGTAGCGCTTCTCGACGCGGGCGTAGGCCATGACCCGGTCGAGGACTTCGGGAGGCCATCTCTTTTCTTCCACGGCTCTCTCGAAGGCCGGCGGGTCGAGTGTCGCGACCTCGTCCCAGACGCCGAGCGTCCGCAGCTCCCTCTCGAGCGCCGCCCGTTCCTCGGCCCCTTTCTTCGGCGAGACGACCTGCTCGCGGCCGGTCACGCGCAGCCGGGCGTCCGTGCCGGCGATGACCTGCAGGCCCTCCTTCTCGGCGAAGGCGATGGCCGCCTCGCGCAGCGCGTCGAGCTCGGACTCGACCGCTTTGACCTCGGCATCGAGCTTGCGCTTTCTCCGCCATCTCTCCGCGTAGGCGTCGGCGATGACGACGCCCGGCTCGTCCTTCCACTTGTCCTTGGGCAGGGCCTCGACCGTGACGAGGTGCTTCTTGAGCGGGCAGAGGTCCCAGTAGGCGCACCAGTCGCAGAGGGCGCTCTCGCGGGGGGCGAACTCGCTCTCGGTTTCGATGCGGTCGATGAGCGCGGCCACGTCGGCCTTGAGCTTCTCGAGGGCCTCCGGGGTCCGGGTCGACCGCATCTCGAGGTCGAAGGCGACCTCGTGCCAGACGAGCCGGACCTCCTTCGCCTCAGGCCAGAGCTTCTGGACGCCGATCTGGTAAAGGGCCAGCTGGCGGTCCTCGTCGAGCGCCCGTTGCTCGGGCAGGTCCGACCCCGTCTTGTAATCGTGGATCTCGAAGGCCCCGTCGGGCGCGAGCATCAACCGGTCGATGATGCCTTTGCAGCGGTACCGGCCCTGGTCGTCGAGCGGGAACCGGATGTGGCGCTCGAGACCGAGCACCCGGCCCTCGTCGAACGGATGGTGGCGCTTGTAATAGTCCTCGATGAAGCGGCGACCGAGCAGCCGGTAGTCGTCGGGGGCGCGGCCTCGCTTGCGGATCCGGACCTCGGCGTGCCAGCGGGCGGCCCAGTCCTTCTCGAAATAGTCCAGGAGCTCCTCGAGGGACACGACCCGGAAGGCCCGCTCGCGGTAGAGCCACTCCATGGCGTCGTGGAACCGCTGCCCGAGGAAGGCCTCGACGCCCTCCTCCTCGCGCTTGATGCCGTCCAGGTAGATGAACTTGTACTGCAGCGGGCACTGCTCGAACTTGCTCATCTGCGAATGGGAATATTCGGCCATGGCACACTCCTCCGGCATCATACAGGCCGGCCCGGTTTTGTCAACCGAGCCGGCCTTGCCCCGCGAAATCCGCCCACCTCAGATGATCCGGAAGCCGCGGCGGGAGCCCATCCGGGCGACGTTGCCGGCCTTGTCGGCCTCTTCGACCCCGAAAAAGGCCATGTGGACGACGGCCTCGTCGACGGCCAGGGCCGAGCCGACCATCCCCGGGCCCGCGTAACGGAAATACGAGCCCATCCCGACCGATTCGTTCTTATGCTCTTCGCAAGCGGCGGCCGCCGCGAGGAAGGCGCGGGCCTCGTCGGTCGAAGGGCTGCGGCCGGCAGTCTTCGCCTTCTTTGCGTGCTCCCGGCGCTTCCGCTCCTCGGCGGCCAGCATGGCCTCCATGGCGTAGCTCTTGACGAGCTTCGGGAAAAGCAGGCCGAAAGCGGCGGGCCTGGAGACGAAGTCGAAGCCCACCGGCTTGCCGTCGAGGACAACGAGCAGGCCTTTTTGGCCGTCCACGAGCCGGAAGGACTTGAGATAATCGTCGAGCTCGGCGCCTTTGGCGTCGTAGACGTCCTTCATGGCCCCGGTCCTCGTGGGGACCTCGGCCATGCGGGCGACCTCGGCGACCCGCTCCCAGACCTTGTGCTGGTCCGACCGGAACTCTTTGGAGATCTCCAGGTTGGCGTGGACGGCCTCCATGTTGGCGCTCCGCAGCTTGCGGTCCATCTGGTGGCCCGACTCGGCGAACTCCCTCGACACGTAGCTCCAGCGGCCCTGCTCGGTGCAGCTGACCGGGATCTTGACTCCCGACTTCGGGCCGATCAGGATGGTCGTGTTGACGATCCGGTTCTGCTTGGCGCCGGCCAGCTCCTCGCCGTCGAGGAGCAGCACGGCGACGTCGCCCTTGTTCTCGACCCGCAACTCGGGCACGGAGCCGCCCTCGCTCGTCTCGGTGACCGTGAAAACGCCCCGCTCGAGGGCCTCGCGGAGGGTGATGTACTCGGGCCCTCCGTTTTGCGGCCGGATCAGCGGGAAGACGGCCATGTTCTCGAAGCTCTGGGCCTCGCCGATCCCCATTTCCTTGAGATATTTTTCGATAGTTTTCCCCATTTGATTTTCCTCTCTTTCTCCGATTTTTTTGCTTAAAAGGTCCTTAGCCCCGCGCGCGGCCGCCCGAAGGCGGCCGCCTGGCTAAGGCGGGTTGTTTTTCGAGGTTCCCAGCATCGACCTTCCTCCTCAGCTATTTAAAATATTTCTCCGATCTCTTCTTTGAGCTCGGCGGCCGGCACCCCGGCCAGCTCCGCGGCCCGCTCGAGGTCCAGGATCTCGGAGGCGACGGCGTGGTGGACGAGCCGCCGGAAGCGCGTCGCCCGTTCCGCCCCGGCGTACTCGACGGGCTCGGTCACCGTCCAGCCCCGGGCGTTGACCGTCTCGCGGAACGAGCGGAACTGCCGCTCGCCGACCAGGCCCAGCGACTTGGCCCGCCACATGATCGCCTGGAGCGAGATCCCGTAGGTCGTCTTGATCTCGGCCAGTTCGGCGAGCGAGACCCGCCGGCGCGGCGGACCTTCCCCGAAGACCCTCACGACGGCCTCCCGCGGCAGCAGGAACGCTCCGGCGAACTTCTGGCACAATCCTTCGGCCCCTTCTTTATCCGGGAAGCCGCACAGGAGATGGGCCAGCTCGTGGGCGGCCGTGAACCGGGCCCGGTCGGCCGGGACGTCGCGGCTGACGGCGACGAACGGCACGGCCGGCTGGCCGCCGAAGACCCCCGAAAGCCCCTCGAAGCCCTCGATGCCGCGCGTCTCGTAGACGCGCACGCCCCGGTCCTCGAGCAGGCCCAGGAGGTTGACGATCGGGCCCGAGCCGAGGTCCCAGCGCCGCCGGACCGTGCGGGCCGCGTCCTCGACCTGCTGTTCGTCGGCGACGGTCTCGCCGGCCAACGGATTCTCGAACGGCGCCGACATCCCCAGGAGCGCCTCGAGCTCGAGGTATCGCTGGAGGTGGTCGGCGAGCCTGTATTTCAGGGCCGCCGCCGACTTGGCCGGCAGCTTCTCCACCGCCCGGAAGCGGATGCGCTCGGGGGCGGCGGATGTCTCCCAGGCCCGGATGAAATGGGCCCGGCGCTCGGCAAGCGAGGGGAAGTCGGCGTTGAACATGAGGCTGTAGCACACTTCGGACCGCGCCTCGGGCCTCGTTGCGGGCTCCCCGTCGGGCTTCCACTCAGGCCCCCGGCTCCCCTCACGCAAAAGCGCCGGTTCCGGCACCGGCCTTTTCAGCAATTTCCCGAGGAGGCGCTGCCGGCGGAACTTGGGCATCTCCATGCTAGCAATGGAAGCCATTTCCGAAATCCCCCGAAAAAGGAGAGGCACGGCGAGCTCGACATCGGCCGGCCGGAGCGGCGAGGCCCCCCAGGTCGCTTTTCCGAGCGCCTCGACCAAGCGTTCCATCACCTCGGGCGAGGGCATCATCCGTCCCCGCTCGTACTTGCTGATGGCCTGTTTGGTGACCCGTCCGCCGAGCTTCGCGGCCAGCTCTTCCATGCTCAGCCCGGCCATCTTGCGGGCCGCCCGAAGGCGCACCCCGAACGGCGGCTCGAATGGCTTGCTTCCTGGCGTGTCGGTCATTTCGTCCCCTGTAGGTAGACAATATAATACATTTTATGCCGTTTGTCAACCCCTAATTTGGGGACACAATACCCATTCACTTTTTTCCTGCGGGTTGACCGACGACAAGTTCATCGCCTGCGCCGTGGCCCTCAAGGCCGACGTCATCGTCACCGGCGACAGGGCCCTCCTCGACATAGGCAATTACATGGGCATCCGCATCCTTAGTCCGCAGCAGCTCCTGGACAAAGCCTAGATCTCAGCGATACGCCAGGGAAGAGCGGTCGAAATTCGGGGAATGGGTATTGTGTCCCCAATTTAAAACGCCCGGCCCGCGGATCTCGTAGTATAGTAGCGAGCATGATCGATCCGGCGTTCTGCCTGTCCGCGGAGCTCGGCCCGATGGGGCCGCGTGTCGGCGAATTGGTCCGCGAATGCCGCGAGCTTTGGGAAGCGACGCCGGCCGACCCCCCGCCCCTTGGCAAGATCTACGCCGGCCGCGAGAAAAAGGCCGTCGAGCGCGAGCTGTCGACATTCGTCGAGAGGGTGATGGAGCGCGGGGACAAGGCCGGCCTTCGAAATTCTCCCGGAGCCCCGGCTGATCTCGAGGGGATGATCACGGCGCTCCGTCCGACGGGGCAACGTCTCCTCGATCTCATGGAGCTTCCGCTCGGATTCATCTACGACGAGCGGTTCGTCGATTCGACGCGGCGCTTCCTGGCCGCCGCGCGCGCGTTCGATCCGGCCCTCGGCCTCGATTCCGTCTATCAGGCCCTGCGGAACGTCTGGATCATGAACACGCTGCAGCTCGAGATGGGGATCGAGGTCGAGCACACGGATGCCGTCTTCGGCTACAGCATGGTCTATCCGTATCTCGACAATCTGCTCGACGACAACTCCACGGCCGTTCACGAAAAATTGGCCACCCTGGACAGGCTTCGGGCCTGGCTCGAGGGGAAGCCGGCAAGGCCCGAGGGCCCGTGCGAAGCGAAGCTCCGCGCGCTCGTCGCGAAGGTCGAAGGCCGCTTCCCTCGCGCCGGCCATCCCGGTGTCTACAGCTCGATGCTGGCCATCTACAACGCCCAGATCCGGAGCCTCCTCCAACAGCGCGGGCAGGGAGAAAACAACATCCTGGCCATCAGCTTCGAGAAGGGCGGCACCTCGGTCCTGGCCGACGGGTATCTCGTGGCCGGGCGCCTCGACCCGGACCAGGAACGGTTCTGCTTCGGGTTCGGGGCCTTCCTCCAGCTTGCCGACGACCTTCAGGATGTCGAGGAGGACGCCCGGCGCGGGCACATGACCATTTTTTCGCAGGCGGCGGTCCGGGGAAAGGCGCTGGACCTCTTGCTCTTCAAATATCTGCGCTTCATCGCCGCGATCCTCGAACGGAACCCGGGGCGTGGGCGGCCGGGCGACGCCGCGCTGCGCGCCGTCATGCTCCGGGCCTGCACACTCATGGCCCTGGAGTCGGCCGGGAAATGCCGCGACCGATTCGGGCGGAAAGCGCTGCAACTCTGCCAGGCTTCGTTCCCCGCCCGGTTCTCCTATCTCCGCAAGCTCCGCCTCAAGCTCGAAGACAGGATCGCTCAAAGCCCCCTGACGATCGCCGATGCCGACCCCGTCCTGACCGCCTTCCTCTCGCTCTCCTCGCGGGCCCTCAGTTTGGGGACACAATAAACTTGGAGACACAATTCCCATTCCCCAATTACTTCTTTATTATCAACAAGAAACAGTAGCCCCCGGCACTATACCCGCTCGCGCAGGAACCCGATGAGCAACTCGTTGAACGCGGCCGGGTTGTCCTGATTGGCCAGGTGGCCGGCATCCGGGACGGCCGCGCAGCGGACCCGCGCATCCCGCGCCGCCCACTTCCGGAACATCCGCACGAGCCATCCCTCTTCATTCTCCCCGTGGACGACCAGCACCGGCGCACGGACCTCCGTCACGGGCCCGTACCGGGAGAAGCCCTCGAGGGCCGCTTCGGTGACGGCGATGAAATCGACTTTCGACAATACGCGTGTCGCCTCGGCCACATACTCTCGCACATCTCGGTTCCGCGACATGAACGCGGGCAGCGTCCGGCGCAGGTGCCGCTCCGGCCAAAGCCGCAGTAAGAACGGCCGGGCCCGGCCGAAGATCCGCTGGGCCCGCGGCATCCGCTCCCCGAGCGCCGGCGCCCCGACGAGTACGAGAGCCGCGACACGCTCCGGCTGCAGCCGATGGAAATACTGGGCCACGGATCCGCCGAAGGACTGCCCGACGAGCACGGCCCGGTCGATGCCCTCCGCGTCGAGCAGCGCTCCCAGGTCCTCGGCCACGAGCCGGATGCTGAACCGCTCATCGCCCGCCGGGCGGCTCTCGCCGTGCCCGCGCATGTCCCAGGCGACGGCCCGATAGCCGGCGGCGGCCAAGGCCGGGACCTGGGCCGCAAACGCGCCGTGGTCGAGCGTCACGCCGTGCATGCAGACGACCGCGGGGGCCCCGGCGTCACCCTTCGTCCAGTAGCGGATCCTGCCCCCCGCCCGCGCGATCTCGGCCATCTTGGTTTCGGTCATCGTGGCGGTCTCCTTCGCCGCCCCCTCAGCCCTTGAACTCCCGCCGCAGGGACGGGCTGAGGCCGATGAGGATCTTGTAGTCGGAGACGCCCGCGGCCTGGGCCAGATCATAGAGCGGCAGTTCCGCCTCGCCCTGCCGGCCTACGAGAGTGATCTCGTCGCCGGTCGAGACGTCGTCATGTCCCGTGGCCAGAAGATAGCTGTGGCTCGCGGTCACGTCGGCGATGAACGGGCATTTCCTCCCCCGGACGAGCGCCGAGGCCCGGCCGCCCAGGGTGTGGGGGACGCCGTCGGAATAGCCCAGGGCCGCCGTCACGACCCGCTCCGGCTTTTCGGCCACGAACTTCCGGAAGTAGGAGAGCGCGTCGCCCGGCTTCAGGTCCTTGACGTAGGCCGCCCGGGCCCTCAGCGACAGGGCCGGCCGCAGCTCCATCCGCTTCAGCCGGTGCTCCTCCTCGGTCGGATAGTGTCCGTAGATGGCGATCCCCGGCCTGACCGCATCGAGGAAGTACTCCTCTCCGTATCGGAAAATGGCCGTGCTGGCCGCCGCGTGACGCAGGCCCACGGGCAACCCCTCTTCGCGGGCGGCTTCGGTCACGGCCAGGAAGCGGGCAAGCTGCAGGGCGTCGATCTCCGCCTCCTCGTTGAACGACTGGAAGACCCCGTCCACGCGAATGTGAGCCAGGCCCGCGACGTTCCGCAGATAGGCAAGGGCGGTCTCGTGCGGCACCCCGACCCGGCCGAGGCCCGTGTCGATCTTGACGTGGACGGACGCGCGCCTGTTCATCGCCGCGGCCCGCTTGTCCAAATCCCGCACGGCGTCCGTGTACACGGACTGGCTGATATCGTGACGCAGGATCGTCTCGGCGTCCGCGGCCGCGAACGGCCCGAGGTTGAGGATCGGGAGCCGGATGCCGGCCCGCCGCAGGGCGACGGCCTCGCTCAGCTTGCCGACCGCGAAGCTGTGGACCGGGACGCCCTCCAGGAATTTCGCGACGCCGGCCAGGCCGTGGCCGTAGGCGTTGCACTTGAGGACCGCGATAATCGGCCGTCCCCCGACCTTCCGGCCGATCTGGCCGACGTTGAATTCGATGGCTTTCAGGTCGACCTCGATCCAGGGGTCGCACGAGCCGTGGACCTCCGGGCTTTCCGTTACTGTCGCGGCCCCGGCGCCCGCGCCGGTCCCGGCCGCCCTCTCGCTCTCATCCCTTCCCGGCCCGTAGCAGCCGGGCGCGGCGCCGGCCAGCCCGCCGGCGACGACGGCCGCCCCGGCGCTCTTCAGAAAGCCTCGACGATCGAACTTCTCCGACATTTGTCCCTCCAGTCCCAGCCTCGAACGGTAGTGCACCCCGGCCGGTTTGTCAATAATTGGGGACATGATATCTATTCACCTATTTCGGGAATCGACCGTTCTCGAAAAGTGGGCAAAGTGCCCCCAAAAAGCCCGACTAAGCCGGTTGGCATTGTTCGGGGATCCTGCTAATTCATTTGTAATGTGCATGAAACAACAGCCAAGGCACAAGCCGGCTTGACAAGCCCAGGGCGGCGAGGCCATAATTAAGTCATGGGGAATAACACACAAACCAAGGTTCTCAGCCGGCGCGACGCGCTCAAGCTCGCCGGGACGGCCGCGGCCTTCTGCGCCTCGTTCGGCTTCCTTCACCGCGAAGGGGAAGCCAGCCCGCAGAAGCCGACCCAGTTCCTCAAGATCGAAGAACAATCGAAACTCCAACAACACGCGCTGAAGTGGAATCAGGCCCAGCTCAAATGGTACGCGGGCAGCACGCTCCTGGCCACGTCCCCCATTCCGACCGTCGTCATCAAGCATCTCCAGAGCGACATGAACGCGTCCGTCCTGCTCAAGATCAACGGCAAGTTCCAAGGAGGCAGTCAGTTCCACAAGGCCTACATCAAGCTCGACGCCAAGTGGGACTGAGCCCGGAGCCGTAGCCGCATCTTGAGCGACGAACAGGCGCCGCGCCTCGTTTTCGATCTCCGCCGCGAGAGCCGCTTCTCCTTCGACTGCCGGGCGTGCGGCCGCTGTTGCCGGGGAAAGGTCATTTTGGTCGGCCCCCACGAGATCCTCGGCATGGCCCGCGTCCTCGGCATCGGCACGACCGAATTCCTCGCCCGCTACACGAGGGAGGGGGGCACCGCCCTCCAGGTGACCGACGACGGCCGCTGCGTCTTCGTCGGCCCGGAGGGCGGGTGCCGCGTCCATCCGCGCCGTCCGCTCGTGTGCCGCCTCTACCCCCTGGGACGAAGGACGGATGAGGAAGGCCGGGAATCGTTCGCTTTTTACGGGGCCCACCCCGGCTGCGAGGCCGTCGTCGGCCGCGATGGGACGATCGCCGAATTTCTCGAATCCCAGGGCGTCGCGCCCTACATCGCGTGGGCTGACCGCTACAGCGGCCTCTACGTCCGGATGATCGAGCTCATGAGGAGGACCGAACCGGAGCCGGAGCCGGAGCCGGAGCCGGA
>CAYREO010000024.1:0-12100 GCA_964423315.1 uncultured Eubacteriales bacterium | reverse complement strand
AACCGAAGACGGCCGCTTCTAGTTTATGTTGGTTTCCCCTAACCCGGCCATTAATTCCGGTTTTTGCGACACATTTGTTGGACCCAACCGGGCCCGGGCCCGGTGCCGGTCCGGCGCCGACGACCGCCGATCCCCCGCTCTCCCCCTGGCTCGACATCGACGCTTCGCTCGCCGAGCACTGCGCCGCGCGCGGCCTCGCCCCGCCCGCCGACATCGACGCGGTCATCGATCTCCACATCCGGGCCATGGAGGAATGGCTCGACGCCCTCGAGCGCCAGCCCTGATCAATTCGGGGACACAATACTCATTCCCCAATTCCCTCTGGGGTCGAGCCTTTTCGGCGGCCACATCTACGGCCGCGAGCGGACCTGAAGGCGCTTCCGGCAGGCGAAGATCCGCACGCGGTAGCGCCCGTCGCCGACGATGAACGGATCGTAGGAGTGGTCCAGCTTGCGCCGGGCGATCCGGAACCCGCGCTCCCGCAGCAGCGACTGCCAAACGGCCAGCGGGAACAGCCCCTGGGTGTGGACCTCGGAAACGATCTTTAGCTTGCCCTTGCGCCGGATCAGATAGACGACGGTCGCCTCGTAGGCCCTCGATCGGGGCCCGCGGGCGTGGTTGTTCTCGAACATGACGAGCTCGACATCGCCCCGCGCCCCCGCGTACACGAAGTTGTTCTCCCGGAAATCCTCGCGGGTTATCGCCACGATGAGCAGCACCCCGCCCGGCCGCAGGTGCCGGTCCGCGGTCGCGAGCGCCCTGCGGAGGTCCCCGCGGGTCGTCATATAGCCGATGGAATCGGGGATGGCGACGGCGTCGAACATCTCGCCCAACCGGATCGTCCGCATGTCGCCGCGGATATAGCGGACCTCGGGGTTGAGCGCGCGGGCGTGAGCGAGCATGCCCTCGCTGATGTCCACGCCCGTCACCTCGAGGCTTCGTTTGAAGGTGTGGTCGTGGCCGCCGGCCCCGCAGCCCAGGTGGAGCAGCGTCCGGACCTCGATGCGGGAGTGCTCGCGGATGAGCCTTACGAAATGACGGGCCCCGTCCGCGTACTCGTCGGGGGCCGCCAGCAGCGGCTCGGTCCAGGCCAGATCGCCGTACGCCCGATACATTTAAACCCCCCCTTCCAAAGCGTGGAGCATCCGCGGCACGAGCCGGAACGGGACCGCCCCGGCCTCGGTCTGATCGACCGTGCCGGCGAGCAGGACGTCGAGCTTCGGGCAGTGGAAGAGCCACGAGCCCGTGCTCCCCGTGTGGCCGATCAGCTCCGGCACGGCGAAGAACGGCGACAGCGCCCGCGAAACGCGGAACCGCATCATCCCCCACCCGTACTCGATCGGCCAGCCCGGCGACACGGGCGCCAGGTTCAGCGAGAAACCGAAGCGGCGCCAACCGCTCCGCATGAGGTCGAGCGTGGCCGGATCGTCGAAGACCCGCCCGCCGACGAGCCCCCGCATGAAGGCCGCGAGGTCGCCGGTTGTGCTGTCGAGATCGCGGAAGGAGCGCATCGCGAGCGGCACCTCCAGGGGCCGGCGACCGCTCCAGATCGTCGCCGCGCGCCCCTCCCGCCGCCCGGCCGCCGCCGTCCCCGGGTGGGAGGTCCGCTCCAAGCCCAGCGGCCGGTAGATCATCTCCTCGAACGTCTCGTCGAGCGTCCGCCCCGTCACGGCCTCGACGACCGCGATGAGCAGTTGATAATTCGTGTCGGAATAGCGGATCTTCCTCTTCTTGGCGTCCAGCGGCTGGGGCGGGAAATGCGGGCGGAGCGAATCGCGGACGATCCGCGCGACATCCTCGATCGTCCACGACCGGTCGCCTCCCCCCCCGGCGAGGTCTTCGAACAGGCTCTTCCCCCCGCGCGGCCGGTCCACGATGTAGTCCGGCAGTCCCGAGGCGTGGCCGAGGAGGTGGCGGAGCGTGATCGCGCCGGTGCGGTCGACGCCGTCGCGCATCCGGTGCAGCCCGCGGACGAGGTCCGGTGGCAGGTGGGCCGCCATGGGCCCGTCGACCGACAGCCGCCCCCGCTCGTGGAGCTTCCAGACGGCCGCCGCGATGAACAGCTTGGTCACGCTTGCGATGCAGAAGGGGGTGTCGGCGCGCGCAGGCGTCCCGTCGGGATGGGCCTCGCCCACGGCGCCGGCCCACCGGAACGAGCCGTCCACAGCCTCGACGGCGGCGATCGCGTGCCTGACGCGCTTGCCGTCCACGACGCGCTTCAGCAGGCGGTCGAGGCGCTCAGCGGCCGGCGCGATCCCGGCGGCCGATTCGGTCATTCTCATCTCATGAATATATCCTCAAATCAGAGCTGCTGTCCAGACGATGGATCTCTCCCTGGGATGGCCTCGGCGCTCAGCTTCAACCCGAGCGCTTTCATGACCTTATTCGGAAGAGGACGGGTGCTACGTCGGTTCCGTGCCCGGCTGGCTCGGCCCCTGCTGCCACGGCGACAACGAAGCGCAGGTCTACGAAGAGCTCTGCGGCATCGTCGACGAGTGGATCGAGATCTACAAGAAGGACGGCCGCCCCCTTCCCCCGCCCACCGCGAAAGCCTATTCGGGAAAGTTCGTCCTCCGGACCGGTCCTGAGCTGCACCGGCCCCTGGCAGTCAGCGCCATGATGGAGGGCGAAAGCCTGAACACGTTCGTCGTGCGGACGCTCAAGAAGAGCATCAGCGGCTGAGGCTCTTAGCTGAATCTGGCCATGAAGGCCGCCGAGGAGGGCATCTGCCTCAACCGCTTGGTCAGCGCCAAGCTGAGCGGAAACTAATCTTTTCGGCCTTCCTTCGCCTTTAACGAAAGCTCGGCGTCGCCCGACCTCGCGGCATAGGCGGGGGTTTAATTTTACGTCTTTTCCGTGCCTCCACAATCGAATTGCCTTAAGCCCCCTTAATGGGCTAAAATCGAGCCCGCAAGAGCATCGGGCCCAAAAGATGAGCGAAGACCCGCGCTGCGGCTGGAACTCCAAGTTCCCGCATTTCCGGTCAACTCCCCCCAAGTTCATCCGCGAGAGCCTGAGCGCTTACGTCAAGGACGCCGGGCCCGATCAGATCCGCGCTTGGGATACGTCCATCCCTCCACTCCAAAACGAGGTCGGAGAGATCCTCCAAACGGATACGGCCGCCCCCGATTACTCCACCATCCTGGAATACACGCTCCCCATGGAGTCACGGCGGACCGATGTCATTTTCCTGGTGAGATTCGGCGTTCCCAACGACTTCCAATCCACGAAACGAGTTCGCTACGGCCCCTGGTATTCCGACCCCGAGACTGCTCCCGGCGGCTTCTCGTGCCGCCACCTCAGGGACGCCGTCACAGAATTCGGCGCCCAGGGCCTCGAGCTCGATGCCGTCCTGCTGGCCTGGGGCACGGATTTCATGCGCGAAAAGGGCCGATGGACGAATCGCAAAGCCCGCGGATATCAGCGCAGTTACCAGATCAAGGACCCCTTCAAACTCCGCATGAACTCCTATCGCGTCCTCCTGACCCGCGGCCGCGACGGCACGGTCGTCTTCATCCCGCCGCTCCCAGAGCTCGAAGAAACGAGAGAATACCTCATCGAATCGGGCTTTCGGCCGCTGGATTGACATGGAAGAGTTCATCAAGAAACTCCGGGAATTCGCCGCCGAGCGCGACTGGGAGCAATTCCACTCGCCCAAGAACCTCTCGATGGCGCTGGCCGTCGAGGTCGCCGAGATCATCGAGCATTTCCAATGGCTGACCGAGGAGCAATCCCGCGACCTCGATCCCGAAACCCTCCGGAAAGTCCGCGAGGAGATCGGCGACGTCCAGATCTACCTCGCCCGTCTCGCCGACCAGCTCGGCATCTCGCCCATCGAGGCCGCCCTGGAAAAGCTCGAAATAAACCGGAAAAAGTATCCCCCCGAAAAGGCCCGCGGCAAAGCGACTAAATCCACGAACTTCGATCGATGAGACTCTATATCGGCTCCACCCGGCAATTCATTGAGGATACTGTTCACAACCAGATCGCCGACAGGCTCAAAGCGGCCTTCTTTAATTACTACCGCTACACTCCCTCTCCCTCTGAGATAAAATCCTGGCGCCAATCCCTGGCCTCGATTTCACAGGTCTTTCAACACAACAACCTCCTGGACCACGGGATAATCCTCGAATACCAGATCCCGTTCACGTCCAAGAGACTCGACTGCCTGATCGCCGGCAGGGACGCCCACCGCAAGGACAACGCCGTCATCATCGAATTGAAACAATGGGAGAAGTGCAGCCCCGCCGACGGAGAAAACGAGGTCATAACTTATGTGGGAGGCGCGAACAGGGAGGTGCTGCATCCTTCCGCCCAGGTCGGTCAATACGCGAACTATCTTCAAGACGTCCACACCGCATTCTACGAGCCCCCCAAGCCTGTCGCGCTCAGCGCTTGCGCTTATCTTCATAATTACCGGTTCGTTTCGGATGAAGTGCTTCTGACGGAGAAGTTCGCGCAGACCCTTGAGCGCTACCCTCTATTCTCGATGGACGACGTCGCCCCCCTTTCAGACTTCCTGAAAACGCGGCTCGAAGGCGGGGCCGGGCTCGAAGTCCTTGGCCGCATCGAGGACGGCAAGTACCGCCCGAGCAAGAAGCTCATGGACCACGTAGGCAACGTCATCAAGGGAAAACTGAGGCAAGGTATTCATGAGATGGGATTTGCTGACGAGGTTTTCTGGACTCAGGCCGGATTTGGGTGGGGATGCGTGAAGAATGAGGGGAATCATGTCTATCAGGAGAACCGGCGCCAGGCACCCGCCACCCCCTGTCATAGGCCTGTGGAAGTGACGATCAGGGGTTCATTTGGAACAGAGTAATCTCCCGCTCCTGCGGGTTCCAGTCTCGTAAGCCATTTTCTCTGCCAATCGCTTCCAACCCAGATTGGCTACTCTTTTTAGAGGATTTTTTCTAAAGCTTTTTCCATTCCCCGCAAGTAAGGTCCTTGATTCCACAAATGTCCTCTTCGTAAAAGAGATAATATTGCTTGCTTATGCTATCGAGGATAAATAGGCTGAACCATTTTTTCTGGCAGCCCATTTTGTTTGTTTTCCCATAAGCCTCTTGATACTTACTGACGATTGCCCGCCGAGCTCTTTCGTTCAGCCTGTTTCCTGTTGAAAAGCTCTCCGGCAAAATGTGATAAAAGCATACCCCATCAACTGCAGGCTCTTTAATCATTTTTACAAAGTCTTTTGCTATTTTCTCCCTTTCTGGTTGGCCTCTTTTAAATTCTATCCAGACGGGGGTTTTTGTCGTTTTTTCTTCTCCGTAGATGACCAAGTCTGTTAGGGCACTTCGAGGGATGGTCTTTCCTGTGAGCAGATGTTTTTCCTTTGTAGCCACTTCGATCGCATAATAGTTTCTTCGCTCTTCGAGTATCTTTGTCATAACATGCCTTACTTCTGGTTCGCTCAACCTGGATCTTTTTAGAATGAAATATCGATACTGGCGCTTTATGCTCCTTTTAGCAGTTAGGATAAATACGCTCTTTAGATCATCAAAGCTCATCTTAATAGCTCCCTTCCTTAATTTTCATTCCTGAACTCCGCTTTCTAAATATGGGCCTCGCCCCAAAACTGGTCCGCTCAGAAGTGGAGTCAAGTCCGCCCACCGCGCCCGGCAAAATTAGATATTGCCGTGAAATTATTACCCATCAGCGCCTCGAGGCGGCCTCTCGATATTGAGCATATCGCATCGATAACAACCCCGGATCAGGCCGGAGGTTTATTCTCGCCGGCAACAGAATCCTCGCCCCGTGCAGCCCCTGGATGGCGTGCCTGAGCGTCGGCCCATCGCCCTCCCTTAGAACGTCCGGCCGGATTTCGAGCACATAATCCGGTCGCACTCCGATGAAGAACTTGTCGAACGCGGCATGGTGGAGGTTGCATAGCGCCATTCCATTGGGAACCACCGGTTCGCCCTCCGGCATCGTATCCGGAATGATATGCGCCGCGTCGAGCAGTTCCTCATGCCTGAGCCGGCAGAACGCGCATTGCCGCCGATAGGCCTCGAGGACTCTTTCCCGAAACATACGCTGGTGGAGCCGCACACGCACGGTGGAAGTGATATAAGCCCGCCTGGCCGACGCTGCATCTTCGCCTATCCCAGGGCCATTATCATCCCTGTCAGGGGCAATCCCCAGATGGGCTTTATCATCGACGGCGATCGTGAAAGCAAGGGTGGCGGGATCGTCATGGACGACGAACACCGGCCAGGCGGCGACATACCGGCTTCTCGCTATCCCGTGAAAATAGACCAGAGGCAAGCGGTATGTCATGGCATTGCGCAGCCATCTATTATCCCTATGGTTCGGATCGGTACCTCTGTAACGATATCGCAAGAGCCCGTCCGACCCGAACGCGTCATCATAGGGGCCTTCAGGCGCCGTCGTAATAGACAAAGGGACTTCATCGAGGATCTGCGGCTTGAAAATGCCCTGGGGACCGACGAGCGGGACTCTTTTTTCATCCAGATAAAAGCCTTGCGCCAGGACTTGCCTGGGCAATACGTCCCCGTACTTCAACACCTGCTCGGTCAGCCAGTCAAAAGCGACAGCTCTTACCCTTGCATCATGCCGACGGTCGAACATTTCATTTGCCTCCTCGATCGGCTATTTCCGCCGGATCTCTCGCAATAGGGTCCTTTTCAATCTCGGTCCGTGAGGCAACGATCCTCAGCGCCCCGAAAGCCCGGCTCACGGCGATGTTCATCCGCACGGGGTACCGTTCGGCCCCGGTTAGCACGTCGGCAACGATCACCACGGGCCGCTCCAGCCCCTTGTACCTCAGGAATGTGTCGCAGATGACCCGCTCGCGCCGCTCCAGGTCTGTGGCCTGGGCCAGCTCGCACCTTCCGAGAGACTTGTTGTGCATGATGTTGCCTGGGTACATCATGCCCCGGAGGGAGACGACAGCGATATCGCTTTCCGCAAACCCCTCCTTTTTGGCCGCCCGGATCTCCCGCCCGACCGCGGCATGGGCCTCCGCTTCGGAATCCCCGCTGACGACGATCTTGATCGTGCCGTCCTCAAGTCCCCGGGCCACGGCCTCGAGCCGCTCCGGCCCGCTCCCCCATCCGCCGTTGACATAGGCATCCGCCAAGGCCTGGACGGGCGGCGGGCATCGGTAAGGCCGCTTCAGTTCATACTTGAACGCCTGTCTTTCGAGATCGGGCGGGATCCTCCGGTTTTCCCAGAAGGCCTGCTTCTCGTCAGCGAAGATCCAGATCCGTCGGAGGCCTTTGCGGCCCGCGCACTGTTCGACGATGGCCCACTCGGTCTCTCCGAAGTCTTGGCCCTCGTCCACGATGACCGTGTCGAAGTCGCAGCCGTCCCACAAGGCGCCGGACTCGGCGGCCATCCGGGTCACCCCGTCCCAGAACTCGGGCTCGTATCGCTCGGGCTCCGCGAAACCTCTCTCCCTGAGCTTTTCCAGGGCGAATCTGCCGACCGGCGCAACCACGGCCCCCGGGATGTCGATCTGCCTGGCCAGCTCGAGGCCCAAAGCGTCGGTGAAGGTCAGAAGGAGCGCCGAGCGCCCCGCCCGGGCCTCGCGAACGGCGAGCTCGCGGGCCAACAGCGTCTTGCCCGTGCCCGCGCCGCCCCGGACGAGGACGAAATCGTTCTCCAGGATGCTCTCGAGGGCCGTGAATTGCTCGGCGTCGAGCCGCACCCGCCTGGCCTCGCGTCCCTTGACGAGCTGGGATAGGCTCAAGCTCAGCGGCCAGCTCTCGCACCACAGAGCGTGAAGAAAATCGACCCACTCCGTCGCGAAGAGCTGGCCGGTATGCTCCCGGAGAGCCCTTTCCAGGATCCGGGGCAACGCTTCCTCCATGTAGGGGAGTTCACGGGCCCCGATTACAAGCCCCTCGAGGTCGCCTTGGGTCGGTTGAGCGTCGAAATCTATGTCCGGGAAGACGACAGCTACACCGATAGGCGGGGCAAACAATCCCTTGTCTCTGAACTTTGCGATCAGGGTCCTGACGAAGCGATGGGCCTGATCGAGAGGGGACGCCATCATAGGCTGGCTGTTCTGAAGCCAAGTCCCTCCTTCCTTCTTGACCAAGCCCCCCTTGACCTCCAAGACCAAGATGCCGCGGCCCGGATTAGCGACTACGAAATCGGCTTCCGAGAACTGCGCACCCTTGGTCCGGATCTTCAGCGAATGCCAGGCAATCCAGCCGGCCGGCAGGGATCCCTCGAGGCGCTGGTAGACCTTCTGCTCGGACTCCGGCCATTCTGGAGAAGGCCCGCCATGGGGGAAGAGACCTGAGATGTCCGTTTTATCTAACACTTCGACTTTCTAAACGCCCATTGCCCCGCAGTACCAGCTTATTGTAGTGAGAGAATCCTGGATTTTAATCATCTTCATAGGTGAATCAGGTGATGGATTTCTGTTGCCTCCGGCATTTTGTTTGCCCAGGAACTGGTTCCGAGGTGAGACTCAATTATTTTCCTTCGCGATCACTTGAATCCCAACTTTTTCATACCAGCGTGTAATCCAATGGCCCCAGCCCAATAGAGAGCACACGCAATCAGGTCTGCAGCCCATCGCTCATCGCGTGCTAGGCCCTCTTTTTTGTCAAGCAGGACTTGGTCCTGAAGGTCACAGAAGATATCCGCCATATCTTCCATTCCCCTCGATATAAAATCCGCAAAAGCTTTAGTCGTTCGTGCTCCTGCGCGCCCCCGAATTGCATCGTCCGGGTCGTATGTGAACTCGATTTTTCCATTATTACTCAGATTCCAGAGGTAAGCCATCTCTGCGCCTTTAGCAAAAGCATAACAGAAACTGTTTCTTATGGTCGGCAGCGTTAATGATGTTCCCTCTTTTTCGTAAAACCTGTAAATATCGTCACGGAGTTCGCCGGCAAGCTTAAAGAGAAAAGGCATAATCTCAGGGACTGTAATGAGGTTTCGGTTATTGATAATCCTACGTTCGATCGCACCTTTGATGATAGGCTCCATGGCAAGATGGTACATTCGCCGGTTATCCCCAGCTGGGCGATCAATCTGAAAAGACAGTTTAAAATTATCAAGGGCTCCGTCTTCATGCCCTGGCCTTTGCTTGAGATCACTTTTGCTGTCACTTACATCGGATTCATAAGGAGAAAACGAGATCGTTCTTAGCAGCTCCTGTATCTCCGCCCTATGCGCCGAAGGTGCATTAAACTCATTCGTTTCCAGGGCAATCTTGACTTCGGCCCGGTACCAGGGTAAACCGAACTCTTCTTGTGTAACTTTTCTCAGGGCATTAACAATATCTTTGGGAAAAGATGGCACTCTCAAGTTTGTGCCGGAAAATTGGAGGTACTTTAGATCATCGGTTATGATCCTATAGCCAGAGGGCGCCTTTTTTGATTTCCGGGGATGATAAAAATCTAGATAGAGCACATCCCAAGTCTGGCCATCGAGACTGACAACTTCATAGACATCAATGTTCCATCGAGATCCGAGCCGATGAAAAGTGATAGATGTTCCCGATTCGGTCATGAGCGACGAAAGGTAAAGGATTTCGCCAATCGGGCCATTGACCGGGATCGGATTGCGGAGGGATCTTCCAAAATCTCCGAAACCGCCAGGAATCTCGTCACAATTCAAGCCATCGATGATGGCCCCCCTTAAAGATGGGTGGGCAGAGTTGTTTTGCCGAGCATCATCTCGAAGTGAGGCACAGATGCTGTCAAATAGTTTCCCCATTTCGGGGGGTAGTCTGTCTTCCTTCTTTTCGGAAGCGGCGCGGCCGAATAATGTTCTTATGAAATTCATTTTGCCTTCATGTCTTTTATAGCTTTTCGCCTAGCCATGTATCCATCCTCCTGCCTTTGGAATATGGGAGACTACATATTCCATAACTTAACGGCTATTTTTGCGAACTCCTGAGATCGGTATTTCACCTGTTGATATCTAAAAACTCTATATCCCGCCACGAGGTTCTTTGTCAGCCTGATATTCGATAGTTTATACTGCTCTCTTTTTGCCCTAAATGGGTTATTCGAAGCTTTGATATTCAGCTTCTGAGCCAGGAGGGTATAATTCCCAATCCTATCGACATATCTATCATGCTTTTCCCTCGCATTTTCGCCTAAATATGTCAGCCAATCTCCGTATTCTCTCATTGATTTCTTTGTATCAATAGCCACGGGAATAATGTGCTCTAAATGAACATCATCACCTGATTTAATTACGTACTCGCCTTGGTCCTTAATAAGGAAGTACTCGATCCTCTCAAGTATGTACTTTGCTCGATTTTCGCCACGTCGATGGTTGTAGATAGCAAATTTCTCTTCGAATTCGAGATCATTCGGAGTATATTCCTTTAGTGCTTCTTGGATTTTGTCGATTCCTTGCTTTTCGGTTACATCGACCATTCTGGTGAATATATCATCTAGTTCAGCTGTTCGGCGTTCGCATATGTGCCGTCGGATGATAAAGGTCTCTATTACCTTAAGTACCTTCAGTATCTTTTCATTATCGGTAACCCGGCTAAAAAGCCGTAGCAATAAGGTATATGCCGGTGTCGACTCTATTCTTTTCAAATTCATAAGTGATTTGTTTATCTTTGCATCTTCGAACTCAGCGTTTATGATATTGGAATAGATCTGGGCATGTTGGCGCAAGTCGAGAGCGAAATCGCATATTCCGATCTTACTCTTGCTTTTCGAGCGCGTTTCTTCAACCTGGATTCGAACTTCACCTGAATCGGCATCGTCGCTAATCTCCTCTGTGGACGCGCCATTTAGGTAGTCCACGATTTGGAAGGCATGGCGGTATTCAGGCAATATTTCAGCTTCTTTGACCGTCGAAAGGTAATGTCTCTTAAATTCGCTTGATAGCTTCGCGAAAGTCATTTTTCTCTTAAGAGTGCTCATCAAGTAATGACGGAGGTAGTCATCCGTATCTATTCCGTCTAGGCTCACGATAAGGCGTGTCCATGAATCTCGGACGTTCTTAAGCACTTCCTCGCCCACAAGAGATGCATGCCCAAGGAGGAAGTTTTTAATTATATCTGTTGGGCTAAGCCTTAATCCTCTGTTATTTATCGTTTCAAAGAGCTTGTAGGCGTCTCTTGCTTTTTCTGTGTCAAGTCACACTACAATTATCCCGTTAGTAAGCTTGTAAAGGTATTTACGGAGGTCCTCAAAGGAAAACTGGGAGACCCAGTTAGAAAAGCTCTTATATGCATTCAACAGCTTTTTATTCTTAATCTCCTTCTCTTCATCCTCTGAGGCCATTCCTGTTAAAGCAAGCACTCTTCCATAATCGGGCTCATCAAGATCGCCCAGCACGATCTTGTTCTCCTTATTACAATCTATTCCCTGGCAATACTGGCAACCTTCGATTTTTCTCGTGCGCTCCTCATCGTTCAATTCAGCAAACCGATCCTTAATTGCTTCAAGAAGCAGCGACAATGAAATAAGCCGTTGCTGTCCATCTACCACCTCCAGTCTATTGATTCCAGCATGATGTCCTTCTGTTAGGAGAAGAATTGTCCCCAAGAAATGCTGATCACTTTCATCAAGCAGTTTGATATCCTCAAAAAGGTCGACCAGTTGCTTATCAGACCATGCATAGCGTCTTTGATAGGGCGGGATAAAGAACTGCTCACTTTCGTTACTAAGTAGCTGGCCAATAGGCATTTGACTTGGGGTAATCTTCATAAGGTTTTCCCTTTCTTGCTTAGGAACTGATAGCTAGCTTTCTAGCCAGGAAGGAATAGTGCCTATCCTATCGGGTTGATGTATTGCCTGAGAGCCGCACTGGATCATAATTATAATAAACCTCCATTCATCGGCTGCTTTCGCAACATGATAAGGTCATCGTCTAATCCGTGCCGAATAAGATCGAGTCTGGATGACGCTGTCACGAGGCTCTCGGCATAGATCGGCTTGATCCGGAACGGGAAGAAGCTCGTGCTCTTGATCAGATCTTTCAGCGGAGCCGAGCCGTTTATCCGGGTGTGAAGGGATGCTTCTACCAGCCAGGCAATCAGTCGGGAATCATCAATGGCAAGCGTTGCCCCGGCGCAGTAGACGCCCTTTACGCCGGTCTCCTGAAGCACGCCCCAGTCCAGGTACGAACGCAGCACGCGGCGGGC
>CAYREO010000023.1:0-42553 GCA_964423315.1 uncultured Eubacteriales bacterium | reverse complement strand
TCCTCCCCCTGCGGGGACATCACCTTCAACTCGGTCTCGTCCTCGATGATCTTCAACGGCCCCGGATCGTCGCCCACCCCGACGAGCGTGATGTCGTAGGGATTCTCGTCGAGATCGTTGTTGGCGATCGAGATAAAAGCTGTCTTCGGGCCTTCCGAGGTCGGCTGGAACCGGATCATGAACCAGGTCGATTGGGCGCGCGGGATCGATCCCTCCGGCTGGTATTCGACGCTGAACGAGAGTCCGTCCGGGCCTTCGATCGACACGATCGGATTCCCGTCGAGGATCAGGGTATCAGCGCCCAGATTCCTGATTTCGAAGTAAGCCGACGTGTAGTTGCCCACCTTGACCGTCCCGAAGTCGAAAGTCCCTCCGTCCGGACATTCCCAAATGTCGATCTCGGGCTCGTAGTTGCCGTAGAGCGTGATGTCGTAGGGATTCTCATCGAGATCGTCGGAGGGAAGCGACAGCGCCGCGCGCTTCCAATTCGGATCGGACGGCTGGAAGCGGATGGTGAAGGTCGTCTGATCGTTTGGCGGCACGGTCGAGGCCGGCTGCTGGAGGATCTGGAACTGGCTGGCGTGCTCGCCCGAGATCTGGACTTGTCCGAGGGTGAGCGCCGCAGTGCCGGAGTTCCGGACGATGAACGTCCGGTCTTCCTGGGAGACGATCTTGAAGGTGGAGATGCCCCCGTCGGGGATGGGGATCGGATCGGGGGTGGCATCCTGATAGACATCGATCTCCGGAAGAGGCGGCGCAGCCCTCAGCCGCAGGCCCCGGTCGTCATACAGGTATTGTCCGACGATCTCCGCAGCCCCGTTCTGGATGACTCTCAGCCGGTTCAGGCTGTCCCACTGGTAGGATTTCCCGCCCGCCGCCTCCAGGTTGCCCCGTTCGTCGTAGGAATAGCCGACGAGCCTATTCTGGTAGTCGTAGGTCTTGTCGAAGACATCGCCCCCGTTCTCCTTGACTTTCGTCAGATTGCCGGTGAAAAGATCCACGCTCTCCACGGGCACGGACGAATAAGAGCCGTGGCCGGCGACCACGCCCGTGCGGTCAAAAATCCCGCTCTGGGCCGATAGATACGGACCGACACAAAGAAAGATCGACGCGAAAACGATGACAGTTGCGGCCCTAATGGCGTTCTTCATGATCCCCCCCTTTGAATGAATGATGTTTTTTCCAAGATACGGACAGATCCACCTACGCTTGGTGAGTTGAAGCTAGTCGGATCGGCGAAAAGGCGGATGCGGAAAACGGCCCGAGGCTTAGGCGAGCGGATAGATAGATAGATAGATAGATAGATAGCGACCTGAAAGAAGAATCAACTGGCAGGGGCATCGCTTGCCAACCCCACCTGCAATATTGGGCAGGTGAGGCTATTTTGTCAAGTTAAATTTCGTTCGAGGTTGGACGATTCTTCCGGCCGGAGCGGCTTAAGAAGAAGGGCGGGATCAGTCGAGCGCGATCTTGCCCTTGTAGGGGATGACGCCGCGCGGGGTCTTGTCGAGGGTGAAGCCGATGGGCTTGGTGAACATCGGGTCGTCGTAGAGCTCGCGAAGATAGGCGTCCCGGAACTTGGGATGGGCGACGCTGGCGATGGCCAGGGCCTTCTCCCCCGCCGTCAACCCGCGCAGGTCGGCGGCCCCGTACTCGGTGACGATGACCACCGGGTCGTAGGCCGAGGCCGTCAGGCTGACCCCGGGCGGGTGGACCTTGACGATCTTGGATTCGCCCTTGTCGGTGATGCTCTTGAAGGCGATGATCGGCACTCCGTAGGCCGAGTCGTTCAGGGCCCGGACGAAGTCGGGCTGGCCGCCGACCCCGCTGTAGTAGCGGCGGGCGTCGATGTAGTCGGCCCAGACGTTGCCGAACAGGTCCACGCCCATGGCCGTGTTGACCGAGACGAACGGGCTGTTGACGCGGATGACGTGGGCGGCGTTGGTGATCGTGCAGGGCCTCATCTGGACCCCGGCCCGCATGTGGACGAACTCGTAGAGCTCCTGGGAGCCCATGATGAGCGAGGTCGTGCTGTAGCCCTTATGCTGCTTCTTCTTGCGGTTGGTGACGATGCCCGACTTCTGGAGCATCATCAGCCCGTCGCCGTAGAGCTCGGTCTGGATGCCCAGATCCTTGTAGCCGGCCTTGCGGATGGAGCCGACGACGGCGTCGGGGATCTGGCCGATCCCGGCCTGCAGGGTGGCCCCGTCGCGGACGAAGTGCTCGGCGACGAGCTCGCCGATGCGGGCCTCGGCCGGCGGCAGGTTGTCGAAGTCCGGCCCGGGGAAGGCGTAGACGGGCTTGACGCCGTCGTCGTCGATGAGATAGTCGATCGACTGGTGGTCGATGATGGACTGGCCCTCGGTGAAGGGCATGCTGAAGTCGAGCTCGCCGATGACGCAGCGGGCCTGATCGATGGCCGTGTGCATGGCTTCGACCGACAGGCCGAGACTGAATTCCCCCGTGATCTCATGGGGCCGGACCTTGAAGATGGCCAGGTCCGGGGCGAAAGGCTTGCCTTTGCCGAGGAGGCTGTCGAGGTTGGCCAGCGTGCATGGCAGGTAGTAGGCCCGGCCCTCGTTGGCCGCCGTGCGCACGTCGCCGGCGGAGAACAGCGAATAGGTCATGATCCGGTCCTGGAGCCCCGGCTGGACGTAGGCCACCGGGCCCTGGAGCAGGATGTGGGCCATGCGGATGAAGGGCAGACGCGGGGTGCGGGCCTTGATCGCGTCGGTCAGGACGTCGATGACGGCCGTCGGGGTCGCGGCGTTCGAGCCCAGGTAGCAGGTGATGACGTCCTTGTCCTTGAACTCCCGGGAAATGATCTCGGGAAGCTGTTTCAGAGTGATGGCGAGCGGTTGGTCGGACATGGGGCGGCTCCTCTCTTTAGGAATAGATAATAGCCAATTTCCGGCCCGCGGGCAAGGCGGGCCAGGAGCGGCGGGAGGGGCGCCGGCTGGACCAGGGCGGAGCCTCTGTGCTAGACTTCGGCCGGACCATGAGATTCGGGCCGTTCGAGATCTCCGTTTATAACCACGGCACGCTCCGCCTCGACGGCGGGGCCATGTTCGGGACCGTCCCCAAGACCATCTGGTCGAACCTCGTCCCCGCCGACGGCGACAACCGCATCGAGCTGGCCACCCGCTCGCTGATCGTCGAGGACGGCGAGCGGACCTTCATGGTCGACGCCGGCAATCCCGATGTCTGGCCGGAGAAGCTGCGCCGGATATACGACATCCGGAATTTTCCCATCGAGGAGAGCGGCCGGGACCCGGGGACGATCACCGACATCATCCTGACCCATCTCCATTTCGATCATTCCGGCGGCATCACCCGGACGAGGCCCGAGGGCGGCCCGCCCGAGCTCCTCTTCCCCAAGGCCTCCGTCTACGTCCAGGCCGCCAACTACGAGCTGGCCCGCGATCCCGGCCCCCGCGAGCGGGCCAGCTATCTGCGGGACAACCTCCAGGCCCTCAAAAGATCGCATCTCGTCTTGACCCACGGCTCCCAGGAAATCCGTCCCGGGATATGGGTCCACCGGAGCGACGGCCACACCCGCGGCCTGCAGTGGGTCGAGGTCCGGGATGGAGATAAGTCCGTGGCCTTCCCGTCCGACCTGATCCCGACCTCGCACCACCTGCCGCTCGCCTACGGCATGGCCTATGACATGTCGTCGGAGCTGCTGCTCGAGGAGAAGACGGAGTTCCTGAAGCGGGCCGTGGCCGGGAAATGGATCGTCGTTTTCCCGCACGATTCGGCGGTCGCCGCCGGCACCGTGACGGTGGATGAAAAGGGCCGCTTCGTCCTCGGCGAACCCGTGGCGATCTGACCCGCAATACCCTGAGCCCCCGGATCGGACTGCCTGACGGCCGCGCCCGGCTCGGCGCTCGCCCCGGAGGGTGCCGCTGGAACAGCGCTTCCCGGCAGCGCTATCGTCCCGGCGGGCTTTCGGGGCGTAACACGTTGTATTTCTTGAACAGGCGGGCGGGCTGATAGGACTCCTTGGCCTGGCGGAGACCCGGCACGCCCATGTCCTGCTCCCGGTTGACGTAGGAGAAACCCGCCCATTCGCGCCGCACGAACTCGCGGTTGATCCATTGGGCCAGGCCGACGAGGCCCGGGTTGGCGATCTCGATGGGGATGACGGCCGTGTCCGTCGTCAGCGGACCGCCGAGGGTGAAGGCCTCGACCCGGCCGCCGACCTTGACAACGCCGCCTTTAAGCCCGAGGATCTCGAACGCATCAAGGGCTTCATGGATAGCCAGCTTTTCCGCCTGCATGTAAGGGTCGCCGTTGCGCTTCTCCTCGAACCAGTCCTCGAGTAGCCGGACGCAGCCGGGGACATCGGCCGGCGTTAGGGAGTGGTACTCGTGGGCGAACGTCGACTCGAATTTCCGGATCCGGTTGCGCTTGCCGTCGTAGCGCTTCCCTTTGAGCCCGGACAGGTCCTCGACCCGGTAGAGATAATCGAAATTATCGGGGTCCTCTTCGACGCGAAAGGAAGCGGCCAGGGCCCGGGCCATGTCCTCGGGGACGCGGGAGAGCCTCGGCGCGAGGGTCAGGCAGGCTTCCACGGTCCGCTCGAGGTCGACGCTTCCGACGGGGGGCAGGACATAAGGCGGTTCGAAGTCCGGCTCGACGAGAACGCAGAGGCTCCCGTCGAGCATCGCCCAGCGGGGATGCTCGGAGCCCCGCCAGATGAAGATGTTGGCGAAGCTCATCTCGCAGGCTCCGAAGGCCGCCCGGCCCAGATATTCGTCGAAGATCGCCCGGTCCTCGAGCGAGACGGGCCTGAGATCGGGGAACTCCGGGAAGCTCACGCGTTCTTCCTGACCATGACGGCGCAAAGGTCCCGCTGGCAGCCCTCGCACCAAGGGGTCCTGCGCTTCTCGACGAACGCGCCGGGCACGACAGGCGCCCGGACGAAGCCGAGGGCCTCGAAGTACTCGGGGATAACGGTGGCCAGATGGACATCGCCCGGGGCCTCGGCCATCAGGGCCTCGACCAGGGCCCGGCCGACGCCCCGCTCGCGAAAGGCCGGGTCGACCCCCAGCGAGCACAGCTCCAGGCAGTCGGGGTGTTCACGGAGGGCGACGATGCCGACGACCTCCCCCGACTCCTCGGCGACCCAGAAGATGTTCTCGTCCATGCCGGCGTGGTCCAGCTCGAGGCGGCGGGCCAGATCGACGATCTCGTCGAAGTCCTTCGGTTCGGCTCGGCGGACGCGCATGAATGCCCTATTATAGCAGAGTCCGTCCCCTCCGGCATTTTGATTGACAGGACGCACGGCCTCCCATATAGTGATTTTTCACGATGAGGAGGTATCCGATGTCTTTATCCCGAAAATCCACCCTGAGGAAGCCCGTCTTCCTCGCCGCGGCCGCGCTGCTCATGCTGGCCGCCCTGCCCTTCGCCCAACAGGCGAGACGGGCGCGGGTCCTGCAATCGACGGACCCCGAGCTCCGGCTCCAGGGCTTCGCGACCCACAAGGCCATGCTGGCCGAATCGAAGTTCAAGGACCTCAAGTGGCAATTCCTCGGTCCCGTGAACATCAGCGGCCGGATCACCGACGTCGCCGTCCTGGCCCCCAAGGGCAAGAACTACACGATCTACGCCGCCGCGGCCTCGGGCGGCCTCTGGAAGACGGAGAACGAGGGCACGACCTGGGCCCCGATCTTCGAGAACGAGGTCGCGACGACGCTCGGCGACATCGCCCTGGCCCCTTCGAACCCGGACATCATATGGGCCGGGACCGGCGAGGCCAACATCTTCCGCAGCTCCCAGGCCGGGTGCGGCATCTACAAGTCGACCGACGGCGGCAAGACCTGGACGCACATGGGCCTGGCCGCCACGAACACCATCGCCCGCATCCTCGTCCATCCCGCGAATCCCGACATCGTCTACGTCGCGGCGTCCGGGAACGAATGGACGACGAACCCCGAGCGCGGCGTCTACAAGACGACCGACGGCGGCAAGACCTGGGAGAAGATCCTGTTCGTCAACAACGAGACCGGGGCCATCGACCTGGTCATGGATCCCCGTTCGAGCAACACCCTTTACGCGGCCACCTGGCAGCGGACCCGCCGGAAATGGAACGACCCCCGGACCCTTCCCACCCACACCGGGAGCGGCATCCACAAGACGACCGACGGCGGCAAGACCTGGACGGCGGTCAACACCGGCCTGCCCGAGGCCAAGTTCCGGGGCCGCATCGGGCTCGACCTCTGCCTCGCGAAGCCCGACACGCTCTACGCTCTGGTCGACAACTACGAGATCTCCCGCGAGCCGACCCAGGCCGAGCTCGAGGACGCCTACGGCGTGCCCTCGAGCGGCTTCATCAAGGGGGCCACGGTTTACCGTTCCGACGACGGCGGCGCCTCCTGGGCCCAGCAGAGCGGCCTGACCCCGGCCCAGAAAACCCTCATGGAACGCCATTCCGGCACCTTCGGCTGGGTCTTCGGGCAGATCCGCGTCGACCCCAACGACGAGAACACCGTCTACATCATGGGCGTGCCGTTCAGCGTCTCGACCGACGGCGGCAAGACCTTCCGGTCCCTTCGCGTGCCGGGCGGCGACCACCATGCCCTGTGGATCGACCCCGACAACTCGAACTATCTGGTCCTCGGCTTCGACCAGGGACTGGCCGTGTCCTACGACAAGGGCCAGAACTGGCGCTTCTTCCAGGACGGCATCCCCGTCTGCCAGTTCTTCAACATCTCCTATGACATGGCGACGCCGTTCCGGGTCTACGGCTCGATGCAGGACCACGGCAGCTTCCGGGGCGTCGTCGATCTCAGCCGGGGCCGCGACCGGATCCCCGCCCAGCGGTTCGAAGGGGCCCCGGGCGGCGAAGGCACGACGCACGCTATCGACTCGACCGATCCCAACATCGTCTACTCGTCCGGTTTCTACGGGACGCTGTCGCGCACGGACCTTTCCCAGCCCGGCCGCGAAGGCCGCAAGATGATCCTCCCCCGGACCTACCCGGAAGAGCCCAAACTCCGCGGCCAATGGCTGGCCCCGACCATCCTCTCCCCGCACAACCCGAACATCGTCTACCACGGCATGCAGTACGTGTTCCGGTCCCTCGACCGGGGCGACACCTTCGAGCGCATCAGCCCCGACCTGACGACCAACAACCCGGCCGAGATGGGCGACATCCGCTACCAGACCCTGTTCACAATCTCCGAGTCGCCCCTCAAGTACGGGCTCATCTACGCCGGCACGGACGACGGCCGGCTGTGGGTGACGCGGGACGGGGGCAAGGCCTGGGCCGAGATCACGGCCGGCCTGGCCGCGGGCAAGTGGATGTCGCGGGTCGCGGCCTCGGCCTTCGACCTGGGCACCGTCTACCTGACCCAGAACGGCAAGCGCGACGACGACTTCACGCCTTACGTCTGGAAGTCGACGAACTTCGGGCGGACCTGGACCGACATCTCCAAAGGCCTCCCGGTCGGCCCGGTCAACGTCATCCGCGAGGACCCCTTCAACCGGAACGTCCTCTACGTCGGCACGGACATGGGGGCCTACGTCTCCCTCGACGCCGGGGCGACCTGGATGACCCTGGGCGGAGGGCTCCCGTCCACCTACGTCCACGACCTCATTGTCCACCCGCGCGACAACATCATCGTCATCGCCACCCACGGGCGGGGAATGTGGGCCCTCAACGCGGAAACCGTCAACAACAGGCCGGCCCGGCCCGCCGGGCGGTTCTCGAACTGAGAGGGCCGTTGAGGCCCCGATAAGGAGATCGCTTCGATGTTCGACAGGAAGACTTTGAGAAAAGCCGGCGGCCCGGCCGCGGCCGTCGCGCTCATGGCCGTCCTCGTGCTCTTTGCGGCCGCCGCCTTCGGCGCCGAGATGAGGAAGCTCGACAAGGCCGACTACGAAATGGCCTCGCGCTGGACATCGGCCAAGGTCGGCAAGCTCGTCTTCGACACGGCCGTCAACCCGCGCTGGCTCCAGACGGGGGACCGTTTCTGGTACAGCTTCGAGACGCCCGGCGGGCGCAAATGGGTCATCGTCGACCCGGCGGCCAGGACGAAAAGGCCGCTTTTCGACAACGCCCGCATGGCGGCCGCGCTGACCAAGATCCTCCTCGTCCCCTGCGACGCCCAGCACCTGCCCATTCGGGTCATCAAGTTCGTCAAGAAGGACACGGCCATCCAGTTCGAGATCGAGGTCCCCAAGGACAACACGATCGCCGTCGACGGCGCCTGGACGAAGGCCGGCGAGATCGGCAGGGAGATCGAGGACAAGGAGAAGGAGAAGGAAAAAGAGCAGGACACCGAGCAGGACAAGGAGAAGAAGAAGGAGGCCGAGAAGCCCAAGGAGGAGGAGCCCAAGACCAAGACCCTCGGCTTCGAGTACGAGCTGGCCACGGGCAAATTGACCCTGCTCAAGGACTACCAGAAGCCCAAGGACCGGCCCCGCTGGGCGCAGCTTTCGCCCGACGGCAAGACGATCGTCTTCGCCCGCGGCCACAACCTGTTCATGATGGACGCGGAGAATTACGAGCGGGCCCGGAAGAAGGCCGACGACAAGGACATCCAGGAGGTCCAGCTGACGACCGACGGCGAGGAGCACTACAGCTACGCCCGCCGCTTGAGCGACGAGGACAAAAAGCAGTACCAGAAGGACGAAAAGGACCGTCCGGACTACCGGGTGCCGGCTATCGGCCTGACTTGGTCCTGGGACTCCTCGAAGTTCGCCGCCGTCCGCCAGGACGAGCGCAAGGTCGGCGACCTGTGGGTCATCAACTCGCTGGCCAACCCGCGGCCGACGCTAGAGACCTACCGGTACGGCATGCCGGGCGAGGAGCACCAGCCCCAGGCGGAGCTGTTCACCTTCGACCTGGCGGCGAAGGCCAAGAACGTCCTTAAGGCCGAGGCCTTCAAGGACCAGACGGTCTCGATCTTCAGCGCCCCCCGCAAGGCCCTCGACCGCGAGCGGGAGGAACCGGTCCCGCCCATGTGGCTGGCCGAGACGGCCGACAAGCTCTACTTCGGGCGCCAGAGCCGCGATCTTCACCGTTACGACGTCTGCCTGGCCGACCTCAAGACGGGCGAGATCAAGGTCCTCATCGAGGAGCGGCTCAACACCTACGTTGATGTCGAGCCCCTGCGGCTCGTCGACGGCGGCAAGGAGATGATCTGGTGGTCGGAGCGCGACGGCTGGGGCCACTACTATCTCTATGACGGGTCCGGGAAGCTCAAGGCCCAGCTGACCTCCGGCGAATTCACCTGCCAGGGGATCGCGGGCCTCGACGAGAAGGGCCGGACGCTCTTCTTCAACGCCTGCGGCCGCGAGCCCGGCGAGGACCCCTACTTCATGCATCTCTACCGTGTCAATCTCGACGGCACGGGGCTCCGGCTCCTCAACCCCGGCGACGCGATGCACTCGGCGAGCATGAGCGATTCGGCCCGTTATTTCATCAACACGTTCTCCCGGGTCGATCTGGCGCCCAAGTCCCAGCTGCGGGACGCCAACGGCGGGTTGGTCCTCGAGCTCGAGACGGTCGATGTCTCGGCCCTGCTCGCGGCCGGGTTCCAATACCCCGAGCCCTTCAAGGTCAAGGCCGACGACGGCATCACCGACCTCTACGGCGTGATGTACAAGCCCTTCAACTTCGATCCCGGGCTCAAGTACCCCATCATCGCCTACGTCTATCCCGGGCCGCAGACAGAGAGCGTCTCCAAGACCTTCTCGCCGCGCAACGCCAACGTCGCCCTGGCCCAGTTCGGGTTCATCGTCATCGAGGTCGGCAACCGCGGCGGTCACCCGCAACGCTCCAAGTGGTATCACAACTACGGCTACGGGAACCTCCGCGACTACGGCCTGGCCGACAAGAAGCGGGCCATCGAGCAGCTGGCCATGTGGCACCCGTTCATCGACATCGAGCGGGTCGGCATCTACGGCCACTCGGGCGGCGGGTTCATGTCGACGGCGGCCATGCTCGTCTATCCCGACTTTTTCAAGGTCGCCGTGTCATCGGCCGGCAACCACGAGAACAACATCTACAACCGCTGGTGGAGCGAGAAGCACCACGGGGTCAAGGAGGTCGTCGACAAGGACGGCAAGGTCAAGTTCGAGTACGACATCGCCAAGAACTCGGAGCTGGCCTCCCAGCTCAAGGGCCGCCTCCTCCTCGCGACCGGGGACATGGACAACAACGTCCATCCGGCCAACACCCTGCGCGTCGCGGCGGCCCTCATCAAGGCCGGCAAGCGCTTCGACTTCTTCATCTTCCCCGGCCAGCGGCACGGATTCGGCGACATGAACGACTACTGGTTCTGGATCCGGGCCGATTACTTCTGCCGGCATCTCCTCGGCGACGACTCGCGGAGCGTCGATCTCATCGAGCTCCAGCGCGAGAAGGAGCAGACGGGGACCCGGCGGGGCCGGTAGTCCGTTTCGCGATCGTTCGGGGGGCTCTTCGGAGCCCCCCTTTTTTTCGGGTCTTCTCCCGATTCCCGGGATCCTGAATCGAGAAAAGGACCTTTTTTTCGGCCGTGATTTGTTGTAGAAAGGTCAGGGAATCCGAGGGCAGACATCCATGAGCCTCGATCGGACAGGAACCGCGGGAACAGCGGCGTCGCGCCGGAGCGTCGGCATGGTCGGGCTGGTCTTCCTGACCTTCTTCGTCATCTCGCTGTTGACCAATATCATCGGACCGCTGGTGCCCGACATCATCCGCAGCTTCGACCTGAGCCTGACGCTCGTCGCCCTCCTGCCCTTCGCGTTCTTCATCGCTTACGGCGTCATGTCCATCCCGGCCGGGATGCTCCTCGAGCGCGCCCGGGAGAAGCCGGTGATGATCGCGGCTTTCGCCGTGGCTTTCGGCGGGGCCCTGCTCTTCTCGCTCCTCCCGAGCTACCCGACGGCCATCCTGTCGCTGTTCCTCATCGGTTGCGGCATGGCCGCCCTCCAGGTGGCCATCAACCCCCTCCTGCGGGTCTCGGGCGGCGAGGAGCACTACGCGTTCAACTCGGTCCTGGCCCAGCTCATCTTCGGCGGGGCCTCGTTCCTCAGCCCATTCATCTACTCCTACTTCGTCCGCAATATCGGGCAGGCCGGCGCCGAGGGCAAGCCCCTCATCGGCCTGATGACCGGGCTCGTGCCGGCGGAGCTTCCCTGGGTCGCCGTGTATTGGGTCTTCGCCGCCCTCGTCCTGGTTATGATCGTGGTGCTGGTCGGGGTCCGTTTTCCGGTCGTCGTCAGGAAGGAGGAGGAGCGCGCCGGCGCCTGGGCCACCCATAAGGATCTCTTCAAGAACAAGGTCGTCGTCCTCTACTTCCTCGGCATCTTCGCCTATGTCGGGACCGAGCAGGGGGTCGCCAACTGGATCTCCCAGTTCCTCGTGACCTACCACGGATACGATCCTCAGACGGTCGGGGCCGGCAGGGTCGCCCTGTTCTGGGGTTTGATGACGATCGGCGGCTTGCTCGGCCTCGTGCTCCGGCAGGGGATGTTCTTCCTCTACGTGACGCTGGGCTACATCCTGTCGATCGGCTTCTGGGCCCGGCCGCTCGTCGTCAACGAGACGCTGGCCATGAAGAGGAAGAGGCGGGCGGCATGAGCGGGGCGGCCGTCATCGGCGTCGACCTCGGCGGGACGAACGTCCGGGCCGGGCGGGTGGAGGGCGGCCGCCTGACCGCCGTCCATTCCGTCGCCGTCCGGAGCCGGGGGACGGAAGGCGAGGTCATGGAAGACCTCTGGAGGGCGGTCGACGCCGTCATCGGGGACGGCGCGGCCGGGCTCGGGGTCGGGGTCCCGTCCGTCATCGACCTGCGGGCCGGGGTCGTCTATGATGTCCAGAACATCCCGTCCTGGAAAAAGGTCCCACTCAGGGCGGTCCTGGAAGAGCGTTACGGACTGCCGGCCTACGTCAACAACGACGCCAACTGCTTCGCGGCCGGCGAGAAGTACTTCGGGGCGGCCAGGCCCTACGACCACGCCGTGGGGCTCATCGTGGGCACGGGGCTGGGGGCCGGGATCATCGCCAACGGCCGGCTCTATTCGGGGGCCAACTGCGGGGCGGGAGAGTTCGGCATGCTCCCGTACCGGGACCGCAACTTCGAGGCCTACGCCAGCGGGCAGTACTTCCGCAATGTGCACGGCACGACGGGGCGGGAGGCCTTCGAGCGGGCAGGGCGCGGCGAGCCGGAAGCCCTGGCGATGTTCGCGGAGTTCGGCGGCCACCTCGGCGAGGCCGTCAAGTCCGTCTGCTATGCCGTCGATCCCGAGATCGTCGTCCTGGGCGGTTCGGTAGGCCGCGCCTTCCCCTACTTTCGGGAGGCCCTGTGGGCGGCGTTCGAGAGCTACGCCTATGCACCGGCCCGGGAGAGGCTGAGGATCGAGGTCTCGGCGACCGAGAACGTGGCCATCCTCGGTGCCGCGGCCCTCTATCTCGACGCCCATTCGGGGTAGGGCGGCGAGAGGCGGCCTTTCGTTTGACACCCGCGGGGCCGTCGTGTTTAATGGACTTTCCGGATCGATCTTCAATACGGAGTGATCACATGACGAACAGGTTCTCGCCTCTCAAGGCGGCCGGCCTCGCCGCCGCGTTCACATCGCTCATCGCCCTCGCCGTCTCACCGGCGGCGGCCCAGGAGAAGGAAGGGCTCCTCGGACCGTGGAAGGCCACGGCCGAGGTCAGCTATGTCGTCACCGGCGGAAACACCTCGACATCGGCCTTCAGTCTCGGCACGACATTCACCCGGAAGTGGGAGAAGGACACGCTGACCTTCAAGAGCTACGCCTTGCGCAGCAACGCCACGACGTTCACGCGTCGGGCCGTCGGCACCGAGGATGCGTTCACGGTCGTCGAGCAGGAGTCCAAGGCCCTGGTGGCCGAGAATTTCCTTCTCGCCGGCCAGTACGAGCGGCGGATCTCCAAGAAGCTCCTCGGCCAGGCGGGCATGAACTGGGACCGCAACCGGTTCGCCGGTCTCGCCAGCCGCTATATGTTCACCGCGGGGCTGGGCTTTGCCGTCGTCGACGCCAAGAAGACACAGGTCAAGACGGATGCGGGCCTGACCTACACGTTGAGGAAGTACATCGGCCAGGACGCGACCTCGTTCGCCGGGTTCCGGTTCAACCTCTTCGGCGAGCAAAAGCTGTCCGAGAAGTCCTCGTTCACGTCACAGTTCGTCCTCGACGAGAACCTCAAGAACACGAAGGACTGGCGTTACGATTGGACCAATTCGCTGACGGCCTCCATCTCGAAATCGCTGGCCCTCAAGACCAGCCTGAGGATGCTCTACACCCACGTCCCGGCCTTGCAGAGCCTGCCCCTGTTCGACATCGAGGGCGTGCCGACGGGCCTCTTCGTTCTCTCCCCCCTCAAGCACCGCGACACGTTCCTGACGACCTCCATCGTCATCAACTTTTAGAAGAAGGGGTCAAATCTCCACTTATTAAATTCTCAAGGCCCCTCCGGCTGGCGAAGCCCGAATAGGCAATAAGTGGAGATTTGACCCCCGGAGGCTGCCGATGAAGAAAAGATATTGGCGGTGTTTCGTCTGCAACGACGTCCATTACGGGATCGCCCCGCCGGAGCTCTGCCCGACCTGCAAGGTCCTCAACGCCTACGTCGAGATCTCGGCCGACGAGGCCCGCAGGATCCTGGGCGGCGGTTCCGACATCACGATGACCCCGGCCGAATTCCGCGCGGCCATCGAGCGCTTCGCGGCCGGCCATGAGTTCGAGGTCAATCCCGACGCCGAAAAAGTCGGGATGCTCATCAAGGGCATCTTCGCCAACGAGGCCAACCACGGGCTGAAGTACTGCCCCTGCCGGGTGCGGGCCAAGGATTGGGAAGAGGACCTCAAGATCGTCTGTCCCTGCAACTTCACCATCCACGAGACCTATAAGGGGGTCAAGGACGGGGAATGCTGGTGCGGGCTCTTCGTCAGGAGGACATGATGGCGACTCTGTTGATGTTCCACGGGCAGGAATGCCCCCACTGCAAGAAGATGATGCCGCTCGTCGAGAGGCTCGAGGAAGAGACCGGCGTCCGCTTCGACAAGCGCGAGGTCTGGCACGACGAGAAGAACGCCGACCTCATGCGGTCCTACCGCCCGGCGCTGGCCCCGAAGTGCGGCGGCCAGCTTCGGGTGCCGGCCTTCTTCAACCCCGACACGGGCGACGCCATGTGCGGCGAGGTCGAGTACGAGACGCTCAAGGCCTGGGCCCTCAAGCAATAAATCGAAGAAGGGGTCAAATCTCCATTTATTAAATTTGTTCAACTATCATAAACCTGGCTGCTTAGAAAATTTAATGAATGGAGATTTGACCCCTTCTTAATGCCGGTGGTGGGTGTCCGGCCAGTGGCCGTGGATGTGGTCGGTTTCCTCGTGGACGTGCTCGTGGGAGTGCTTCTTCCGAACATCCCCTTCATGCGCGTGCCCATGATGCAGGTCCGAATGGACATGGGCGTGGCTGTGGACCAGCCGGTCGTGATGGTGGGCGTGGGCGTGTCTCTCGAGGACGACGAGGAGCACGGCCCCGGCCATGAGCGCTCCGGCGGCGCCCATGAGCGGCGTGACCCGGTCGCCGAGCAGGACGATCGAGGCCAGCGACCCGGCGAACGGGGCAACGCTGAACAGGGCTCCCGTCCGGAAAGCGCCCAGCCCTTCGAGGCCCTTGATGAACAGGACGAGGCTCAGGCCGTAGCAGATCGCCCCGACAACGAGGCCCCCGGCCGCCGCCACCCCCAGGTCGAATCCCCGCCCGGTCGCGAACGCCAGCCCCAGCGCGAACGCCCCCGCGACGAGGCCCTTGATCATGGCGATCTGGACCGGGTCCTTGGCGGAGATCTGCCGCGTCAAGTTGTTATCGAGGCCCCAGCCGGCCATGGCCGCCAAGATAAGCAGCGGTCCGGCGGCCTCGATGCGCCCCTGCCCGGGGTCCCATGACAGCAGGATCCCGCCCGCGGTCATCAGGGTCAGAGCGGCCCACACCCGCTTCCCCGCGCTTTCCTTGAACAGGACGACCGCGACAAGGGCCGTGGCCGCGGCCTCGAAATTGAGGAGCAGCGATGCGGCGAAGCCCGTCGTCCGGCTCAAGCCCGACATCAGGCAGATGGGGGCGATGATGCCGCCAGCCAAAACTGCCCCGACGAGCCACGGCCAATCGCCACGCCCGAGCGGCGCATCCCGCTGTCCCTCCCCGGAAACGCACGCCCCCCGCCTCGCGAGCCTCCCCGCGAGACGGCAGACCCCGAGCCCCAGAAAGACCCCCGCATAGAGAAGCCCGGCCAAAGCCACAGGATGGATGCCGCCCAGCAGCAGCTTGGCCAGCGGCGTGCTGACCCCGAAGAGGACCGCCGAAAGCGCCACCGCGGCCAATGGGTTCATCGTCTCGAGCTCCCCTTGCCGTGCTTCGCCGCCGTCATCGGCTCAGGCTCCGTCCCCCGGCCTCGCCGCCCGCGCGGCCGCCGGCCCAGCTTTCCCCGGCGAGCGCAGGCCTCCTCTGCTCCTCGGCCGCTTCCGGCCGTCAGCCGCCCAGCCTGGGGATGATCCCGCCGATGAGGAAGCAGGTGGCAAAGGCCACGATCGCGTAGAGCTCCGGATAGACGGCCAGGATCATCGTCTTGGTGAAAACGTCGTGCCCGGCTCCCATGCTCTCGATGCCGTTGGCCACGACCTTCCCCTGCTGGACGGCGGAGAAGAAGCCGACGAGGCCCATGATCAGCCCGGCCCCGAGGATGGCCGCGGACTGCATCAGTGACATGGCCGGAGCGATGTTCGTCTGCAGGATGAAGAAGGCGCCGAACCCGTACAGCCCCTGCGTTCCCGGCAGGGCCGACAGGATCATGCAGCTCGCGAAGATATCGTCCCGCTTCTTCATCGCGCCGACCGAGGCCCGCCCGCCGATGGCGGTCCCGAACGCGCTGCCCATGCCGCTCAGGGCGACCATCAAGCCCATGCCGATCCAGGCGACTATCGAATTCATGATTCCCTCCTCGTTATTTGACCGATCGCAGCTTGCCGAACGGCCGGTATTCCAGGCCGGGGCCGTCGAACCCCGCGTTCTTGTAGAATTCCACGAAGGTCAGCCTCATGGGATGGACAAAGCCGCCGAGCGACCCCAGAGCCAGGTTCAAGGCGTGCCCGAAGATCATGAAGACCAGGAACAGCAGCCACCCCACATAAGGGACCGCGCCCAGATCCCGGCCCATGGCGTTGACGACAATGCCCAGGATCGTGCTCGAAACGCCCAGGGCGAACAAACGGATATAGGACAGGATGTCCCCGAAAAAGCCGGTCACAAGGTTGTACAGGCCCCACAATCCCTTGCCGATGTTGATCAGGACGCTCTTGCCCGGCGCGTTGAACAGCAGGACCAGGGCCAGTCCGGCCATCATCGGGTACTTGGCCAAAGCCCCCAGCGTCCCGGTCTCGACGCCCAACAGCGACGACCCGACGACCGCCAGGCCGAGAAGCAGCAAAAAGGCCCCGAAGGACGAGACGCCGTGCGGGAGCCCTTTCTGCCTGATCAGCTTGGCGGTCCGGATGGCCACGCCGAAAAGGATCTGGATCGCTCCGAGCAGCAGGGCGATGTTGAACAGCTGCTCCGGCGAGCGGAGCAGGACGAGCTCGCCGATCCCGGCGACGGCCTTCAGGTCATAGCCCAGGACCGTGCCCGTCAGCCAGCCCATGAGGGCGGCCGCGGCGCCGAAGATCTGGACGAGGGTGAACATCCCCCGCGCGGCGGGGTCCTTCACCCGGGCCTTGAGCAGCGCCCCGAGCGCGACCAGGACGATCCCGTAGGAGATGTCCGCGTTGCAGAAGCCGAAGAACATCATGAAGAACGGGGCGAAGAACGGCGTCAGGTCGAACTCGCGGTAGTGCGGGAGCATGAACATCCGGCTGATGGGCTCGAACTGGCGGGCGAACCAGCCGTTCCTCAGCAGGACCGGGGGCCTATCCTCTTCGCCCGGGTCCTCGCCGATATGGACGACATTCGTCCGGCCGAGATGTTCGAGGAGCCGGGCCTCGAGCCGGGCCGGGATCCAGCCGCGGACGATGCGGACCCGGTCGTCCGCCTCGGGGACGGCCTGCAGGAGCGCGTCCTCATAGGCATACCGTCCGGCCAGGCGGCCGATCTCCTCCTGGAACAGGGCCGTCGCGCAGGCGGCGATCTCCCCGAACGAATGTTCTATCCCCTCCAACCGCCGTTCGACCTCCCGCAGCTCGCGTTCCTTCTCGGCCAACGTCTGCGGCGGAAAGGTGAACGGGTCGGCGTCGATCCGGACGATGTCCTCGATCTTGCGGAACAGCACGAAATGGACCATACCCGCTTCCTGCCGGATGACCTCGACGGCGTGGTTCTCCCGCCACTCCTCTTTGAAGCGGTTCCCGGCGCAGGTGTAGAACTCGACGGCTACCCCCCCCTCCGTCAGCCGGCGGACGTCCTCGGGCCGGAAATGGCCCCAGGGCTCGAGGGCGGCGATCTCCCGGACGAGGCTCTCCCGTCTCCGCATGAGCTTGTCCCGCTCCTCGCGGTCCCGGTCGATCCCGGCCAGGACCTCCTCCGGCTCGCGGCCCGCCTCCCGCGCCCCGCTCCCGCCGTCCGCGTCATTTCTGACGACCTCGCCGCCCCCGCCGGTCTTCGCCGCAGCGAGATACGGCTTTAGGAACTTCACGGCGGCGGCGAACTTCGCGATGCGCTCGCCCGTCCGGACCACGGCTTCGCTCTTTTCCTCGGTGCTGCGGATGAGGTGGACCATGCCCAACCCCTGGAGCTCGGCGAGGAAAGCCCCGCAGTCCGCGTGGTGCAGGACGAACGTGTAGCGCCGCATCCGCTCGATCATGGCCCGGCCTCGCTCTGCAGGCGGCCCTTGAGGATCTTCTGGGCGGCCTTGGACAGGTTCTCCTCGTCCTCGAGGAAGCGCTTGATCTTGAGAATGGCGTCCTGGAAGGCGGGGATCTGGACCTTCTCGTAGAGGTTGACCTTCTGGGTCGTCTTCTTCCGCACGTGGTCCAGGATCTGCATCTTGCGGACGAAGAAGCGGCGCTCGATCCGCAGGCGGGCGATCTCCTGAAGGACCCGGACCCCTTCCAGGGCCCAGGCCGGGGCCGTGAACAGGTTGAACTCGCGGACCTCCCAGTCGATGGCCTCGAGGACCGGCACCTTGACCCCGGCGATCTTGCGCGTCAGGATGCCGACGCCTTTGACCTTGACCAGGGACGGGTCGAACTCGGGCCACAGCCGGGCCATGCGGTCCGACTCCGCCAGCCGATTCTGGATCTCGTGGTCGAGGGCCTGGGCCCGCTCGCGGGCCTTGAGGACCTCGAAGCGCAGGGCCGACTCCTTGTTCTTGAGGGTCGGCAGGGCCCGCTCCCGCACCCGCAGCTGCTTGTCGATGGCCTGCAGGGCGGTCTTGTTGTATTGGAACTTGACGGCCATCTCACGTCCAGTAGAGGTTCATGAACTCTTCCTTGATGCCGATCTCGGCTTTGCTGAAGTGGCGCTGGAAGAGCTCCCAGGCGATGTCGAGCATCCGCTCCGTGTCGACGTTGACGTCGATGGCCAGCAGCCGCTCGGAGTACTCCCGGGCGAACTTCAGGGCCCGCTCATCGTAGTCGGAGAGGTCGAAGCCGTTCTCGAGCTTGGTCTTGGCGTTGGCCGCGTCGGCGTACAGGCGCACGGCCGTGTTCATGACCTGGGGATGGTCGGCCCGCGTCTTCTTGCCGATGACCAGCTGCTTCAGCCGGGACAGGGACCGGAAGGGATCGACGATGACCTTGGCGATGTCCGTGTCGCGCCGCAGGTAGAGCTGGCCCTCGGTGATGTATCCCGTGTTGTCGGGGATGGCGTGGGTGATGTCGCCCCCCGACAGGGTCGTCACCGCGATGATGGTGATCGAGCCGCCGTCGGGGAACTGGACGGCCTTCTCGTAGAGCTTGGCCAGGTCGCTGTAGAGCGACCCGGGCATGCTGTCCTTGGACGGGATCTGGTCCATGCGGTTGGAGACGATGCTCAGGGCGTCGCAGTAGAGGGTCATGTCGGTCAACAGGACCAGGACCTTCTCGTGTTTTTCGAGGGCGAAATACTCGGCCGCCGCCAGGGCCATGTCCGGCACGAGCAGCCGCTCGACCGGCGGGTCCTCGGTCGTGTTGACGAAGGAGATAATGCGGTCGAGGACCCCGGCGTTCTCGAAGGTGCTCTTGTAAAAGAGGTAGTCGTCGTGGGACATACCCATGCCGCCGAGGATGATCTTGTCGGCCCGGGCCCGGAGGGCGACCAGGGCCATGACCTGGTTGAAGGGCTGATCGGGGTCGGCGAAGAAGGGGATCTTCTGGCCGGTGACCAGGGTGTTGTTGAGGTCGATGCCGGCGATCCCGGTGGCGATGAGCTCAGAGGGCTGCATGCGGCGCACGGGGTTGACCGACGGCCCGCCGATCTCAATCTCGGCGCCCTCGATTCCCGGACCGCCGTCGATGGGCTCGCCGTAGGCGTTGAAGAACCGGCCGGCCAGCTCGTCGGAGACCCTGAGGACGGGCGGCCGTCCGAGGAAGACGACCTCGGCGTCGGTGCCGATGCCCTCCGTCCCGGAGAAGATCTGCAGGGTGACCATGTCGCCGACGATCTTGACGACCTGGGCCGGCCGTCCGCCGACGATGGCCATCTCTTCGTTGCCGACGCCCTCGGCCCGGACCGAGCAGGTCGCCTTGGTGATCTGGTGGAGCTTCGTGTAGATGCGCTGGAAGGCCATGGGCGTCATGGTTTCACCTTCTTTCGGGCGACGAGGTCCCCGAGCTCCTTCTCGAACCGCTGGAACTCGGGCGACCGGAACTCCGAGTAGTTCATCTGCTTGCAAAAGTTGACCATCTGGGCGAACAGGGGCCGGACGTCGTCGAAGGTCTCGTAGGCGAAGTCCGTCCGGCAGATGCCCAGGATGAGCTCCAGCATGGTGCGCTGGCGCTCCATGGGCGTCGACTGGTCGATCTTGTCGAAGCCGTCCTGTTGGAGGATGACGGCGTCGAGGAGCTCCGACTTCCAGAACTTGTCGTGGTAGGAGAGCGGCACGCCGTCGTCGCCGAGGATGTTGATCTGCTCGTAGGCCTCCTTGCCGCGCAGGAGGACGTCCTTGGCGTACAGGACCTGGTCGACCCAGTCCGGGGCGACGTGCGTGTTGAGGTACTCGATGACCTCCTCGTACTCGAGGTACTTGGAGTAGGAGTCGACGGGGTCGACCGCCGGGTAGCGCTTGCTGTCGGCCCGCTGCTGCGACAGGGCGTAGAAGCAGCGGGCGGCCTTCTTGGTCGACTCGGTGACGGGCTCCTTGAGGTTGCCTCCGGCCGGCGAGACAGTGCCGATGAAGGTGATCGAACCCGTCTGCCCGTTCGTCAGCCGGACGATGCCGGCCCGGGAATAGAAGTTGGAGATGATGGCCGGCAGGTCCATGGGGAAGGCGTCCGGCCCGGGCAGCTCCTCCATGCGGTTCGACATCTCCCGCAGGGCCTGGGCCCAGCGCGAGGTCGAGTCGGCCAGCAGGAGGACCTTGAGGCCCATCGACCGGTAATACTCGGCGATGGTCATGGCCGTGTAGACCGAGGCCTCGCGGGCGGCGACCGGCATGTTCGAGGTGTTGCAGATGATGATCGTCCGCTCCATGAGCTTGCGGCCGGTCCGCGGATCGTCGAGCTTGGGGAACTCGAAGAACAGCTCGACGACCTCGTTGGCCCGCTCGCCGCAGGCCGCGACGATGATCATGTCGGCCTCGGCGTGCTTGGAGATGCTGTGCTGGAGGACGGTCTTGCCGGCGCCGAAGGGGCCGGGGATGAAGCCCGTGCCGCCCTCGCACATCGGGTTCAGGGTGTCGATCGTCCGGATGCCGGTCTCCATCAGCCGGGAGGGACGGTACTTCTCGAGGTAGGCCTTGATGGGCAGCTTGACGGGCCAGCGCTGGACCATGGTCACCGGGGCGTCCCGGCCGTCGCCGTCGGTCAGGACGGCGATCGTGTCATGGATCGTGTACTCGCCGGCCGGGGCCACGGACTTGACCTCGTACGAGCCGCTGAACGAGAACGGGACCATGATCTTGTGGGTGATCCAGTTCTCCGGGACCTCGCCCAGCCAGTCCCCCGCCCGAACCGTGTCGCCCGGCTTGACGAGGGCCGTGAAGCGCCACTTGACGTCGTCGTCCAAGGGGGCGGTCCTTTCGCCGCGCCGGAGGTAGACGCCCTCCATCTTGTTGAGGTCGTTCTGCAGCCCGTCGTAGTTCTTGGACAGCATCCCCGGGCCGAGCTGGACCTCCAGCATGTGTCCGGCGAACTCGACGGGGCTCCCGGGCCGCAGTCCCCGCGTGCTCTCGAAGACCTGGGCGTAGGCCGTTCCGCCGAGGACGCGGATGACCTCGGCCATGAGCTTGACGCCCTCGTGCTCGATGGCGCAGATCTCGTTCTGGGAGACCGGGCCGTCGACTTCGACGAGAGCCAGATTCGATATGATGCCTTTGACGGTGCCTCGGGTCATCGGAGTTCCCTTCCTGTTTCGTCATGGCCCCGGCGGCGGGGCGTCAAGGAAAAATCCTCGGGGAATCGGAAGCTCGCCTCGAGCGCCGACAGCGTCTCGAAGAAGGCGGCCCGGCCGGCGTCCGGGTCGAGCCGCGCCCAGCGGTCGAGGATGCGGAGCTGGGCGAAATAGCCGACGAGCCGGTCGATGGTGAAGTACTCGAAGAAGTTCCGCCCGTCGATCCATTTCCAGCGCAGGGCGTCGAGAGCCCGCTCGCGCTCGACGGCGTCGGCCTGGTCCATGATCCGGGCCAGGGTCTCGACCAACGGGACCTGCTTGCCGAGGCCGAAATCGGGGGCCTGGCTGGAGCGCAGTTTGTCGACCTCCTCGCCCGTCCCGACGAGGTGCTCGGCGTACGCCGCGCCCGCCCGGCGCCCGGCCAGGGCCGCCAGGACGTTGCGCGTGTCCCGGTCGAAGGTGAACCAGTCCCGGATGAAGCCGTTGGGATGGCCCAGCGCGTGGTCGTAAAAGGCCCGCGTGAAGCGATGCTCCCACCAGAGCCGCGGCCGCTTCTCCTCGCTCGAGAGGCACTCGGCCGCGAGCTCCGCGACGAAGGGCGGCAGGCTTTCATAAGGCTCCGGGGGCGGGACCTTGCCGGGCTCGAGCTCGGACTTGAGCGCCGCGACGTAGGCCTGCCACGTCTCCCGGCCGACGAGCGCGCCTTCCCGAGGCGCCCGCTCCTCTCCGAACAGGACATCGACGAGGTCCCGGATCTCGTCCGGCAGGACGAACAGCCTGAGGAGGCCCATCTCGCCGGCGTCCAGCTGGGTCTCGGCCTCCCGCAGGAAGTCCTCCGGGACCAGGGGCAGCTTGCCCTCCTCAAAGCCGATGTCGGGCAGGCCGGCGACGAAATAAAAATGCTCTTTCCGCATGGGCCGCCGTCACTCGCCGAACAGGAGCCGCTGGACCCTCGGGCGCAGGAAGGTCTTGAACAGGTTGGCGAAGTCCTCGTCTGTGAAGTTGATCTTGTAGGTGCCGCCGGCCGGGGCGACGGTGAAGCCGCTTTTCATAGCCGGGCTGAAGTCGACCTTGACTTCCCTGGACAGGGCCCCCTTGACGGCCTTCGAGAACCAGCCGTCGAAGTCCTTCTTAACGGCGGCCGGAAGGGTCAGGTTCAGGGCCTGGCCGCGGTCGGGCCAGAGCTTGAGGGTCTCGAGGATGAGGGCCTTGACGAAATCGGCCTCCTGGAAGGCCTTGCCGACCGGCGCCTCGACCGCCCCGGCCAGGACGAGGCCGGTGATCTTCTGCTTGAGCGAAGCCATGAGCTGCTGGGCGCCCATCTTGAGGTCGGAACGGGTGTTGCGGTCGAGCTCCTCGGCCTTCTTCCTGGCGGCCTCGACGATGGCCGCCGCGTCGGCCTCGGCTTTCTTGAGGAGCCTGTCGGCCTTGGCCTGGGCTTCCTCGAGGATCTTGGCGGCCTCTTCCCGGGCCTTGGCCACGCCTTCCTCCTGGATGCGCTGGAGAAGTCCCTGCAACTGTTCGCTCATGTTCGACTCCTAAAGCCCAAAAATACAGGGACGGGCGGGTCGTGTCAAGCACAACCGCCCGGCGAAACGGTTGAGAACGCTGCGGGTTTCGGCTATAATGGGAGCTCCATCGTATCTGGATGAGCCGTACCTCCGACCCGGGCCGGGTCCGGCCCGGACAAACCACCCAGCGATGAATCCTTGACCGAAGGCCACCGTTCATGAGCACCGCGACGGCGAGCATGCGCAACATCGGCATCAGCGCCCACATCGACTCGGGCAAGACCACCCTGACCGAGCGCATCCTGTTCTATTGCAAGAAGATCCACCGGATCCACGAGGTCAAGGGCAAGGACGGCGTCGGGGCCACGATGGACTCGATGGACCTCGAGCGCGAGCGGGGCATCACCATCGCCTCGGCGACGACCAACGTCTCCTGGGCCGGCCATTCCATCAATATCATCGACACCCCCGGCCACGTCGACTTCACCATCGAGGTCGAGCGGTCGCTTCGGGTCCTCGACTCGGCCGTCCTCGTCCTCTGTTCGGTCGGCGGCGTCCAGTCCCAGACGATCACCGTCGACCGCCAGCTGAGGCGCTACAACGTCCCGTTCATCGCCTTCGTCAACAAGCTCGACCGGATCGGGGCCAACCCCTTCAAGGTCCGCGACCAGATCGCCGAAAAGCTCGGCCACAACGCCGTCCTCATGCAGATGCCGATCGGCCTGGAAACGGCCTTTGAGGGCCTGATCGACCTGGTGGCCATGAAGGCCCTCTATTTCGACGGCCCCGACGGGGAGATCGTCCGGACGGGCGACGTCCCGCCGGAGCTTCTCACCGAGGCCGCCGCCCGGCGCGAAAAGCTCCTCGACGCCGCCGCGATGTTCTCCGATGAGCTGACCGAGGCCGTCCTCGAGGGCCGGCCGACCGAAGACCTCATCCGGGCAGCCGTCCGTCGCGGGACGATCGCCCGCAAGCTCGTCCCCGTGTTCATCGGCTCGGCCTACAAGAACAAGGGCATCCAGCCCCTGCTCGATGCCGTCGTTCATTACCTGCCGAACCCGGCCGAGGTCGAGAACAAGGCAGCCGACCTCGACGCCGGAGGGGCCGAGCGCGTCCTTGTCCCTGACCCGGACGCCAAGACGTGCGCTCTGGCCTTCAAGCTCGAGGACGGCCCCTACGGACAACTGACTTACATCCGCATCTACCAGGGGAGCCTCCGCCGCGGCGACGAGCTCGTCAACACCCGCTCCGAGCAGAGGATCCGGGTCGGCCGCCTGGTCCGGATGCACGCCGACACCATGGCCGACATCGAGGAGGCCCGCTGCGGCGACATCGTGGCCCTGTTCGGGGTCGAGTGCGCCTCGGGCGACACCTTCTGCAGCCCCGGCCTGCGGCTGGCCATGAGCGCCCTCTACGTTCCGGAGCCGGTCATCTCCCTGGCCATCACCCCGGTCGACAAGAACGCCGCCGACCGGATGGCCAAGGCCCTCGGCCGGTTCACCAAGGAGGACCCGACCTTCCGGACCTTCGTCGATCCCGAATCCAACCAGACCATTGTCCAGGGCATGGGCGAGCTCCACCTCGACGTCTACATCGAGCGCATGAAGCGCGAGTACAGGGCCGAGGTCCGGGCCGGCCGGCCCGAGGTCGCCTACCGCGAGGCGCTCGGCCGTCGCGTCGATTTCGACTACACCCACAAAAAGCAGACCGGCGGGGCGGGCCAATACGCCCGGATCATCGGCTATCTCGAACCCCTGGCCAAGGGCGATTACGAGTTCGCCGCCGAGGTCAAGGGCGGCCGCATCCCGCGGGACTTCATCCCCTCCTGCGACAAGGGCTTCAAGGCGGCCGTCCGGAAAGGCGCGCTCATCGGCTTCCCGGTCATCGGGGTCCGGGTCGTGCTGACCGACGGGAACTACCATCCCGTCGACTCCTCGGACATCGCCTTCCAGACCGCGGCCCAGGGCGCCTTCCGCCAGGTCTATCCGAAGTCCGGCCCCCAGATCCTCGAGCCCATCATGAAGGTCTCGGTCGAGGGCCCGTCCGAGTTCGCCGGCAACATCTTCGGCTCCATCAGCCAGCGGCGGGGGACAATCGTCAGCTCCGTCGAGGACGGCACCTTCTCGCGGGTCGACGCCGAGGTCCCGCTGAGCGAGATGTTCGGCTACTCGACGGTCCTCCGCTCCCTGACCCAGGGCAAGGCCGAGTTCACCATGGAGTTCCTGAGATACGGCCGGGTGCCGCAGGCCGTGGCCGAGATGCTCATGGAGCAGCACCGCGAGAAGCCGCACCGGGACGGCCGGAAATAACCAAGGAGACGCCCGTGACCCTCAAGATCAAGCAAGAGCTCGTCAAGAGGAGCCCCCTGCGGGTCCTCGACCGGTCGCTGGCCGGGGGCCTCGGCAAAGGCCGGCTCGCGGTCCTGGCCTCGCGCAAGGGCGTCGGCAAGACGGCCTGCCTCGTCCACATGGCCGCCGACAAGCTCATCCAGGGCAAGCCCGTTCTCCACGTGTCGTATTCGAGCCGCGTGGACTACATCATCAAGTGGTACGAGGACATCTTCAAGGAGATGGCCAAGAAGCGGGGCATGAAGGGCGCCCTGGCCATCTACGACGAGATCGTCCGCAACCGGGTCATCATGAACTTCAAGCAGGACGGGGCCCGGACCGAGCAGGTCCTGCGGAGCCTCGAGGCCATGATCGTCCACGGCAACTTCCCCGCCGAGACGCTCATCGTCGACGGCCTCGACTTCGCCCAAGCCGGACCGGAGGACCTCGAGAGGTTCAAGGAGTTCGCCGCCCGCCTCGGCCTCGAGGTCTGGTTCAGCGCCTCCCTCAAGGGGGACGAGCCCCTCTTCGACGAAAGCGGGGTGCCCTTTCTGCTCGAGGGCCTCATGGACGCCATCGACGTCCTCATCACCCTGCGACACCGAGGCGAGCAGGTCCAGTTCAACCTGGTCAAGGGACCCGGCAAGCGGGTCCCTAAGGCCCTCGGCCTGCGGCTCGACCCGACGACCCTGCTCATCGCCCGGGCCCCCGCCCGCCGCTCTTAACGGAACTCCGCGTCCCGCTCCTTGCCCGAGAACTTCAGCGCCGGGTCGTAGGTCGAGACCCAGGTCTTCTGGATGCCCCCGTACGGATCATGGGCCGCCGAATACACCACCGTCCCCGTCCCGTCGGTGATCATCCGCGTCGAGCTGATCTGGTCCGACAGGTAGTAGTACAGCTTGTTCTCCTGGGGCCGGTACTCGGCGAACAGCCGGCTGCCGATCTTGAGCGCGACATCGTCGACCCAGATCTCCGCCCGCGCCTCGGGGTCGGTGAACAGCGAGATCTCGGCTGACGGGAGCATGGGGAAGCTCACCTGCAGGGGGGCTTTCTGAAAGATCCGGACCCCGTCCAGCCACATCGACCCCGAATAGGCATTCATGTCATATTGTACCTCAATTCCGTGCCACGAGTTGAGGAATTTTTCGAGGCTCCGGCATTCGGCGACAAGCTGGTTGAAGACGAGCCGCTCCGTCCCTGTTGAACGGTCCGGGAAAAATTCGAGATCCGCAAACCAGGCCCCCTGGGTCCACGCGTCCGGAATGACAAAGCGCAGCTTCAGATGGCTTTCGGGCAGGGAACGAGCCCCGGGCCCCATGCCACCTTCACGCGCGATGACCATGGACATTACAGGGCGATCGGCTACATGCCCAGAAGGATTGGGAGTCTTTCTGAAGGGGGAGAGCTGTACGCCAGGGCCGTCCCAGCAGCCGACCTCGCCCGCGACCTCGGCCAAAACGCCTGGAAGAGGATCATCGATCGGGGCTTCTATCGATATCTCAATACCAAAGGCTTCGCCTTCATGGACGGCCCGACAAGTTCATGCCGAATCAGCAAGTCGATCTCACCGAGCCCTCGGTCGAGTGCCCCGTCGGCGACTTCTTCGCCTGCGGCTGGGGCCACTACGTCGGCACCTCTGGGGCCTGGGGCGTCCACAACAACGGCTGGTGGGGCGAGGGCGAGATCAAGTTCTACATGGACGGCGACACCAAGGCCCCCGACGGCTCGATCCAGTACCACGAGTTCACGACGCCGTACTCCGGCCTGCCCCAGGTCATCCGGGGCGACGGCCACTGCCAGGCCATGCAGCGGTTCGGGCTCTGCCGCTGGCACATCAAGGACCTCATCCGCTTCGAGAAGGACCTCAAGGTGACCATCCAGGCCCTGGGCTGGCGCTCGGGCGGCCGCTAACTGCCGCTCCAGGACGACATCGCCTCGGTCGCCTTCTGGTACCAGACCGAGCCGCACGCCAAATTCCCGAAGCTCCCGGACATTGACTCGGCCGCCTGTGAACCTGTAGATTAGGGAGGATGTGGGGAGGCCCATGACCGGCGAGAGCTTCGGACACTTCAAGCTCCTCGACAAGCTCGGCGAGGGCGGCATGGGTGTCGTCTACAAGGCCGAGGACACGAAGCTCCTCCGCCCCGTGGCCGTCAAGTTCCTGCCCGCCGGCCTGGCCGGCGATCCCGACGCCCGCCTCCGTTTCGAGCGCGAGGCCCAGGCCGCCGCCGCCCTCAACCACCCCAACATCGTCACCGTCTACGAGATCGACGAGCGCGACGGCCGGATCTACATCGCCATGGAGTACGTCGACGGCCGCTCCCTCAAGGACCTGCTGGCCGCCGGCCCCCTGCCGTTCCCGGACGCCGCGCTCATCATCGTCCAGGTCTGCGACGCCCTCGAGCGAGCCCACGGCGCGGGCATCGTCCACCGCGACATCAAGCCGGGAAACGTCATGGTCGGCAGGGACGGGCGGGTCAAGGTCGTCGACTTCGGCCTGGCCAAGCTCCAGGACGCCGGCCGCCTGACCCTCGCCGCGACGACCCTCGGCACGGTCCACTACATGTCGCCCGAGCAGGCCCGGGGCGAGGATGTCGACCACCGGTCCGACCTCTGGTCGCTCGGCGTGATGATGGCCGAGATGGTCTCGGGCCGGCTCCCCTTCACCGGCTCGCACCCCCAGGCCGTTCTCCGCGCGGTCATCGACGACGAGCCCGCTCTGGCCTTCCCTCCGGCGCCGGCCGTTCCGGCCGGCTTCTCCGACATCGTCAGGCGGCTGCTGGCCAAGCCCCCGCGGGACCGCTTCGCCCGGGCCTCCGATGTCGCCGCGGGTGTCCGTCGACTGGCCGGACATCCAGCCGCGGCCTCGGTCTCGGCCACGGTCTCGATCCCGCCGGCTTCGATCCCATCCGCCTTCGCTCCGCCCCCGAACCTTCCCGCCGTCGCCGTCCTGCCCTTCAAGAACATGAGCGCCGACCCCGAGAACGAGTACTTCGGCGACGGCCTGGCCGAGGAGCTGATAAACGCCCTGGCCCAGGTGAGCGGACTACGGGTCGCGGCCCGGACCTCGGCCTTCTCCTTTAAGGGCAAGAACATGGATATCCGCGAGGTCGGACGGACCCTCAGCGTCGACACCGTCCTCGAGGGCAGCGTCCGCCGCGCCGGAAAGAGCCTGCGGGTGACGGCCCAGCTCATCAGCGTCGCCGACGGCTTCCACCTCTGGTCGGAGCGCTTCGACCGGAAGATGGACGACGTCTTCGCCATCCAGGACGAGATCACGACGGCCATCGTCGAGAAGCTCAAGCTCAAGCTCCTCAAGGGCGAGAAGGAGCGGCTGGTCAAACGCCACACGGCGGACAAGAAGGCCTACGACCTCTTCCTTCACGGCCGCTACTGCTGGAACCGCCGCTTCAAGGGCGACATGGTCCGGGCCGTGGGCTTCTACGAGCGGGCCATCGCCCAGGACCCGGACTACGCCCAGCCCCACGTGGGCATCGCCGACGTCTTCAACATCCTCGGCATGTGGGCCTATATCCCCCCGCGGGAGGCCTACGCCCGCAGCAAGGCGGCCCTCGACCGGGCCCTGGCGATCGACGACGGCCTCGGCGAAGCCTACAGTTCTCTCGCCTTCATCTCGTCCAATCACGACTGGGATTTCGCGGCCAGCCAGGCCCGCTTCCGGCGCAGCATCGAGCTCAACCCGGCCGACTCGTACGCGCACGCCTGGCTCGCGACGAGCCTGATGATCACGGGCCAGGGCGAGGAGGCCCTGTCCGAGATCAACGCGGCCATTTCCAAGGACCCGATGACCTCGCTCTTTCGGGCATTGCTCGGCGTGGGCCTCTGCTGCCTCGGCCGGATCGAGGAAGGACGCCGGGAGTCCCTGCGGGCCGTGACCATGAATCCCCACCAGCCGATGGCGCATCTGTTCCAGGGATTCACCTTCCTGGCCACGCCGGCTCTCCCCGCCGCGGCCGTCGAAAGTCTGGAGAAGGCCGCGTCGTTCGGCTTGACCTACGCCCTCGGCTGGGCGGGCCTGGCCTATGCCATGGCCGGCCGGCCGGAGGACGCGCGGCGGACGCTGGTCCGGCTCGAGGCCATGGAACGCGAGCCGTTCCTGCCCGCGCCCGCGCGGCTCGCGGTCGGCCTGAAGCCCGGCCTGAAGTCGTTCCGGACCCTCAAACGGAAGTATGTCTCGCCCCTGCTCCGCGCGCTCTGCCTGATCGGCCTCGGCGACAGAGAGCGGGGCCTGGCCGAGCTCGAGAGGTCCGAAGCCAACCGGGACTATTTCCTGCCGACCGTCCTGTTCGCGTTCTCCGACCTGGACCATCCGGCCTGGCGGGAAGCGACCGAAGAGCCCCGCTTCCGGGCCATCAAGGACAGGATCAGGAAGGGCCGATGAAGTCCATCGTCATCGTGGGCGCGGGAGTGGCCGGCCTGTCCGCCGGCTGCTACGGCCGGCTCGAGGGCTACGCGACGACGGTCCTCGAGCAGGGCGCCGGGCCGGGAGGCCTGGCGACGTGCTGGACGCGGGGCGGCTACACGATCAACGGCGGGCTGGCCCTCGTCATCGGCACCGCTCCCGGCACGGCCTTCGAGACTCTCTGGCGCGATCTGGGCGTCGTGCCCGGCGTGGATTTCGTCGATTGCGACCATCTGATCACCGTCGACGGCGGGGAGGGGCGCGAGCTCCGCTTCCACGCCGACCTCGACCGCCTCCGCGCCCATCTCCTCGAGCTCGCCCCCGAGGACCAGGCCGCGATCGACGGGTTCGTCGGGGCGGCCCGCGTGTTCCTGAGGCACGCGCTGCCCGTGGACAAGGCCCTCGAGCTCCTCACCCCGGTCGAGAAGTTCCGCCTGCTGGCCAAATCGTTCCCCCTCCTGCGGATGCTCGGATCGTGGAAAAAAGTGACCGTCGCGGACTTCTCGCGGCGGCTGCGGGACCCTTTTCTGCGGGACGCCTTCTTCGAGATGAGGGCCCTCTTCTCGGAGGACCTGCCGATGGCCGTCCTGGCCATGTTCGCGGCCGTCCTGCATCGGAAGGCGGCCGGCTATCCCGTCGGCGGGGCGGCCGCCCTGGCCGGGGCCGTCGAGCGCCGGTACGTCGAGCTCGGCGGCGAGGTCTGCTACGGCAGCCGCGTCGCCCGCGTCATCGTCGAGAACGGGCGCGCCGCGGGCGTCCGGCTGGCCGACGGGAGCGAGGTCCGGGCCGATCTCGTGGTCTCGGCGATCGACGGGCGGACGACGCTGTTCGAGCTCCTCGAGGGGCGCTACGTCGGCCGGCGGCTGCGGAGGATCTACGCCTCGTTCCCGGCCGGGCCGTCACCCGTCATGGTCGCGCTGGGCGTGGCCAGGGAGTTCCCGGAGCTTCCGCGCGCGAGCTTCGGGCACGTCTTCCGCCTCAAGGAACCCGTCGCGCTGGCCGGCTCGAGGATCGCCTGGCTGCGGCCCATGGTCTACAACTACGACCCGACCCTCGCCCCGGCGGGGAAGACCCTCGTCCGCGTCGTCCTGCCTTCGGATTACGACTATTGGAGCGGCCTGGCCCCGGACCGGTACCGGGAGGAGAAGGAGAAGACCGCGGATATCGTGGTCGGTCTCCTCGAACAGCGCTTTCCGGGCCTCGGCGGCCGGGTCGAGATGCGCGACGTGGCCACGCCGCTGACCATCGAGCGCTACACGGGGAATTGGAAGGGGAGCTCGATCGGCTGGGACCTCACGCCGCGGACCTTCATGGCCCGCATCCCCAAGACGCTGCCGGGACTACGGAACTTCGCCACGGCCGGCCATTGGGTCGTGGGCGGAGGAGGGGTCCCCTTCGCGGCCATCTCCGGCCGTGACGCGGTCCAGATCCTCCGGCACCGGGACCGCTGAAAACTAGTTCTCGCGGCCCTCGACCTGGTCGAGGGCCGATTTCAGGTACCCGGGCTCGTTGGCGGCCCTGGTCTCGAAGGCCCGCTTCATAGCGTTGGACTCGTTGAGGAAGGGCTTGAAGTCGGAAGAAGGATAAGAGCATCATTTTTCCGTGGCGCGGGAATTCCCGCTCCGGTCGATGAATCTCCCCTCCTCACCACAGCGGAGCTCTATCTCAGGCCGGACGGCTCTGTCAATAGCCGCGAAAAGCCACAAATGAAGATTGATCCGGGCGCCGAAGGTCTGGATGGAGGCGATGACCCCGGGCCTAAGCGCGCTCCCGGTCACAACCTCGAAGGAACAGCTCAGGGCCCGGAGGGCCGAGCAGGAGAAAAGCCTCAAGAACCGGGCTAATGTCATGGACATGAACCTCCGGGGCGCCAAAATAAGCCAAGGCTCGTTCCCGTCCGCCCGGCTTTATTCTGGGGCCAGCTGCTTCTTGAAGACGGGGATGGGGGACGACGTGGGGAAGAAGCGGGTCGACGCCGAGGTCCCGCTGAGCGAGATGTTCGGCTTCCCGACGACCCTGCTCATAGCCCGGACCCCCGCCGCGCGCCGGACGCGCTGAGCTCCGGGCCGAGAGCCGGGCGGCCGGATCCCTGGTCCCGCTCCTTCCCCGAGAACATCCGGGCCGAATTGAAGGTCGAGACCCAGGCCTTCTGGGTCCCCCCGTACGGATCATAAGCCCCCGGATACACCAACGTCCCTGTTTCGTTGGTGATAATCCGCGTCGAAGAAACCTGGTCCTAAGGGCTAGACGGGGTGAACAAGTAGGTCGACATCCCCATCTTGATAGCGTTGCCGAACATGAGGGTTCTTAATTGACGGTCACGAAAATTTCAATCAAAGATCTTGCCCCACTGGGAGGGGATGAGGTTGGTGGTGACGAAGGTGGTGCGAACCTCGGCCTGTTTGAAGATGATCTGGAACAGGGCTTCGACCTGCTCTTTGGAGGCGACAACATAGCCCCGCTCGTCCAGGCTCAGCAGCGGGACCTTAACCGCCCGCCGTCCATCGCGTTTTGTATCATCTGGAAAAAAAACTCATAGGACCCAGGTATCATGGATATCCTGACCCTCCTAATATTCTATGGATAGTAAATCGGATATATGATATATTTTAGATAAGTGGCAAAAATGCAAGCCAATAAGCTAACCCGCCTAACAGGGGATGTCCTGCTATATTCTTTGGGCTCTATCGACGAGGCCCACGGTCCCGCCCTCCCCCGCTGGATAGATGATCATCTTGCCGCTCGCACCGCCCTCGATGTTTCTGTGCGGACCGGCTTCCCATACCGAAAGCACCTTCCTTATGTTTCAGACCGTGTCGGCAAGATCGCCCGGGACTGGTGCCCTCTCTGGGTTCCGCCGAACGTCATGGCCCGCCGGGTCGCTGCTGACATCCGCGGCGACATCGCCCTTTGGGCCCGCCCCGTGTCCCGCGTCGCCCTCATCAACGGCCACGGCGGGAATAATTTCCTCAAAGAGCGCGAACAAGCTCTCTCCATGGCGGTCGGCGTCCCCGTGTTTTTCGCTGTCCCTCTCGAGGGCGACGGCGTCGTCGTCCCCCGTTTCGGTCGAATCCGCTGTTCCCACGCCGACTCGGGGGAGCATAGCTTGGCTGCGTTTCTCGGCGTCCTCGACGAAAACCGCCTGCGAAGCGTCAATGCCGCCGCGTCCCGCGATCCCAGGAAGGCACTGACCCGGTGGAAGGCCTTGGCCGGGTTGGGCTGGTACGTCCTGTACGGAGGGCCGCGTTTCGAAGCTCTCCGCAAACCGGAATACGGGCTGCTTCGGACCGCCGAGGACTTCCTCGCTAATCCGGTGATCCTCGGGAACGCCGACATCGGCCGGAAGCTGTATACAGACCACTTAGAAAGGACGGTCCGCTCCCTCCGACGATTCATCACCCGAACGGAGCGGATCCCTTGAGCGTCCGAAGCAAGGAAACCGAAATGGCCGACGCGAAAAAAAGCCCCCTCAGTTCCTTCTCTTTGACCCGGCGCAACTTCCTATTAGCCACCCTCACGGCCGCAGGCGCGGCCCCCCTGCTGGCGAGAATGGAGGACCCTACGAAAATGCGCTTCACAACGCTCGGGCGAACCGGCATCCGGTCCTCGGTCTTCCTCGGCGACTGGATGGGAAGCATAGAGATGTACCGGATCGCCCTTGAATCGGGGGTCAACTATTGGCATAAGATCGGCCACTGGAGGGACCCGGCCCCCTACGATCTTTTCCGGCGGATGGATCGCGATTCCTTCGCTTGCGATACGACCGTCGGCAGTCTGGACAAGGACCAGGCCATCGAGATCTTCGAGCGCAGCCGCAAGCGGGCAGGCCTGGAGATGATCGACGGCTTCAAGATCCACTCCATGTACCGGAACGCCGAGGAGGTCAAGAGCCGGATGGGCGCGGTCCAGGCGTTCGAAGAGCTGAAGCGCCGGGGGCGGACCCGCTTCCTGATGCTCTCCCAGCACATCAACACGGCGGAGGTCTTCGAGGCCGCCGTCGAGAGCGACATGTTCGACCTGATCCAGGTCCCCGTCAATCCGACCGTCCCCCAGGATTACTTCTCGTCCCAGACGTTCCCGAACCGCCATACGGGGGAGCGGTATTTCGAGATCATTGCCAAGGCCGGGGCCAAAGGCATCGCCATCGTCGCCATGAAGGTCTTCCTGGGGGGGACCAGGACCTGGGACCATATCGAGGGCTTGCGCGAGCAGGTCCGCGACCACCTGCCGAACGACGGCAGCATCGCCACTGCCTTGATCCACTGGGCCCTGGACGTCCCCGGGGTAGTAGCCTTCGGTAACATCCTCTTCAACCGGGATCAGCTGGAGCAGAACCTCCGGGCCGCATCCGGTCATCTGTCGGAACGGGAATCCCGGGGTTTACGCATCATGGCCCGCCGCTTGGGCGCAGTGACCTGCCGGATGTGCGGGGCCTGCTCGAGGGCCGTCCCCCAGGGACCGGCCGTGTCGGAGATCCTCCGGTTCAGAGGCTATTTTCTCTCGGGGGAAACGGCCAGTTCCCGGACAATGTATCAGCGCATGCCTCAGTCCCGGCGGTATCGAGAATGCCCCGAGCTGAAGGCCATGGAACGGGCCTGCCCCTATGGATTGCCGCTGGCCCGACTGGTCAGAGAAGCTCACGAGTGGCTAGCGTGAGCCAGGTCCATCCCGGACGGCCGTAGTTGTCGCCGGAGACGAACTCCTAGCCACGAAGGAGGTTTCCATGAGGCAACGGATCATCGCGCTCCTGATATCGACAGTTGCCTTGACGGCGGTCGTCATCGGGGCTCAGAGGCTTGGCGGTATCGATCCCGCCAAGCTCGGGCCGCCCCTTCTCGTTTCGAACGGCCCAAGAGGCCCCATCCGGGGCGGGGAAAGCGCCGTCACCGACATGGTCCTGATGATGGACGGCTGGGTTTACGGCGCAACGGAAGCCACCGGGGGAGGCCAGGCGTGTCATCTTTTCAGGACCGACGGCCGATCCGTGGAACACATCCTCGACGTGACCTCGAGAATGCCCGGACAAACCCAGGTGACCGATCTGGCCCCCGGCGCCGGGCTACTTTTCGGCGCAACCTCCTGCGCCGACGCCACACTCGACGGGGACCACGGGTATGAAGGGGGCCGCCTGTTCACCTACGATCCGGGCGAAGGGAGTTTCCGCGACCTGGGCGTTCTCGCTGCGGGCATGGGGATCCGCTGCCTAGCGGTCGACGAGTCCCGGGGGCGGGTCTTCGCTGTCACTTACCCAGACGGCCACCTCCGGGCTCTCTCTTTCCAGACGGGGGAGCGCCGGGACTACGGAGAGATCCAGAAAACTTGGCGGGTCAAGGACCTGGGCCGAGTCTCCTGGCGTGGTGTCCCCCGGGTTCTCATGCTGGACGACTCCGGGACACTTTATTTCGCGGCCTATTCCGGGGCGGCCGGAGGACGCCTCTTCCGGCTGACTCCCGACGCCGACAGCCCCGTCGCCACCGGGGCCGTGATCCCCGTCCAAAAGGGCATGGACAGCGACCCCCTGTATGAGAACACCATCCCGGCCTCTATCCGGGCGCGGGACGGCGGTTTCTGGTGCGGGTCCTCAGTGGACGGTTTCCTCTTTAAGTTCCACCCGTCGACGTCCACCGTGATCAACCGGGGCAAAGCCTTCAATTATTGGAACATCCGTTCCCTGGCCTACGGCCGGGACGGGAAACTCTACATGCTCGGGGGGCGCGACCAGGATAATTCGTGGCTCCTTAGCCTTGATCCGGCCACAGGATCGCTCGACTGCCTGGGCTGGCCGACGAGCACGGCTCAGTGCAGCGTCATCTGCGCCGACCGGGACGGCCGCATCTTGATGGCCGAGAATCTCCGCAATTCCTATATCTATGTCTATGAGGGATCAAGATGAAGTTATGGGCGTCGTTTCGGGCCCGGGCCCGAGGGAGCTCCCTGCTGGTTCTCGCCGCGGTCAGCGCGGCCGCCATGGCCGCTCCCGAGCTGGGGGACGGCCTCGCCGACATCCCCTTCCGGAAGTTCATGGCCCAAGGGTTGTTCTGGAACGGGGCGAACTACCAGGAGGCCAATTACAGCAAGATCTGTGAGACCTCCGACGGGAGGATCTGGTTCTCTGGAGGAGATCATGAGGGAACGGATCGTCTCTGGCGGGAAGAAAGGTACGACAGGCCCTATGGATTCGGCAACACGACGGTCTGCGCGTACGATCCCCGGACGGATTCGGTGGAAGTGGCCTTCGAGGTCGACCGGGCCAGCGGATTGTTCTCCAACGCTGAAACCCCGGGTCACGGCAAGATCCATGCCAGCATCGTGACCGATTCACGGGACATCCTCTACACGGCAGGGTACATGGGCTCTTCCTACGAGCATGAGGGAACCCGGGCCTTCTACCCGAAAAGCTACACGGGGGGGGCCATTCTGAGGTATGACAGCCGGACAGGGCAACTCGACAATATGGGCATTCCCTGTCCGGCAGGAGGGGTGGTCTGTCTGAGCTACGACGAGAGGCGGGACGTCGTGCACGGCCTGTCGGTGGACCGCTGCCGGTATTGGAGGGTCCATGTCAGGACCCGGGAGCTCAAGCTGTACGGCCTTGAGGGACGGATGAACGCGGCCCGCGACATGATCGTCGACCGCGCCGGTCGGGTCTACTTCCCCAACGAGCACGGCGGCCTGACCCGCTTCAACCCGGACACAGAGACGTTTACCGACCTGGACCTGAAGCTCCCGTCCGATCCCGATATGACTCTGCGCGGACACGTCGTCACCTCGAAGAATGTCATCTACGGCATCACGTTCAACGGGACACTCTGGAAGTTCGACCCGCGCACCGGCGCCTCCAAGACCTACGGGCATCTTTTCGGACGGTCGGACCTGAGGTCCTACAACCCGGCGCCGTGCCTGGACGAGGAGTGGGGACGCATCTACTTTCTCGGAGGGACCTCGGGCCTGAGGAAGGACGACAAGAAAATCCTGACCGTCTTCGACATCAAGGAGGAGAAGTTCTACTACCTCGGGCTTGTGGATGTCCACAAGACCTGCTACGGATCGATGGTCGCTCGGGACCACACCCTGTATTTTTCCGTCAGCACCTGGGAAACGGACGAGAACGGCCGCTACGTCGCTCCGCCGCAGCGGGGATATCAGAACATGTACGACCCCTCCAACAGCAGGATAATGAGGCCCTATCTCGTCAAAATCGAGCCTCCCCGAACGATGCAAGGGGCAGCGGACCGTCTGTCGCGGGAGTTGCGCGGCAAGGGGGGCAATTGAGACTCCTCGCCGTGACCGTCTTATCGGCCTTGATCTTGGCGGCTCTCCCCTCTTCGGCCATGCCGACGGAGACCGTGCGAACCCGTTGGGAGGGCAACGGAGAAAGGATCTATGACACAGGGTTCGCCGCCGGCGTGATGCGGCATCCCCAGGGCGGCGTTCGCCTGTTCGACATGGTCCTCGTTCAGAATGATGCGCCGGGCGCCAGCTACAGCGACAAGGGCGTCCACCACGACGTCATCTGGGGCCCCCACAGGGCTAAGAAGGTCCTTGCTTTGAGCGACGCCCGGGCGCATCGTGCATGGCTGGTTTTCTACTTTCGCGGGCGTCCGGGCCGTTTCCCGCTCCGATACAGGGTCAACGGGAACGCGAGCTCCGTGGGGCTGTGGGACCCCGAGAGGGACTCGCGAGAATCCTATCGTTGGGTGGAGTTCCCGGTCTCATGGTTGAGGAAAGGCGACAACACGATCGAGCTCTTCTGCCCGGAGGCTTCGGCCGAAGAGGAAGGATGGGACCTCCAACTCGCCCGGGAGGATGAATTTGCCTCGGGCGGCGGCGATCCCGGGCCCGTGGGAAAGACGTCCTTTAGGTCCTCCGACAGTGGCAGGACCTGGAGGCAAAGCCCCTTCGGCCCTGACGGACGGACTCGGGCCGAATACAACATCCGGCTCAGCCTTGACCGGCACGTCCCTTCGGGATGGCTGGCCAGCCCCGTCATCGATCTCTGGCGGGGGGATGGTCATGAGTTTATCGTCCCTCTCCGGGAGATCCAGAGGGTAAGCCTAAGCGTCGAAGCCGACGTCCCCCCCGGCACGGCCGTGGACTATTTCCTACGCAAGGGGACGGATCCAAGCCCTTTCTCCGAGGAATGGACGCCTTACGTGAGGATCGGCGGGGGGGCCTTTCTCTCTTTTGATATCGACGGTGTCGCGCTGAACAGGCGCTATGTCCAGTTCAAGGCCGTCCTCTCGACTCTCGATCCGCTGGTCACGCCCGTCGTTCGGTCGGCCGTGGTCGAAGCCGAGCTCCTCGAGAAGGCCCCCCGTCCGGACAATCTCTTCATCGTCTCCGTCGACAACCCGAGGATCCGGTATTCCTCCGCCGACTGGGAATGGGAATCCTGGGACAGGCCCGAATTCGAGGAGCTTAGGCTCCGCGAGAACACCGCCGAGGTCATTCGGGACGCCCGGACCTCCTTCGGCGCCCAAGTCCGGTTGATGGATTACGCCGCCAAGCGCTGGTCCATCGGCGGGCCCTACGGGGAATATCCCGGGTGGGACGCGCTGTCTATAGTCAAGCGGCTCAACCAGGCAGGCCGCGGGGGGATGTGCATCCAATACAACCTCTTCCTTGCCGGTTTGTTGATGGCTCACGGGTGGCAGGCGAAGTTCACCAACAGCATAGGCCATGAGCTGATCGAGGTCTGGAACGACGATTTCGGGAAGTGGATCTGTCTGGACGCCACCAACGCCGCCGGCGCATACGCCAACCATTACAATTCCTTGAAGGGGACCGGCGAGCCCCTCAACCTCTTAGAGCTTCACCGTCTCTGGCTGGATTACTACTTCCCTGACAGGCCCATCGATTGGATGTCCGACTGGATCGATTGGTCCGTGCCTGTCGAGGGGAAGCCCTTCCCCGTCGAACGCGGATCCCGTTCCTACCCGACGACCGATTATACGGAGGGCCGCCCCACCCTGACCGGCTTCAGCAACGCCGCTCGTATGCGAGCCGTGACCAGGAACAATTGGTACGCCAAACCGACGCCGCGGCCACTGAACCACGGCCAATCCTGGTGGCCCTGGGACGGCTATCTCAATTGGTATGACGAAAGGACCCCGAGGCACAGGCAATACTCCCGGCACACCGACAGGCCGCAGGATCTTTGGCCCGATCTGAACCTGGTCCACATCGACGCCACGTCGAGCTTCGGGAATGACCGGCTGTTCCTCCACTTCGAGACCTACACGCCCAACTTCGACCATTTCGAGGCCGATCCAAACGGGCTCGGCTGGCGCAAGGTGCCCGCGGACTGGACCTGGTTCCTCGACTCGGGCCGGAACACGCTGGAAGTGAGGGCCGTGAGCAAGGCCGGCGTCCGCGGGAACTCCTCCCGCATCGTCCTCAACCACGTCGACCGCCAGCTGGGAAGCTGGTATCGCCTCCCGGAACGATAGAGCAAGGAGACGTCCATGTTACATCTCCCGAGATGGATCGCTCTGGCGGGAATCGCCGTGGCCGTCGTCAGCGCCTGCTCGGGGGCTCCGGCAAAGTCCGCTCGCGATGCGGAAGGCCTGACGGTGCTGTGGACGAGCGGCGACCCGGAGGTCGCCCACAAGGTCGCTTTTATGTACGTCCATAACGCCAAGAGGGCCGGCTGGTTCGCCGACGTCTCGCTGATCATCTGGGGGCCGTCGGCCCGGCTGCTGGCCGCCGATGAGAGCCTCCAGGCCGACGTCCGGGCCATGCTCGAGGACGGCGTTCGCGTGCAGGCCTGCGCTGTCTGTGCCCGGCTGTACGGCGTCGTCGACGCCCTGCAGGGGCTCGGCATCAGGGTCGAGCCCATGGGCGAAGTCCTGACCGGCGCTCTTAAGAGCGGCCGGCCCCTCCTGACTTTCTGAACCGCGGATGAGGGAGGCCGGGGACCCTCAGCGGATCCGCGTCGCGTTCTTCACGTAAAAGACCGAGTAGTATGTGTCCGGGTAATGATGCGGGTAACCCAGATAATGAGGTTGCGGCTCGATGTCCCGGTAGTGGAAATCGGCGGTACGCCGGGTCAGCCGGAACATGTCCGGCGGCAACTTCGCGTAGAGGACATGGACACCCATGTTGCCGTCCTTGTCGAAGCATAGTCCTTGGGTCATCCCGCCGATCCATCGCCCGCCTAGGCTGGCCGTTCCCAGGTACGTCTTGGTCCTGGCTTTGGGGTCCCACGCGAAAAAGGCCATTGGGACGAGTCCATGGTCGCCATAATTGCAGGCCCAGTAGATGCGCCCGTCGGGACCGGTCTCGATGGAATAGATGTAGCCGGGATGGGTTTCCCCGTCGACGGCGAGCGTGCAGACAGGCCGGACATGGAGCTTGCCGTCGGGCCCCGGGATGGTATCCATTTCGACCAGGCGCCCGTCTGCGGCCCCATAGACATGGTGGTCGCCCGGAGCGCCGGCCGTTATGGCATAGGAATGGGTGAACGTCAGACCTTGTTCGGGGGCGATCTCGATGTCCGCCAACCGGAAGGCTTCGGGGTCCCAAACGGTCATGTAAGCCCGGCCGGCGGGGGTGATCTCGCCTCTGTGGAACACGCGTCCGGTGACGGGATCCATGGCCATGTACCGGTTGGAGAAGGTCCCCGACCAGGATCCGGCGTTCCAGGTCCGTCCGGTTTTAAGGTCGAGAACGAGGAAGTGTCCCGAGAACTCCGACATGCCGTAGAGGAATCCGCGGTCAAGGTCCAGGCACAGGCCGACGATGCCGTCCTGCTTGTAAGCTGGCCCCAGATCTTCGGTCCGATCCGTGGACGGATCATAGGCGAAAAAATGGGACGGATACTGCCCGCCGCGGCGTCCGTAGGGGGATTCGCCGACATAGCTGGTGGCATCGAATTCATACCCGGGCTTCATCGCCCCGTAAATCCGGCCGTCTTTCCCCAGCCTGAGCTTGGTGTGGATCTTGCCGGGAATGCCCTGACCCCGCCCGAATTCGCGGGTTAGCTCGTCGGACCGGAAGATCAGGCGCCACTTCGCCGTGCCCGGGTCGAGCTGCATAAGCGGGGCGAACTTCCCGTAGTAGGCGCCTCCGATGTAGATACGACCGGCGTCGTCGGCCTGGATGGCCGTGTAGCCGGAACCTCCGTGCATGGTCGAAGGAATGGGAAAGACTTCGACCTCGAGCTTCTTGTGCTTGGCGAAATATTCCGGATGATCGAGCCCCTGATGCGGGGTGGCCGTCAAATCGGGGACCGGGATGGCCGGCTCGGTTGTGGGATAGACCTTCCGCTCCCCGGGCTTGAGGACCCAGAGATTGGCGCACCGTTCGGTCTCGGCCATGACCAGCGTCCCGTCGGACAGGCTGACGATGTCGGCCATGGGTTTTAGGTTGAACATCCGCACGGGAGGATAGTCGACCTCGAAGACGCCCCGGGCGGGGTCGAGCGACCAGAAGCGGCTGACGCCCTCGAGGTCCCCGCCGCTGAGGCCGTAAATCTTGCCGTCGATCGGCGAGACAGCCAAGCCCATGACCTCGATGGCCCGGATAGGCTTGCCGAAGTTCTCCAGTGACTCCGTGGCAGGGTCGAACCTGAGAATATAGCCGTCCGAGGTCCCCATATAGAGAACGCCGTTATGCTCCGCGATCTCGTCGAGCCGGTTCCACTGGTGACGCCCGGGCACCGCGGGGATGTTGGCCACCACAGAAACCCTGCGGGACCCCTCCTTGACGCGAGGATCGTATCTCAGGATCTGACCATCCCAGCCCGAGGTGAACAGGGTCCCGTCAGGGCAAACGTGGAGGACCTTGGAGACGAGCTTGTTGTTGAACTCGACCTCGCCGGGCGTGAAGGAGGTCACATCTTTGACGACCTCGACTACGCCGACCATGTGGTTGGACACGTAAGAGGCCGTTGTTCCAAAGGTGAGCGTTTCCGTCAGACCTGTCTTGGTGTTATAGATGAAGAGCCTCCCCGACGGCGAGGTCAGCCCATACACGAGGCCCCGCGAACCGTCTGCGGCGAGCGTGTGGATACCCTGCCCGGGGACGGGGATCCCCAGGTCCGTCAACTCTGGCTTGTCGCCGTGGATATCCTTGAGGCGATAGAGGCGTCCCGTCTTCCAGCTTGAGTCAAGCGGTAAAAGGTTCACATCCTCTAGCTCGAGGTTAACGCCTCGTCGACGAGACTCCCACCAAATCTGGGAGGGGGTCAGCATGGTCCCGATGTAAAGAGTGTCCCCGTCAAGTGCCAGGCCCTTGAGGATAGTGTTCGGGCCGTCGAGCACGGCCAGGTCGCGGAAACGGGCGGCGGTCGGCTCGAAGCTGAAGATATGGCATCGCCGGCCGGACGTCGCCCCAAAGACGACATTCCCTGCCGAGATGAGCACTTGGGTCGACCGTTCGTCCGTTGGGATCCCCAAGTCGTTGAGATTGACCGTTCTCAGGTCGTTATAGGTCAGGGTCTTGGCCCCAGCCCCGGCAAACATGAGCGCCAGGAACAATCCCTTGACGAGGGCTTTTCTCAACATTGCGATCCTCCTTTTGTCAGGATTCGGGCCCGATGGCGATCCCGGATGGCGCGGTAGCAGGCCCATTTTCGCCGGCACCGGCCCCACCGGAAGTTACGCCGGCCTCCTCTGAGCCCGCAGAAGCCAATACATTTTGCAAACAAATATCATATATCATCCGCGATTGCAAGGTGCGACAACAAGCGTTTGCAAAGCCTTCTTGGATCGGCGCTGTCCTTGATTGCCTCATAAAACAGCTATCTATTCTTACCCGAGTTTGACACGGCTAGATGCCAAAAAGCCGCATAACCATTAGTAATCAAT
>CAYREO010000022.1:0-45302 GCA_964423315.1 uncultured Eubacteriales bacterium | reverse complement strand
CACGGCCGCCGGGCTCCCTTAAATCGGGTCAACCCACACTAAATGGAAGAGAACCTCTTACATTTATTGAGAAAATATGTCAAGTGCTTGGTCTCGTCCATAGATTCCATTTGATTGCTACAACTTATTGGGCATCCAACTAAGCTCTCACTCAGATTGTCCCTCCGTATTTATTGACCACCCCATGATATAAACACTGATTCCTGAAATGTCGTGTTGCTTCCAGAGGCAAATAAAATCGACGATGCTCGCGTTTTGCAACAGGCGTAATCAGCCAGACGGCCATTTCGCCGTCGCCGCGGTGGGCCCAGGCGTAGTACGGGATGAGGACGAGCGGACGTGGGGCGAGGCGGGCGTTCGGGGCCAAGCGGCGGCGGGCGACGGGCGGCGCGTGGTCCTCGTCGTCGGCCGCGACGTCTTTCCCGGCGCCGGCGTCGCTGACCATCGACACGTCCGAAGGATCGGCGACGAGTGCTTCACCGGCGAGGACGACAACGCCTCCGAGGAGATCGGGCCGTTCCTCGGCCCGAAGCGGCGCCTCTTCCGGAAGGACGATGCCGAGCGCCCGGCCGTCGTTGTCGGGTCCTTCGGCGCAGTAGACGAGCGGACCGCGCTCGACGGCCACCATCCCCGCGTCATCCAGGACGGCCGGGTGGGCCGCGACGCGCCTCGGTTCCATCGGCAGGTCAAGCTCGATCGCGTCGCCTTTTTTCCATGTGCGCCGGATGCAGGCGTAGCCCTTGTCGAGGTCCGCGCTCACGGGCTGGCCGTTGACCCGGACGGAGGCCCCGGCCCTGGGGCCGGCGCCGTTGCCGCTCCCGTTGCCGCGGAGCGAAGCCTCGTTCCCGCCCACGCCGCTGTCGTTATAGGAATAAAGGTCCGTCGGCACGGGCTCGCCACGGGCCCAACCGGGGATGCGGACGTGAACGGCGAATGTCCTCGTTCTTTCGGGCGTGACCGTGATGCGAACGGAACCGTCCCATGGGTAGCGCGTCTCCTGGACGATCCCGACCGGCCGCCCGCCGACCTCAACCTTCGCCTCGCCGGCGACGAACAGGTTGACATAGAGCGAGTCGCCCTTGGTCGCATAAACATATCCCGGCACCGAGGGCAGGAAGCGGCTGACGTTCCCGGGACAGCAGGCCACGCCGAACCACGGCGCCCGTCCCGCCCGGCCCTTGTTGAACCGGTACTTCCCGTCGGATTCGAGCGGGTTGGGGTAGAAGAAGAGCGTCCCGTCGAGCGACACGCCGGACAGCACGCCGTTGTACATGGCCCGCTCCATGATGTCGACGTAGGCGGCGTCGCCGGTCGACAGGAACATGCGGTGGTTCCAGAAGACCATGCCGATCGAAGCGCAGGTCTCGAGATAGCCGGTGAGGTTGGGCAGCTCGTAGTCCTCGCCGAACCGCTCCCGGTCGTGGCGCGAGCCGACCCCGCCCGTGAGATACATCTTGCGCCCGGCGACGTTCTCCCAGAGCCGCCGGACGGCCTCGAAATAGGCCCGGTCTCCCGTCAGGGCGGCGATGTCGGCCATCGCCGAGGCCATGTATGTGAGCCGCACGGCGTGCCCGACCGCCTCGTCCTGCTCGAGGACGGGCTTATGGGCCTGGATCTGCGTCGGGTCGTTGTAAATGGCGAAACGGTTCCCCGGCGGATATTGCCTCAGTTCGACGCCGGGGCCGCGCTGGTCGAGAAAAAACCTCGCTAGGTCGAGGTAGTCGCGCTCTCCCGTCAGGCGCCCCAGCTTGACCAGGGCCAGCTCTATTTCCTGGTGCCCGGGGAAGCCCCGGCGCTTGCCGGGCTCAAGCCCGAAGGTCCGGACCACGAGATCGGCGTTCTTCAGGGCGACATCGAGGAGCGTGCGCTTGCCCGTCGCCATATGGTGGGCGACGGCCGCCTCGTAGAGGTGCCCGGCGTTGTAGAGCTCGTGGCTGACGGCCAGCTCCGACCAGCGCTCCTCGCCCGTTCCGGGCTGGACCTTTCCGGGGCTGGCCGTGCGCGGCGTGTAGAGGTAGCCGTCGGGCTCCTGGGCGGCAGCGATCTTGGCGATGACCGCGTCGACGTAGGCCTCGAGCGCCGGGTCGGGATGGACCATGAGCGAGGTCGAGGCGCCCTCGATGGTTTTGTAGACGTCCGTGTCGTTGTAGCGCTCGCCTTTGTACTCGCCGTCCATGAGCCCGCCGGCGATGGCGAAATTGTCGATGCGCCCGGTCTCCTCGCACTTCTCGAAAATGGCCGGGATGGTCTCGGCCCGGTTGGTCTCGATGCGCGGCGCCCAAAAGGCGTCGGCGACCTTGACCGCGGTGAACGGCACGGGCGTGACGGGGTAGTCGCTCATCGCAGCTCGTTTTCCAGAGCAGGATATGCCAAAGAGCAGGAGAACGGCCGCGAGAGCCGCGGCCCCCGCTTCCCGGCCCCGCCGGATATGGACAATCGCCCTATTCATATTTTCCAAAGCGCACCTCTTTGAGAGCTGTTCATCCAGGGGACACGTACCTTTGGGACATGGCCCCTTTCGGAGCTTCGCCTCAACCGGGAGGATTGCGCACGGCCGGAGGCCGATTCCCCGGTCAAGAAATTGGGAAATAGGTATCATGTCCCCCATTTTACGGGGACGGCGCCGGCCGTCCAGCCCTGGCGGTAGCGGATCACGGCCTTCTTGACGGCCTTCTTCCCGTCGGCCTCCACCGTGACAACGTACTCCCCCGGCTCGACCATCCCCGCGCCCGGGCCGCGGAGCCTCGGGGCCTGCTGGCCCGTCCGCCTCGGCCGCATGTTCCAGGTGACACTGTTCAGTCCGGCCTCTCCCCTGCCGGCGAGCTCGGCGACGACCGTCCCGTAAGGATCGGCGACCGTGACCTTGACCGGCCCGGAGGCCTTGGCCTTGAGATAGTAGTTGACAATGACCGCGTTCGGCTCGTTGGGCGTGAACAGGTGGCTGTCGCCGAGGAGCCGGTAGTTACCCATCCCGCCGAATATCCGCTGGGTCCTCGGCTCGATGTCGAACAGGTGAAGGTCCGAGGCCAGCGCTTCCGCCGTCATCTCCTGCAGCGGCGAGATGTCGACGATGAACGCCCCCCTCCCGTAGGTCGCCACGACGAGATCGTTCTCGCGGGGATGGATGACCAGGTCCGTGACCTTGACCGAGGGCATCCCGGCCCGGAAGGGCAGCCATCTCTTGCCGCCGTCGACGGTCACATAGACCCCCCACTCGGTGCCGACGAACAGGAGGTCGGGGTTCTTCCGGTCCTGGACGACGACGTTGACGGGCTTGCCGTCCGGCAGGTTGCCGGCGATCGAGGTCCAAGTCTCTCCGTAGTCCGTCGTCTTGTGGAGCGAGACGCGATAGTCGTCGAGCCGCCACCCCGTCTTGGCCACGAAGGCCGTGCCCGCGGCGTGCGGCGACGGGAAGACGCGGCTGACCCAGAAGTTCGCCGGCCCGCCGGCCGCGGCCAGCCGGGCCGTCCTGTCGGTCCAGGCCGCCCCGCCGTTACGCGTCACCTGGACCTTGCCGTCGTCGGCGCCCGTCCAGATGACCCCCGGCTCCGCGGGCGACTCGGCCAGCGTGGTCAACGTGCAGAACGAGATGTGTCCCTCGCCGTGCTGCTTGGCGTCCTCGTTGGTCGTCAGGTCGGGGCTGATCTCGCGCCAGGAGTCGCCCCGGTCGAGCGAGCGGAACACGACCTGCGCCCCCACGTAGACGATGGCCGGATTGTGGGGCGACAGGGCGATCGGCGGCGTCCAGTTGAAGCGCAGCGGCGGCGCCCCGGCCGGGCGCGTCGGCGTGATCGTCCTCTTCTCGCCCGTCCTCTGGTCGAGCCGCCACATGGGGCCGAACTCGCGGTTGTTGTAGAGCCAGCGCGAGTCGGTCGGGTCGACGCAGTTGTACATGCCGTCGCCCTCGCCCACGGTCACCCAGTCGGAGAGGGTGATGGAGCCCGCCCAGCCGTTCGACGGTCCCTTCCAGGAGTCGTGGTCCTGCAGGCCGACGTAGATGTTGTACGGGTCCTCCATGTCCACGCCCAGGGCGTAGATCTCGCCGAGGGGGATGTTGTAGGCGTGATGGCTCGTGCGGCCCCGGTCGTAGGAGATGTTGACCCCGCCGTCGGAGCCGAAGATGAGGCGGTTCGAGTCGAGCGGATCGACCCACAGGGCCCGCCAGTCGCCGAAGGCCCGGGGCATGACGCCGTCTGTCGGCCAGCCGAGGCCTTTCCAGGTCTTGCCGCCGTCGTTGGTCGAAGCCACGGAAACCCCGGTGATGTAGACGGTCTCCGGATCGTTCTGATCGATCCTCAGCTGGTTGAACGAATAGGGCGCCTTGTTGAGGGCGTCCTCGTGTCCGGCGTTGACCTTGCGCCAGGTCTTGCCGGCGTCGTCCGAGCGGAAGACCTCGTTGCCCATGGTCCGCGCGGGCGGCGTCCCGCCGCGCTGCTTGTCCAGTTCGGCCTCCTTGGCCGTGGGCGGGCGCCGGTTGCCGTTCTCGACGACGGCGTAGAGGATCCGCGGGTCCTTCTGGTAGACGTCGAGTCCGATCCGCCCGATGCGGCCCGTCGGCAGCCCGCCGCCGAGCCGCTCCCAGCTCTTGCCGCCGTCGGTCGTCTTGTAGACGGCGCTCTCCGGGCCGCCGAGCTCATAATGCCAGGGCAGCCGGACCTTGTCGTACATCGCCGCGTAGAGGGTGTCGGGGGCCGAGCGGACGAGGGTCAGATCGACGGCCCCGATCCTATCGTTGACGTAGAGGACCTTGCGCCAGGTCTTGCCGCCGTCGGTCGTCTTGAACACCCCGCGCTCGGGGTTGTCGGAGAAGAGCTTGCCCATGGAGGCGACATAGACGACATCGGGGTCCGTAGGATGGATGACCACGCGGGCGATGTGATGAGAATCGGCCAGACCCATGTGGGTCCAGGTCTTTCCGGCGTCGACGGACTTCCAGACGCCGTCGCCCGAGCTCGAGCTCCGCGCGCAGTGGGCCTCGCCCGTGCCGACCCAGACGATGTTCGGGTCGGAGGGGGCCACGGCGACGTCGCCGATCGAAAGCTTCGGCTGGCCGTCGAAGACCGGCTCGAAGGTCGTGCCGTTGTTGACGGTCTTCCAGACGCCGCCGTTCCGCGTGCCGACATAGAACGTGTAGAGCTGGTCGCGGGCCGGCGTCTCCGGCACGGCGAAGGCCGTCACCCAAGACCCGGCCCGGTAGGGGCCGAGGGCCCGGGCGGAGAATCCCTTGAGGAGGTCTTCCGTGAACGCCTCCGGGGCCTGGCCCGCCTCTCCGGCCGCGATCAATATCAGGGCCGCCGCGGCGGCCGCCGCCAGCATCCGTGTCCTCATGGTGCCTCCTGTTCAAGACTGTCTATTCGATCCCGGATCCCTGCCGACCCGGGCGATCGGTCTGACTGGCTCGACTTCGTGACGAGCATGCTGATATATTATATTTCAACAGCTCCCTTTTCATAAAGAAAATCCGGTTTGGCTATCATAAAAAGGCGGCCCACATCTCCGCGGGCATTTTTCTGTATTCCCGCCTGTCCTTCCGTTCGCGCTTAGGCAGAAGAGGGGGCATGCGCCAAAGGTACGCGCCCCCGTGTCTTGCCCAATGCCGCAAGGTAAGTATAATAAGGTCGGAAGCGGGCGGCGATCGCAGTCAGGCGGAGGTTCGCGGACATGAAAGACCCCACGTACGCGCTCGGGCTCGACTTCGGCACCAACTCCGTCCGGGCCCTCGTCGTCGACATCCGGAACGGCGACGAGGTCGGGACGGCCATCTTCCCCTATCCGACCGGCGACGCCGGGATCATCCTCGACGCCAAGGACGCCAACCTGGCCCGCCAGAACCCGGCCGACTGGCTCCTCGGCATCGAGAGGGCCGTGGGCGACGCTCTGGCCGCCGCGAAAAAAAGGAGCCGCGCGTTCAAGCCCGAGCGGATCGTCGGCATCGGCGTCGACACGACCGGCTCGACGCCTCTCCCCGTCGACCGGGCCGGCAAGCCCCTGGCCCTCTACAAGGAGTTCCGCCGCAACCCCAACGCCCACGCCTGGCTGTGGAAGGACCACACGGCCCACGCCGAAGCCGCCGAGATCACGGCCCTGGCCGCCGCCAAGCATCCCGAATACCTGGCCAAGTGCGGGGGGACCTACTCCTCCGAGTGGTTCTGGAGCAAGATCCTCCACTGCCTGCGGACCGACGCCAAGGTCGCCTCGGCCGCCTTCTCCTGGGTCGAGTGCGCCGACTACATCCCGGCCGTCCTGACCGGAACGACCGACCCCCTGACGATGAAGCGGAGCCGATGCGCCGCCGGCCACAAGGCGATGTTCAATGACCGCTGGGGCGGGCTCCCGGCCAAGCCGTTCCTGGCCGAGCTCGACGCGCGGCTCGGCGCCCTCCGCGACCGCCTCTACAAAAAGACCTATACCGCGGACACCGTCGCCGGGACCTTGACCAAGGATTGGGCCCGCAAGCTCGGCCTCCGGCCGGGCATCCCGGTCGCCGTCGGGGCCTTCGACGCCCACCTCGGCGCGGTCGGCTCGGGCGTCGGGCCGGGCCGGTTCGTCAAGATCGTCGGCACCAGCACCTGCGACGTCTGCGTCTGGCCGGCCTCGAAGAAGCTCCCCGACATCCCGGGGCTCTGCGGCATCGTCGACGGCTCGGTCCTGCCCGGCTATCTGGGCCTCGAGGCGGGTCAGTCGGCCGTCGGCGACATCTTCAATTGGTTCGTCAACGAGATCCAACCCGGCGGCCCGCGCAAGGGCTCCCACGAGGCCCTGACGCGCGGGGCCGCGGCCCTCGAGCCGGGCGAGTCGGGCCTGCTCGCCCTCGACTGGCACAACGGCAACCGGACGATCCTCGTCGATCAGCGGCTGACCGGCCTCGTCGTCGGGCTGACGCTGCGCACCCGGCCCGCGGAGATCTACCGGGCCCTCATCGAGGCCACGGCCTTCGGGGCCCTGACCATCATCCGCCGCTTCGAGGAGTACGGCGTGCCCATCCGCGAGGTCGTCAACTGCGGAGGCATCGCCGAGAAGAACCCGCTCGTCATGCAGATCTACGCCGACGTCACGGGTCTCGAGATGAAGGTCGCCCGCTCGGCGCAGACCTGCGCCCTGGGCGCGGCCATGGCCGGGGCCGTCGCGGCCCGCGGCAAGGGCGGAGGCCACGACACCTTCGCCGAGGCCCAGAAGGCCATGGGCGGGGTCCGCAAAAAGAGCTACAAGCCCGACAAGCGCCGCCACGCCGTCTACCTCGAGCTCCACGCCCTCTACCTCGAGCTCCACGACGCGTTCGGCACCGCGGAATGGACCGGGAGCCTCCATCACATCATGAAGGACCTTCTGGCCGTCAAGGACCGCCAACGGGGAGGAGCGCGATGCTCGAAGAGCTGAAGGACGCCGTCTGGAAAGCGACCCTCGATCTGGCCCGGTCGGGGCTCATCATCCTGACTTTCGGCAACGTCAGCGGCATCGACCGGCGCCGGGGCATCGTGGCCATCAAGCCGAGCGGCGTCGCCTACGAGGCCCTCAAGGCCGACGACATCGTTCTCGTCGACCTCGAGGGGCACGTCGTCGAGGGCTGGCTCAACCCGTCCTCCGACACGCCGACCCACATCGAGCTCTACAAGGCCCTGCCGCGGATCGGCGGCGTGGCCCACGCCCATAGCGAGTACGCGACGATGTTCGCTCAGGCCGGCCGCGAAATCCCCTGCCTCGGCACGACCCACGCCGACCATTTCCGCGGCCCGGTCCGCGTGACCCGGCAGCTGACCGAGCCCGAGGTCGCGACGGACTTCGAACGGAACACGGGCCGGGTCATCGTCGAGCGCGTCTCCGGGCATTTCGCCCTGGAGAACCCGGCGGTCCTGGTCACCAGGCACGGGCCGTTCGCCTGGGGGGCGACGCCGCAAGAGGCCGTCGAGACGAGCATCGTCCTGGAGCACGTGGCCAAGCTGGCCTACGGGACGCTGGTGCTCGACCCGCAAAGGCCGCCCCTCGAAAGCCACATCCAGGAGAAACACTTCCGCCGCAAGCACGGCCCCGGCGCCACCTACGGCCAGAAGAAAGGAGACCGGACATGACCAACATCCCCAAGGTCCACCTCGGCCTCGTCGCCGTCAGCCGAGACTGCTTCCCGATCGAGCTCTCCCGCAAGCGGCAGCTTTGGGTCGCCCAGGAATGCCGCAAGGCCGGATTGTCCGTCACCCGCATCCCGACCGTCGTCGAGAACGAGAAGGACGCGCTCCAGGCCCTCGAGGAGGTCCGGGCCAAAGGCGTGAACGCCCTGGTCATCTACCTCGGCAACTTCGGCCCCGAAGGCCCGACGACCCTGCTCGCCCAGAAGTTCGGGGGCCCGGTCATGTTCGCCGCGGCGGCCGAGGAATCGGGCAAGAACCTGGTCGACGGCCGCGGCGACGCCTATTGCGGAATGCTCAACACTTCCTACAACACGGGCCTGCGCCAACTCAAGGTCCACATCCCCGAGTACCCCGTGGGCACGCCCGAGGAGGTCGCCCGGATGGCCGTCGAATTCGTGCCCGTGGCCCGCGTCATGCTCGGCCTGCGCCAACTCAAGATCTTCGCCTTCGGCCCGCGGCCCCAGGATTTCCTGGCCTGCAACGCGCCCATCAAGCCGCTCTACGATCTGGGGGTCGAGGTCATGGAGAACAGCGAGCTCGACCTCTACGACATCTTCCTCCAGGCCGCCGGGCACCGCCGCGTCAAAACCGTGGCCGCGGATATGGCCAAGGAGCTCGGGGCGGGCAACGCCTACCCAGATCTGCTCGTCAAGTTGGCCCAGTTCGAGGTCGCCTTGCTCCAGTTCATGGAAGCCAACCTGGGCGCCTCGGAATACGGCGTCTTCGCCGACAAGTGCTGGCCGTCATTCGAGAAGTATTTCGGGTTCGTCCCCTGTTACGTCAACTCGCGCCTTGCGGCGCGCGGCATCCCGGTGGCCTGCGAGGTCGACATCTACGGCGCCCTCAGCGAATACATCTGCACCTGCGCCACGGATCTCCCGGCGACCCTGCTCGATATCAACAACACCGTGCCCTACGACATGATCGCCGGGGCCCGCAAAGCCTTCAAAGGCTACAAGCCGACGGATCTGTTCATGGGTTTCCACTGCGGCAACACCCCGGCGCCCTGCATGGTGGCCCCCGAGATGCGCTACCAGCTCATCATGCATCGGCTGATGGAGCCCGGCAACGCGCCGGCCATCACCCGCGGCACGCTCGAGGGCCGCATCCGGCCGGGCGGGGTGACCATCTTCCGTCTGCAGTCGACGGCCGATACCGTCCTGCGGTCCTACATGGCCGAGGGCGAGGTCCTCGACGTCGACCCCCGCAGCTTCGGAGGCATCGGGGTCATCGGCATCAAGGAGATGGGCCGGTTCTACCGCCACGTCCTCATCGGCAAGCGCTTCCCCCACCACACGGCCGTGGCCTTCGCTCCGGCCGGAAAGACGCTCTGGGCGGCCATGCGGGCCCTGGGGGTCGAGGACGTCTCCTTCAACCGCCCCGCCGGCATGCTCTATCCGGAGGAGAACCCGTTCGCTTGACGCTTCGAGCGCGGGCCGGGACCGCCTGTGGCCCGGCTTGACATGGGACGAACGAAGGCGCTATATAAAAACCCATAGGTCGAATGGATCGGCAGCCGATCCAAAGGAGGACTGCATGACGCGCAAGCGAATTGTTCTCATTCTCGGTCTCACGACGGTCGTCGCCCTGGCGTTCGTCACGGCGTCGGCTTCGGCCGATATCTATATAAGACAAAAAACCCACACAGACGCCGTCAAGGTGATGGGCCGGACCCAGCCGGAGAAGGACGAGATCATGGTCTTTTGGCTGGCCGAGGGTAAAGCGAGGACGGACAGACAAAGCGATAATGCCTCGGTGATCTTCCTGGCCGATAAGAAGATCCTCTACACCCTCGACCACGATAAGAAGCAGTACTCGGAGATGCCCCTCGACTTCGACAAGATGTTCGAGGAGGCCGCCGCGGGGGTGGAGCCCAAGGACGCGGAAGAAGCCGCGGCCTTGAAGAAGATGCCCGGCTTCATGAAGAACATGATGAAAAGCGTCATAGGCAGCATGTCGGCCAAGGTCATTGAGACGGACGAGACCAAGACGATCGGGGACTGGAAGTGCCGGAAGTACCTCATCGACATGACCCTCGTGGGCGGAGAGATGAGATCGGAGGCCTGGGCCACCGAGGACCTCAAGATCGACTATACCTGGGCCTTCGCGATGTCCAACGCCATGATGGCCTCCCAGCCCGGCTTCGACAAGGTCCTTCGGGAGATGAGCAAGATCAAAGGGGCCGTCGTGCACCAGACGGCGACGACCAAGATGATGGGCGCTGAAGTCACCTCGACAACCGAGGTCCTCGAGTGCTCGGACCAAAGTTCCCCGGCGGGGACCTACGATATCCCCGCGGGTTATAAGAAAGTCAAAGCCGTCAAGGGCTGACCGTCGAACAGTTTTTGGTAGGCTGGATTCAGTAACGCCAAAAGACTTGACGGATAGGGAGAGAGGCTCAAGGGCCCTGAGCCGCTGGGGCCTTCAGCCCGGTCGGGCCATCGATCTGGGCTGGGTTGACCTCCGGCAGGACGCGGCCGTCCGTGTCCGTGTCGTCGGCATCAGGGCCAAGGGTCATCGCGAGCCTTGGCGGCTGGCCACCAACCGCTCCGACTCTCTGGCCCGCGTGGTCGCTCTGTACGATCGGCAGCAACGTCTCGTTCATCCGCCCCCCGACGGCGCGCTTCATTCGGAGGAGAACCCGTCCGCTTGACGCCCGCTCCGGGCTTGTGATATCAACGGCCCAGGGGTAGCGGCGGCCAGGGCGAAGCGTTCGAGCGATTTTCGGGCGGGCCACGCGGCTCCCTATTTCCTCGAATGGAGGTAACATGCTCTTCCGTCGTTCACTCCTTATTATCGTCATTGTCATCGTCCTCGCGGCCGCCGGGGCCGGCCTGGCCCAGATCGGAACCAAGGGCGCCGCGACGCAGTCCATCGAAAAGAGCGCCCTCGTCACCCGGTCCTTCAACTTCTCGGGGCAGAGCCGGGAGACCGTCGAGATCGAGGTGACCTCGCCCGGCCGGCTCGAGGTCAAGGCCCAATGGACGGGCTCGGCCGCCAAGCTGGCCCTCATCCTCAACGGGCCGGACCGGGTCCAGTACTATGCCCGGCAGGACGGTCAAAGCCCTCTCGCGTTGTCCTTCGATTTCAACCAGAGCCATCTGGCGAAAGGGAAGGACTGGAAGGTGAGCGTGGCCCTGTTCGGCGAGGGCACGGCCCGCGGCAGGATCGATGTCCATCTGCCGCGCCCCGCGGATCCGGCCGCCGCCGAAAAGGCCGCGGCCTCCGGGCTTTCCGTCGCCCCCTCAAAACCTAAGAGGGAGATCGGCAAGGCCCAGACGCAAACGAAACAGGAGTCCGGGCAGCAAACACAGCAGCCCGGAGCGGCGGCCGCGTCCGGCCCGGCCGGCCTGACGCTCCTCTCGCCGAACGGCGGCGAGGAGCTCATCTCCGGGCACGGGTACAAGATCCTGTGGCGGAGCACGGGAGACCCCGGCCCGCTGACCCTCTACCTTATCCCCCACACGACGGGATGGGGATCGGCGCCTAAAGGCTCCCAGCAGAAGCCGCAGAAGATCGTCGTCGCCCGCGACTTCCCGAACACGGGCGAGCTCGATTGGACGGCGACCCGGACCGGGGGGCCGCCGTCGAAATGGAAGCTCGAGCTCTCGGGGCCGAACGCCCGCGACGAGAGCGACGGACCGATCACCATCGCCCCCTACATCGAACTCGTCATCGGGACGATCTCGGTCCACAATCCGGCAAAAAAGCAGAATTGGGCGCTGCGGACCCTCAACGCCATCGCCACGGTCGGACTGTCCGAGGTCAAGGAGAGCATCGACTACGTCAAGGACGACAAAGACGAGGGCTCGCGTCTCAAGCGGGGGACCGACATCGTCGTCGAATTCGCCGTCATGCAGTTCGGCACGCGAAGGATCGACGAACGCGTGCATTCCCGGATCACCATCCTGGAGCTGCCGAGCCGGGCGCCCGTCGAGGTCCTGGCCTGCGAGTCACGGCTGTCGGGACGGGACCCTCACTACGTGTGCCGGCAGACCTTCAAGACGAGCGGCCCCCTTTTCAAGGCCGGCAAATACCTCATCGAGATCGCGGTCGACCCGAACAAGGTCATCCCCGAAGAGCCCGCGTTCCGGGACAACAACGTCAAGACCGTCGAATTCGAGCTCGTGGAAGGCGACCCCGGCTCGAGCGCGTTGGACAAGATCAGATAGCCCCGAAGGAGGCAGCATGAGAACGAGATCGCTCGGGATGTGTCTGGGGATCGCCGGCCTGTTGCTGCTTCCGGCCCCGTTCCCCGCGTTGTCCGCGGCCGCTCAGGACGGCAAGCCCCTCGTCCTCCAGGAGATGACCTGGTTCGACGTCGCCGAGTACCTGAAGACGAACGACATGGTCATCATTCCGCTCGGGTCCACCGAGCAGCACGGCCCGCACCTGCCGCTCGGCACGGACTATTACGAGGCGACCGGGGCCTGCAAGCTCATTTCCGCCCGGACGGGGGTCATCGTGGCCCCCGTGGTGTTGGCCGGCTACAGCATCTATCACTCCGGGTTCCCGGGCACGCTCAGCCTGAGGCCCGAGACCCTCGAGCAGGTCCTCTTCGAGACCGCCGAGGTGCTGATGCGCTACGGCTTCCGCCGGTTCATGTTCTTCAATTACCACGGCGGGAACAGCGCTTCGCAGACGGCGGTCATCCAGCGGATCAATCAGACCACCGAGGCCGTCGCGGTGCCGATCGGCATCGGGGCGGGCTTCCCGCGCGAGGACGTGAGGTTCCCGGGCGACGAGGCCGACATGCACGGCGGCGTCAGCGAGACCTCCATGATGCTGTTCCTGTATCCCGAGCTGGTGAAGATGGAGCGGGCGGAGAAGCCGCGCATGACCTGGCCGCCCAAGCTGCGGGAGATCATGGCCCTGGCCAAGGAGCACCCGGAGCTCGGCGCTCTCTTTGGGCTTTACCAGGGAATCCCGGAGGAAACGAGGAAAGGGGGCTCGAGCCGCGAGATCTCTTCGAACGGCGTGTGGTCGGAGAGCGACCCGCGCGACGGCCGCGCGGAGCTCGGGGAGAAGATCATCATGGCCTGGGTCGACGCCGCGGTGAAATTCATCGACGCCTGGAAACGGGTGAAGCGCTAGGGGCGTCGCGGGCCCGCGAGCAGGCCGGGCGGCCGGTGCGGGTCGAGCTCGTCCGTTCGATCAAGACCGGCGCGCCGGACTGCCGCTTCGTCGTCCGGATGTAACGTTGTAGGCGAAGAACCTACTTTGCGCCGCCGGGCGCGAGCCGTCGGAGCTCCTCGAGCCAGTTCTGGACGAGGATGATCTCGGCGACGGGTTGAACCGGCCGGTCCTCCAGCTTGACCATCAGGAACCTCCGGCCGTCCCGGGAGATGCCCCACGTCCCGACCGGGCTCCCCCTCGAGTATCCCTCAGGGCTGAAGAGCAGGCGCGGCCGCCCGGCGGAAAAATCCGGTCCGGCGCCGACATCAACCGCCCAGACCTGATCCCCCGATCGGTCCGACCTGTAATAAAGCCGCCGGCCGTCCGGCGCCCACAGAGGCCATCGCCCTCCCTCGTGGGAGATCCGCCATTTCCCCTGGCGGCCGGACAGGGCTTGCACGTAGACTTCCCTTTGCCCGGATTCGTCCGTCACGTAAGCGATCCAACGGCCGTCGGGCGAAAATTGAGGATAGCCTTCGTAGAACCGGGAGTTCAGGAAGGGCGTCGTCCGGCGATCGCGGAGGTCCAGGAAATGGATGTCGGGGCCCGTCTCTTCGCGCTCTTCGACGAACGCCAGGGTGCTTCCGTCCGGCGAGAGGGAGCCGGGCCAGTGGAAGAACTCGCTTTCGGTGAGGCGCTCCTTCGGCGAGCCGCCGTCGGCGGCCTGCCAGTAGAGATTGGGGACGCCCGTCTCGAGCCAGTCGAAGACCAGGCGCTCGCCGTCCGGGGTCCAGAGCGCCCATGCGGCCATCCCTTCGGTCGTCAGCCTCGTGGCCATGCCGCGGTCCAGGTCGTGGATCAAGACCGAGTGGCCCCCCATCCCCAGAAGGGTGTAGGCGATCCGCCTCCCGTCCGGCGAAAGGCGCGTCGAGAAGAACGGGGCCTTGAAAGCGACGATCGGCTCGGCCCGGCCCTTCTCGTCCACCCAGACCAGGGAATTCTTTGCGTCCGGCTCGATCCCTCCGGACACATAGATCAGGGACCCCGAGGCCGACAGGTCGAACTGTCCCGCCCCGGTGTCGTTATAAGACTCCGTGGTGTTGAGGGTCTGCTCGACACCGGCCACGACGGGGACGGCTTGTCCGGTTATCGTCATGCGATCCGCGTCGAAAGGGACGGCCATCAGCGTCCCCTGACGCAGGAACACCAGGTGGCCGGTCGCCGCGTAGCGGCCGTCCGCCGCGTTCTCGAGAAGGACCTGCCATTGTCCCGACCCGATATCGAGAACGGCCATCCGGGGCTCCGGGTCCCAAGGATGCCGCTTGATTGTGAACAGGACGCCGCGGGCGCCGGGGAGGGCATGCGGCAGGTAGTGGGCGTATTCTTCCCTCGACCGGTCCGGAACCGTCAAGACCTCCGGAATGCCGCCGGACGCGGGGACCCTCATGAGGCCGGTTCCCCGGTCGCGGCAGAAGACGATCCGGTCGTCGTCACCCCAGGAGAAACCGAAGGGCCGAGGGACATCGCACAGGTCCGTCGCGATCCCGCCCTCGGAGGGGATTTTCTTCAACTTGCCGTCGGCCCAGAACCCGACCCAATCGCCCCGGGGAGACAGGAACGGGCACAAGCCGCCTTCCGTTCCCTTGATCGGCCGGGCCTCGAACTCGTCGAGCTTCCGCAGGTATAAAGAGGGCGCGCTTCGAGGGCCCGGCCCCTCTTTGCTTGCGCTATAGACGAGGAGCCGGCCGTCGGCTGAGACGGCCATCTCCGTCCGGCTCGGCCGGCCGGAAAGCGTCTTATGGAGGCTCCCGCCGCCCAGCGAGTGTCCGGACGGGATCCCGATCGACGAACGCACGACGGGCCCGGATCCCGGCCGGGCCTTCGGGACCAGCGAGCGCCGCACGAGCGGGCCGATCAAGGCGCCGATGATCAGCGCCGCGGCGCCTACGACGGCCAGCGCAGCCGGCCGCCGCCCGCGGGTCGCCGCAGCGGGGAGAGCGTCATCGGGTAACCGCGGCGCCATCCGCAATTCGATCCGCGCGTCCGCGATGTCGTGCAGGCGTTCCTTCGGGTCCTTCTCGAGACAGCGGCCGAGAAGGGACCGGATGTGCGGAGGCGCCCCGGCGGGCAGCCGGCCCCAATCCGGTTCGCCCTTGAGGATGTGGGCCAGGGTGTCCGAGACCGTCTCCCCGCGGAAGGCCTGCTCCCCCGTCAGGCACTCGTAGAGCACGCAGCCGAAGGCCCAGATGTCGGTCCGCTTGTCCACCGTCCGGCCGCGGGCCTGCTCCGGGCTCATGTAGGCGGCCGTGCCCAGGATGACACCCGGCTTGGTCACCCGGCCGGTGATCGTCGGAGAATTCTCGATGTCGATGCCCGTCGTTTCGGCCGCGGCCGCTTTGGCCAGGCCGAAGTCGAGGATCTTGGCCCTGTCGTCGCGGGTCAGCATGATGTTGCCGGGCTTCAGGTCCCGGTGGACGATCCCCCTCGCGTGGGCCGCCTCGAGACCCTCGGCGACCTGCCGGCAGATCGTGACGGCGTCCTCGACCGGGAGCGGCCCCCTCTCCAGCCGGCCCCGGAGCGTCTCGCCCTCGACCAGCTCGAGAACGAGGAACCGGCGGTCGTCCGACCGATCGAGCCCGTGGATGGCGGCGACATGGGGATGGTTCAGCGCGGCCAGGAGCTTGGCCTCCCGCTCGAACCTGGCCAGTCGCTCTTCGTCTTCGATGAAGGCCGCCGGGAGGACCTTGACGGCGACATGGCGGTCGAGGCTCTTGTCGACGGCCCGGTAGACCTCGCCCATGCCGCCGGCACCGATCAGTTCCAGGATGTCATACCGGCCGGCGAGAACGGCGCCCGGAGCGACGACGGGGCCCGGCGATTCAAGGGTCCTGGTGAGGGTGGGCGAAGCGGCTTTAGCGGCGCCCAGCGATGTCGCGCAGTTGCTGCAGAAACGTGCTGTGTCAGTGTTGTCCGAGTGACACTTGGGGCACTTGATGGTCAAGAGATTTCCCGTCCTTCTTTCCGGCGTCAGATTAACAAAGGGCTAAGCGGGAAGTCAACCGGAGGTTCAATCGACGAGGAAGACCTTGGCGCCCTCCGCCGTGTAAGCCAGGTGCCGGTTTCGCTCGTCGTCGCCGGCCTGGAAGCTCATCCCCGGCCCGAGCTCGTGGACGCTGCCGTCCTCGAGGGCGATCGTCAGGTTTCCCTCGAGCACGAGGAGGACGTGGCCCCGCCCGCACCAGTGGTCCGAGCGGAAGCCCGGGGAGTAGTCGACGATCCGGGCCCTGATGTTGCCCTTGCTGTAGACTCTCCAGATCGATGTCCCCGTCTCGCCCTTGTGTTCCTCGGGAGCGACCGCGCTCCAGTCCGTGACGTCGAACCCCACGCCTTCGATCTTCATTTCATCCTCCCGGACGGCCGGAGTTTGCGAAATGGCCCGCCCTCAAGACCGGGTGATCAGCATAGCCCTTTCCTGCGCACCTGTCACCTCATTCTTGAAATATGCCCGACCACGTGGCATTATGATACCAACCAGATTGGTCATATACCCAATAGGGTTGGTAAGAGGTATGCGTTCCGGTTCATCCCCGCCGCCGAAAAGGAGCGGTATCATATGGCTGGGCTGAGGCCGCGACGGACAGGAAACCCTTAGGCAAATGAAGAACAAAGGCATGAAAGTCGCCGTCGGGATGAGCGGAGGGGTCGATTCGTCCGTGGCCGCCTGGCTCCTCAAGAGGGACGGGCAGGACGTCGCCGGCGTCAGCATGAAGCTGTGGACCGGCGGGCCCGCCGGGAACGTCCGCAAGAGCGCCTGTTTCGGGCCGGACGAGGCCGAGAACCTCGAGGCCGCCCGGAATGTCTGTGCCCGCATCGGCATCCCGTTCTCCGTCATCGACTGCGCGGCGGAGTACGAGGACCTCGTTCTCCGCTATTTTCGCGATGAATACTTGGCCGGCAGGACGCCGAATCCGTGCGTGCGCTGCAATCAGCTCGTTAAATTCGGGATGCTCCCGCGGCTGGCGAAGGAGGCGGGCCTTCTCTTCGATCGCTTCGCCACGGGCCACTATGCCCGGATCGGGCCGGACGCCCGGACCGGGCGCTTCCTGCTGAAAAAGGCCGCCGACGCCCGCAAGGACCAGTCCTATTTCCTCTACCGGCTCTCCCAGGAGCAGCTGGCGTCGACCCTCTTCCCGCTCGGGGGATTCACCAAGATCGAGGTGCGCCGGATGGCGGCCGAGGCCGGCCTGCCCGTCGTCGACCGGAAGGAAAGCCAGGATTTCTATGGCGGCGACCCCGCTGACCTCATCGGCCGCAAGGACCGAGAGGGCGAGATCGTCGACCGCGACGAGCGTGTCCTCGGCAGGCACCGCGGCTTCTGGAATTACACCATCGGCCAGCGCAAAGGCCTGGGCATCGCCCATCCCGTTCCGCTCTATGTCCTGGAGATCGACGCCGCGCGGAACAGGCTCGTCGTCGGCCCGGAAGCGGAGACGTTCAAGCGCTCGTGCATCGTTGCAGATGGCAACTGGATCGCATTCGATGCGCTCGAGGCCGAGATGAGCGTCGAGGTCAAGGTCCGCTCGGCCGGCAGGCTGGTCGCGGCCGTGATCTCACCCCTCGAGGGCGGCCGGACGCTGGTCCGCTTCGCCGAGCCCGTCGCGGCCGTGACCCCGGGCCAATCGGCCGTCTTCTACGACGGCGATATCGTCCTCGGCGGCGGCGTCATCGGATCCGCGGATTGACCATCCGATTTTGGCTCTTCTCCCATTTACGGAGATCCATAATTCAAATTATGGCGATTGATGTCCCCCTGAAGACCCCCATAGCGGAGGGAGACCCGTCGCTTCGGCGACGGGGGAACCGTCGGGACAGGTTCCCGGGGGGGTTGGGGGGCAAAGGGGGACATCTATCGGCAAAACACCGCAGAGAATTCCCGGAGATGGGAGAAGAACCTAACGATCGGCCGACCCGGCGATTGACTTCGCCGGGGACGTGACTTATGCTTCCTTCCCCATGCCCAAGACGATGAAGGCCGTTCTGCTGACCGGCGTCCGGAGCCTCGAGATCCGCGAGGTCCCGGCGCCCGTTATCGCCCGCGACGACGACGTCCTCGTCCGCAGCCGGGCCGTGGGCGTCTGCGGCAGCGACCTCCATTACTATCTCTCGGATTCGGTGGGCACGGATAAAGTGTCCTATCCCTTCATCCCGGGGCACGAGTGCGCGGGCATCGTCGAGGCCGTCGGCTCGGCCGTCAAGCGGGTCAAGCCAGGCGACGCCGTGGTCGTCGAGCCGGCCGTCTCCTGCGGAATGTGCGACCAGTGCCGGACGGGGCGGCCCCATACCTGCCGGAACCTCCTCTTTCTCGGCCATTACGGCGAGCTCACCGGCGGGATGGCCGAGCTTACCCTGGCTCCGGAGAGGAATTGCGTTCCTCTGCCGGACGGGACGACCGTCGTCCGGGGGGCTCTTGCCGAGCCCCTGTCGATCGCCCTCTACGCAACCGGACTGGGCGGTTCGGTGCGCGGCAAGTCGGCGGCCGTCCTCGGCGCCGGGCCCATCGGGTTGTGCGCGATCATGGCCCTCAGGGCCGAGGGCATCGGCACGCTTTTCGCCACGGAGAAGGTCGAGGCCCGCGAGGCGGCGGCCAAGAAGGCCGGGGCCGGCTGGACCGGCAACCCCGATCGCGAGGACATCGTCGCCGGGATCCTGGCCCGCGAACCGCTCGGGCTCGACCTCGTCTTCGAGTGCTGCGGCGACCAGGCGGCCCTCGACGAGGCCGTTTCGCTCCTCAAGCCGGGGGGTACGCTGGTCGTCGTCGGCATCCCCATCGAGCCGCGGGTGTCGTTCGACAGCGGCCGCCTGCGGCGCAAGGAGATCCGGGTCCAGAGCGTCCGCCGCCAGAACAAGTGCCTGGAGCGGGCCGTGGGCCTGATCCACGCCGGGCGGATCGAGGTCGATTTCCTGGCCACCCACTTTTTCGAGCTCGAGGAGGCCCGGGAGGCCTACGAGGTCGCGGCCGAGCGCCGCGACGGCGTCATCAAGGCCATCGTCCAGCCGTAGCCCCACCCCTTTCATTTTCATGCGGATCATCGCCTTCGGCTACTTCTACGTCGGACGGAATGACAGGACCGCGTGATAGGCCGGCGGCGGCCGGTGGCCGTAGGCAGGGGTCAATCGGCCAGGATCTTGTACCTGGCCTTGATGGGCGCCGAGGCCTTGAGCATGACCCAGACGGGGCAGTAGCGGTCCTCGGACAGCTCCATGGCTTTCTCGACCGAGGCCGCGTCGACCTTCCCGCCGCGGAACTCGAACTCCATCTCGACGGAGGTCAGGACGGTCGGATGGACCTCGCGCTTCTCGCCGCGGGCCCGGACGGTCAGGCCTTCGACGAACTGGCCCATCCGTCCGAGGAGGCCCGTGACGACCTGGCCGCTGCAGCCGCAGAGGCTGGTGAGCAGCAGCTCGAGCGGGGTGAACCCGGCCGTCGGCTGGCCCTCGGGGGTGAAGTCGATCTCGACGGTCGCACCGGACCGGTCCGACATGCCCCGGAACTGCATCCCCCCGTGAAAGACGATCTCGGTGCGGACTTCCTTGGCCATGCTTCTTCTCCTTCTGCAACCTGCTATCCGGCGTCATGCCGCTTAAGAGGGAGGTGCGCGGCGATCACTGCGAAGTGCCTGTCGTTCTCGATGAGGACGAGGCCGCGGTCGATGCAATCGGTGGCGATGATCACGTCGCTCAGCGGAACGGAGATCCCTTTCCGCTTCAGCGCGCAGCCGTTCCGCCCGGCGGACCGCGAGGACCCCGCATCGCTCGGAACGAACTTCAGCCCAGCCAAGGCCGAGGCCAGGCGGTCGAACTCGGCTTCGCTCCGGGCCCCTGTCAGGAGCTCGACGAGGACGATGCCGTTGATGTGAACCCGATCGTCGTCGATGAGCTCGTCGAGGCGGTCGCCCGACGGCGAGCCCTCCTCCCGGAAATAGGGGATCCAGACACTCGTGTCGACGAAGTACTCGGGCTTCACAGCCGATCCTTCTCGCGGAGGGAGTCGAGATCAAGGTCCAGCCGGACCTTCCCGCGGAGGCGCTTCAGGTTCTCGCGACGCACCCTCTTCAGCATTTCCTCGAGGGAGCGGCGGACGAGCTCGGTTTTACTTGTTTCCCCCGTTTCTGCCATCAGGTCGTTCATAAGTTTATCAGGGATGATCAAGGTCGTTCTCATTCATATCTCCTATACATATAATATTAGCATATAGAAGATATGTCAACCTGTATCTCTCCTCCATGAAGAGGAGACACCGGCCACCTCGGAATATTCTCAAAGGATCCGACTATGGTGAACGACGTCTATACGTTCGCGAAGCTCGGAGGCCGCATCAGCGCGGCGCCTTGACCGGCTGGGCGATCAGGAACGTGTTGACGGTCCGTGCCTTCTTGTAGGGGTAGTACATCCGCGATTCGCTGAGGTCGTAGCGCGCCGGGTCCAGTCCGATGTTGCTGTGGTAGACGACGCCCTTCTCGAAGTCGACCAACTGCCATAGCCCATAGCTCAAGTAATGGGGGGACAGGATGGTCTCGGCCCGTTTCCCGGTCGGCAGATGGACCACGGAAAGCGCGCTGAAGGTGTCCGCGGGGTCGCGATAGACGAGGTGCGGCCGATAGACGTACTCCTCCGTTTCGGCTTGAGCGTAGGACGCGAGGATCGACTTCCGGAAAAGCGACTGCCGTTCGATGAACGTTTTAATGGAGCGGGCGTAAAGGACCTGCCGGTACATCATCGCCAGGTTGGTAATGGAGATGGCGGCCGCGGTCATCGCCTGCAGGGAGGCCTCATGGGCGGCGAAGGTCGACTTCATCGAGTTCGTCGTGCTGCCCCAGACGTCGCCCGATCTCGCGGCCGAGTAGGACCTGTCGGCATAGGTCCGGGCCAGGTTCTGGTATCGTCTCGACTCCGAAGTGGCCAGGCTGATCACCCGGCCCGCTTCCTTGTCCCCGGGCCCGGCCTTTTTGGCCTCTTGAAGGGCCTCCTTGAGGTTCGGGTCGGCCGCGTCCAAACCGTTGAGATGGAGCTCCTCGGATCCCGGGGTCATACCGTGTTTGAAAGCGAGCTTGCCCGACTTGGCGTCATAGGCGGCGACGACGAGCTCGCCGGTGTAGATGATCCGGTCCCCGACCTTCCGGAGACGGATCGGGAAGGCCCTTCCGGTCGTCGTCACCTGGACGGAGAACGCCTCTTTCCCGTCCTCGGTCCGGACGGCGGCGAGCAGGCCCGGCGTGCCATAGTAGAGGAGGCCCTCGCTGTCGATGAGATTGCTGACGCTCGTCTCGCGGCATCGATGGGCCCAGAGGACGTGTCCATCCTTGGGATCCAAGCGGACGATCTGAGGGCTGCTCGAATCGTCGATGCCCCGCAGGTAAAGACGGTCCCCCAGAGGGTAGATCTGCGTATAGACATCGCGGGCGGGCAGGGGAACGGCCCAGCGCGTCTCGCCGGAAGCCGGGTCCAGGGCGCTCAACCGGTTCTCCGCGTCGACGATCCAGAGGATGTCCCCTTCGAGCTGAGGCGGGGGGGAGGCGGCGTCGAACGTGAGCTCCGGCCGGGCGTAAATCGTCCGGCCGTCCCTCGCCGAGAGCCGCTGCAATCCGTCGTAGAAGACGAGCACATCCTCCCCTATCGGCAGCGGCTGGGGGAGGTCGGCCTCCCACGGCGCCGCGATCGCCTTCTTCCAGCCCTCCCGCCCGGTCTCGAGGTCGATGGCGGCGAGCTCGATGGCCCCGGGCCCGGGACCGACGGCCAAGACCGAACCGGCGGCGACGAGCGGGATGAACGAGACATCTTCCCCCTTCTTGGCGACGGTCCATTTCGGCTTGCCCGTGCCGGGATCGAGGGCCAGGAGCGTCGCGGTCTTTTTGTCCTCGACCCGGAAGAGAAGGAGATCCTGGAGGACCAGGAGGGTGTCGTACTCGCCCTTGACCTTGTCCCTGGAGAAGCGCCAGATGATGTTCCCCCGGGCCGTGTCCACGAGCATGTAGTCGAGGTTCGGCAGGCCGGGGAAATCTTTCCTCAGCCCGACCAGCAACCGGTCGGGGCCAAGGAGGATCATGTCTTCGACGAGGGCCGGGCCGAGCGGGATCTGCCAGAGCGGCTTAGCCTGTTGTCCGGCCCGCTTCAGGATGACCTCGTCCGGGGTGTTCGGGTAGAGCTCCCGGGCCTGTCCGAACACGGGGGTCACGAGCCAAGTCGGGGAAAGGGCGAGAGCAACCAACGCCGTACAGAGTGGTCGCTTCATCGCAGGCTCTACCTGGCGGATCGCGCGATCTCGAGGGCCTGGGCCTTGAGATCGTCGAGATAGATGGCTTGTCCCGTGACAACGAGGTTGGCGAAGCACTTCGAGGCCTTGACGGTGACGATGACGCTAGCCACCTCGACCTCCGCCCCCCCGGCCGCGTGGGGGCCCTTGTACACGGCGAAGAAGGCCTTGCTGTTCGCCAGCGCTATCTCTTCCTGCTCCACCGGCTTCAAGCCCGGCATGGGGATCGTGACCGACTTGGTCCCCGCGTCGAACGTCTTGGCCAGGGTCATCCCCATTCCCCCGTAGCAGGCGATGAAAGCGCTGACGCCCGCGAGATGATCATAGAGGAACCAGCCCTGGACCTCCTTCTCGAGGCCGCGGGGAACGGGCTTGACGATCCAGCCCGGGGGCAAGGCCAGGCTGACCGATTTGCCTTCCCACGGAGTCGGAACGGTCGGGGCGGGAACGGGCGGTTTGACCGACCTCACGTCTCCGACACCCGTCCGTTCCTCTCCTGGAAGCCGGATGCTTTGAAAAGTCTGTTCGATGCGGTCCTTGAACTTGGGGAGATCCGCGACCCTGACCGTGAAGAACAGATAGACGCCGTCTCTGCCGAGCTCCATGCTCCCGCACAGGACGACCATCCCCGGGTCGAGGGCGGTTTTCAATGTCCCCCACCGGGCCGAGTGGCCGTTCACGGCCATCTCGGCGATCTCGCCGTCGAATTCGACCTGCAGGAAACGGAATTGGTTGGCCACGTGTTTGATGAGCTTGTCCGGGTCGCTGACCCCGGGATTGAAGGCGACGCTGAAATTCTTTCCGTCGGCGTCGAAATCGGTGACCAGCTCGTTCTTGAACATCCCCGTCAAGACCGGCTTGAGCTTCCAACCGTCCGGGAGGTCGATGACGAAGCGGCCCTGGGGATCTTCATAGGTCGTTTGAGCGGAGACGGGTATAACGCCAGCCAGAGCACAGAAAAGGATCGCGACCGCCGAATACGCCTCAGGTTTCATACGATGGCTTCCTTTGAGAGGGATACGTACGGAAAAATCGTCCGTATAGCGCAGATGGCCTTGAGGGATCCCCAAGCGACACCACAGTTCCTCTTCCCTTTGGTCTTATGGCTCATAGAATAGCGGCGCCCCCCGGCCATGTCAAGAGAACGGCTTCCGGGACCGCCTGAGAGCGGCGCTGACGGCCAAGGTGAAGACGGGGGAGTTCGCCGACAAGACAATGGTGTCCGTTTCGGGCGGCGGAGAGAACGTCCGGGTCACATTCCAGTGATCGGCGGCAGGATCATCCGGCGGGGTCCTTTTGACCGGCCCTGATGGGCGCCGACGCCGCCTCGACCTTGCCGCCCCGGGGCTCGAAATCACATCTCCTGATGTTCCGTGCGGCGGATGATCTCGTCCTGGAGCTCCGCGCTGCAGTCGACGAAGTAGTCGCTGTAGCCGGCCACCCGGACGATGAGGTCGCGGTATTTTTCCGGATGGGCCTTGGCCTCCCGCAGCAGGCCGGCCGTGACGACGTTGAACTGGATGTGGTGGCCCATCATCCGGAAATAGGACCGGACGAGGTCCTTGAGGCCGCGCATCCCGGCCTCGTCGGCCAGCAGCTGCGGCGTGAACTTCTGATTGAGCAGCGTGCCGCCCGTGCGGATATGGTCCATCTTGCCGAGGGACTTGATGACCGCCGTCGGGCCCTTGCGGTCGGCGCCCTGGACCGGCGAGACGCCTTCCGAGACGGCCTCCCCCGCCAGCCGACCGTCGGGCGTGGCCCCGGTCATCTTGCCGAAGTAGACGTGGACGGTCGTCGGCAGGAGGTTGATGCGGTAGGTCCCGCCCCGCGGCGTCGGCCGGCCGTCGACGGCCTCGAAGTAGGCCTCGAAGACGCGCTTCATCAGATCGTCGGCGTAGTCGTCGTCGTTGCCGAACTTGGGCGTCCTGTTGAGGACCCGCTGCCGGAGCTTCTCATGGCCGGCGAAGTTCGCCCGCAGGGCCGCGAGCAGCTCGGCCATCGTGACGTGGCCGTGGTCGTAGACGTTGTACTTGACGGCGCTCAGGACGTCGGTCATCGTCCCGACGCCGACGCCCTGGATGTAGTTCGTGTTGTAGCGGGCGCCTCCGGCGTGGTAGTCCCGGCCCTTCTTGATGCAGTCGTCGACGAGGACCGAGAGGAAGGGCGCCGGAAGGTAGGTCGCGTAGAGCCGCTCGATGACGTTGCTGCCTCGGACCTTGATGTCGACGAAATGCCGGACCTGGCGGCGGAAGGCCTCGAAAAGCTCGTCGAAGGTTTTGAACGAGGCCGGGTCGCCCGTCTCGAGGCCGATCCTCTTGCCCGTCCGCGGGTCGACGCCGTTGTTCAGGGTGATCTCGAAGACCTTCGGCAGATTGAAATAGCCGGTCAGGATGTAGGCCTCCTTGCCGAAGGCCCCGGCTTCGACGCAACCGCTGGCCCCGCCGTTGCGGGCGTCGACGACGCTCTTGCCCTGGCGGACGAGCTCTTGGACGATGGCGTCGGTGTTGAAGATGGACGGCTGGCCGAAGCCCGTCTTGACGATCCTCAGGGCCCGGAGGAGGAACTCGTCCGGTCCCTTGGCGCTGATCTGGACCATGGAGCTCGGCTGGAGGAGGCGCATCTCCTCGATGACGTCGAGGAGAAGGTAGCTCAGCTCGTTGACCCCGTCCGTGCCGTCCTTCTTGAGGCCGCCGACGTTGATGAGGGCGAAGTCCGTGTAGGTCCCGCTCTCCTCGGCGGTCACTCCGACCTTGGGGGGCGCGGGCTGGTTGTTGAATTTGACCCAGAAGGCCTGCAGGAGCTCGCGGGCGCTCTCCTTGGTCAGCGTCCCGGCGGCCAGGCCCTGCTCGTAGAACGGCCAAAGGTGCTGGTCGAGCCGCCCCGGGTTGAACGAGTCCCAGGTGTTGTATTCGGTGATGACGCCGAGGTGGACGAACCAGTAGGCCTGGAGAGCCTCCCAAAAATCGCGCGGGGCCTCGGCCGGGACCCGCTCGCAGACGGCGGCGATCCGCTCGAGCTCCGCGCGGCGGGCCGCGTTCTTCTCGTCCCGGGCCAGCTCCCGGGCCTTTGCGGCGTGCCGCCGGGCGAAGGCCACGACGGCATCGATCGCAACGGCCATGGCCTTGAGTTCCTCCTGCTTGTCATAAGCCTCGGGGTCGCCCATGAAGTCGAGGGCGGCCAGGGAGGCCTCGATGTCCTTCTTGAGATCGAACAAGCCCTTGCGGTAGATCTTGTCGTCGAGCACGGTGTGGCCGGGGGCCCGCTGCTCCATGAACTCGGTGAAGACGCCGGCCTCGTAGGCGTCCTTCCACTCCGGGGTCATGGCCTCGAAAATCCGCTCGCGCTGGGAGCGGCCGGTCCAGAACGGGATGATCTTTTCTTCATAGGCCTTGCGCGTCCCCTCGTCGACGGCGAAGGCCGTCTTCTTGCGGTCGTTGAGGTAGCGGAGGTCCTGGAGAGAGTGGATGCAGACCTCAGGGTAGGTCGGGGTCGCCTTGGGGGCCGGGCCGCGCTCGCCGACGATGAGCTCGCCGTCGTTGATGCAGACGGTCTTGCGCTCCATGACGTGCTTGAAGGCCAGGGCGTGCTGCATGGGGTAAGACGCGGCCTGGACCTCCGGGCGCTTGTAGGCCTCGGTCAGGAGCAGGGCCCGCTCGGCGCTGATCGACGGCCGGGCGTCGAGGGACTGTTGCCTGAGCTTCTTGATGCGTTCGTTCACGGTCATCCTCCTCTGTGGACCTCGAAACCCGCCCGGCGGAAGGCGTCCTCGACGGCGGCCAGGCGCTCTTCGGACGGGCTTTCGAATTTCCGGAAATCCCCTCCCCGGCCGATCCGCGCGGCCTTCTCGAGACCGCCGGCGTGATAGGGTAGAAGCCCGATCCGGCGGACCTTCCCGAGCGGCGAGAGGAACGCGATCATGCGGGCCGCGCTCTCGTCGTCGTCGTTGACCCCGGCGATGAGCGGGATGCGGACCCAGGTCTCGGCGGGGCCGGCGGCGAGTCTCTCGAGATTCTCCAGGATTTGCCGATTCGAGACGCCGGTCAGCTCGGCGTGCCGCTTCTCGTCCATGAGCTTGAGGTCGAACAGGACGAGGTCGGCGCGGGACGCGACCCTGTCAAGCTCGCCGTTGCGCGACGCGCCCGCCGTGTCCACGGCGGTATGGATGCCCCGGCTTCGGCAGGCCTCGAGCAGGGCCTCGAGAAAGGCCGGCTGGGCCAGCGGGTCGCCGCCCGAGAAAGTCACCCCGCCGCCGGACTGCTCGAAGAAGACCCGGTCCTTTTCGACCTCGCGGACGACCTCGTCCACGGACATCTCGGCGCCGACGATCTGCATGGCGTCGTAGAGGCAGGCCTCGGCGCACCGGCCGCAGAGGTCGCATCGGTCCCGGTCGATAGCCACGGCCCCGTCGGGACCCATGGAAACGGCGCTCCGGGGGCAAGCCTCGACGCAGGCGCAGCAGCGGGAGCAGCGGGACGGCCAATGCATGATCTCGGGCGCGGGAGAGATGCCCTCGGGATTGTGGCACCAGGCGCAGTGAAGAGGACAGCCCTTGAGAAAGACGGCCGTCCGGATTCCCGGCCCGTCGTGGATCGAGTAGCGCCTGATGTCGAAGATCCTTCCGGTCAAGGAAATTCTCTCCTCAGAGATCCCTAATTCAATGAAAACAGAACAAATGCGATTGTAATATATCAGATATCAGAACGAAAATCAAGCTTTTTTTTCTACTTTCTACCTGCCATCCGGCATGGTATCATGGAGCCCGTCGAGGCCAGGAGACCATGGCAGAGCGCGTCCCCTTTAAGAAAAAGCCCCTCGATTCCCTGCTCATCAAGCCCGCCGGGCCGGACTGCAACGCCGCCTGCGGCTACTGCTTCTACCGCGACAAGGCCGGTCTCTTCCCCGGCGGGCCGGTCCACAGGATGAGCCTCGAAGTCCTCGAGGGGACCATCCGGCAAGCTTTGGGCCAAGGCGGGCGGCAGGTCAACTTCGGGTGGCAGGGCGGCGAGCCGACCCTCATGGGGCTCGACTTCTTCCGCAAGGCCGTCGAGCTCCAAGCCCGCCATGGGCGCGGGAAGAGGGCGGCCAACGGCCTGCAGACCAACGGGCTTCTCCTCGACCGGGAGTGGGCCCGCTTCCTCCGGGAGAACGGCTTCCTCGTCGGCCTGTCGCTCGACGGCCCCGAAGAGGTCCACGACCGCTATCGCCGGACGGCGGGCGGGCGGGGAACGTGGAAAGACGTCGTCGCCAAGGCCCGCATGCTGCTCGAGGAAGGCGTCATGACCAACGCCCTGGTCGTCGTCAACGACCACTCGGTCCGCTTCCCGCGGGAGATCTACGGCTTCCTCAAGGACCTCGGCCTCACCCACATGCAATTCATCCCCTGCATCGAGACGGACCCGGCCGATCCGGGGCGGGCCGCGCCGTTCTCCGTCGGCGGCGAGGAGCTCGGGCGCTTCCTGGGCGAGGTTTTCGACCTCTGGACCGGCGACTTCAAGGACGGGCTGGCGACGACCTCGGTCCGTTTCTTCGACGCCGTGTTCCATACGTACGTGGGCCTGCCGCCGCCGGAATGCACGCTGCTCGCCGAGTGCGGCCGGTATCTCGTCGTCGAGCACAACGGCGACGTCTACAGCTGCGACTTTTTCGTCGAGGAGGCGTGGCGGCTGGGGAACGTGATGTCGGATCGTCTCGACCGCATGCTGAACTCGGCCCGCCAGCGGGAGTTCGGCCGCCGCAAGGCCGCCCTCCCGGCGAAATGCCGCGCCTGCCGGTGGCTCCCCCGCTGCCGCGGCGGATGCCCGAAGGACCGGCTCCGCGATCCGCGCGACGGCGGCCTCAACCACTTCTGCCGCGCCTTCGAGGCGTTCTTCGAGCACGCCGACGCCCGGCTGCGGGAGCTGGCCGATAGCTGGCTGAAGGCCCGGGCCTCTTGACCTCGACAAAGCGCCTCGTTTCGGTTATCCTTTCGACTGGAGGGACCGGTGAAATTCACGTTCGCCCACAACAACATCAATGTTCTGGACCTCGATAAGAGCGTGTCTTTCTATAAGACCGCCCTCGGCCTCGAGGAGGTCCGCCGCCACAACGCCGCGGACGGCAGCTTCACCCTGGTCTTTCTCGGCGACGGCCGGACCTCTCACCGTCTCGAGCTGACCTGGCTCCGGGACAGGAAAGAGCCATATCACCTCGGCGACAACGAGATGCATCTGGCCTTCACGGTCGACGACTACGACGCGGCCTACGCCAAACACAAGGACATGGGGGTCATCTGCTACGAAAACCCGGGGATGGGCATCTATTTCATCGAGGACCCCGACGGATACTGGGTGGAGGTCCTGCCGGCAAAGAGATGATCGGCCAAACGCTGAAGCACTACCGCATCGAGGCCCTGCTCGGCAAGGGGGGCATGGGGGTCGTCTACAAGGCCCGCGACACGCGCCTCGGGCGGCCGGTCGCCCTCAAAATGCTGCCCCCGGACCTGCTCGCCAATCCCAACCGGCGCAAGCGGTTCCTGCTCGAGGCCCGCTCGGCCGCCGCCCTCTCCCACCCGGCCATCGCCCAGGTCTACGACATCGACGAGATCGACGGGAACCTGTGCATCGCCATGGAGTTCGTCGACGGCCGGACCGTCGGCCGTCTCGTCGCCGACGGCGAGCTCGACCTCCTCGGGGCCGTCGAGATCGCCATCCAGATCGCCGACGGCCTGGCCAAGGCCCACGACGCGGGAATCCTCCACCGGGACATCAAGTCCGACAACATCATGGTCACCCGGGACGGCCACGCCAAGCTCCTCGACTTCGGCCTGGCCAAGCTCCTCGAACCGGACGAGGACACGCCCGAGGTCGCGCCGGAGGACCTCAGCCGGACCCTGACCCGAGGCCGCGGCCTGACCGTCCCGGGCGCGGTCATGGGCACGATCAGCTACATGAGCCCCGAGCAGGCCCGCGGCAAGGAGCTCGACCGCCGGAGCGACATCTTCTCGCTCGGCATCGTCCTCTACGAGATGGTCACCTCCGAGCTGCCGTTCAAGGGCGAGACGCCCCTCGACACGATGCACGCCATCGCCTACGAGGAGGCCCGCCCGGTGACCATCGTCCGGCGGAACCTGACCCCCGATCTCCATCGCATCGTCTTCCGCTGCCTCCGCAAGCGGCCGGAGGACCGCTACCCGGACGCCCGGGCCCTGGCCGAGGACCTGCGGCGGCTGAAGCGCGACGTCGAGTCGGGAACCCGGACACGGCTGCCCGCCGGGGAGCGACTGAGAGGCTGGATCGACTGGCTCCGGACATCGTTCCCCTTCGGGACCAAGGGCTTGGCCGTCCTGGGGTTCGCCATCCTCCTGACCGTCGCCTTGGTCGCCTTGAGGATCAACTGGGGCGGCCTGATCGGTCCGGCGTTCATCGCTCTTTTCGCCTACCGGTTCGTCCGCAACCGCCGGAAGCGGCTGCTCGCGGAGTTCGTGAAAAAGGCCCGCAAGCTGCCCTCCGTCGCGGCCGTCATCAACCGGGAGGACCGGCTGACGGTCGTCATGGCCGGCGCCGCGGCCAAGGACTTCATCCGGACGACGGCCCTCATCGAGGAAATGAACGGCAAGCTTTATTTCGGCAAGCCTTTCGCGGCCGAGATCAAGACCGACCTCGAGGAGCAGGAGCTCCGCTCCCTGATGCGGCAGATGGGCGTTCTCTACGTCCGGGAGGACGTCCTCGCCGGGGACACCGGAGCCGGGACGTCTAAGGCCGCTTCTTCCTGAGCTCCTCGGCCTTCTTCCGGATCTCCGGTTGTTCCGGGCTGAGCTGAAGCGAGCGCTCGTAAGCGGCCAGGGCCTCGTCCCGCTTGCCCATAGCCGCGTAGGCGTTCCCGATGGCGTTGAGGAGCAGGGCGTTGACGCCGTAATGGGAGACGGCCCGGTCCAGGACCTCAACCGCCCCGGCGAGATCCCCAATTCTCCCGCGGGCATCTCCGGCCAGGAGGTAGAGCTCATACCTGGCGGGCTCGGGCCGGTCGAGGAATGGCGTTACGATCCTCAGGACGGCCTCCGGATCATCGAGGGCCAGATAGACCCGGCCCAGACTGACGGCCGTTTCCGGCGAGCCCGGTTTCTTGGCCAGGGCCCGCTCCAGGAATATCCGCGACTCCGCAAAGCGCCCCAAATTGAAGAGCTGGGCCCCGATAACCTCGGAGTAGACCGGGTCCCCGGCCTCGGGCAGGACGCGCGACGAGAACCAAGGCCGGGGCACGGCCTCGGCGAAAGACAGGTCGAACTCCTCGGCGGCGCTGACGACCTCGGCGGCGCCGACGAGAAAGGAGACGCGGACCATGTAGTGGGCGGGGGGGACGTCGGCGAGCGGGATCTCCTCGAGGATGTCCGGCAGCTCCCGGTGATCGGAGGCGCGGCGGCGGAGTTCGCGGAACGGCTCGCCGTCCTTCAGGAGCTCGATGCGGATCTCGCCCTTCCGGGCCAGCTCCTCGGTCAGATTGTTGACCTGGAAGGCGACGGTCAGCGTCTCGTTCGAGGTGAAGACGCGGCCGGGCTGGCAGTAGATCTGGACGGAACCGAGCCGGAAGGCCCTCATCGTTCTCTGGCCGGGATCGAGCCGGGCCGTCCGGTAGCCCAGAAGGGGTTGGGTCAGCTGGACGTCGGCCCCTCCCTGGGGGATGCGCACGGCCATTTCCACGGAGGTGAATTCCTTGGAGGCCTCGTTCTTGAGGAGGACCGAGAACTGGTAGTCCCCGGCGACGAGGGGGAACAGGTCCTGGTAGTTGAAGGGCGCATGGCTTGCGGCCCGCATCTCGTCCTCGGTCATCTCCAGGGAGACGGACTTGTCGAACTGGAGGACGAGGCGGCCGTCCAGGGTGGTGACCCGGCCGTTGACCTTGAGGGTCGTGTAGTAGGTGTCATCGTGCCGGTTCACGGAGAGCCGCGAGGGCTCGAGGGCGTAATGGACGAAGTAGAGGCCCATGGGGTCCCGGAAGACCTTGACGAGGGCCTCGCTCTCGATGTAGTTGGCCGTGTATTCGACCTCGACGATGTCCTTGTACTCCAGGAATTTTTGGGCGTACTTGGCGGTCACGGAGCGGACCGGGGACGTCTCGATCCTCTGGATAAGGAGGTCCGAGCCGAGGGACGGCCGGCCGTAGGCGCCGGTCTCCTCTCCCGGAACGAGCGAGAGCGAGGCGGCGGCCAATGTCGGCTCGATCTGCCGGAGCTTCTCGTAGGCCGACTGGTAATCTCCAGGCCCGCCGAAATACCCCGTGAGCAGGGCCTGGGGGCCGTCGCCGACGGGGCTGTAGAGCTTGTACTCGCCGTGCCCGCGGGGTCTGAAGAAGACGAGGTTGAAACCCGAGGGCAGCCCGAGGTCGGTCTTGCCCTGATAGAACCAGACCTCGGTGTCGTAGACGCCGGACCGGCCCTCGTATCGCTGGATATCCTGGGGTTCTCCAAGGATGATGTAGATCCGGCCGCGGTCGGTGCGCCAGCCGGCGCGGGTCGTGTCGCGGCCGAGGACGCGGTTGGCGTGGGCGAGTCGCCGCAAGTGCTCGGCCCTGAACTCGTTGGCCGGGGTGCCCGGGGTCGGGTCGCGCTGCTTCCAGAAGGCCTCGATGAACAGGTCGCGCTCCCGGTCGCTCTGGAGCTTGAGGAAGACGTCCTGCTCGACGGGGGAGATGATGTAGACGACCTCCTCGTCGAGCCATTGCTTGTAGCGCTCGGGGAGCTTCGTCGCCTGGATCCCGTCGGCCGCGAAACCGACGGCGACGGCGAAGACGGCGGCCGGGACGATCCGCACGACCTTCCGCCATGTTCTCGCGGTCTTCACGGTCATGCCTCCGCTGTGAACGCCTCTCGGATAGTATAGCAGGCCCGGCTCACGCCGTCAGGATTTCTCCTCGAAGACGAACTCGAAATCGGCCATGCACTGATAGTTGGCGGATGTCAGCTGGACCTGCTCGGGATTCTGGCTGCCGATGCAGAGCCGGTAGGTCTTGCCCGGCTCGAACCGGAGCCCCTTGCGGGGCTTCATGACCACCTTGTAAAACTGCATGCCGGCGCGGACGGTCGGGAACCAGCCCTCGGCCACGGGTTCGTTCCCTTCGAGAATGATGTGATAGAGATGCCTCTCGACGAACTCGACCCGGATCTCGAACTCGATCTCGGCCGTCGAGGCCCGCAGGACCTTGATATAGCCCTCGGGGACATTCGGGCCGCGATAATAATTCAGGCTGGGTTTGGATTCGTAGAACGATGTGCAGGCGACGGCGAGGAGCAGGGCGGCCAAAGGCAGAGTCGTTTTCAGGATGTTCATGACGAACCTCCTATGAAGGAGAGATAAGGACGCGGATCCCTCAGAAGGCGTGTCACGGCGCGCCTCGTGGGTCGATATGGACCGGACGGCCGGTCCGGATGGATCCGAAGGCGGCGTCGAGGACCCGCATGTTCCCCTCGGCGTCGGCGGCCGGATAGCGGAGAGGCGTCCCCTCGAGGGCGCACTCGCCGAAGTGCTCGACCATCAGGGCGAACATGTCCGTCCGGGGGACGACGACGATCTCGGTCTCCGCGCCGCGGACGATCGTGATCCGGGCGTCGTGGTCCTTGGCCGAGAAGGCCCGGTCGAGATGGAGCGTCCCCGCGGTCCCGACGGCCAGGAGGCGGCTCTGGAAGTGGGACTCGAAGCTGCAATCGCACATCGCGAACCGTCCGCCGGGGAACTCGAGCAGGGCGGCGGTCGTCATGTCGATGCCCGTGCGGGGGTCGAGGCGGGCCCGGGCGAAGGCCGAGAGGGGCTCTTCGCCGAAGACGAGGCGCGCGGCGCTTATCGTATAACAGCCGACGTCGTAGAGGGCCCCGCCGCCCATCCCCGGGGACCAGCGGTAATTGTCGCCGCCGCGCTCGAAGGTGAAGGTGAACGAGGAGTGGACCGAGCGGAGCTCGCCGATGGTCCCGGAGCGGAGAAGGCCGAGCGCCCGGTCGATCTGCGGGTGGAACTTGTACATGAAAGCTTCCATGAGCAGGACGCCCGAGGCCCCGGCCGCGGCGATCATGTCGCTGACCTCGGCGGCGTCGAGGGCCATGGGCTTCTCGCACAGGACATGCTTGCCGGCCCGGGCGGCCCGGATGGACCATTCCGCATGGAGGTGGTTGGGGAGAGGGTTGTAGACGGCGTCGACCTCGGGGTCCTCGACGAGAGATCCGTAGTCGCGGTGGGCGCGGGCGAAGCCGTATTTCCCGGCCCAGGCGGAGGCCCGGTCCGGGTCGCGGGCGGCAATCGCCTGGAGGAGGCCGTTGCGCGAGCCCGCGATGGCCGGGATGAGGGCCTTTTCGGCGATGCTCGCGCAGCCGAGGATCCCCCACCGGATTTTTGCCGGACGGTCGGTCATCATCCCGCTGTTCATCCCGGAAAGCCGCCTTTCCCGGACCGAACGGCGGGCCGCTGCCGGTCCCTCATATCTTCGTCAGCTTCTTCAAGAAGGCCGGATCGATGTCGCAGCCGAGCCCGGGCGACTCGGGCAGGGTGATCACGCCCGCCTTGACCGTGATCCCGCCGACGATGGGATCGGCGACGTGCTCGGAGTTGCCGTCGAGGTCGGCGTAGATGATGTTGGCCTGGGAGGCGACGACGTGGGCGGCCGCCGTCAGGGCCAGCTTGGAGTCGAGCATGCAGCCGACCATGCAGCGCATGTTGGCGGCGTCGGCGACGTGGGCGATGCGGACGGCGTTCAGCATCCCTCCGGCCTTCATGAGCTTGATGTTGAGCGAGTCGCAGGCCTCGGCCATGATGAGCTTGATGGCGTCGGCCGGCACGAAAAGGGCCTCGTCGGCCATGATCGAGATGGGGCTCTGGGCCCGGACGGCCCTCAGGCCGGCCGTGTCCGAGGCCCGGACGGGCTGCTCGCAAAAAGCGATCCGGAGGGGCTCCATCTTCCGCAGGGCGTAAACGGCCTGGGGGACCGACCAGCCCTGGTTGGCGTCGATGCGGATGCCGATCTCGTATCCGACGGCGTCGCGGATGGCCTGGAGCCGGGCGACGTCCTCGTCGGGGTCGAGGCCGACCTTGACCTTGACGGTCCGGTAGCCTTCGCGGACGAAGCCTTTGATCCGCTCGGCCATGACCTCTGGGGTGTCGAGCCCGGCCGTGATGTCGGTCTCGAAGGACGGATCGGACCCGCCGAGCAGCCGGAAGAGCGGCAAGCCGGCGACCTTGCCGAGGATGTCGTGAAGGGCCATGTCGAAGGCGGCCACGGCGCTCGGGTTGGAGTGGACGAGGGGGCCGAGGCCGCGGAGCAGGCCGTCGACGGCCAGGGGGTCCCGGCCGATGATCATGTCGCGGATCGTACGCGCGGCGGCGGCGTTGGTCGCTTGGGTCTCACCGGTGATCGGGGGGAACGGGCAGGCCTCTCCCAGGCCGGTGAGCCCCTGGTCCGTGTGGATGCGGACGAGGAGGAGATTGGCGGCCTTCATCTCGCCGATGGCGATGCGGAAGGGCGTGGTGAGGGGGATGTCGAAGAGATGGATGTCGACGGCCTTGATCTTGAGCCTGCCGGCGGCGGGGCGCGGCGTCTGCATGGCGGCGGAGGGCGTGAAGCCGTAGCCCCGGGAGCCGGCGGCCAGGGCGCCGAGGCCGGCCAACTTCAGGAACGCTTGACGGGAGAGGGTCATCGGTCCTCCTTGGCCTCATTCTATCTTCAGGGGATGGCGTTTTCAAGCCGGGCCGGCGCCGGGATCGCCCGAGGGACCCCGGTTGCCGCGGGCCAGAGAAGCGAAGATGCCGGCCGCGCAGAGCACGGCGAAAACAGTGAACGCCGTCCGCAGGCCCCGCAGGAAGAGCGGATAGACGGAGGGCTCGATGGGGACGCGGCCCATGAACAGGGCGAAGATCATCATCGTCACCCCGGCGCTCAGCATCCCTCCGGAGAGGCGCATGGTCCCGACCGAGGCCGAGGCCAGGCCGTAGTGGCGGCGGCCGACGGAGCCCATGATGGCGTTCATGTTGGGCGAAGAGAACAGGCCGAAGCCCAGGCCGAGGAGGAGCAGGCCGCCGAAGATGAGGGGGAACGGTGTCGCGGGCCCGAGGAAGATGAACAGGGTCAGGCCCAGGCTGGTGAAGCCCATCCCGAGGGAGGCCAGGACGCGCGGCTCGATGCGGTCCGACAGCCGGCCCGCGAACGGCGAGCAGACGGCCATGATCACCGGCTGGGCGACGAGGACGAGGCCGGCCTGCTGGGGCGGCAGGCCCTTGATGTACTGGAGATAGAGGCTGACGAGGAAGCTGACCGCGGACGTGGCGCTGTAGTTGATGAGGGCGGCCAGGTTCGAATAGGCGAAGATCCGGTTGCCGCGGAAGAGCCGCAGGTCGAAGACGGGCGAGGTGACGCGGCTTTCGATGAGGACGAACCCGGAGAGCGCGGCCAGGCCGGCGGCGGTGAGGGCCAGGCCAAGAAGCGAAGGCAGGCGGGAGAAGCCGGACATCAAGGAGACGAGGCCGAGCCCATAGGCCAGGGAGCCCCGCCGATCGAATCCTTCGCCTCGGGCCTCTGCCCATTCCCCCTCGAGCTTCAGGAGAGTCACGGCGAGGACCGCGAGGGCCAAGGGGATCGTGACCAACAGGATGCTCCGCCATCCGAAGGTGTGGGTCAGGAATCCGCCCAGGACGGGCCCGGACGAGAGCCCGACGTAGACGGCCGCCGTGTTGATGCCGATGGCCCGGCCGCGCTCGCGGGCCGGGAACACGGAGGTCAGGATGGCCATGCCCGTGCCGAAGATCATGGCCCCGCCGATCCCTTGGACCGCGCGGGAGGCGATGAAGGCCGTCCCGGTCGGCGCCAAGGAGGAGAGGACCGAGCCGAGGCCGAAGACAGCCACGCCCGCGGCGAAGATGCGCTTTCGCCCGTGGATATCGGCCAGCCGGCCGAACGGGACGAGGAACATGGCCGCGGCCAGCATGTAGGCCGTCGGGACCCAGCCCAGGGCCACGGCGCTCAGCGAGAACTCCTTGGCGATGAGCGGCATGCCGACGTTGAGGCCGGAGGCCATGAACGGGGTCAGGAAAGAGGCCATGGTCGAGACGAGCAGGGCCGTCCGTTGGATCGACTTGTCTCGTTCCGTCATGGTCCGGTTATTATAGCTTAAGAAGAGGTCAACAAGAGGGGGTCAAATCTTCAATCATTAAATATTCAGCGGCGCCTCCCGAGGGGATCGGCCGGAACCTGAGGAATATTTAATGATTGAAGATTTGACCCCTTCTTATTTCAACAGGCGGCGGAGGTAGGTGCGGACCTCGGAGAGGCCGAGGAGGCGGGCGGCGGCGAAGAAGACGGCCAGACCGGCGAGCCCGGCCGCGACGATGCTTCCCGCCGTGGCCGCGAAGGACGTCCCGAACCTGCCGGCGGCCAGCCCATTAATGAACCAGGCGGCCGCCCCGCCGGCCGCGGCGGCCGCGGCCAGGCCCGCGGCGAAGCGGACGAGCGGGGCCGTCGCGACGCCGACGCCCTTTTTCGGCAGCAGCGCGATGAGAATGCCGACATTGAGGACCGCCGCGAGCGACGTCGACAGCGGAAAGATCATGAACCCGAGGACACCCATCAACGAGACGTTGAGGGCGATGTTGAAAGCGATGGAGACCAGGCTGGCGGTCATCGGCGTCCGGGCGTCCTTGAACGCGTAGAAGGCCGCGGCGACGTTCCTCAGCCCCGACATGAACGGGATGCCCAGAGCGTACAGAACCAGGGCCCCGGCCGTGGCCGCGGTGTCCTCGGCCGTGAACCGTCCCCGCTCGTAAACGGCCCGGGTCACGGGCACGGCCAGGCCGGCCAGCAGGGCCGAGGCGGGCACGGTCAGGAAGAGGACCATCTTCAGCGAATCGGCGAGCGTCGAGCGGACCGAATCGAGGTCGTTCGCGTGAACGGACCGGGAGAGCGACGGCAGGGCCACGGTCCCCACGGCGATGCCGAACAGTCCCAGAGGCAGGTGCATGATCCGGAACGCGTAGTTGAGCCAGCTGACGCTGCCCTCGGCGAGGGGCGTCACGAGGATCGTATTGACGAGAACGTTGATCCGCGTCCCGGCCAGCCCGATGGCCACCGGCACGAACAAGGCCATGACCTTTCGGAACGCCGGATCGCGGAAGCTGAGCACGGGGCCCCAGCGGAATCCTTTCCTCCGCACGAGCGGCATCTGAACGAGGAACTGCATGAGCCCCCCGATGAGGACTCCCACGGCCATGCCGAAGATGGGCTCCTTGCCCCTCGCGACGTACCATCCGTAGGTCAGCACCGGGAAGGCGATGGAGAAGAGGTTGAAGAGGGCCGGGGCCACGCTCGGCACGAAGAACGCTTTCTCCGTGTTGAGATAGCTCATGGCCCAAGCCGCCAGGCTGACGAAGAGGAGGAACGGGAAGAGGACCGCCGTCAGCTGGGCCGTCAGATCGATCTTCCCGGGCACTTTCCCGAATCCGAAGGCCACGAACCTGGCGATCACCGGCGCGAGGAGCAGCCCGGCCAGCGAGACCGCCCCCGTCACGACGAAGAGGACGTTGAGGATGTTGGAAGCCAGCCGGTTCTGTTCCTCCGAGCCCTTGGCTTTCTCTCCCGCCAGGACAGGGACGAAAGCCGCCGACAAGGCCGTCTCGGCGAACAGGTCGCGCAGCAGGTTCGGGATGCGGAAGGCGACGTTGAAGGCGTCCGTGGCCGCCCCGACGCCGAACAGATGGGCGAACACGGACTCCCGGACGAGGCCCATGACCCGGCTGGCCGCCGTGCCCAGGGTGAAGGAGCGGACGCCCCGGCTGAGGTCTTCCATGCTCGGGTCATTATATCCGAATCGGCCCCGGCGCAAGAAGCCCGGACGTCCCTCGACGGCCCAAATTGACCCGGCCCCACCCCGGAGATACAATGCCCTCATGCCCTCCGTCGACACCGCCCCGCGCTTCTCCGCGGACGAGGGCGCCCGCATCGCCCGCGACCTCTTCGCCGTGGAGGGCGTCCTCCGCGAGCTGCCCAGCGAGCGCGACCAGAACTTCCACGTCCGGGCCCTCGACGGACGGGAATGCGTCCTCAAGATCGCCAACCCCCGCGAGCTCCGCGACCGGCTCGCCTTCCAGAACGAGGTCATGGCCCTCCTCGCCGCCGACCCGTCCGGGCCGCTCGCCCCGCGCCCGCTCCCGGCGAAGGACGGCTCGACGATCGCCGTATTCCCCGGCCGCGAAGGCGAGCCCCACTTCGTCCGCCTCGTCGAATACCTGCCCGGCCTGCCGCTCGGCGATGTCCGGCCCCACCCTCCCCGGCTCCTCGCCGGCCTGGGGTCTTTCACGGCCCGTCTCGTCCGGGCCCTGTCCGCGCTTCCTCCCCGCGAATACCAGCCGGACCTCATCTGGAACCTCAAGAACGGCCGGCGCGTCGTCCGCGAGAACGCGCCCCTCGTCGCCGGTCCGGCGCGCCGGGCGACCCTCGAGGCCGTCTTCCGGACGGTCGAGGAGCGGGCCGCCCTGTTCGAGAGCCTGCCCGAAGGGCTCGTCCATAACGACGGGAACGACTACAACGTCATCATCGCCCCGCCCGACGCGGCGCCCGGCTCTTTCGGCGAGCTGCGCGTCGCCGGCTTCATCGATTTCGGCGACATGACCCGCTCGTGGGTTCTTTCGGACCTGGCCGTCGTCCTGGCCTACGTCATGCTGGGCAAGGACGACCCGCTCGGCGCGGCCGCTCATGTCGCCGCCGGCTACAACGAGGTCCGGCCGCTCTCCGACGCCGACCTTCGGGCCCTCTTCCCCCTCGCCTGCCTCCGGCTCTGCATGAGCGTTTCCATCGCCGCCCTGCAGAAGACACTCGAGCCCGGAAATCCCTATTTGACCATCTCCGAAGAGCCGGCCTGGCGGCTCCTCGCGGACTTGAAGGACATCCCCCCGACGTTCGCCGAGGCCTCCTTCCGCCGGGCCTGTGGACGCCCTCCGCTGCCGGCCGCGGGGGCCGTCACCCGATGGCTCGAGGCCCATCAGGCGTCCTTCGCCCCGGTCATGGGCTTCCCGTTGGACCGCCGGTCGGCCGCGGCCCTCGACCTCGGCCCCGCAAGCTTTCTCTTCGAGCGGGCGGAGCACTGGACGGACATGGGCGCCCTCGACCGCCTCCTCAATGACGAGATCGGCCGCGCCGGGGCCCGCGCCGGCGTCGGACGCGCCAACGAGGCCCGGCTCATCGCCGCCTCGCCCGACTCTCTCCGCGCCGATGATCCGTACGCCGAAGGCCGGACCGTCCATCTCGGCATGGATATCTTCGTCCCGGCCGGCTCCGACGTCTTCGCCCCCCTTGACGGGACTGTCCACAGCTTCGGCGACAACACGGGCCGCCTCGACCACGGACCGACCGTCGTTCTCGAACACGCCCCCGCCCCCGACATCCGTTTCTTCACCCTTTACGGCCACCTCAGCCGGACCTCTCTCGCCGGTCTCGCCGTCGGAAAGGCCGTTCGTAAAGGTGACCGTGTCGGGAAAGTCGGGGCCATCGACGAGAACGGCGGCCGGCCGCCCCACCTCCATTTCCAGATCATCGTCGACATGCTGGGCCTGAGGGGGGATTTCCCCGGTGTAGCGCCACACCGGGACCGGGACCTCTGGACGGTCCTCTCGCCCGACCCCAATGCCATTCTCGGCGTCCCCCAAGAGCTTCTCCGCCCCACGGCCCTTGAGCCCGGCGAGATCGCCGCCCTGCGCCGGGAACATTTGGGCCGCAATCTCAGCCTGTCCTACCGCTCGCCGCTGACGATCGTCCGCGGCTCGATGCAGCGCCTCATCGACGATACCGGCCGCGTCTTCCTCGACGCCGTCAACAACGTGCCCCACGTCGGCCACTGCCACCCGAAGGTCGTCGGGGCTATCCGACGCCAGATGGCCGTCCTCAACACGAACACCCGGTATCTCCACGAGACCATCGTCCGCTACGCCCGGCGCCTCGCCGCCCTTCTGCCCGACCCGCTCGAGGTCTGCTTCTTCGTCAATTCCGGGAGCGAGGCCAACGACCTCGCCTTGCGTCTGGCCGCCGCCCGCACCGGGCGCCGGGACATCATCGTCCTCGACGGCGCCTACCACGGCAACCTGAGCTCTCTCATCGCCATCAGTCCCTACAAGTTCAACGGGCCCGGCGGGGCGGGGTGCCCTCCCACGACCCATGTCGCCCCGATGCCCGACCCCTACCGCGGCCTTTACCGGAACGACCCGAGAGCCGGCGAAAAATACGCCGCCCGCCTCGGGGGCATCATCAAGGACCTCGCCGCCTCCGGCCGTCCCCCCGCCGTCTTCATCGCCGAGCCGGTCATGAGCTGCGCCGGGCAGATCGTCCCGCCGCCGGGGTTCCTCAAGACCGCGTTCGAGCTGATCCGCGAGGCGGGAGGGGTCGCGATCGCCGACGAGGTCCAGGTCGGCTTCGGCCGCTGCGGAACGCACTTCTGGGCCTTCGAGGCCCAGGACGCCCGGCCCGACATCGTCACCCTGGGCAAGCCCATCGGCAACGGCCACCCCCTCGGCGCGGTCGTCACGACGCGCGCGATCGCCGAGGCCTTCGCCGGGGGGATGGAGTACTTCAACACCTTCGGGGGCAATCCCGCGTCCTGCGCCGCCGGGATGGCCGTCCTCGACGTCATCGAGGAGGAAGGCCTCCAGGAGCGCGCTTTGACGACCGGGGCCCGTCTGTCCGCGGGCCTTCGCTCGCTCATGGACCGGTGTCCTCTCATCGGCGACGTCAGAGGACTCGGCCTCTTCCTCGGCGTCGAGTTCGTCCTCGACCGAGCGACGCGCGAGCCGGCCCCCCTCCACGCGGCATACGCCGTCGAACGGATGCGTGAGGAGGGCGTCCTGCTCAGCACGGACGGGCCGGACCGCAACGTCATCAAGATCAAGCCGCCCCTCTGCTTCACGGCGGCCGATGCCGACCTCCTCGTCGCCAAGCTGGACCGGACCCTCTCCGAGACGCCGCTCCGGCCCTGAGCTTCTCTGCCAGGGTGGCCGGCAAGCCGCTGCGCCGGGGACAAGCCTGGTCTTGCGTGATATAATCGAATCCCTGTCATGGGCAAGAAGAAGCACGGACGGAGACCGCGGAAGCCGAAGGCCGAGGTCCGGCCCGTCGCCGCCGCTCCGGCCGCCGAGGAGAAGGTCCCGGCCCGCGCGCCGCGTCCCCGCCTCCCGCGCCCTCTCGTCCCGGCCGCGGCGGTCGTCCTTCTGGCGGCGGCCGCCTTCTTCATCATCAAGGGCTCCCGGGAAGGCGCCCGCGTCGTCCGCGAAGAGGGGCTCAACGTCCTCCTCATCACCCTGGACACGACCCGGGCCGACCGCCTTGGATGCTACGGATACGAGCAAGCCCGGACCCCTCGCCTGGACGAACTGGCCCGCGGCGGGGTCCTGTTCGCCGACGCCTACTGCCCGGTCCCGATGACCCTGCCCTCCCACGCCTCGATCCTCACCGGGCTCTATCCGTTCAACCACGGCGTTCACAACAACGGGACGTACGCGCTCGGCCCGGACCCTGCGACGCTGGCCGAGGTCCTCAGGGGCCGGGGCTACGAGACGGCGGCCTTCACGGCCTCGTTCTCCGTGGACTCCCGGTTCGGCCTGGACCGCGGGTTCGGCGTTTACGACGACACGTTCGACAGCGACGCGCCTTTCAAAGCCCCCAATTCCGAGCGGCGGGCCGAGGCCGTTTTTGCGGCGTTCGCGTCGTGGTTCGAGCGCCGGTCCGGGGACCGCTTCTTCGCCTGGGTCCACTTCTTCGATCCCCATCTGCCCTACGATCCGCCGCCCCCCTATCGGCTGGAATTCGCCGACCGTCCCTATGACGGCGAGATCGCCTACATGGACCATTACGTGGGCGAGGTCATCGATCTTCTGAAGGCCCAGGGAGCTCTCGAGCGGACCCTCATCATCGCCGCCGGGGACCACGGGGAGGCCTTCGGCGAGAAGGGCGAATACGGACACGGCATCTTCCTGTACCAGCCGACCGTCCGCGTGCCGCTCATCGTTTGGGCCGGAGGCCGTCTCCCGGCGGGCCGGGTCGTCGAATCGCGGGCCCGGCTCGTCGACATCATGCCCACGGTCCTCGACCTCCTCAAGGCACCGGCCGTGGAGGGGATCGACGGCACGAGCCTGGTGTCCCGCATCCGGCGGCCGGCGGCCGCTCCTCTGGAGGCCTATCTCGAATCGTTCTATCCGCGGGAGAGCCACGGCTGGTCCGAGCTGACCGGCCTTGTCTCCGGGTCCTGGAAATACATCCAAGCGCCCCGGCCCGAGCTCTACGACCTGCGGAGCGACGCCGCCGAGACCAAGGATCTGGCCGCCGCCGAGCCCCGGAAAGCGGCCGAGATGAAGGGCCGCCTCGAAGCGGCCATCCGGGCCGCCGCGGGAGCGCCCTCCGGGAAGCGGACCCTGACCGCCGAAGAGCAGGAGAGGCTTCGCGCCCTGGGCTACGTCCAATTCACCGGGGCCGCGGGCGGAGCGACGGAGTACCCCGACCCCAAGGACAAGAGGGACGAGCTCGCCCTCATCCAGAAAGCCCAACAGCTCGAATTCGCGGACGACTTCGCGGGAGCCGAAAGGATCTACGAGGAGCTCCTCTCGCTCTCCCCGCATGTCGCCGATTACTATATCAACCTCGCCCAGGCCCAGGCCCGCCTGCAAAAGATCGACGCCGTCATCGAGACCTTCAAAAAAGGCGCGGCCGCCGTGCCCGGTTCGGACAAGCTCCTGTCCCGGCTCGGTCATACATATCTGTTCGCGGGCCGCCCGGCCAAGGCCCTGGAGACCATGCGTCTGATCCTCCGGGAGAACCCCGAGCATTTCGACGCCCTGACGGTCTCGGCGATCGTCCTCGACGCCGCGGGCTCCGCCGAGGAGGCCCGCGCCTACTTGGAGAGGGCCCTGGCGATCGAGCCGGAGAACAAGTTCCTCCGGGAGATCCTGGGCCGCAGCCTGGCGACGAGCGGCCGGGCCGCCGAGGCGGTCGAGGTCTTCTCGAGCCTTGTCCGCGATCATCCGGCCGACGCCCAACTCCATCTCCATCTGGGCCTGGCGTACGGGATGACCGGCGACTATCCCCGGGCCATCGAGAACATCAATCGATCCCTGACTCTCGATCCCACGGCTTCCGCCTATTACAACGTGGCCGTCGCCTATCGGGAGAACGGCCAGCTCGACGAGGCCATCAAGGCCCTGGAGCGCTTCATCGCCTTCCCCGGGAACGACGACCGGGACGGGATCCAGAGCGCCCGGGCCGAGATCGAACGATTGAGGACACGCCTCAAGCAGCCATAGGATACGTATCATGGGCAAGAAGAAGCACGGACGGAGACCGCGGAAGCCGAAGGCCGAGGTCCGGCCCGTCGCCGCCGCTCCGGCCGCCGAGGAGAAGGTCCCGGCCCGCGCGCCGCGTCCCCGCCTCCCGCGCCCTCTCGTCCCGGCCGCGGCGGTCGTCCTTCTGGCGGCGGCCGCCTTCTTCATCATCAAGGGCTCCCGGGAAGGCGCCCGCGTCGTCCGCGAAGAGGGGCTCAACGTCCTCCTCATCACCCTGGACACGACCCGGGCCGACCGCCTTGGATGCTACGGATACGAGCAAGCCCGGACCCCTCGCCTGGACGAACTGGCCCGCGGCGGGGTCCTGTTCGCCGACGCCTACTGCCCGGTCCCGATGACCCTGCCCTCCCACGCCTCGATCCTCACCGGGCTCTATCCGTTCAACCACGGCGTTCACAACAACGGGACGTACGCGCTCGGCCCGGACCCTGCGACGCTGGCCGAGGTCCTCAGGGGCCGGGGCTACGAGACGGCGGCCTTCACGGCCTCGTTCTCCGTGGACTCCCGGTTCGGCCTGGACCGCGGGTTCGGCGTTTACGACGACACGTTCGACAGCGACGCGCCTTTCAAAGCCCCCAATTCCGAGCGGCGGGCCGAGGCCGTTTTTGCGGCGTTCGCGTCGTGGTTCGAGCGCCGGTCCGGGGACCGCTTCTTCGCCTGGGTCCACTTCTTCGATCCCCATCTGCCCTACGATCCGCCGCCCCCCTATCGGCTGGAATTCGCCGACCGTCCCTATGACGGCGAGATCGCCTACATGGACCATTACGTGGGCGAGGTCATCGATCTTCTGAAGGCCCAGGGAGCTCTCGAGCGGACCCTCATCATCGCCGCCGGGGACCACGGGGAGGCCTTCGGCGAGAAGGGCGAATACGGACACGGCATCTTCCTGTACCAGCCGACCGTCCGCGTGCCGCTCATCGTTTGGGCCGGAGGCCGTCTCCCGGCGGGCCGGGTCGTCGAATCGCGGGCCCGGCTCGTCGACATCATGCCCACGGTCCTCGACCTCCTCAAGGCACCGGCCGTGGAGGGGATCGACGGCACGAGCCTGGTGTCCCGCATCCGGCGGCCGGCGGCCGCTCCTCTGGAGGCCTATCTCGAATCGTTCTATCCGCGGGAGAGCCACGGCTGGTCCGAGCTGACCGGCCTTGTCTCCGGGTCCTGGAAATACATCCAAGCGCCCCGGCCCGAGCTCTACGACCTGCGGAGCGACGCCGCCGAGACCAAGGATCTGGCCGCCGCCGAGCCCCGGAAAGCGGCCGAGATGAAGGGCCGCCTCGAAGCGGCCATCCGGGCCGCCGCGGGAGCGCCCTCCGGGAAGCGGACCCTGACCGCCGAAGAGCAGGAGAGATTGCAGGCCCTGGGCTACGTCCAATTCGCCGGGGAGAGAAGCGACGCCCAGAGCCTTCCTGACCCCAAGGATGTGATCGACGAGCT
>CAYREO010000021.1:0-47496 GCA_964423315.1 uncultured Eubacteriales bacterium | reverse complement strand
CCAGTCCAGGCGGCCGTCGTTCGGGGCCCGGGCGGCGATCGTCCGGTAGGTGCTGATGCCGACCTTGACATAGGCGATCGTGATGGAATGGCCGTCAGGTTCCCGGTGAAAAGGTCCACGCTCTCTACGGGCACGGACGAATAAGAGCCGTGGCCGGCGATGACCCCCGTGCGGTCGAAGATGCCACTCTGGCCGTAAAGAAAGCTGCCTAGGGCGCAAAGTAAGTAAGTGAGTGAGTAAGTAAGTAAGCGGCTCTTTTCATATTACCCCCCTCCTAACGAACGTTTGGCCATAATTTGTTTATTAGATAGGCTGGGTGATGGCGTTTGTCAAGTGGTCTTGGGCTTGAATTTTTTCCGATTCATGAAATAATAGACGGGACCGACCCTGGCCGGGCCGCGAAACCGACGGACAAGGAGAGCCTCATGACCGTGCGCCGCCTGAGAGACTCCGCGCCTCTCCTCGTCCTCGTCCTGACCGGCCTGGCCGCGCTCGTCGGCTCGTGCTCCGTGACCCCCGAGGAGCCCATCACCCCCGTCGAGATTCCCGCCAGGAACCTCGAGTACATCGTCCTGGCCTGGAACGACATCGGCATGCACGCCATCAACGCGTCCTACGACAACGATGTCCTCCTGCCGCCCTACAACACCCTCCGGGCCCAGGTCGTCAAGCGCGGCGACCCGCCCGAGATCGTCACGGCCGGCGTCCGGGTCGAGTACCGGATCGTGGACAATACCTATTCCTACGGCAAGCGGAGCTACGGGCAGTTCTGGGACTACTCCGCCGTCCTGTTCGGCGTCGCCCTCGCTCCGGATACGGGTTTAAACTTCGTCGACCCCGGCATCCACAACGGCCTCACGGGCGAGATGCTCCTCAAGGGGAACCTCTTCCAGGCGGACGGCGTCCCCGTCGTCCCGGTCAACGACGCGGATGTCCTGGACCCCTACCAGGTCGCCGAGATCGCCGTCTACGACACGGCCTCGGGCCTCGAGCTCGCCAAGACCCGGGCGACCGTTCCCGTCTCCGACGAGATCAGCTGCTCGAAGTGCCACGGGGTGGACGAGGTCAAGTCGGTGCTCGAGACCCACGACAAGAACCATGAGACGACGCTCGTCGACGACAAACCGATCCTGTGCGCCTCCTGCCACAGCAGCCCCTTCCTCGGCCAGACCGGCCCCGGGTCCTCGGGATTCTACCTTTCCTATCTCGTCCACGGCTTTCACCTGACGACGACGGCCGGCTGCTATGATTGTCACCCCGGCGCGGAGACCAAGAGCAACCGGAGCCCGGTTCATACGGACGCCTCCGGCGGCTGCACGGCGTGCCACGGGACCATGGCCCAGGTGACGAGCTCAATCGCCTCCGGCCGCATCCCCTGGTCCGGCCTCCCACGCTGCGCGACCTGCCACACATTCGTCGAGGAAGTCGATACGGGAGCGGCATCCTACCGGGATGCGACCGCCCATAACGGTATCGCATGCGCGGCCTGCCATGGGCCGTCCCATGCCCAGGTCCCGACCGATAAGGCCTCGGATAACTACCAAGCCCTTCAATACCAGAACAAAGCCGTGGCCCTCGGAAGCTGCCGGGTCTGCCATCCCCGGTCGAAAGGCGCGGGCTTGACGAGGATCGTCGATGGCCATGGCGGCCAACGGCCGACATCATGCGCCGTTTGTCATACGGGGCCCATCCGAACGAACAACCCTTACAACTTCCCCCACCGGTTCCAGTGGCGCAGGCGCTGAAGCCGGCTAACGGAGCTTGTGCGTGATGTAGGCCCGCAGGAAACGGACGGCCTCGTCGGCCCGACGGAAGACGGGCACCCCTTCCCTCTCCAAGAAGCCGGCCAGCGGGCTGTAGAGCTCGCCGGCGTCGATATTGACGACCATCGGCTTGTCCGTGGCCCGGAAGATCTCGACGATCCGGGAGGCGAAAGCACCAGGCCGGGCGAAGTCCTCATCATGCCCCTCGCCCGCCGCGAGCGTCTGCTGGGCGGGGGTCATCGGCACGTCCGAGATGACCGCCCCATCGACTCCCGGATCCTCGAGGATGGCCCGGGCGCACTCGCAGAAGACCACGTCGTCCGCGACCGGTGTCACGTCGAGCGGATTCCGGACGTCCTGGAGACGGTCGATGCCGAGCGTCCGAAGGACCGACGCAATGCGCTCCCGCGTCGCCGGGGCGAATGAGGCCAGGCCCAGCCCTGTTCCGTTCCGCAGGTTGTCGGCCAGAACGACGCACTCGAAGCCGGCGTTGCTCATGAGGCCCACGCGCCGCCCCCGGACCTTCTTCCCTTCAAGGAACGCGAAACCCTTCATGACGCTCTCGAACTCGAGGAGGCTGCCGGCCACAAAGGCCCCGGCCTGCTCGAGGACCGAACGAAAGACGGCATAATCGCCGGCGACCGAGGCCGTGTGGCTCGAGGTCGCGGCCCGGCCTTCGGGGCTGCGGCCGGCCTTGTAAACGAGAACGGCCCTGTCTTTTCCGGCCGAGATGTCCCTGACGGCCTGGGCGAAGGCCAGGCCGTCTCCCGGCTGAAAGCCTTCCATGTAGACGGCGAACGACCGGACGTCCGCTTCGCCGGCGAGATGCCTCATGTAGTCGGAGACCGTGAGGTCGACCTGGTTGCCGAGGGAGACGGCGTAAAGGGGTTCGATCATCGGCATCGTGCTCATCCGGCAGGCCATGAAGGCCCCGCTCTGGCTGATGAGGGCCAGGTCCGACCACCCGCTTTTCGGCCGGGGCAGCTTGCTCGCGGGGATGAACGTCGTGTCGTAGCGGCCCGGCTTCGAAAGGATACCCATGCAGTTGCCGCCGTTGACGACGGGCGTCAGCTTCCTCTCGCGCCGGCCGCGGGCAAGGATCTCCCGGATGCGGTCCTCGATGGACGATCCGCCCTCCTTCTCCCCCATGCCGCCGGCGATAATGATGACCGAACGGGCCTTCTCGTGCTCGACAAGCTCCTCCATGGCCGGCGCGCACTGGTCGGCCCCCAGAGTCAGGACGAACATGTCGACGGCCGCCGGGAGGTCCTTGATGGACGGCACGCACGGGCAGCCGTCGATGCGGTCCATCCCCGGTTTGACGACAAAGACGCGTTCGGCCGGAAATCCTTTCGCGAGGACGTTGCGGAGGATGATGCGGCCGAGGTTCGTCTTCTCCGAGACGCCGATGATGCCGATCGTGCCGGGCCGGAGCAGGCTCCGGAGGGCCTCCGCGGGCCGGGCGCCGGGCCGGCTCTTGGCCCGGGAGAAGCGGCAGACGCCATCGAGGGCGACGAGCCGCCCGCCCCGGATGACGAGCGGATTGACCTCGATCTCCTCGATGACGAACGGCGACCGGTCCGAATACGGGGAATAAGCGGCCGCCAGGTCCCGGAAGCCCCGGACGGCCGCGACGAGGGTCCGCGGCTCGACGAGCGGCCGGCGCCCCCGGAACTTGGCCGCGACCTTCCCGAAGAACGCCAGCGGCTCGATGAGACCGGCGATCCCGTCATCGGCCAGGAGATGGGCCGACGCGATGGCCGCCGCCCGGCCTTCCCGGAGCCGCTCGCTCATGTACTCGACCTCGAGCCCGCCGCTGCCGACGGTCAGGACGGGCCCGAACTCGCGGGTGTTGCGGGCTCCGAGCAGGATCTCCGAACCGAAGCCGACGTCCTCGAAATCGACCTTCTCCGCGACCAGGAAGCCGCGGATGGACTCCCGTGCGGCGCGCTCGTTGAGCCCCCCCCCGGGGGCGTGCCCGGACGACCGCCTAATCCATTCGACATAACGCTGGGGGACGTTCCGGAGCATGCGGCCGCAGGCCGCATTCACGGAGGCGGCGTTCGCCTTGACGAGCTCGACGCCCCCGGCATCGGATTTGTGGACAATGAGCGTCGAGACGACCTTGACGACGAGCCGAGTGGCGCCTCGGAAAGGCAGATCTTTGGGCGCGATCCTGTTACCCGCCGGGAGGAAGACGTGGCGGGGGGCGCGGATGCCGGCCGCCGCCAGGACCTTGTAGACCTCCGGCTCGAGCAGGAAGCCGCGCCCGTCCCGCTCCGCCGCGGCCAGCACCCGATCGATCCCGCCGACGGCCGTCTTCATGATCCCGAGGCCGCCTTCCGCCCGAGGTCGAAGGCCTTGAGGTTGGCTTCGAGGACGGGCCCGCCGCGCCCCTTGAACAGGGTTTCGATCATGGCTCGCAGCCCGGCCTCCTTGAGGACGAGGAAACTCGAGGCCGCTCCGAGGAGGACGATGTTCTGGGCCTTGACCGTCCCGGCCTCCTTGGCCAGCCTCTCGGAGTCGACGATGACCGCCCGGGGCGCCTTGCGCACGGCGTCGAGGACCTTGTCGAGGTCGGGGTAGTCGGGGATGTTCTTATAGGGCGTCGAGCTGGTCACGACGACGCCGTCGGGGCGGAGATAGTCGAGGTACCGGAGGGCCTCGAGAGGCTCGACGCTGAGGATCATGTCGGCCTCTCCCTTGGGGATGAGATCGCTCCAGATGGCCCGGTCCGAGAGCCTCATGTGGGACTGGACGGCCCCGCCGCGCTGGGCCATGCCGTGGACCTCGGCCTGCTTGAAAAAGAGCCCCTCGGCGAGGGCGGCGTTGTCGATGACGAAGGCGATCGACAGGATGCCCTGGCCGCCGACGCCCGCCAGAATGATGTCCTGCTTCATGGCCTAGCTCCTCTTCTTCCGGCTCTCCTGGATGCACTCGCGGACGGCGATGACGACCGACAGCCCGCGGTGGTCCAGCTCCTCGCGGATGATGCCGACGTTCCTGTCGTGGTTCTTCGGCAGGGGCTCGATCGTCCGGATGTGCTCCGGGGCCACGCCCACGCCCTCGACGATGCGCCGCAGCCTCTCGCCGGACCCGAAGCTCGGCTGGCCTCCGGTCATGGCCGTCGTCGCGTTGTCGAGGATGAAGACCGTCATATCGACGTCGGAGGCGGCCGCGCCGAGGAGAGGGGTGATGCCCGAATGGGCGAAGGTCGAATCGCCGATGACCGAGACGGCCGGCCGCAGCCCGGCGTCCGAGGCCCCCCGGGCCATGCTGACGCTCGCGCCCATGCAGACGCAGGTCTCGATGGCGTTGTAGGGAGGCAGGGCGCCCAGGGTGTAGCACCCGATGTCGCTGAAGACACCGGCTCCCGGATGGGATTCGAGGGCCTTGTTGAGGGCCCTGAAGGTGTCGGCATGGGGGCAGCCGACGCAGAGCTGGGGCGGCCGGCCGGCGAGCGGCAGGCCGCTTTTCTCGAGGGCCGGCAGCGGCGCGAGGCCGAGGGCCGTGCGGACGGCGTCGGGGGAAAGCTCCCCGGAACGAGGGAGCGCTCCGCTGAGCCTTCCCTGGACGGTCTTGCCGGCGATCCCGAACAGGCCCTTAAGCTGCCGTTCGATGAAGGGATAGCCGTCCTCGACGACGAGGACGGTCCCGACGTGTTCGACGAGCGCGCGGACGAGCCTCTCGGGAAGCGGATAGGTCGAGACTTTGAGGAAGGACGGGAGGTTGTCGTCCGTCCCCCAGGCCTCGCGGAAGTAATTGTAGCCGATGCCCGCGGCGATGACGCCGAGGGTCCGGTCCCGGTCGTTGAGCCGGAGGACGTTGAAGGGATTGTCTTCCGAGAAGCGGGTCATCTCCGCCTGCCGGTCAAGGAGCAGCCCGAACCTCCTCCGGGCGTTGACGGGCAGGAGCGTCCAGTCCTTGCGATCCCCGGGGCGGAGACTGTTCTGGGCCCTCGGTTCTCTCGTCTCGACGGACGACCGACTGTGGGACAGGCGGGTCACGAGCCGGATGAGGACGGGCAGGCCGAACCGTTCGGAGACGTCGTAGGCCTCGCGGGTCATGTCGTAGGCCTCCTGATGGTCGGCGGGCTCGTAGCAGAAGACCTGGGCGAACTGGGCGTAGTAGCGGCTGTCCTGCTCGTTCTGCGAGCTGTGCATGCCGGGGTCGTCCGCGCTGACGACGACAAAGCCGCCGTTGGCCCCGGTCAGGGCGGAGTTCATGAACGGGTCGGCGGCCACGTTGAGACCGACGTGCTTGAAGGACACCAGGGCCCGCTTCCCCGCGTACGAAGCGCCCAGGGCTTCCTCATAGGCGACCTTTTCGTTGACCGACCAGGCCGCCGTGAAGTCCTTGCGTTCCGAGGACAGCCGGACCAGGTATTCCATGATCTCGGAGGCCGGCGTGCCCGGATAGGAGTATCCGGCGGAGAGCCCCGCGTGGACGGCCCCCAGGGCCACCGCCTCGTCGCCGAGAAGTATCTGTCGATCCATGGCATCCCCATCCTTTCCCACGTCTTCGACGGACGCACGCCGTGAACGGCGGGAGGGGGCGTGCGCGGCACGGTCGAGGGGCTAGCATACCGATACGCGGCGGAGGGTGTCAAGGCCGAACCGCGGCCGAACCCCGGCTCGTAACTCGATAAATCCTATAAATTCATGTTGATATGTCGGCCGAATGCGGCTAAGATAGCAATGGCCGGACGGGTTCGCGCCGGCCGCGGAGGACGATATGATCAGACTTTCGACCAAGGGACGCTACGGGACCCGGCTGATGCTCAACCTGGCCCAGCACCACGGCAACGGGACCCACGCGGTCATCCTCAAGGACATTTCGGAACAAGAGGGCATCTCCATCCGCTACCTCGAGCAGATCATCATCCCCCTCAAGATCAACCGCCTCGTCAAGAGCATCCGGGGCGCCGGCGGCGGCTACATCCTCGGCCGGGACCCGGCCGACATCAAGCTCAGCGAGATCCTCCACGCTCTGGAAGGCAACTGCTGCCTCGTCGAGTGCATCGAGGACCCCGATTTCTGCGATAACATCGAGGTCTGCCCGACATTCGACATCTGGAAGGGCGCGACCGAGATCCTAAAGGACTATTTCGACGGCATCACATTGAAGGACATCGTCGGCCTGGCCGAGAAGAAAAAGAAGAAGGGCCGGGCCAAGGCCCGCTGAGGGTCGATCTAGAGCCGGCCGAGGCCTTCGAAGAAGGCCGGCCAGAAAGGATCCTGTTCGGGGACGGCCAGGCGCTCCACTCTGCCGTCGGACCGGCGAAGGGTCCGACGCCGGCGGTCCGCCGTCACCCGGCCGATGATCGAGGCCGCGATCCCCTTCCGCTTCAGACGGCCGATGATGCGGGCGCTCGACGCCGGCCGGGCCGTGATGAGCAAGCTGCCTTCGGCGATGGCCTTGACGGGATCGATGGCGAAGGTCTCGCAGACCATCCGGACCTCGTCGGGATAGATGAACCGGCTCTCGTCGGCCTCCATGCCGACCCCGCTGGCCGAGGCGATCTCGAAGAGCCCGCCCATGACCCCTCCCTCGGTGGCGTCGTGCATGGCCGTGACCCCGCCCGCGGCCATGGCCGTCAGGGAGTCCTCGACCACGCTCACTTGATAAGCCAGCGCCTTGGCCTTTCTGACCAGCCCCGCCGGATGCTTTTCCAGGAGCTCTTCCTCCCTGAGGGCGGCCAGAAGCCCGGCGGTCTCGATGGCCGGGCCCTTGGTCAGCAGGATATCGTCGCCCGGGCGGGCCCCGGCCGGCGTCACATATCCCCCTTTGCGGGCCACAGCGAAGACCGTGATGCCGCCAATCGTCGGCGCCTGAAAGCCCGGATAGAAGCCCGTATGACCGCCGACGATGGTCATCCCCAGGTCCCGGGCGGCCCGATGGATGGAATCGACGATGAGCGTGATGTCCCCGCGTCCCGTCTCGGGCGGCAGGAGCAGAGTGTAAGTGATGTAGCGCGGCTTGACGCCCATGACGGCGACATCGCTCGCCCCGATATGGACGGTGAACCAGCCGAACATCTCGAGCGGCATCCGGGGCATGGTGAAGATGGGGTCCTCGGCGACGATCAGGACCTTGCCGCCGCCGATGTCCACGACGCCGGCGTCGACCCCCGTTCGCGGCGGCACGAGGACGGACGGGTCCTTCCGGCCGAGCTTCCTCTGGATGAGGGCCCGAAAATCATTCTCGTCGATCTTGCCGATCTTCATGGCGACCGTCCTTCCGGGTCAAGGGGCCAGGCCGGCCTTGCGCTCGGCGGCCTCGATGGTGTTCATCATCAGCATGGTCACAGTCATCGGGCCGACCCCGCCGGGCACCGGAGTGATGGCTTCGGCCTTGTCCTTAATGGCCTCGAAATCGCAATCCCCGACCAGCCGGAATCCCTTGGCCGCGCTCGGATCGGCGACCCGGTTGACCCCGACGTCGATGACGACCGCGCCCTCGCGGACCATATCGGCCGTGATGACCCGGGGAGCGCCCATGGCCGCCACGAGGATGTCGGCCTGGAGGGTGAACCGTCTGAGGTCCGGGGTCCCCGTGTGGCAGACCGTGACCGTCGCGTTGGCGCCCTTTTTCTTCTGGATGAGCAGGGCCGCCAGGGGCTTGCCGACGATGTTGCTCCGGCCGCAGACGACGACATGCTTGCCCTCCGGGCCGTACCCGCCTCGCACGAGGAGCTGGACGACCCCGTAGGGCGTGCAGGGCAGCGGGCAGGGCTCGCCGCGCAGGAGCTTGCCCACGTTGACCGGGTGGAAGCCGTCGACGTCCTTTTCCGGCGAGATGAAGTTGATGACCTTGTCGGCGCTGACATACTTGGGGAGGGGAAGCTGGACGAGGACGCCGTTGTATCGGTCGTCGCGGTTGAGCCCGTCCACCGTCCGGAGGATGTCCTCCTCCGAGGAGTCCGCGGGCATATTGATGGTCGTCTCGAAGATGCCGATCTCCTCGGCGGCCTTGGCCTTGGCCGTCACGTAGGAGACCGAGGCCGGGTCCTCCCCCACCAGGACGACGCCCAGGCCGGCGACGACACCCTTCTCCCTGAGCGCGGCCGCGCGGGCCTTGAGCTCCTCACGGATGAGACAGGACACTTCCTTGCCGCTGATGATCTTGGCCGCCATTCTCTCCTCCTTCCGGTACCGCCGGCCGGGCCCCGGTTCGGCCTGTCCATGAGGACCGCCGGGCCGGTGCCCCTACCATAAACAAATCGGCGGCCCCGGTCAAGGGACAGGAAAAGCTCTGATCTTAAAGAAGTTGGAGCGGAAATCGGGGTTGACATCCCGGGCGCTCCGTGCTAGCCTTTCCTTACCAAGGTTAGGAGGCGAAATGACCACCCAAAAGAAAGCCGCCGTCTTTTTCATAAGCATCATCCTCTCGGGCGCCGTTCCCCTCATGGCCGACGTCAGGTTCGAGCTCGGCTTCGGCTGGACCGTGGTCGGGCCCGCTCTCAACGCGACCTATGTCAACCAGTACATTCCATCCCTGAACCCGCCCGACCGCTACATCTCGAGCTCCGCGTCCCAGACCCTCCGGATCAAGGGCAAGACGATGTACGGGATGAACGGCTTCTTCAACCTGTTCTTCACCGAGAACCTCGGCCTCCAGGTCCTGGCCGATTATCATCGCCCCGGCCTCGGAGGGACCAACACCCCCTACAACGTCTCCATGAGCTTCACGGCCTTCGAGCCCGAGACCTACCAGAACTCGATCGACTGGCCCGAAACGGAAGGCAATCTCACCGAGACGACGTTCAGCCTCAACGCCCTGGCCCGGTTCCGCATCGCCCGGGATCTTTTCTTCAGCCTGTCCGGAGGCCCGAGCGTTTTCCACCTGGAGGGCAAGGGCGGGAAGATCGGCTACACCTTCTTCAATCTCGAGCAGGTCGGCGCGGAGTATCACCTGTCCGGCGGGACCTACCAAATGGTCTACAGGTTCGGCCCGGATACCAAATACGGAATGAATATCGGGGTCGAGGCGGCTTACGAAGCTTTCCGGAGCGTCATCCTGGCCTTCGACGTGCGCTGGTTCGGCTGCGCCTCCTCGGACCTTCCCTTGCGCCTCGTCGAGGACGAGATCATCACCATCCCCCTCGACCAAATCGAGCAGGCCATCGGCCTGGGCTCCATCCGGGTCAACCCCTCCTATTTCAGGGTCGGGCTGGCCATCCGCTTCATCTTTTAATCAGACTCGGTGATTCTCGCGTAATCCAACATCCGTTCTATAGGTCCTTTCCCTTTTCCCGTGGATCGCCTGTTCAATGGATAGCGATAGATATCCCCCTGAAGACCCCCATAGCGGAAGGGGTCACGTCGGTCGCCGACGGGGGAACCGTCGGGACTGGTTCCCGGGGGTCTGGGGGGCAAGGGGGGATTTCTATCGCTATCCGCCGACTTCAGGATCAGCCACGGGAAAAAGGGAAGGGACCGATCAGAGGATCTTGGCGCGGCGGAGACGCAGGGAGTTGGAGACAACGGAGACCGAGCTGAAGGCCATGGCCGCCGAGGCGATCATGGGATTGAGCAGCAGACCGAAAAAGGGATAGAGAACGCCGGCGGCCACCGGGATCCCGACGACGTTGTAGATGAAGGCCCAGAACAGGTTCTGCCGGACCGTCCGGACCGTCCGCCGGCTGAGCTCGATGGCCGAAGCCACGGCCCCCAGGTCCCCGGAGACGAGCGTGATGTCCGACGATTCGATGGCCACATCGGTGCCTGACCCGATGGCGATGCCGACGTCGGCCTGGGCCAGGGCGGGGGCGTCGTTGATGCCGTCGCCGACCATGGCCACCCTTCTTCCTTCGGCCTGAAGGCGCTTGACGGCCTCGGCCTTCTCGCCCGGCAGAACGTCGGGGATGATCCGCTCGATGCCCGCGGCCGCGGCGATCGCCCGGGCCGTCCGCGCGTTGTCCCCGGTGAGCATGACGATCCCGAGCCCCTTTTTCCTGAGCTGCTCGACGGCCGGGCGGGCGCTCGGCTTGAGCCTATCGGCCAGGGCCACGAGCCCGACGGTCCGCCCCTCGCGGGCCACGAACGCCACCGCCTTGCCCTCGGCGGCCAGTCGCTCGGCGCTGTCCTTCAGCTCGGCCGTTTCGAGGCCGGATTCGTCGAAGAGCTTCAAGCTGCCGACAACCACTCTGAGCCCCTCGATCCTGGCTTCGATGCCCAGCCCTTCGAGGGCCCGGAACTCCTCGGCCGCCGGAAGGCGGGCGCCGGCCTTCCGGGCCTTCGCGACGATGGCTTTGCCGAGAGGATGCTCGGAGCCGCTCTCGGCCGCGGCGGCGAGCGACAGCAGCTCCTCATCGGACACGCCCGGCGCGGGGATGATGTCGGTGACCTCGGGCTCGCCCCGGGTCAGGGTTCCCGTCTTGTCGAAGACAACGGTGTCGACGCGATGCGCGGCCTCCAGGCTTTCCCCGCTCTTGATGAGAATGCCTCTCTCGGCCCCCAGTCCCGTCCCGACCATGATCGCCGTCGGCGTCGCCAGCCCCAGGGCGCAGGGACAGGCGATGATGAGGACGGCGACGAAGTTGAGGAGAGCGAAGACGATCCTGGGCTCCGGGCCGAACATGGCCCAGACGCCGAACGTCAGAACGGCGACGGCCATGACGGCCGGCACGAAATGACTCGCGATCGTGTCCGCGAGGCGCTGGATGGGCGCCTTGGCCCCCTGGGCCTGCTCGACGAGCCGGATGATCTGGGCCAGGGCCGTGTCCTCGCCGACCTTGACGGCCCTGAAGCGGAAGCTCCCCCATGTGTTCAGCGTGGCCCCGATGACCGTGTCGCCAGGGGCCTTGTCGACGGGCAGGCTCTCGCCGCTGATCATGGATTCATCGAGGGCCGAACGGCCTTCGACGACCTCCCCGTCAACGGGAACCTTCTCGCCCGGCCGGACGACGAGAATGTCGCCGACGCGGACCTCGCCGACGGGGACCTCCCTTTCCTCGCTCCCCTCGAGGCGCCGGGCCGTCTGGGGCTGGAGGCCCATGAGCCGTCGGATGGCGTCGGAGGTCCGGCCTTTGGCCCGGGCCTCGAGCATCCGGCCGAAAAGGATCAGCACGATGATGACGGCCGACGTATCGAAGTAGACCTCGGGTTCGACGCCGGCCGCGCGCATGAATCCCGGAGCGGCCGTGGCCGCCGCGCTGAAGAGATAGGCCGCCGAGGTGCCCACGGCGACCAGCGTGTTCATGTCCGCGGTCCGATGACGGAGGGCGCTCCAGGCGCCGCGGTAAAAGCGGAGGCCGAGGACGAACTGGACGGGCGTCGCCAGGGCCCAGAGGACGAAGAAATTCTTCAGGAAGGCGGGAGCCCAGGGGAACCAGTGCCGCATGCTGCCGACGAAGATGAGGGCGGCCAGAAGGCCTCCCCACATGACGCCGGCCCTGAGGGCCTTGTAATCCCTCTCCCTGAGCGCTTTTTCGGCGGCCAGGCCCTCGGCCCCCCCGGGCAGGTCGATGACCCGGTAGCCGGCCGATTCAATGGCTTTCCTGATCTCCCGGGGCGCGACGCGGCCCGCCGCGAAATCGACCCGGACCTTGCCGGTCGCGAGGTTGGCTGAGGACCCGACGACACCGGGGAGGTCCCGGAGCGTGCGCTCGATCTTGGCGACGCAGGAGGCGCAGGACATCCCCGAGACCTGAAGGTCGAGCCGTCCGTCCTCCGGCTTCCCGGATCTCCCCGGGGCGGGATCGGAAGCCATGCCCGTCTCCCGGGATCAGGCCGGGGGAGGCGGCGGCGCGGGCTTGGACTTCCTCTTGGTCGAGACGCCCAGCGGGACGTAAAGCGGGCAGAAGCCGACGACGCTGGTGACGGCGAAAATGATGGCCAGGATGCCGATGACCAGGGCCGCCGTCCCGGTCAACAGCCTGGTGAAGATGAGGACGGCCGCGACGGCCGCCAGGATGAGGCGCAGGGTGCGGTCGGTGCCGCCCATGTTGGTTCTCATGCGGACCTCCTTCGAAGAGGTTCATGATAGCACATCGCCCCTGGGAAAACAAATTCTATAGTATTGCTAGGAAATACCCTCCTCCCCGCCCCGCCAGCCGCCCCGCCGGCCGCCGCGCCGGCGCGTTGCGCCGCCCGTTCGTTTGTGCTAAAATCATGCCGTTCAAGACGATAAGGAGATCCCGATGTCCGGACATTCGAAGTGGGCTTCCATCAAGCATAAGAAGGCCGCGGCCGACTCCAAGCGCGGTAAGATCTTCACCAAGCTCATCCGCGAGATCAGCCTGGCCGCCCGCCAGGGGGGCGGGGACCCCGATAAGAATCCCCGTCTGCGGAAGGCCATCAACGACGCCCGGAGCGAGAACATGCCCGCCGACAACATCAAGCGGGCCATCCAGAAGGGCACGGGCCAGCTCGAGGGCGCCCAGTACGAGGAGGTCACATACGAGGGCTACGGGCCGGCCGGGGTGGCCGTCTTCATCCAGGCCGTGACGGACAACAAGAACCGGACGGTCTCCGAGATCCGTCACATCTTCGCCAAGAGCGGCGGCCGCATCGGCGAGACCGGCTGCGTCGGATGGATGTTCAAGCGCATGGGCTACATCGACGTCGAGAAGGGCAAGGCGACCGAGGAGCAGCTCATGGACATCGCCCTGTCCAACGGCGCCGACGACCTCCGGGACGACGGCTCGAACTTCGAGATCGTCACCACGCCCGAGAACTACGAGGCCGTCCTCGAGGCCATCAAGGCCAAGGGCATCGAAGTCGCCGCGTCCAACGTCGGCTACCTCCCCCAGAACTACGTCAAGGTCGAGGGCAAGGAGGCCCAGCAGGTCCTGCGCCTGATGGAGGAGCTCGAGGACCACGACGACGTCCAGAACGTCTCCTCCAATTTCGACATCTCCGAGGAGGAGATCGCCGGCTTCTCCCAGGGCGGTTGACGCCCCGGCGGCACCCATGCGGGTCCTTGGCATCGATCCGAGCCTCCAGTCAACGGGCTTCGGGATCGTCGAGAGCGACGGCTCGCGGATCGTGCCCGTGGCCTTCGGGACCATCAAGCCGGCCGCCTCGGCCCCCCTCCATCTCAAGCTCAACGAGATCCGCGCGGAGGTCGAAAGGCTCGTCGCCGCCTACGCCCCCGACGAAGCGGCCGTCGAGAACCCCTTCCACGCCCGGAATGTCAAGACCGCGCTCCTCTTGGGCCAGGTCCGCGGGGCCGTCCTCGTCGCCGTGGCCGCCGCGGGATGCGGGTTCTCCGAGTACTCGGCCCTGGAGATCAAGAAGGCCGTGACGGGCTACGGGCAGGCCGACAAAGACCAGGTCATGATCATGGTCCGCTCGCTCCTCGACCTCGAGGACGACCCCCTGCCGCTCGACGCCTCGGACGCCCTGGCCGCCGCCATCTGTCATCTCAACCACCGCCTCTCCCGCATGAGGCTGGAGGGATCGGAGCCGTCATGATCGCCTATCTCAAGGGAACGCTCATCCAGAAAACCCCGAATCAGGTCGTCATCGAGACGGGAGGCGTGGGGTATTGCGCCCATATCCCCGTCTCGACTTTTGTCAAGCTCGGCGAGACCGGGGGACCGGCCGAGCTCCATGTCTATACCCACCTGACCGAGGGCTCCCTGTCGCTTTTCGGTTTCGCTTCGTCCGGGGAAAAGGACATGTTCCTCAAGCTCATCGGCATCTCCGGCATCGGGCCCAAGCTGGCCATGAACATCCTTTCCGGGATCGACCCCGCCGACCTTGAGGACGCTGTCCGATCGAGCGACGTGGCCCGCATCTCCCTCGTTCCCGGCATCGGCCGAAAGACCGCCCTGCGGATCACGATGGAGCTCCAGGACAAGATCGACAAGAAGGAGAAGCTCCTCGCGGCCAAGGGCTCGCCGGAGAAGGAAGACCTCGTCTCCGCCCTTCAGAACATGGGCTTCCGGCGCAAGGAGGTCGAGCGGGCCGTCGACCAGGCGATCGCCGCCCGCAAGGGCGCGGACGGTTTCGAACAGCTTCTCCGCGACTGCTTGAAACGCCTGGCCAAAATCTAGTATAAATCGGGAGAGAGCCGCCCGATGCCCGCCATCCTCAGCCCTGTCCGGACGAAAGAGGACGTCCTCTTCGAGGACAGTCTCCGCCCCCGATCCTTCGATGAGTTCGTCGGTCAGGAGACCGTCAAATCCAACCTCAAGGTCTTCATCGAGGCCGCCCGCAAGCGGGACGAGCATCTCGACCACGTCCTCCTCTACGGGCCGCCCGGGCTGGGAAAGACGAGCCTGGCCTACCTCATCGCCAAGGAGATGGGCGTGGCCATCAAGCCGACGGCCGGCCCGGTCATCGAGCGGACCGGGGACCTGTCGGCCATCCTGACGAACATGCAGACCAAGGAGGTCCTGTTCATCGACGAGATCCATCGCCTCCAGCCCTCGGTCGAGGAGATCCTCTACTCGGCCATGGAGGACTTCAGCCTGGACATCGTCATCGGCCAGGGGCCGGGCGCCCGAAGCCACAAGCTCAAGATCCGGAAGTTCACCCTCATCGGAGCCACGACCCGGGCCGGCCGGATCACCGCGCCGCTGCGCGGCCGCTTCGGCATCATCCACCGGCTCGACTACTACAAGGACGAGGACCTCCAAAAGGTCATCCAGCGGTCGGCGAGGATCCTCAAGGTCAAGGTCGACGACGCCGGGGCCGCCGAGATCGCCCTGCGCTCGAGAGGCACACCGCGCGTCGCCAACCGTCTCCTGCGCCGGGTCCGCGACTACGTCGACGTCAAGGGGAACGGCGTGATCACGGCCCGCGAGGCCCAGCGGGCCCTGGACATGATGGAGGTCGACTCCCTCGGATTGGACGACGTCGACCGCAAGATCCTCCAGACGATCATCGAGAACTTCGGCGGCGGCCCGGTCGGCATCGGGACGATCGCCGCGGCCATCGACGAGGAGAAGGACACCATCGAGAGCATCTACGAGCCGTTCCTCATGCGCATCGGCTTCCTCGACCGGACCATCCGCGGACGGGTCGTCACGCCCAAGGCCTACGCCCATCTGGGATACGGGCCCGCCGAGCCGCGCGGCCGCGGCAAGAACAAGCCGGCCGGCCAGAAGAAGCTGTTCGGCGACTAGGGATGTCCTCCTCCCGGCCGTCCCCCGCCCTCCCGATCGGCCCGCTCCGCGTGGCCGATTTCGACTATGACCTCCCATCCGAGCTCATCGCCCAGCATCCCCTCCCCCGCCGCGAGGATTCGCGGATGATGGTCGTCGAGCGGACGACGGGCCGCATCAAACACGGGCGGTTCGTGGACTTCCCCGGGCGGTTGGAGGCGGGCGATCTCCTGGTCCTCAACGACGTCAAGGTCATCCCGGCCCGGATCTGGGGAGAGAGCGGCGGCGCGAAGATCGAATTCCTGTTCCTCGTGGAGAAGAGGCCCGGCTTCTGGGAGGTCCTGTGCCGGCCGGCGCGTCGCCTACGGCAAGGAGACCTTGTCCGCTTCCCCCGCGGCCTCGATGCGCGGGTCGAGGACACCGGAGAGGAGGGCCGGCGCGTTCTCGGTTTCGGACGGGCGGACGTCCGGGGCATGCTTCGTGAGGCGGGCTACGCACCCCTCCCGCCCTACATCAAAAGAACGAAAGAGGACGAGTCCCGGCGGGCCGCGGACCTCGAGAGGTACCAGACGGTCTTCGCCGGAAAAGAGGCGGCCATCGCCGCCCCGACCGCCGGGCTGCATTTCACGGAAAAGCTGCTAGCGGGGATCGGGTCGAAGAGGATCGATGTCCGCCGGGTGACCCTCGAGGTCGGACTGGCCACCTTCCAGCCGGTCCGCGTGGAGGCCATCGAAGAGCACAGGATGCTCGAGGAGACGTATTCCGTCCCGCAAGGCACGGCTCGGACCGTCAGTATCGCAAAAGCGGAGGGCCGGCCGGTCACGGCCGTGGGCACGACCGTCGTCCGGGCTCTGGAGAGCGCCTGGGAGAGCGGCCGGATCCGGCCGGGACGGCGATCGACCCGGCTGTTCATCCATCCGGGATTCGAGTTCCAGGTCGTCGACCGCCTGCTGACGAACTTCCACCTGCCCCGCTCGACGCTCCTCATGCTCGTCGCGGCCTTCGCCGGACACGAGCTCATCATGCGCGCCTACCGCGAGGCCGTCCGCGAGCGGTACCGCTTCTTCTCCTACGGCGACTGCATGCTCATCGTCTGACGCCCTCACCATTTCTTGAAGATGAAGAAGACGGCCGCCAGAATGCAGAGGAACCCCGCGGCATAGTTCCACTTGAGATCCTCCTTGAGATAGAGCACGGAGAAGACCGAGAACACGATCAGGGTGATGACCTCCTGGATCGTCTTGAGCTGGGCGGCCGAGTAGCGGGCGTGGCCGAGCCGGTTGGCAGGCACCTGGAAACAATATTAGAGAAGCGCGATCGACCAGGAGACGAGAATGACCTTCCAGAGAGCCGCGTTCTTATGCCTGAGGTGGCCGTACCAGGCGAAGGTCATGAAGATGTTCGAGATCGTCAAGAGGACGAATGTGCTCATCGGAGTTGACCTCTCCATCGGGCGCTTTTCGGGGAGGGATCCAGGGCCGCGGAGGACCCGCAGCCTCTCGTGAAAGGCTCGAAAGGGAGCTATTTTACGCTCTGCCCAGGGGGGATGTCAAAAACGCGGTCCAGCCCTGAGGCTATGGCCGTAGATATTGAAACCGCAATCTTTTCCGATTTAATGAAAATCGTAAGCGGGAATCGTATATTCCGCTCTCGTCCTCAGGGGCGGCGTTTTGGGGTCCGGAGTCCTGATCGGGGACAGGGCCGGGGACAGGTCGACAATGGTGAGCGCGATCGACAGGAACATCGAGCCGAATACAGCGATCCTTTCCGTCATCCTTTCACCTCCCCGCGTTTCCCATGCTGATGCTATGACGGCCGGGGGATATCAAGAAAAAACTAGTCCAGGGTCTTGCGGAAGCGGACGACGGCCAAGGAGAGGATGAGGGCCCCCAGGCCCAGGAGGGCGGCCGCCTGCGGCCAAAGCTCTCTCAATCCCACGCCCTTGAGCATGATGCCCCGGATAATGACGAAGAAGTAGCGGGCCGGCACGGCGTAGGTCAGATGCTGGAAGAACCGGGGCATGTTCTCGATGGGGAAGACGAAGCCGCTGAGGAGCATCATGGGCAGGATGAAGAAGACCGCCGAGAACATGGCTTGCTGCTGGGTCCGGGAGACCGTCGAGATGAACAGCCCGAAGCCCAGCGTGTTGAGCATGAAGACCAAGCTGAGGACGTAGAGCAGGGGGACGCTCCCCCGGATGGGCACGACGAACCCCCATCGGGCGACGGACAGGACGAACGTCGCCTGGACGAGCCCGATGAGGACGAAGGGCAGAAGCTTGCCGGCGATGAGCTGGGCGGGCCGGATGGGGGTGACGATGAGCTGCTCCATGGTCCCCATTTCCTTCTCCCGGACGAGGCCGATGGAGGTCATGACGGTCGTCATGATGAGCAGGATGAGCCCGAGGATGCCCGGGACCATGAAGTTCCGGCTGCGGAGCTCGGGGTTGTACCAGACGCGGACCTCCGGTTCGACGACGGCCGGCCGCAGGCCTCTTCCCTTCAGGCGCTCGAGGGACTCGAGCAGGACGCCCTGCGCGTAGCGGCCGGCGATCATGGTCGCATAATTGACGCCGATCGTCGCCGACTGGCTCTCCGAACCATCGACGATGATCATGACCGAGGCCGTCCTGCGGGCGGCGAGGTCGGCCGCGAATCCCCGGGGGACGACAATGGCCGCGGCCGCGCGGCCGTGGTCGAGATGACGATCGATGTCGTCCATCCTCCCGACCCGGGCGACTGTCGTGAAATACCCGGAATTCATGAACCCGTCAACGAACTCCCGCGAGGCCGCCGACCGGTCCAGGTCGCAGACGACGGCCGGGATGTCCCGGACGTCGAGGTTGGCCGCGTAGCCGAGAAGCAGGAGCTGCAGGACGGGTGAAATGAACATCACCGGCAGGAGCCGCCGGTCCCGCCGGAGCTGGAGGAACTCCTTGCGGACGATGGCCATCAGAGCCCTCATCGGGACCCCCTGCGGAACAGGGCCACGCTGGCGCCCAGGCTCAGGGCCGAGAACGCGGCCAAGAACAGGATCTGATCCCAGAAGGCGGCCAACGCCGCGCCTTTCAGGACGATGGCCCGGAGGGCCGACAGGAAGTACCTCGCCGGAACGAGATAGGTGACGGCCTGGATGACGGGGGGCATGTTCCGGATCGGGAAGACGAAGCCCGAAAGGATGAACGTCGGCAGGAAGGTCGTCAGGACGGAGAACAGGAAGGCGACGATCTGGGTCCGGGTCACCGTCGAGATGAGGAGACCCTGACCGAGCCCGCCGACGAGGAAAAGGACCATCGTCAGGAGGAGGAGAGGATAGCTGCCTTTGACGGCCACCCCGAACAGCGCCCAGCCCAATCCCAGGACGAGATGGGCCGAGACGAGAGAGATGCCCGCATAGGGGACGATCTTGCCGAGGATGAGCTCCCCGCCGCGGACGGGCGAGACGAGGATCTGTTCCATGGTCCCCCGCTCCTTCTCCCTGACGACCGAGAAGGCCGTCGAGATGGTCAGGATGACCATGAGGATGAAGGCCATCAGGCCGGGAACGAGGAACTTGGCGCTGCGGAGCTCGGGATTGTACCAGACCCGGACCTCGGTCTCGATCGGCATCGTCACCCCGGCGGCCCCCCGGCGCTCGAGGGCCTCGAGCGTGACACGACGGGAGTATGTTTGGAGGATGGAGGCGGCGTAGCCGGCCGCGGCTGTTCCGGTCATGGCGTTCGAGCCGTCGATGATGACCTGGACCGAGGGGCTGCGGCCCGCCAGGAGTTCGCGGGCGAATCCCGCCGGGATGACCAGGGCGACCCGGACCTTATCGCGGCCCATCAAGCCGTCGACCTCATCGGCCCTCGCCGGCCGGGCTTTGACGTCGAAATAGTCCGTCGTCCGAAATCTCGCCGAGAGCTCACGGCTTGCGGGCGAGCCGTCGAGGTCGACGATCGCCAGGGGGATCCTCTTGATGTCGAAGTTCAGGGCGTAGCCGAAAAGGAGGAGCATGACGGCCGGGATGAAGACCAGGAAGAGGAGCGACCGAACGTCACGCCGGATCTGGCGGAATTCCTTCCTCATGATCGGGCGGAGGCAGGCGAATGGGGACCTCGTCATGTCGCCGTCTCCGCGGCGCCGGGGCGCCTCTGGAGGTCCTCGATCCGGCTGATGAAGACGTCCTCGAGCGAGGGCAGGACGCGCTCGATGCGCTCGGGGACGATCCCCTCCCGGGCCAGGCTCTCCTTGATCCGTTCCCGGCCCTCTTCCTCCTCGGCGACGCGGACATGGATCGCGGTCCCGAAGATCGAGCTGCCCAAGACCCAAGATTCCCCGCGCAAGGCTTCGAGAGCGTCGACGGCCCGGTCGCTCACGACCTCGAGGATGGGGTGGCGGATGGTCTCTTCCTTGAGCGCGCGCGGGCTGCCGCCGGCCACGAGGCGGCCGTCGTGGATGAGGCGGATGTCGCGGCAGTACTCGGCTTCATCGAGATAGTGGGTCGTCACGAAGACCGTGACCCCGCCGGCCGAAAGGTCGTTGATGAGCTCCCAGAACCGCCGACGCGAAACGGGGTCGACGCCGCCGGTCGGCTCATCGAGGAAGACGATCCTCGGCTCGTGAAGGATCGCGCAGCCCAGGGCGAGCCTTTGTTTCCAGCCCGACGGCAGGGTCCGCGCGAGGCTCTGTTCGCGGCCCCTGAGGCCGGCCATCCCCAGGATCCGGTCCAGACGCGAATCGAGGGACCTCTTCGACAGCCCGTACACCGCGCCGAAAAAGCGGATGTTCTCGGCCACCGTGAGGTCCTCGTAGAGCGAGAACTTCTGGGACATGTATCCGATGGACCGCTTGACCTTCTCGGGCTCCCGGCGGATGTCGAACCCGCCGACCGTCGCCGTCCCGGAGGTCGGCTCCAGCAGCCCGCAGAGCATGCGGATGGTCGTTGATTTGCCGGCCCCGTTGGCGCCGAGGAAGCCGAAGATCGCGCCCCGTTCGACCTCGAAGTCGATGGAATCGACGGCCGTAAAGGGACCGAAGGTCTTCGTCAGCCCTTTGACGGCGATGGCCGGCTCAGCCACGGCCGCCCTCCCCGGCGCCCGGCCCGGTCAGTGACATGAAGACGTTCTCGAGCGACGGTGGCAGGGCCCGGCACGGGAGCGCCGGCAGCCCTTCCCGGCGGAGCGCCGCCTCGATGGCCGGTAGCCCGCCTGGTGCGTCCGCGACGACCGCGTTCAGCCGATCGCCGAAGAGCTGGACCTCCCGGACGCCCGGCAGGGACTTCAGCACGGCGGAGGCCCGGCGGAGCTCCGGGCAGACGATCTCGATGACCGTGCCCCGCATCAACCGCTTGATCGCCCGGGGGGTCTCGACGGCCATCAGGCGGCCCTCCGAGAGCAGCCCGACACGCGAGCACCTCTCGGCCTCGTCCATGTAGGGGGTCGTCAGGACGATGGTGATGCCGGATCGCAGGAGGGCTGACAGGATGGCCCAGAGGTCCCGGCGGGACACCGGATCGACGCCCGTCGTCGGTTCGTCGAGGAGAAGGAGGCGGGGAGAGTGGATGAGAGTGCAGGCCAAGGCCAGCTTCTGCTTCATGCCGCCCGAGAGCCTGTCGGCCAACCTCTTGCGGAACGGGAACAGCCGGGTGAACTCGAGCAGCTCGTCCCGTCTCCTGCGGAAATCCCGGACGAGGTGGATCTCGGCGAAGAACTCGATGTTCTCGTCAATGGTCAGATCGCCGTAAAGGGTGAACCTTTGGGAGAGATAGCCGAGATCGCTCTTGACCTCGCCGGACCGGGCGGTGATGTCACGGCCAAGGACCTCGACCGTGCCGGACGTCGGAGCGAGGAGCCCGGCCAGGATCCGGACGGTCGTCGTCTTTCCGGCCCCGTCGGGCCCGACGAGACCGAACAGCTCGCCCTGCCGAACCTCGAGATCGAGCCCCCGGAGAGCTTCGACCTCCTCGAATCGCCGGCTCAGGCCTTTGGCTTCGACGGCCAAGACGCTCATGGGCAAGCGCCCCTTTCCGGCGCGGACCTCAGGGAATCCCCAAGCCGGTCTTGATCACGGCATCGGCGGGCAGCCCGGGTTTGAGCAGGCCTTCCCTGTTCTCGATCCCGACCTTGACGCCGAAGACGAGCTTGACCCGGTCCTGGCGGGTCTGGACGTTCTTGGGCGTGAATTCGGCCTCGGGCGAGATGTACGTCACCCGGCCCGGGAACGCCCTGCCGGGGAAAGAGTCGATCCGGACCTCGACGGCGTCGCCCAGCCGGACCCGGCCCAGCTCCTGGGCCGTGACGTAAATCATGACGTGGACGCTGTCGAGGCGGGCGATGGTCACGACGGTCGCCCCCGGTGTCGCCAGCTCCCCGGCCTCGAGCCCTTTGCGGGTGACGACGCCGGCGACCGGGGCCGCGATCGTGCAGTCGGTGATTGTTCGTTCGAGCAGATCGACGGCCGCCAGGGACTGGGCCAGACGGGCCTCGGCCGCCAGGATCTCCTCGGGGCGGGCCAGCCTCCGGAGCTTGTTCAGGGCTTCGACCGCCGCATCACGCTGAGCCCGGGAGACGATGAGGCGGGCCTCGGCGTCATCCCGGAGCTTCATCGAGACGCTGCCTCCTTCATAGAGCTCCCTCATCCGTCGGGCATCGTCCGCGGCGACCTTGAGCGAAGCTTCGGCCTGTTTCAGGGCTTGCTCGGCCTGTTGGACGTCCTCCCGGCGGGCCCCGCTCTTCAGGAGCTCGAGCTGGGCCCGCGCGAGATCCGCTCCGGCCCGGGCCTGGCGAAGCTGGATGTCGAGAAGGTCGTGATCGATGACCGCCAATCTGTCACCGGCTTCGACCCGTGCCCCTTCCTCGACGAGAAGCTCACGGACCTCGCCCGAGACCTTGGCGGCGACGTGGACGGTGACGGCCTCGATCGTGCCCGACGCGGAGATCGCGTCGCGAGGGCCTTGGTCCCGGCAGGCCGCCATGGCCAAAACGAGGGCACCGGCGAGAATGACCTTGGCTCTCATGGCCAGCTCTCCTTTCTCCCCGCGAGGCCACGGGGCTGACGCCGCCGGCGGGCCAGCCCGTCGGCCCCGGTCAGGCCTCGACGATGCCGAGCGGCGGGGTCGTCTTCCACTTGCCGCGGGTGAAATCGGGGATGGCCACCGGCCTGCCCTTGGCCGCGACGCTCCGCGAGCTCGTTTCGACGATGACGCTCCAGGCGGCCGCGTCATAGACGTTCTGGTCGAGGGGCTCCCCCTTCCGCAGGGATTGGATGAGCCGGTAGTCCTCGATGTAATCCATTCCCCCGTGGCCCCTCCCCTCGCCTCTCGAAGCGATGGCCTTCCAGAGAGGGTGTTCGTATTCAGCGGCGAACTTCTCGAAGTCGTCCCAGCGGTGAGGCCGGTCGGCGAGGCCTTCGATGTAGATGCGGTCGGGCCACTTGTGGGCGACGCCCCTCGTCCCTTGGACAAGGTTGATGCGCGTGTAGGGCCGGGGCAGGTTCGTGTCGTGGATGAGGATGATCGTCTTGCCGAGCTTGGTCTTGATGAGGCTGGTGTTGACATCGCCCAAGACGAATTTCTCTTGGGCCTGAGGGGAATCCGGGCCGAAGGTCGTCACGGCATACTCCTGGAGGCCGCGGGACGGGCTGCTCATCGAAACGAGATAGTCGAAGGCGTCGCCGCGGTTGATGTTCATGCACTCGGCGACCGGGCCCAGGCCGTGGGTCGGGTAGAGGTTGCCGTTGAGCTTCTGGGACCAGGCCCGGCGCCACAGCCCTTCGCCGTCGCTCGAGAACTTGACCCCGCGCAGGTCGTGGAGGTACCCGGCCTCGGCATGGAGGACCTCTCCGAGAAGCCCCTTGCGGACGAGGTTCAGGGTCATGAGCTCGATCCGGTCGTAGCAGCAGTTCTCCATCATCTGGCAGTGCTTCTTGGATTTCTCGGCGGCTTCAACGAGGGCCCAGCAGTCGTCGATGGTCATGGCCGCCGGGACCTCGGTCGCCGCGTGCTTGCCGTTCTTCATGGCCGCGAGACAGACCGGGACGTGCCACTCCCAGGGCGTCGCTGTCAGCACCAGGTCGAGGTCCTCGGTCTCGCACATCCTTTCGAAATCCCGGGGGCCTTTGGAGTATCCGGCCGGTTTGGGCTGGCCCGCCTCCTCGACCCACTTCTGGGCCCGCTCGACCTTGGCCGGGACGATGTCGCAAATGGCCTTGATCTCGACGCCTTCGATGTTCAGGAAATTCCGGACGTGGGCCGAGCCCATGCCCCCGACGCCGACGAAGCCCATGCGGACGGTCGGGATGGGCGGGGCCGCGAACTGCGAGACGCCCTCGCCGGGAAGCGCGGCCGGACCTCCGCAATCGATGCCCAGACCGGCCACGGCGGCCCCCAATCCCGCGGCGGCGCCGAGCTTGAGGAAGTCGCGGCGGCTTTGGTTTCTGTCGTTCTCGTTCATGGGACCTCCTGTGTTCCGGAAGGCGGGTCCGCTCATCCCGCTCAAAGGACCCGCAAAGATATTCCTCCGAGGACTTGAAGTCCTCCCAGATCGACTTTATCCCCAAGGGGCGAGCGGACCCCCGTGGCGATCGATTCGTAGATCACGGAACCGAGCAGGGCGAGCCGTCCGACGATCGGGACCTCGACGGATGCGCTCAGCCGCGGCCCCCAGCAGCTGCCCTGGAAACCGAGGTCCGCGGTCCGCCATTCTTCCCGATAGTCGTGATAGGCCAGGCCCGCGCCCAGGCGGACGACGGCGCCTCGAAGCCGCGGTGCATAGGAAAGTGTCAAGGGGACCGCGAACCGTTCGAAGCTCAGCGGATAGGTCTCCCCTTCTCCGCTGACGGCGATCGCCGTCCCCTGATCGCGAAGCCAAGAAAGGCCCGCGGAAAAGCCGAGGCCGCTTTTGAATTGGCAACGGCTCTCGAACGCGATCGATAGGCTGGGGCCGTAGATCTCCCGGTAGGACCGCTGTCCTGCGCTGAAAGCGCCTGCCGAAAGCGAGAAGGACAGTCGCTGAGCCTGGGCTGCTACAGAGAGAGAGAGAAGGATCGCCGCTCCGATAAGGCCGCGGATTTTCACCGTCCCCTCAGCATCGGAAAAAGGTTGAGGACCAGGGCGGGGGGGGCCGGGACGGGGCTGTCGGGAGAGATCGACGTCTCGCGGGAGAAATTGCTCTCGAGCCCCGTCGGCCCGACGGCCGTGACCACGTAGTAGTAAGGAAGATCGGTCCTCAGACCGCTGTCCGTGAACGAGGCGGCGGCGACCGGTGCGTCATTGAGCTTCACATAATCGAGATGGGACACATTCGTCCGATAGACGTTGTAGCCGGTCGCCCCGGTTTGCGCGGACCATGCCAGGCGGGCGCTCTTGATCGCGCTGAATAGAGACCGGTAGACGACCGGCGAGGCGGTCAGGCCGACCGGCGTCCGGGGATGACCCTCCCTGACCGGCTGGGCCAGCTCGGCGAGCAGGGCCAATGAGGCCCTGGTCGAGGCCGTGAAGAACTCGAAATTGAGCTTGTCGATGGTGTCCGTCGTCTGGTGGTAATAGGGGTTCCGGAGAGGGTTGTCCTCGATGGCCAGGAGAGCTTGGTAGCCTCTGTCCCAGAAAGGGGAATGATCGGAATAGACGAAGGAGGCGTCGACCGTTTTCCTGGCCGTCAAGTCCGCATAGAGGGCCGCGGAGGCCACGAGCCGGTCGGCCAGCCACTCCGAGGGGCGGTTGACGATGACCTCGAGGTCCTCGGGCATGGCGTCGGCATAGGCGATCATGTCCAGATTGATGACCCCGATGATGCTCTCGCCGGCCGCCCGGGCTTTGGCGGCATGATCGCGGCTTCCCCAGAGCCCCCACTCCTCGGCCGAAAAGGCGATGAAGCGGACCGTGAAATCGAGCGGGAACGCGGCCAGGACGCGGGCCGCCTCGATGACCGCGGCCGTGCCGCTGGCATTGTCATCCGCTCCGGGCGCCAAAGTCTGACGGGTGGCGGCCGGGGAGGTCGAGTCGTAGTGCCCGCAGATGATGATGATGTCGCCGGGGTAGGTCCCGCCCGTTTTCTCGGCGACGACGTTCCTCGACGCATAACCCGAGGAGAATGTGAAGGGCTCGAACCGGACGTCGTCGAGACCGAACGCCGTGAAAGCGCCGTGGATGAATGTCCCGGCCGCCTCGCAGGCGGCCGTCGAGGCGTACCGCGTCTGGAAGTCCTGGAGGGACTGGACGAGCGACCTCAGCCAGCTCTCCGAGACCTGGCCGGCGATGAGCTCGACCACGGGGTCCCGGGCGGCGGTGACACCTGAAACTCCGGCGATCTCGACAGGCGCCCGAAGGAAGGGGAGCACCGAAGAGGAGGCCAGCGGTTTGCGGGGGTACCCGGGCGGGAGGGCCTCTTCCCATAGGCCGCCGGGCGCCCAGAAGACCGCCGTCCGGGGCTCGACGGCCACGGCGCGTCCTCGCTGCCGGAGCATGTCCATATCGCCCGGAGCACGCAAAGGGACGATGACGTGCCGGTTCTTTGCGGCCTCCTTGTCGACCAAGGAAAAAGCGACGCGCTGCCTGCGGAGCCCGGCCGCATCCTCGCGGTCGATGAGGGCCAAGAAACAGGTCTCGAGCTCCTGGCGGACGTCGATCCGCAGGCGGTCGAGAGCCGTCCACACAAGACGCTGGTCCTTGGGGATCATCACCAGACCGAGCGGCCGGGATTGCGGAAAGGAGAAGACGAAGAGAAGGCCGCACCCCCAGAAGACCGAGAGGAACAACTGAGCGCGTTTCATGCGCCCCTATTTAATCAGAACACCGGCGTCCCGGTCAACAAATCCGCTCCCGGCTCTCCTTCAAGTGCCGGTTCGGGGCTTCCCCTCCGGAAGCAGGCCGGATATAATCTTGAAGAAAGGAACCATCATGGCCGCAAGTCACACCCCTGAAGGGGCGTTCATGAGAAGAGCCATCGCCGAGGCCCTCAAGAACCTCGTCCGCCCCGCCGGCGGCCCCTTCGGCGCCTGCATCGTCAGGGATGGGCGGGTCCTGGCCGCCGCCCGAAACACGGTCCTTCGGGACGACGCCACCTGCCATGCCGAGGTCAACGCCATCCGCAGGGCTTCGAAAAAATTGGGGACGTTCGACCTCTCCGGATGCGTGATCTATTCGACCACGGAACCGTGCCCGATGTGTTTCGGCGCCATCCATTGGGCCCGGATCGACGAGGTCGTCTTCGGCACGGGGATCCGCGACGCCGCCCGAGCCGGCTTCAACGAACTGCGGATCCCGAACGACCGGATGAAGGCCCTGGGCGGGAGCCGGGTCAGGCTCGTGCCCGGATTCCTGCGCGAGGAGTGCCTCGAGCTGTTCAGAACCTGGGGGTCGCTCCCGGGCAAGCGAAACTACTGACATCTGTCCTCAGACTGGGCTTTTCATGAGAATGCCGATGTCTTCCCCTTCCCCTTCGCGCGAGCCGACCGCTCCGGGGCGCGACGCCACAAGGGCGGGCCGCCTGAAGGGAACTCTCGGCCTCCGTTTTCCGTATAATGAGGATGAGAAGTGGAGGTCAAACCATGACTTTTCCTAGATGGCAGATCGCGGCCTTGATCGTGGCCGTGCTAGCGCTCGTCGCGGCCTGTGACGAGCCGATGCGGGTCACAACGGAGACCAGAACGGTGGCCCTCGAGGGGGCCGAGCGGGCCGAGGTCCGCCTGCGGATGGGGGCCGGAGAGCTCCGGGTCCGGGGCGCCGACCAAGAGGCTCTCCTCGAGGCCGAGTTCCGGTTCAACCGGGAGCGGTTCAGGCCGGATGTCGATTACCGGCTTTTCGACGACAAAGGCCTCCTCGAGATCGGGCGCCAGCGCCGTCGGGGGGTTCCCATCGGGAACATCCGCAATGATTGGGACCTTCGCCTGACCAAGTCCGTCCCCCTCGATCTCGACATCGACCTCGGCGCCGGGGAAAGCCGGCTCGATCTGAGAGGGTTGACCCTCTCGAACGTCGCTATCGACATGGGCGTCGGAGAGATGCGGCTCGATATCAGCGGACCCCACAGCAGAAGCTTTCGGGTCAAGATCGACGGCGGGGTCGGCAGCGTCCGTGTCTCCCTGCCGTCCGATGTCGGCGTGCGGGTCAAGGTCGACAAAGGCCTCGGCTCCGTCGACGCGCGCGGGCTCGTGAAACAGGACGGCCGTTACGTCAACGAGGCCTTCGGCCGCAGCGACGTGACCATCGAGATCGACATCGACGCCGGCATCGGCAGCGTCGACCTCCGCGTCGGATCCGGAGAGCGCATCCGCGTCTGACCTAGACTTCCTCCAGGCGTGCCGTGAAGTGCCGGAGGAACGGCGACTCGTGGACGATCCTCAGGCCCCGCACTTTGTCCCGGTTCTTATGCAGGTCGATGATCGACTCGGCGACGTATTGGAGGTGGGAGGCCGTGTACACCCGCCTCGGGATGGCCAAGCGGACAAGCTCGAGCTCGGGATAGACCTCCTTCTTGCCTTGGCCCGCCTTGGAGCCGAACATCACGCCCCCGATCTCCACCGCTCTTATCCCGTACTCCCTGTAGAGAGAGACGGTCAGGGCCCATCCCGGGTACCGGCCGCGCGGGATATGGGGCAGGAACCTGTCGGCGAGGAGGTAGACGGCATGCCCGCCGAAAGGCTTGAAGACGGGAACGCCGGCCCGATCGAGGAGACCTCCAAGATAGGCGATCTGGGCCGTCCGGTGCTCCAGATAGGACTCGTCGAGGGCCTCGTTGAGCCCCCGGGCCATGGCCTCCAGGTCCCGGCCGGCCAGCCCGCCGTAGGTCGGGAAGCCCTCGCTGATGATGAGCAGGTTCTTGATCTTCTCGGTCAGCGCGTCGTCGTCGAGGGTCACGAAGCCGCCGATGTTGACCAGGGCGTCCTTCTTGCCGCTCATCGTCGCCCCGTCGGCATAGGAGAACATCTCCTGGGCGATCTCGAGGACGCTCTTCTTGTCGTATCCCTTCTCGCGCCTCTTGATGAAGAAGGCGTTCTCGGCGAAGCGGCAGGCGTCGAAGAAGAACGGGATGCCGTAGTGGGCGCAGAGGCCGCTGACCTCCTTGATGTTGCGGAGGGACACGGGCTGGCCGCCGCCGCTGTTGTTGGTGACGGTCATGAGGACGAGAGGGATCCGCTTGACGCCCTTGGCCTCGATAAGGGCCTTGAGCCTGTCCGGGTCCATGTCGCCCTTGAACGGATGACCGGAGTCCGGATCGTAGGCTTCGGGGCGAACGAGGTTCTCGGCCCGGGCCCCGAGGACCTCGATGTTGGCCCGGGTCGTGTCGAAATGGATGTTGTTGGGGACGATATCGCCTTTTTTGAGGACCGTCCCGAAGAGGATGCGCTCGGCCGCCCGTCCCTGGTGGGTGGGGATGACGTGGGTGAAGCCGAAGATCGACTGGACGGACCTTTCGAGATGGAAGTAGTTGCGGGCCCCGGCGTAGGATTCATCCCCGGTCATCAGGCCCGCCCACTGGTCGTCGCTCATGGCCGAGGTCCCCGAATCGGTCAGCAAATCGATGAAGACCTTGTCGGCGGGGATGGCGAAGACGTTGAACCCGGACTGTTTGAGCAGCCCCTCCCGCTCCCGCCGCGTCACCGCACGGATGGGCTCGACGACCTTGATCCGGAAAGGCTCGAGGGGCATCTTGAATTCGGCCATGGTCGTTCTCCTAGAATGACGTCAGCTTCCGGAAATGCCGGTAGCGGGCCTCGACCTGGCGGCGGTCCAGGGTCATGAATCGGGCGATCCCGAAGTCCTCGATCGTGAAGGAGGCCAGAACACTGCCGTAAACCGCAGCTCGGTGGACCTCCCGCGGGGTTCGCCGAGGGACCCGGTCGAGGTGGCCGAGAAAGCCGCCGGCGAAGCTGTCCCCGGCCCCGGTCGGATCGACGACATGCTCGCAGGGGTGGGCCAGGACGCCGAAGGTGTCTTTCCGGCCGAAAATGAGAGCCCCGTGCTCCCCCTTCTTGACGACCGCAAGGGCCGGTCCCATCCTCAGAAGGGCCCGCCCGGCCGCGACGAGGTTGGCCTCGCCCGTGATGAGCCGGGCCTCCTCGTCGTTGGCGAAGAAGATGTCGACGCGCCCGAGCTCCCGGAGGAGAGCCTGCCTTTTCGTATCGATCCACAGCCGGATGGTATCCATAGCCACCAGGCCGGGGCGGCGGAACTGCCGCAGGATGAGGTCGTGGTGTTCGGGGTTGAGGTTGGCCAGATAGACGATGCCCGCCCGTGCATAGGCGGGCGGGACCTCGGGCCGGAAATCGGCGAAGACGTTGAGCTCGGTCCGGACCGTCGTCCGCCGGTTAAGGTCGGTCTCGTAGCGCCCTTCCCAGTGGAAGGTCTTCCCGGCTTTGATCTTCAGCCCTTCGAGCCCGATGCGCCGGGACCCGAGGAAGGCCAGGGCCTTCTTCGGGAAGTCCCGGCCGACGACGGCCACGATCCGCGGCCGGGTGAAGAAGCTGGCCGCGAGCGAGCAGTACGTCCCGGATCCCCCGACGATCCTCTCCCGGCGGCCGAACGGCGTCTCGATGGTGTCGAAAGCGACGGACCCGACGATGACAAGGCTCATGGTCTTGCTCGGCGCTCAGGGCCCAAGATACTTCCCGACGAGGGGCCGGAGCTTCTCCAAGGTGGCCGCCGGGATGTGCTCGACCTGGGTGACAAGCGTGTTGGCCAAGGCCCGGCGGCAGTCGCAGTCGTCCGTTCCATCCTCCTTGCCGAGTCCGGCCACGGCCTTCTTGATAACGGCCCTGGCGTTCTCGATGTTGTGGGCCATGTTCTGGAAGATGAGCTCCACGGACACATGCTCTTCCGATTCGTGCCAGACGTCGTAGTCGGTGGCCAGGCACAGGGTCGCGTAGCAGATCTCGGCCTCCCGGCAGAGCTTGGCCTCCGTCGCCGCGGTCATGCCGATGACGTCGCATCCCCAGGCCCGGTAGGCTTGGGATTCGGCTTTTGTGGAGAATCCGGGGCCCTCCATGCACAGGTACGTGCCGCGGGGATGGGCCCTGACACCCAGGCCGACGGCGGCCTCATAGAGCCGCCGGGCCAGACCGGAACACACAGGATGGCCGAGGCTGACATGGGCGACGAGCCCGTCACCGAAGAACGTGGACCGGCGGGTCGTCCGGTCGAAGAACTGGTCGGCCAGGACCATATCGCGCGGCCGGATGTCCTCCCGGAGGGAGCCAACGGAATTGACGGAGATGATCCGCTCGACGCCGAGCGTCTTGAACCCGAAGATGTTCGCCCGGTAGTTGACCTCCGAGGGCAACAGACGGTGGCCGCGGCCGTGCCGGCTCAGGAAGGCGACCCTCCGGCCTTCGAGCGTCGCGAGGTGGAACGCGTCCGAGGGCTCGCCGAAAGGGGTCTCGAGCCGCACTTCGCGGACATCCGTCGCGCCTTCGATGCCGTAGAGACCCGTGCCGCCCAGGATGCCGATCGAAACATTCTCCATGGTCCCTCCCCGCTTGGTATATCTTTTCACCGACGGCAAGTCAAGCGCGCCGCCGCCCGTATTGGCCGATCGGGCCGGTGGTGGAATTCGGGGACATGAACGAAATCTCCGGATTTTGTATCGTGCCCCCCGAAGTCCCCCGGCAGGGCAAACATGGCCCTCGGCCAATACGGGCCGCGGCGGCGTTGACCCTGAGGTGGGAAAACGATATCCTAGGGGCCGGATCGGGAAAACCCATGGACGAGAACCGGTGCATCGCCGTCGCCGAGGCCCTCGCCGCGGCCAAACGGGTCGCCGTGCTGACGGGCGCGGGCGTGTCGGCCGAGTCCGGCGTGCCCACGTTCCGCGGACAGGACGGCCTCTGGAGGCAGTTCCGGGCCGAATCGCTGGCCACGCCCGAGGCCTTCGAGCGGGACCCGAAACTCGTCTGGGAGTGGTACGATTGGCGTCGGGGCCTCATCGCTCCCGTCGAGCCGAATCCGGGCCACCGGGTGCTGGCCGCCTGGCAGGACCTGTTCCCCGAGTTCTCGCTCATCACCCAGAACATCGATGGCCTCCACGGCAAGTCCGGCTCCCGGGACGTCGTCGAGCTCCACGGGAACATCTGGAAGCTCCGCTGCACCCGGGAGGGGACGGTTTCCGAGGTCCGCGGGACGCCCCTGCCCCGCCTTCCCCCCATCTGCCTTTCGTGCGGCGCGCTGCTCCGGCCGCACGTCGTCTGGTTCGGCGAATCCCTCGACCCGGCCGTCCTCGAGCGGGCGTTCCGTTTGAGCGAGTCCTGCGGCCTCATGCTGGTCGTCGGGACCTCATCGGTCGTCCAGCCGGCCGCCTCGCTCCCTTTCGCGGCGGCCCGGGGCGGGGCCACGGTCGTCGAGATCAATCCTGAACCAACCCCCCTCACGCCCCATGCCGATGTCTTCCTCGCCGGAAGGTCCGGCGAGATCCTGCCCGTGCTGGACCGTCTCTTGAGAGAAAGGCTGACATCATGAAATTCGTTCACTTCGACGGATCGTCCGGGCTCAGCGGGGACATGATCCTGGGTGCCCTCATGGACCTGGGGGTCCCGGCCGCCCTTTTCAAGGACAAAATGGCCGGCCTCCGTTTGCCGGCGGAGATCGCGGTCCGCACGGTCCGGCGCGGCGGCCTGCGGGCCGTCAAGGTCGACGTCCGTGTCCGGAAGGGCGGCTCACACGGCCGGACGTTCGCCGACATCGAGCGCCTCATCGGCAGGAGCCGCTTCGCCCCGCCCGTCAAGGAGCGGTCGCTCGCGATCTTCCGCCGCCTGTTCGAAGCGGAGGCCCGGGTCCACGGCGGCCGGTTCCGCACGGCCCATCTCCACGAGGCCGGGGCGGACGACGCCCTCATCGACATTGTCGGGGCCTCGTTTCTCATCGAGGAACTCGGCATCGGGCTCGTCTCCTGTTCGCCCCTCAACGTCGGCTCCGGTTGGATCAAGACCTCTCACGGCGTCCTGCCTGTGCCCCCCCCGGCCGTGGCCGAGCTCCTCAGAGAAGCCCCCGTCTATGCGGCCTGGGCCGAGTCCGAGCTGGTGACGCCGACCGGGGCGGCCGTCGTCGTCACGCTCGCAGAGCGGTTCACGAAGCTCCCCGAGCTCGTCTACGAGAAGGTCGGATGCGGGGCCGGGGACAGAGAGCTCCCCCAGATCCCCAATGTCCTCAGGGCATTCTACGGCGAGGCCCGGGCCTTCGACCCGGGACGGAGCGTCCATGTCATCGAGGCCGGGATCGACGACGCGTCGCCCCAACTCCTGGCCCACTTCCTCGAACGGGCTTTCGAGGAGGGCGCCCTTGACGCCACCCTGTCCCCCGTCGTGATGAAGAAAAATAGGCTGGGGACGAATTTGACCCTGCTCGCCCCGGTTGATAGAATGGACGCTTTGATCGAGGCCGTCTTCCGGGAGACCACCTCCATCGGCGTCCGCACCTACCCCGTCGAACGGCGCGTCCTGGAAAGGGAGATCCGAAGCGTCCGGGTCGGCGGCGAGCGGATCGCGGTCAAGATCGCGTCCCTGGGCGGACGGACCGTCAACGTCCAGCCGGAATATGAGGACTGCCGGAGGGCCTCCCGGAAGACGAAGCGGCCGCTCAAGGAGATCGCCCACCGGGCCGTCTGCGAGTTCGCGAAGAAGCGCTGACAGGCGGCCGGGGCGGCGGAGGAGCCAGGATGGACATCAAGAGGATCGAAAAGGGCGTCACGCTCATCCTCGAAGGCATCGGGGAGGACCCGCGCCGTCCGGGCATCCGGGCGACACCGAAACGGGTGGCCAGGATGTTCGCCGAGATCCTCGGCGGCACGGACCGGGAGGCGACACGGAACCTGCGGGTCATCGAGGACGAGAAGCACGACGAGATGGTCCTCATCAAGAACATCCCCCTCTATTCGATGTGCGAGCATCACCTCCTGCCCTTCGCGGGCGTGGCCCACGTGGCCTATATCCCCAAGGCCGGGCGGATCGTCGGTTTGAGCAAGATCGCCCGGGTCGTCGAGGCTCTGGCCAGGCGGCTTCAGGTCCAGGAGAGGTTGACGAAGCAGATCGCCGACCTCCTCGATTCCCACCTGAAGCCCCTGGGCGTCATGGTCGTCATCGAGGCCGAGCACATGTGCATGTCCATGCGCGGGGCGAAGAAGCCCAAATCCATCACGGTGACCTCGGCCGTCCGCGGATCCTTCCGCCGCAACCCGGCGACCCGGGCCGAGGCCATGATGCTCATCCGAGGAGGTTCGATCAGTGGAAAAGAGCTCTGAGACGACGTTCTACGTCACGACACCGATCTATTACGTCAACGACGTGCCCCACATCGGCCACGCCTATACGACGATCATCGCCGACGCCCTGGCCCGCTTCCACAAGCTGGCCGGCCGGGAGGTCTTCTTCCTGACGGGGACCGACGAGCACGGGCAGAAGATCGAGAAAGCGGCCGCCGAGAAGGGTCTGACGCCGCGGGCCCTGGCCGACTCGGTCGTCGGGCGGGCCCAGGGCCTCTGGAAGGCCCTCGACATCTCCCACGATTTCTTCATCCGGACGACCATGGACTTCCACGAGCAAGGCGTCCAGAAGTTGTTCCGGGCCCTCGTCGACAAGGGCGACATCTACAAGGGCGAATACAAGGGCTGGTATTGCGTTTCCGACGAGAATTTCCTGGCCGACGACGTCCCCGTCGAGGCCGATGGCCACAAGACCTGCCCGGATTGCGGCAAAGCCTGCTCGGCCATCTCGGAGGAAACCTATTTCTTCCGTCTGTCGGCCTATCAGGACCGGCTCCTCGCCCACTACGAGGCCAACCCGCGGTTCGTCCGGCCGCCGAGCCGGATGAACGAGGTCGCGAGCTTCGTCCGGGGCGGGCTCAAGGACCTCAGCATCACCCGGACCACGGTCAAGTGGGGCGTTCCGGTGCCGGGCGATCCCGGGCACACGATCTATGTTTGGTTCGACGCCCTCCACAACTATGTCACCGGGGTCGGGTACGACTGGAACATGCCCCTGTTCCGGAAATTCTGGCCGGCTACGATCCACCTCGTGGGCAAGGACATCCTGCGGTTCCACGCCGTCTACTGGCCGGCCTTCCTGATGGCCTCCGGCCTGCCGCTGCCGAAGACGGTCTTCGGTCACGGGTGGTGGCTGCGGGACGACACGAAGATGTCCAAGTCCCGGGGCAACGTTCTCGATCCCCACGTGCTCCTGCGCGCCTTCGGCCCCGACCCCATCCGCTACTTCCTGCTCCGCGAGATCCCCGTCGGCCAGGACGGCAATTTCTCCCACGAAGGGTTCATCCACCGGGTCAACTCCGACCTGGCCAACGACCTCGGCAATCTCGTCCACAGGACCTTGACGATGATCCGGACCTATTTCGACGGACGGATCACCGATCCGGGGGAGGAAACGGACCAGGACCGCCGGCTGCGGACCTCCTTCGACGAGCTCAAGGCCCGGGCCTTCGAGCTCTACGAGGACGCCGCCCTCAACCGGGTCCTCGAGGAGATCTGGGGATATGTCGGCGCCGTCAACAAATACCTGGCGGACAACGGACCGTGGCTGATGGCCAAGGACCCGGCCCTTCGGGGACGTCTGGCCCGCGTGCTTTGGCAGGCCGCGGCCGCCATCCGGGGCGCAAGCTACCTGACTTTCCCCGTCATGCCGCGGTCGGTGGAGAAAATCTGGGGCTTTCTCGGGGAACGGGTGAAGCCCGGCGACGTGCCTTATGCCCGAATCGCCTTCGACGGCTTCGAGCCCGGGCGACAGGTTGGAACGCCCGAGGCCCTCTTTCCCAGGGTCGCCCTCAAGGATTTCCTGGGAGAGGACGCGGCCGATGCGTCCGCCGCTCCCGCAGACGGGCCTGCGCCCCGAAAGGAGGAGAACATGGATATCATCACCTTCGACGAGTTCAAGAGAATGGACCTTCGGGTCGCCCGCATCCTCAAGGCCGAGCCGGTCCCCGGGGCCAGCAAGATCCTCAAGCTCGAAGTGGACATCGGGACGGAGAAGCGTCAGATGGTCGCCGGCATCGCCGAGACCTATGCCCCCGCCGACCTGATCGGCAAGAGCCTCATCGTCATCGTCAATCTCAAGCCGGCGGTCATCCGGGGCATCGAATCCCAAGCCATGTTGCTCGCCGCCGTCACGGGCGACAACAAGGCCCTCATCCCCTTCTTCGACCGGGATGTTCCTCCGGGAACTCTGGTCAAGTGATCCGACCGGGAGAGAAGGACGAAGGGCAAGGGCCTCGCCCCTTCGTCAAGGCCTGCCGGCCTCCAGGACGCGGCCCGCTGGGATCGCCCCCTCCCTGAGCACCCGCGGCTCCCGGCCGGTCAGATCGACGATCGTCGAAGGCGCCCCGCCCGGCGTCCGGCCGCCGTCGACGATGAAATCGACCTTGCCCCAGAATGTCCGGGTCACGTCCTCGGGGTCCGACAAGGGGGGGGCTCCCGACAGGTTCGCGCTCGTCGCCGTCAAGGGCTGCCCCAGCTCGGCTGTCAGGTTCCGGAGCCAAGGTGCGGGAGGCACCCGCACGGCGATCGTGCGGCCCGGGCCGACGATGTGGGCCGGAAGGCCCGGCGCAGCCGCGACGACGAGGGTCAATGGTCCCGGCCAGAATTCTTCGGCCAGGACCCGGGCGACAGACGGCAGGTCAGCGGCCAAGGCCACGACCATCCCGAGGTCGGAGGCGATGACCGACAGGGCCTTCGCCGTGTCCCTTTTTTTGATCCGGAAGATCTTCCTGACGGCCCGCTCGAGGAAGCCCGCGGCCCCCAGCCCGTAGAATGTCTCCGTGGGGTAAGCCATGACGGCCCCGCCGAGCAGACCCGACGCGAGGTCGCGGACCGCTTCCCTCTCCATTCCCAGTGGATCGATCCGCAAGGTGCGTGTTTTCATGGGCGTCCCGTGGCCAGCCTCATGTTAGGGGCCGCGACGCCGATTGTCAACAGACAGGCCCGGGTGTGATATCCCCGGGGATGACCCGGATAAAAAAGAGAGAACGGGCCGGGGAGAAAGGCTTAAAGGGACAGGTCGGGGAGGACACCTGACCTTTTTTGGCCATAGGCGGCCTTCTTGCCCGCCAAGAAGAAAAGGGCCGTCCCTTGGCACGGTTTTTGCTATAATACAGGGCATGAGGAGGAACGACATGAAAAAAATGACCGTTCTGGCTGCCGCGTTGCTCATTTTGGCCCCGACCCTGGTTTTTCCCGATACGCTGTCCCTCAGGTTCGCCTACTTCCTGCCGGCGTTCCAGACCGACATCCAGAAATACCCGGACAGCCTCTGGGCCATCGAGCTGGACCAGATGAGCTTCCAAAAGTCCGACTTCCAGGGCTCGATGTTCGGCCTCAGCTACGAATACTTCCTGACGAAACAGATCAGCCTGGTCATGAGCGTGGACACCTTCAAGAAGGACAGGTTCGGCTCGTACCTGGATTACGTGAAATTCCGGTTCACGGAAGGCGACTTCGCCTTCCCCGCCGAGGACTACGACGGGGACTTCATCAACCACTCCTTCGGGTATGCCGTCACCCCTGTCCAGATCGGCGTCAAGATCTCTCCGCTCGGCCGCAAGACGCGCCTCATCCCCTATCTCGGCGGAGGGCTGGGCTTCACGTTCTGGAGCGTCAGGCTGGTCGGCGACACGGTCAACTTCGCCGACGACAGCTGGGTCTATGACGACCCCGTCCTCGGAGAGGTCCAGATCTACCCCGTCGACTACAGCGCCGCCCGGGAGAGGGATGTCCAGTTCACCTATCACGCCTTCGCCGGGTTCGAATTCCCGGTCGGCTACCGGATCACCTTCCTGGCCGAGGCCCGTTATCACTACGGCCAGGCCATGCTCAAATCGGCCTTCGAGGGCTTCGACAAGATCGATCTGGGCGGGCTGGCCATCACGGCCGGCTTCAACTTCTGGTTCTGAGAATCCGGAAGGGGACGGGCTGCGTTCAGCGAAGGATGCGGTCGAGACGCAAGGTCCGCCGCACGTCGAAGGGGATGAGGAGCCGGCCCCAGGCCGACCGGATCTCGATCTCGCCCGAGAAGCGGCAGGCGATCTCCTCATGGCGGAACACGTCTCTCACGGCTTCTCCGGCCTCGAAGAAATCGATGAGGAACGGCAGGGCGAATTCTTTTTCCCACTTCGCCGGAAGGCTCTTGTCGCCCGGGACGGACCCCGATAGGACCTCCCGTCCGCCGAGCTCGAGCCGGAAATCGATCCTGTCGACGAGGAGCTCGTAGCGATTGAGGTTCCGGAACACGGCCCGGAAGACGACGTCGGCCCCGCCGACCGTCAGGTCGCCGACGACGAGAGGCGGGATCTCGATCTCGGGGTCCTTGAAGATCGGGAACTCCCCGGAGAACGCGAACGGGAACCGCTGCTCCCGGTTCCTCTCGGTCAGGAAATAGAAGTCCCCGACGACGTCGCAGGCGGCCCTCTCCTCGATCGGCCCGACCGCCGCGAAGAGCAGCTCGTAGGTGATCCGGACGGGCAGGGCGATGAGGGTCTCGACGCCGGGGCTGACCGGGATGGGCTCCGGAACATTGACCGACATGTTGAGGAACTCCCTCTGGTTGACGGTCACCCGGTAACGGTACCGGACGAGGCTGCGGGGGGCCGACGTCTGATTGGTCATCCCGATGTGGAAGGCCAAGGTCAGCCCCCGCGGGCCGAGGTCGCGCACGACCCGCTCCTTCATCGCGATGAGGACGTCGTCCTTGATGGACCCCGGGAGCCAGGAGCCGGTCAGCGATGCGACCACGGCCAAGGTCAGGATGGCGGCCTTGAATCTCACGAGCCAAGGATACAGGAATCCGGCGACGCAGACAAGCCGAAGGAGGATTTCGCCTTATCGGCGTTGAACTGAAGGCCCTCAAACCTTATAATGGGCATCTGCGCGGGCCCGGGCCTGCAGGGAGGGAAACCCATGAAACGACATCATTGCGCCTGGCCGCTCATCGTGCTGGCTTGGGTCGGACTCTCGACCGTCTCCTGCCGGAGGCAGGAGGTCCCGACGGGCGAGCGCTCGCTGGGCTTCATCAGCCGCGACGAGGCCGTCTATGTCGCCGGAGCCCCCGGCTCCGACGCTCGCGAGACCCTGATGATGGACCTCTCGGGTCTCGACCGGCCGGGCGGCCCCATCGAGTTCACGAAGTTCTTCCATCTGCCTCCCGTCCGTCAGGGGAATACCGGGACGTGCTGGTCGTTCGCGGCCACCTCCCTCCTCGAGTCCGAGCTGCGCCGCCGGGGAGGGCCGGAGGTCAAGCTTTCCGAGATGTTCATCGTCTATTGGGAGTACGTCGAGAAGGCCCGGCGCTTCGTGCGCGAAAAGGGGAACTCCTTCCTCGGCCAGGGCTCGGAGCCCGACTCGGCCCTCGAGCGCGTCCGTCAATACGGCCTGGTCCGGCATTCCGACTACACCGGGCTTCTCCGCAGAGGGACGGACCACGACCACGATGCGCTCTTTCGCGAGTTCAAGGACCTGCTCACGGGGTTTGCCTCCCGCGGCGATTGGGACGAGGGCCGGGCCCTGGCCGGCGTCCGGGCCATCCTCGACCGGCATTTAGGGCGGCCCCCCGACCGGATCGACGTCGACGGGCGCTCCCTGACGCCGCTCGAATACCTGGCCTCCCTCGGTCTCGCGCCCTCGGACTATGTCGCCTTCGTCAGCTTCATGCATCTCCCCTACTATGCCAAGGGAGAGTTCCGTGTCCCCGACAACTGGTCGCGGAGCGCCGCGTATCACAACCTTCCCCTCCACGAGTTCCAGCTGGCCCTCCTAAAGGCTCTGCGCAAGGGCTACACGGCGACCCTGGCCGTGGACTTCACGGAGCCCGGATACAGCGGGCCGGACGACGTGGCCGTCGTCCCGACCTTCGACATTCCCCGCAGCTTCATCGATCAATCGAGCCGGGAGCTCCGCTTTGCGAACAAGACCACGACCGACGATCACGCCGTCCACTGCGTCGGATACAAGGAGACCGGCAAGGGCCTCTGGTTCCTGATCAAGGACTCCTGGGAGAACGCCTACGAGGGCCGGCACGACGGTTACTTCTTCTACGCGGACGACTACATCCGCCTGAAGTGCCTGATGTTCGTGGTCCACAAGGACGCCGTCAAGGAGGCCCTCGACAGGTTCGCCGCCGCGAGGTGACCCGGGCATGACGAAGCTCGACTTCGATTTCCCCGACCGGAAGCTCTTCGTCCGGCTCTTCGGCGGGGACGTCTATGCCGTCGGGGGTTATGTCCGGGACCTCGTCCGCGGCCGCCCCTCCCCCGACGTCGACATCCTCGTCGCCCGAAGGCCTCTCGAGAGGATCGTTGCCAGGCTCGAGCGGCACGGCCGCGTCGACCTCGTCGGCCGCAGCTTCGGGATCATCAAGTTCACCCGCAACGGCAAGACCTACGATGTCGCCCTGCCGCGGACGGACCGGCCCATGGGCGGAGGGGCCAAGGGCCACAAGGATATCCTGGTCTCCGCCGACCCCGACCTGCCCATCGAAAAGGATCTCGAACGGCGGGACTTCCGAACCAACAGCATGGCCCTCCGCCTCAAGGACGGGGCCCTCATCGATCCGCTCGATGGGAGACGGGACACCCTGGCCCGCCGCATCCGCCTGACGAACCCCCGGGCTTTCCCGGACGACCCGCTCCGGGTCCTCCGCGTTGCCCGCTTCGCGTCCGTGCTGGAGTTCCGGGTCGACCCGGCTATCTACCCCGTCGCCAGGGCCGTCGACCTCGGCGGCCTGAGCGTCGAGCGGGTCAACGACGAATGGTTCAGGCTGCTCCTCGATTCGCGGCGGCCGTCGGTCGGGCTCGAGGAGATGTTCAAGCTCGGGGTCCTCGACCAATGGTTCCCGGAGCTCCAGGCATTGACGCTGGTCATCCAGGATTCCGTCTTCCACCCGGAGAAAGACGATTTCGGGCATCACACGGTCTGGGCCCACACGAAGCTCGCCGTCGACCAGGCGGCCGCTCTGTCCAGGACGGACGGCCTGCCGCCCGCGAAGAGGCTGGCTCTGCTTCTCGCCGCCCTGTTCCACGACCTCGGAAAAGCGTCGACGACGCGCTGGGAATATAAGCGCGGGCGGATGGCCGTGACCTCCTGCGGTCACGACATCCAAAGCGAGCGAGCGGCCCGCAAAGTGCTGGTCCGGCATGGGATAAGGTCCTGGGGCGGATTCGATCTCGAACGAATGGTCCCCCTCCTCATCCGGACCCATCACCGGGCCGCGGAGCTCTGGCAGAACCGGGACGAAGTCACGAAAAAGGCCTTCAACCGCCTGGCCGCCGAGGTCCGCGGCGAGATCGATCTGGTCGTCTACCTCGACGCCGCCGACCGGGCCGGCCGGAAGGCGCGCCTGGCCCGCGGCCTGGACCGCGAAGCCCGCTGGCTCCTCGGCAAGTTCGAGGAGCTCCGGGTCAACAAGGACACCATCAAGCCCCTGGTCATGGGCCGTGACCTCCTCAAGCTGGGCGTCGCTCCCGGGCCGGAGATGGGCCGGCTCTTGAAGAAGCTCTACATCCAGCAGCTCAACGGCGGTTTCGAGACCAAAGCCGAAGGCTTGGAAAGGGCCCGCAAGCTGCTGAAAAGGACGAAGCCATGAGCATCCTTGTCACGGGAGGGGCCGGCTATATCGGGTCGCATGCCGCGTGGGAGCTGGTCAGGGAAGGGTTCGATGTCCTGGTCGCCGACGATCTTTCGAGTGGGCGGCAGGAGCTCATCGGGGAGATCCCCTTCGTGCGGGTCGATCTTCTCGACAAAGACGCCGTGCGCGGCGTTCTCCGCTCGCGGAAGTTCTCGGCCGTCCTCCATTTCGCCTCCCTCATCCAGGTCGGCGAATCGACTCGCAACCCCCGCAAGTATTACACGCACAATCTTCTGAGCAGCCTGAACCTCTTCGACGCCATGCTCGACGCCGGCGTCGATAAGCTCATCTTCTCTTCCTCGGCCGCCGTCTACGGGGCTCCCCTCGAAACCCCCATTCCCGAGACCCATCCGACGGACCCGGTCAATCCCTACGGGCGGTCGAAGCGCATGGTGGAAACCATCCTCAGGGATTACGGCCGGGCCCACGGTCTGCGTTCGATCTCCCTGCGGTACTTCAACGCGGCCGGGGCCGATCCGGAAGGCCGGGCCGGCGAATGCCACGACCCGGAGACCCACCTCGTCCCCAATGTCCTCCTGGCCGCTTTGGGGAAAAAGCCGCGGCTGGAGATCCACGGCGGGGATTTCCCGACCCCCGACGGGACGGCCGTCCGGGACTACATCCACGTCACCGACCTCGCCGCGGCCCATGTGCTGGCCTTGAAAGCCCTGTTCTCGGGCGCACCCGGCGATGTCTACAACCTCGGTACCGAGGAAGGGCGCTCGGTTCTCGAAGTCGTCCGTACGGCCGGCAAGGTTGTCGGCCGGGACATCCCTACCATCATCGGCCCGCGGCGCGAAGGCGACGTCCCCGTGCTCCTGGCCTCGAAGGACAAGGCCGAGAAGGCGTTCGGCTGGCGGCCGCGTTTGTCCTCGCTCGAAACGATCATCGGGACGGCTTGGAACTGGCATCGCCGGAACGCCTGAATCGGGCCGGGACGGTTGACGCCTTCCCGACCGTATGGTATAAAAGGACTCCCATAATGATTTTCAAGCCTCGGGACATCCTCGCTTTCGCTCTGGCCGCTGCTTTTTTGGCGTCGGCGGCCTGCTCTGGCTCGAAACCACCCGCCAAGACCGTTCCCCGGACGGCCCCGGAGCCTGCGGTCGCAGGGCCGACGCCGGAGGCCGAGCCCGTCGCCCTGCCCGCCTTGGGCCAAGAGGCGGTCGTGGGTGAGCCCTCGCCCGTCCTTGAAGGAACGCCGGAGAGCGAGAAAGACGACGCCGCCCTCCTCGAGGCCGCTTTCAGATCCTACGAAGAATCGCTGGCGGCCCTCGAAAGGGATGACATGGACGCCGCTCTGGCCCGTCTCGACGACGCCTACGGGCTGATCCTCAGGCTCAACCTGCCGCCCGATTCCCCCCTCCTCCAGGAAAAGAACGACCTCCGCATCCTCGTCGCCCAGCGCATCCAGAAGATCTACGCCTCCCGGACGACCGTGGCTTCTCACGTCAATGGCTCCATCCCCCTCGTCGAGAACCAGTGGGTCATGAAGGAGATCCAATCGTTCCAGACGAGGGAGCGCAAGATGTTCGAGGAGGCCTACCAGCGCTCGGGCCTGTACATGGATATGATCCTCCAGGAGCTCCGCCGGGAGCGGCTGCCGGAGCAGCTGGCCTGGGTGCCGCTCATCGAGAGCGCCTTCAAGCCCCGGGCCCTGTCCCGGGCCCGGGCCCTCGGGATGTGGCAGTTCATCCGCTCGACGGGCTACCGCTACGGCCTCAAACAGGACAAGTACATCGACGAGCGCATGGACCCCCTGAAGTCGACCCGGGCCGCCATCCGCTACATGGTCGAGCTCCACGACATGTTCGGGGACTGGACGACGGCCGTCGCCGCCTACAACTGCGGCGAGATGGCGGTCCAGCGGGTGATCCGGGCCCAGCGCGTCAATTATTTCGACAGCTTCTGGGACCTGTTCAACAACCTGCCCTACGAGACGGCGCGCCACGTGCCGCGGTTCATCGCCACTCTGCTCATCGTCAGCGACCCGTCGAAATACGGATTCGAGCTCCCGGCCCCCGACCCGCCGCTCAGGTTCGAGACCGTGACCGTCGCGACCCCTGTCAAACTGTCCACCCTGGCCCAATCCCTCGGCCTCCCGAGCGCCCAGCTGACGGCCCTCAACCCGGAGCTCCGCCACGACTCGACCCCGGACTACGCCTACGACCTCCGGGTGCCCGAAGGATACGGCGAAAAGTGCCTGGAGTGCGTGGCCGCTTTGCCCCAATACGTCCCGCCCGACGTCATCTCCGAGCGCTATGTCGTCCGCAGCGGCGACACCCTGGGGGCCATCGCCCGGAGATATCGGACGTCCGTCGATGCCATCGTCCGGCTGAACAACCTCCCGAGCCGGACGATCATCCGGGTCGGCCAGGTCTTGCGCATCCCGACGCGGGGCGAGACGGCCGCCGCGGCCGCCCCGGCCCCCAAGGCGGCCCCCGGCGAGACGGTCACCTACGTCGTCAAGGCCGGCGACACCCTTTTCCGCATCGCCCAGGCCTTCGGCACGACCGTGGACCGAATTAAATCCGACAACGGGTTGACCTCGGATGTCGTCGTCGTCGGCCAACGCCTCACGATCCAGGCCGGACGCACGCCGTAGCCGGATCCATTCCTCCTCTTCTTGCGCTATTCTTGACAAGGCTCTCTTCCGGCACGACGCCCGCCGTTTGACATCCACGCCTTCCCTTTGCTACCGTTCCTGCCGTCATCGATCCGGTCTTCCTGTCTTGCGATCTCGAGGCTTGCCCCGCGTGGTGAGGGTCTCCCCGAAGATCCCCATAGCGGAGAGAGGCAAGCAGGGAGCGGGCTTCGCAAAGCGATCAGTGACGAGTCGGCGGAGCGACTCGGAGCCGAGCCTCAAGGAAACGCCTGAAGAGGGCACGAAAGGAGCGAAGATGAAAACCAGATCTCTGGTGTTATTGTTCTTATTGTTCATCGGACTGTCGGCTGTCCAAGCGTCGCCGGCCGAGAGCCGGTTCACGGCGCTTCTCGACGCCAAGTTCAAGGGCGGGCTCGCGGAGATCGAGAGCGGGCTCGACGGGATCCTCGGCGCGGCCATCAAGGACCTCAAGACCGGCAAGACCTTCTTCCTCAACGAGCGTGAGGTCTTCCCTCAGGCGAGCTCCATCAAGATCGCCATTCTCCTTGAGGTCTTCAAGCAGGCTCAGGAGGGAAAGATCGATCTCGATGATTTCCTAGTGCTCGACGAGTCGCGCAAGGTCGGAGGATCGGGCGTTCTGCACCTTCTCGGCCGTCCCTCGCTGTCGCTGTCCGTCCGCGACACGGCCGTCCTCATGGTCGTCCTCTCGGACAACACGGCCACGAACCTGCTCATCGACAAGGTGGGAATGGAGGCCGTCAACAAGCGGATGTTGTCGTTGGGGCTCCGGGCGACGAAGCTGCAAAGGCGGATGATGGACCTCACGGCCGCCTCCGAAGGGCGAGAGAACCTTTCGACGCCTCTGGAGATGATGACCCTGCTCGAGAAGATCTGGAAGGGCGAGGCCCTTGGAGATCCCTCTCGCAAGGAGCTCCTCGATATCCTGGCCATCCCCAAGGACAGCCCGCTCCGGGCCGGGGTCCCCGACGGCGTTGCCGTCGCCGAAAAGCCAGGCGGCCTCGAGGCCGTCCGCTGCGACTCGGGCATCGTCATGCTCCCCGGGCGGCCCTACGTCATCTGCGTCATGACGACCTATCTGAAGCGCGACTCGGACGGCGACCCGGCCATCGCCCGGATCTCCCGCCTGGCCTGGGAGCATTTCTCGCGCCTGGAGCGTTCGAGCGAGTACGGCCGGATCGTGTCGGACAAGTAGCCGCGGGCTACCAGACGCCGCCTTCGACGCCGAGTCCGGGCTTGTCGCTCAGGACGAGCCGGTCCTTGACCGTCTCGACCCCGCGGAAGGGGTCGTTGTCGATGAGCAGGTTGCCGTCGAGGTCGGCGACCTCGAACAGCGGCGTGACGGCCGCCGCGGCCGAGATGCCGAGCGAGCTCTCGATCATGCAGCCGATCATGAGCTTCAAGCCGAGGGCGCGGGCCATGGCGACCATCCGCAGGGCTTCCTGGATCCCGCCGCACTTCATGAGCTTGATGTTGACGCCGTGGAAATAGGGCGCGATGCGGGGGATGTCGGCGGTCTCCATGAGGCTCTCGTCGGCGATGACCGGGATGGGCGAGCGCTCCTTGATCCAGCCGTGGTCCTCGAGCCGGGTCGAGGCCAGCGGCTGTTCGACGAGGACGACCCCCAGGCCGGCCATCCACTCGATCATCTCCAGGGCCTCCTCCCGGGACGACCAGCCTTCGTTGGCGTCGACGAGGAGGGGCTTGTCGGTGACGGCCCGGACGCCTTCCAGGATCTTGCGGTCGTCCGCGGTCCCGACCTTGATCTTGTAGGTCCCGAAGCCGGCCGCTTCGCGGATCTTCTCCTGCATGACGTGGACCTCGTCGATGCCGATGGAGAACGAGGTCGTCAGGGCCTTGTCGCGGGCGAGGCCCATCATTTTCCAGAGAGGCAAGCCGTGACTCCGGCCGACCCAGTCGAGGATGGCCAGGTCCAGGGCGGCCTTGGCCGCGTGCTCGCCGGGGGCCAGGGCCTCGATCTCGTTCCAGCGGTCCGCGTATTCGAAGAGGTCCCTGTCGAGGACCGGCCGGGCCTTGTCGATGAAGGCCGCGGCGCTCTCGGCGGTCTCCCCGTAGCGGGCGATGGGGGCCGCCTCGCCGAGGCCGACGACCCCGTCCCGCTCGAGCCTTACGAAGCAGTTTCGGCGGGTCGTCCATGTGCCGCGCGACAATCCCCAGGCATGCCGCAGCCGAAGCTCGAAGATGCCGACATCCATGCGGGTCGCGCCCGCTCCACCCATCCGGGCGGGCCGCGGCCGGCAGGCCGGCGGGACGAAGGACCAAACGGCCGTTGCCGCGGCCAAACCTAGGAACTCTTTGCGCGTCATGGGCGCACCTCTTGCCGGCATTATAGCCCCAAATCCGGCCTCGGGGGAACCCCTCCTGCGCGTCCCGACGGGTAGCTCGCTGATGAATTCCTTCCCGGGGACCCTTGTGCTATGATGGCCCCTTCCGATGGCTGGAGGTCCGACGATGAAGAAGTTTCTAGGTTATGTGCTTCTGGCTTCGCTCCTCCCCTTCCCGGGCTGCGCCGCTCCTCCGATGCCCGGCCCGGAGGCGGCCGTCGTCAAGAACGCCGTCGAGAACATGCACAGCCGGGCGAGCGATGAGGCCGACGTCGTCAGCCAAGCGATCCTCGGAACGAACGTCCGGCTCCTCGAGAAGGGGACGAACGACGACGGCGAGGTCTGGTTCAAGGTGCAGACCCCGGATACCTATCAAGGCTGGATCAGCGCCTCGGCCCTCGTGCTCCTCGAGGCGGGTGACAAGCCCTACGCCTCGGCCGGCGATGTCTTCGTCGTCTCGGCCCTCCTGGCCAACACCTACCGGGAGCCGGACGTCACCAAGCGTAAGCCGGTCAAGATCGCTCCCATCGGCGCGGTCCTCGAGCTCGCCGCCGAAAAAGACGAGCGCTGGCTCGAGGTCCGCCTGCCCTGCGGGACCCCTGCCTGGATCCAGCGCGGGGACGGCGATATCCGGGAGGCGCCGTGGACCTGGCCCCGAACCTCCCCCGAGGACATGGTCGCCTTGTCCAAGCGTTTCCTGGGCCTCCCCTACCTCTGGGGCGGGACCTCGCCCTTCGGTCTCGACTGCTCGGGCTTCGTCCAGCTCGTCTACGGGTTGAGCGGCATTCCCATCCTGCGCGACGCCGACATCCAGTTCTCAAAAAGCGGACTGGCGGACGTTACTCCGGGCGAGGAACGGGCCGGCGACCTCGTCTTTTTCGGCCGGGCCAAGGACCGCATCTCCCACGTCGGGATGATGATCGGCCCGGGCGAATTCATCAACGCGACGACCTATCAGACACCGGTCGTCCGCATCGACCGGCTGGCCGAAGACTACTGGCGGAAGATCTACCAAGGCGCCCGCCGCGCCAAATAAAAGGGGGACACGTACCGGAGGTACATGTCCTCCCGTCGACTATTCCGACTCCGGGGGAATTCCACCGCACCTCACGGCCCACGATGTCTT
>CAYREO010000020.1:0-47669 GCA_964423315.1 uncultured Eubacteriales bacterium | reverse complement strand
CGACGACGATGCCGGCGAAGATGATGAGCGAGATGCCGTTGCCGATGCCCCGCTCCGAGATCTGCTCGCCGAGCCACATGACGAAGATGGTCCCCGTCGTCAGGGTCAGGACGGTCAGCAACTTGAAGCCCAGGCCCGGGCTGGGGACGACCTTGGCCCCGGCCGGCGTCGTGATGCTCTCGAGGAAGATGGCGATGCCGAAGGACTGGATGAGGCAGATGAGGATCGTGCCGTAACGGGTGTACTGGGTGATCTTCTTGCGGCCGAGCTCGCCTTCCTTCGACAGGCGCTCGAGGTAGGGCCAGACGACGGTCAGGAGCTGGAGGATGATCGAGGCGCTGATGTAGGGCATGATGCCCAGGGCGAAGATGGTCATCCGTGACATGTTCCGCCCGGAGAAGAGGTCGATGAATCCCAGCAGGGAGCCCGTCTGGGACCTCCAGAACTCCTCCAGGGCGGCCGCCGACAGGCCCGGGTTCGGGATCTGCCCGCCGATCCGGTAGACCGCGAGGAGGAGGAGGGTGAAGATGACCCTCTTCCTCAGCTCGGGAATGCTGAAGATGTTCCGGATGCTGTCCAACATCAGTCTTCCCCTATGGTCACGGCCCGTCCGCCCCGGTCCTCGATCTTCTTCGCCGCGGACGCGGAGAACTGATGGGCATGGATGGTCTTGGCCGCGCCGATCTCGCCCCGGCCGAGGACCTTGACCCGTTCCGTCGCCCGCTTGATGAGCCCGGAATCGACCATGTCCTCGAGGCGGATCTCGCTCTTGCCGATCTTGGCCAGGCGGTCGAGGTTGACGACCGTGTATTCGACGCGGAAGATGTTCGTGAAGCCCCGCTTCGGGATCCGCCGGACGAGCGGCATCTGCCCGCCCTCGAAGCCCCGCTTGCGGGAATAGCCGCTGCCGGAGAGCTGGCCCTTGTGGCCCCGGCCGGCCGTTTTGCCGTGTCCGGAGCCCGGGCCCCGCCCGACCCGTTTCCTGTTCTTCCTCGATTCCGGGGCCGGTTTCAGATTGCTGAGGTTCATGGCTTCTCCACCGTCTCCACGTTCAGCACGTGGGAAATCTTGCGGACCATGCCGAGGATCTCCGGGGTCTCCCGGCGGACGACGCGGGACCCGATCTTCCTCAGGCCGAGGCCTTTGGCCGTCTCGCGCTGCGCCCGGGAGTAGCCGATGAGACTGCGGACCAGGGTGATCCTCAGGTGACGCTCGGCCGCCGGGGCCGCGGCGGCCCGCTTGACGGCCGTTCCCGGTTTTTTCGCTGTGTCCGTCATGACGCACCTTTCGCTTTGCCGCGGACCCGGGCCATGTCATCGGGATCCCGGAGGCTGCGGAGGGCGGCCAGGGTCGCATTGGCGACGCTGATGGGATTGTTGCTGCGCAGGGACTTCGTCAGGATGTCCCGGATCCCGGCGAGCTGCATGATGACCCGCACGGCGCCCCCGGCGATGACCCCCGTCCCCTTGGAGGCCGGGCGGAGGACGACGAGCCCCGCTCCATCCTCGCCCTTGACGAGGTGGTGAATGGTCGTGCCGGCCAGGGGGACGCGGATCATGCTTTTCTTGGCCGCCTCGATGCCCTTGGCGATGGCCTGAGGGACCTCGCGGGCCTTCCCTTTGCCGATGCCGACCCGGCCGGCCTCGTCGCCGACGGCGACGAGGGCCGAGAAGCTGAGGTTCTTGCCGCCCTTGACGACCTTGGTGACCCGGCGGATGGAGATGACCTGGTCCTTGAGCTCCACACCGTCCTCATCGACCACGCCGACCCTTCTGAATCTTCGATCTTCCACGCTCTGCCCTCCTTCGGCCGGGCCCCGGCCCTAGAACCGGATCCCCTCTTTGCGGACGGCCTCCGCCAGGGCCTTGACGCGTCCGTGGTAGGGATAGGTCCCCCTGTCGAACACGACGGCCTCGATCTTGGCGGCCTTCAGCCGCTTGGCCAGCAGTTCGCCGAGCCGAACGCAGGCCTCCTTGTTCTTGCTGTTCTTGGACGCCTCCCGGAACTCCTTCTCCAGGGTCGAGGCGGTCAGCAGGACCGCGCCCGCCCGGTCGTCGATGACCTGCGCATAGACATAGGCGTTGCTCTTGTGCACATGGAGCCGGGGCCGCTCAGCCGTTCCCTCGATCTTCTCCCGGATCCGCTTCCGGAGCCGGGCGTCCCGGACCTTCTTGGCGACCGTCTTGTCTTTAAGCACCGCTCACTCCCGCTTTCCGTTCTTTCTTGATGAGCCTCTCGCCGACGTACCGGACGCCCTTCTGCTTGTAGGGGTCCGGCAGGCGGAGCTTCTTGATGTCGTCCGCCGCCTGACCGACCTTCTGGCGGTCGATGCCCTGGACCGTCAGGAGGGTGGGCTTTTCGGCGACGATCTCGACGCCCTCGGGGATCGTGTAGAGGATCGGCCGGGAGTAGCCGAGACTGATCTCGAGCTTGCCCTTCTCGACCTTGGCCTTGTAGCCGACGCCGACGATCTCCAGCTTCTTGACGAAGCCCTCCGCGACGCCGACGACGGCGTTGTGGGCCAGCGCCCGGCACAGGCCGTGGAGCATGCGGGCCGACTTGGACTCGCTCGCCCGGCTCAGGACGAGGGCGCCGCCGTCGACCGAGGCCGTGATGCCCTCATGGAGGGGCGCGGTCAGCTTGCCCTTCTTGCCTTCGACGTCGATCCGGTCGGGGTGGATCGTGACCTTGACCCCCGCCGGGATGGTGATGGGTTTCTTACCGACTCTGGACATGATGACCTCTCCCCGCGCCTACCAGATGCTGCAGAGGACTTCCCCTCCCGCGCCGAGCTCCTCGCACTTCCTGCCCGTCATGACCCCTTTCGACGTCGAGACGATGACCAGCCCCAGGCCGTCGAGGACCTTGGGGACGGAGTCCCCGCCGCAGAAGATCCGGCAGCCGGGCTTGCTGATCCGACGGAGGCCGCTGATGACGCTCGTCCCGTCCTCGGCGTATTTCAGGGTCACGTTGATGAGGCCCTGCTTGCCGTCTTCGATGACCTTGAAGTTCCGGATGTAGCCCTCTTCCTTGAGGATCTTGACGATCTCCGCCTTCATCCGGGAGGCCGGGATGTTGACTTCCCTCTTTTTGGATTTGGCGGCGTTGCGGAGCCGCGTCAGCAGGTCGGCGATGGGGTCCATGGATCTATCCTTTCCTCGTTGTCACCACGACGATTTCGTGACGCCCGGGATCTCCCCCTTGAGGGCGAGCTGCCGGAAGCACAGCCGGCAGAGGTCGAACTTCCGGTAATACCCCCGGGAGCGGCCGCAGAGTCGGCAGCGCCGGCGGACCCGGATGTCGTATTTCAATTTCTTGACCATCTTGGCCATGCGCGCTGTGGTTGCCACGTTCACCTCGCTTCTCAGGATTCCCGGAAAGGCATGCCCAGCCTCTTGAGCAGGGCCCGGGCCTCGTCGTCGGTCCGGGCCGTCGTCACGATCGTGATGTTCATGCCCCGGGGCCGTTCGACCTTCGTGTAGTCGATCTCCGGGAACACGAGCTGATCGCGCATCCCGAGAGTGTAGTTGCCCCGGCCGTCGAACGACGTCGGCGGGACGCCGCGGAAGTCCCGGACGCGGGGCAGGACGATGTTGACGAGGCGGTCGAGGAATTCGTACATCCGCCGGCCGCGGAGCGTCACGAAGCAGGCGACGGGCTGCCCCTTCCTCAGCTTGAAGGCCGAAATGGACTTCTTGGCCCGGCTGATCGACGGCAGCTGCCCCGTGATGAGGCCGAGCTCGGCTTTGGCCGTGTCCAGGAGCTTGATGTTCTGGATGGCGTCGCCGGCGCCCATGTTGACGATGATCTTCTCCAGACGGGGGACGGCCATGACGTTGGCGATGCCGAGCTCTTCCTGGAGCTCGGGAACGATCTCCGTCCGGTATTTCTCATAGAGGCGGCTCATGATGGGACCCTCACTTCTGCTTCTCGATCTGGGACTCGCACTTGTGACAGAGGCGGACGAGATCGCCGCCCTCGAGCCGGCGGCGCCGGACCCGGACCCCCTGCCCGCACTCGGAGCAGTAGAGCATGACGTTGGAGACGTGGATGGGGGTCTCTTTCTCCATGACCCCTCCCTGGATGTTCTTGCTCCGGTCGGCGCGGACGAAGTGCTTGCTGAAGTTGATGCGCTCGACGATGACCCGTCCGGTCTCGGGGAACAGCTTCAGGACCTTGCCCGTCTTCCCCTTGTCCTTGCCGCGGATGACGACGACGAGGTCGTTCTTCTTGAGCTGGATCTTGGCCATCACAGGACCTCCGGCGCCAGGGACACGATCTTCATGAATTTCCGGTCGCGGAGCTCCCGTCCGACCGGCCCGAAGACCCGCGTCCCGAGGGGCTCCCCGGCCTTGTCGATGATCACGGCGGCGTTGTCCTCGAACCGGATGTAGGAGCCGTCCTTGCGGCGCAGCTCCTTGCGGGTCCGGACGACCACGGCCCGGACGACCTTGCCCTTGGCGATCTTGCTCTCCGGCTCCGCCTCCTTGACGGACGCGGAGATGACGTCCCCGATCCGGGCCACCCGGCCGACCCCGCCGCCGATGGGCGTGATGGCCTGGATCTTCCGGGCGCCGGAATTGTCGGCGACCTTGAGCATCGTGCGCATCTGGATCATCGGGGTTCTCCCTCTTCGGCCGCGGGCTCCGCGGGATCCTCGGCCGCTGCGGCCTCGCCGGATTCCCCGGCATCGCCGGCGTCGCCGGCCTCCTCGACCTCCGCCTCCTTCGGCGCGGCCGGGGCGATCTCGACCTCGGCCACCTCGGAGGCCGTCAGGGCCGGCGTCAGTCCGACGATCTCGAGGACGCGCCAGCGCTTCATCTTGCTGATCGGCCTCGTCTCGATGATCCGGACGACGTCGCCGACCTTGCAGGCGTCGGCCCCGTCGTGAACGAGGAAGGTCTGCCGCCTCCGGACGATCTTCTTGTAGAGGGGGTGCCGGATCTGCCGGACCACCTGGACGGTGACCGTCTTCTGCATTTTCTTGGCGATGACCGTGCCGACCTTGGTCGTCTTCCGCTTCTGTCCGTTGGTGTCCATGATCTACTCCGTCGCCGGCCCGGCCTCCCGGAGGAGGGTCCGGATGCGGGCGATATCCTTCTTGATGTTCTTGATCTTCATCGGGCTGTCGAGCTGTCCCAGGGACTTCTGGAAGCGGAGCTTGAAGAGCTGGTCGTCCAGCTCGGCCTGCTTGGCCTTCAATTCCTCGGGCGACATTTCCCTGAGTTGTCGGATCTTCATCGCAGCTCCCTCGCTTCCCGGGAGATGAACCGGGTCTTGATGGGCAGCTTATGGGCCGCCAGCCGCATGGCCTCCCGGGCCATCTCCTCGTCGATGCCCTCGATCTCGAAGATGATCTTGCCGGGCCGGATGACGTCGACCCAGAACTCCGGGTCGCCCTTGCCCTTGCCCATGCGGACCTCGGTCGGCTTCTTGGTGACCGATTTCCAGGGGAAGGTCCGGATCCACAGCTTGCCCTTCCTCTTCATGTGGCGGGTGATCGTGATCCGCCCGGCCTCGATCTGGCGGGAGGACAGCCAGCCCGGCTCGAGGGCCTGGAGGCCGAACTCCCCGAACGACAGGGTGCCTCCCCGCTGGGCCTTGCCCCGCATCCGGCCGCGCTGCTGCTTGCGGTACTTGACCTTCTTGGGCATCAACATGGTCAGATCTCCTCGACCTCCGCCATCTGGGAGGTCATCTTCGGCTTCTCGACGTCGCCCCGGTAGACCCAGACCTTGATGCCGATCTGCCCGTAGGTCGTGAAGGCCTCCGTGAAGGCGAAGTCGATGTCGGCCTTCAGCGTCTGGAGGGGCAGCTGCCCCTTCAGGTACCACTCCGAGCGGGCAATCTCGACGCCGCCGAGGCGCCCGGCGCACATGACCTTGATGCCCTTGGCGCCCATCTTCAAAGCCAAGTCCACGGCCTTCCGCATGGCCCTCCGGTAGGCGATGCGCTTCTCGAGCTGGACGGCGATGCTCTCGCCGACGAGGATGGCCGTCAGCTCGGGCTTGTCGACCTCGCGGATGTCGACGTAGACGTCCTTCTTGGCGATCGACTCGAGGAGCCCCTTGAGGCTCTCGATCTCCTTGCCGCCGCGGCCGATGATGATGCCCGGCCGGGCCGTGTGGATGATGACCCGGACCTTGGGGCCGATCCTCTCGACGTCGACCTCGGAGATCCCGGCGTGGAAGTATTTCTCCTTGATGGCCCTCTTTATCCGCAGGTCCTCATGGATGAGCCGGGCGTAGTCGGGGCCCTTGGCGAACCACCGGGACGTCCACTGCTTGTTGAAGCCGAGCCTGAACCCGAACGGGTGCGTCTTCTGTCCCATGCGTCACTTCCCCTTTTCGTTCAAGTAAATGTGGACATGGCTGGTCCGCTTCACGATCCGGTAGGCCCGCCCCATCGGCGCCGGGCGGATCCTCTTGGCCACCGGCCCCCCGTTGATCTGGATCCTCGAGATGACCAGGTTGTCGACGTCGACCTCCGGGGACTTCTGCTGGGCGTTGGCGATGGCCGAGCGGAGGACTTTCTCGAGGACGGCCGCGATCTTCTTCTTGTCGCTGAACCGCAGGATGGTCAGGGCCTCCCCGGCGTACCGGTCCCGGATGAGGTCGGCGACGAGCCGGCCCTTTTGCGGGCTCATCCGGACGAACCGGGCGACGGCGTGGGACAGGTGAGGGGACTCGCTCATGTTACTTTCCTACTTTGAGCTGCTTGGCGGTCTTCGAGGTATGCCCCTTGAAGGTCCGGGTCGGGGAGAACTCGCCGAGCTTGTGGCCGACCATGTTCTCGGTGATGAAGACGGGGATGAACTTCCGGCCGTTGTGGACCCCGATGGTCATGCCGACCATCTCGGGGATGATCGTCGAGCGCCGGGACCAGGTCTTGATGACCTGCCGCTTGCCGGCGGCCGAGCCGGAGGCCTGGACCTTCTCGAGGAGGTGGTCGTCGATGAACGGGCCTTTTCTTACCGCTCTGCTCATGGTTACTTGCTCCTCCGCCGGACGATGAACGACTGGGTCCGCTTGTTCCGGCGGGTCTTGTATCCCTTCGTCGGGATGCCCGTCGGGCTGACGGGGTGCCGTCCGCCCTTGGCCTTCCCCTCCCCGCCGCCATGGGGATGGTCGATGGGGTTCATGGCCGTGCCGCGGACGTGGGGCCGGATGCCCTTCCACCGGCTCCGGCCGGCCTTGCCGATCTTGATGTTGCCGTGATCGAGGTTGCCGAGCTGGCCGATGGTCGCCCGGCAATCGAGATGGACCTTGCGGATCTCGGAGGACGGCAGGCGGACCTGGGCGTAGTCGCCTTCCTTGGCCAGGATCTGGGCCCCGGCCCCGGCGGACTTGGCGACCTGACCGCCCTTGTCCTTGCGGAGCTCGATGTTGTGGATGACGGTCCCCATCGGGATGAACCGGAGGGGCATGGCGTTACCCGGCAGGATGTCGGCCTGGCTGTTCGTCGAGACGATCTCCTGGCCGACCTTCAGCCCCACGGGGTACAGGATGTACCGCCGCTCGCCGTCACGGTACTTGACGAGGGAGATGAAGGACGAGCGGTTCGGGTCGTATTCGACGGTCTCGACGATCCCGGGGATGCCGATCTTGTCGCGCTTGAAGTCGATGACCCGGTAGAGCTGCTTGTGGCCGCCGCCCCTGTGCCGCATGGACAGGCGTCCGCGGTTGTCGCGGCCTCCCGACTTGGGGAGGGACACGAGGAGGGGCTTATAGGGGCGGTCCCCGCTCAGCTCCTCGTACCGGTTGCCGGTCCTGTGGCGCAGACCGGGTGTCATTGGCCGATAGGTCTTGATGCCCATTTCACGCCGCCTCAAAGTATTCGATCATCATCACGCCCTCTCGGAGCTTGACATAGGCCTTCTTCCAATCCTTCCGCCGGCCCATGTTCCGTCCGACCCGGCGGACCTTGCCGGCCTTGATCTGCGTCCGGACCTCGGCGACCCGGGTCTTGAACAGCTGCTCGACGGCTTGCTTGATCTCGATCTTGTTGGCGTCCCGGGCGACCTCGAAGCAGATGATCCGGTCGGAGTCCTTGAGCAGGGTGCTCTTCTCCGTGATCACCGGCCGGAGAATGATCTTTCGGGGGTCTTTGCTCACTTCAATCTCTCCATGGCCGACTCGAAGGCCCGCCGGCTGAAGACCAGCCAGGAATGGGCCAGGACGTCGGTGATGCCGAGGGCCCCGACGTCGACGGCCTTGACCTTCGGCAGGTTGCGGACCGCAAGGAACAGGTTCGTGTTCCCCGCGACGTCGACGAGGAGGGCCGAATCCAGGTTGTAAGCCTTGAGCAGGGCCAGCGCTTCTTTCGTCTTGGGCTCTTTGAGCTCGAACCCGTTGACGACCAGGAGCTTGCTCTCCGCGAGCTTGCCGGCCAGCGCTGACTTGAGGGCATTGCGGCGGGCCTTCTTGGGCAATTCGTATCCGTATTCGCGCGGCTGGGGCCCGAAGACGGTCCCGCCCTTCTTCCAGAGCGGCGAGCGGGTGCTGCCGACGCGGGCCCGGCCCGTTCCCTTCTGCCGCCAGGGCTTCTTGCCGCCGCCGCTGACCGCGGCGCGCGTCTTTGTCGCCGCCGTGCCCCGCCGCCGGTTGGCCTGCTGGCTGACGACGGCCTCGTAGACGAGGTGGCCCTTCTCCGGGTAGGAGAAAACGCTCTCCGGGAGGTCCACTTCGGCGGACGGCTTCCCGCTTCTATCGACGACTTGGAGTTTCGCCATGGTGCCCTCTCTCCCGGTCACTTGCCGCCGGCCGGACCGAACTTGCCTTTTTTGATGAGGAGGTAGCCCCCGTTGGCCCCGGGCACGGCCCCTTTGACGACCAGGAGATTGTTCTCCTTGTCCGTCTCGATGACCTTGAGGTTGCGGACCGTGACCCTGGCGTCGCCCATATGACCGCCCATCCGCATGCCCTTGACGACGCGGGAGGGGTAGGACGAGGCCCCGATGGACCCGGGCGCCCGATGGAACATGGAGCCGTGGGCCGCGCCGCCGCCCCGGAAGTGATGGCGCTTGACGACCCCGGCGAAGCCCTTGCCCTTGCTCGTCCCGACGATGTGGACGGTCTCCCCGACCTCGAAAATATCGACGAGGACCTGATCGCCCTCGTTGACGGCCGTGGGATCGGTGCAACCGACCTCGCGGAGCCGCTTGACGACCGGCACGCCGGACTTCTTGAAATGGCCGAGCTGCGGCTTCGTCGGCTTCCGGACGCCCTTGTCCTCGATGAAGCCGAGCTGGAGGGAGACGTATCCGTCCTTATCCCGGACCTTCTTCTGGATGACCGTGCAGGGCCCGGCCTGGATGACCGTCACGGGGATGACGTTGCCGTTCTCGTCGAACTGCTGGGTCATCCCGATCTTCTTCCCGATCAACCCTTCGACCATCGTCATTCTCCCGTCCCGTAGGCCTGGATCTCGACATCGATGCCGGCCGGCAGGTCCAGCTTCTGCAGCTCCTCGATCGTCTCGTTGTTGTATTCGCTGATGTCGATGAGCCTCTTGTGGATCCGCATCTCGAAGTGCTCCCGGGACTTCTTGTCGACGTGGGGGGAACGGAGGACGCAGAACTTGTGGATGCGCGTCGGCAGGGGGATGGGGCCCGAGACGCTGGCGCCCGTCCGTTTGGCTTTGACGACGATGTCCTTGACGGACTGGTCCAGCAAGCGGTGGTCAAACGACTGCAGCCTGATCCTGATTTTTTCCATCGTTCGTTCCTCTGTTCTCCGATTTCCGCCGAAGGGCCCCTCGGCCCGGGCGTCCGCCGGCCCCGGGCCGGATCATTCGATGATGTCGGTGACCGTTCCCGCGCCGACCGTCCGGCCGCCCTCTCGGATGGCGAAACGGAGGGTCTTCTCCATGGCCACGTCGCTGATCAGCTCGATCTCGAGGTTGATGTTGTCGCCGGGCATGACCATCTCGACGTTCTCGGGGAGCTTGACGGACCCGGTCACGTCGGTCGTCCGGAAATAGAACTGCGGACGGTAGCCCTTGAAGAACGGGGTGTGACGCCCGCCCTCTTCCTTGGTCAGGGCGTAGATCGAGGCCCGGAACTTCCGGTGCGGGGTGATGGACCCGGGCTTGGCCAGGACCTGGCCCCTCTCGACCTCGTCCTTGCCGACGCCGCGGAGCAGGGCCCCGATGTTGTCGCCGGCCTGGGCCTGGTCGAGGAGCTTGCGGAACATCTCGACGCCCGTGACGACGGTCTTGCGCGTTTCGCGCAGCCCGACGATCTCGACCTCGTCGCCGACCTTGACGACGCCGCGCTCGACGCGGCCCGTGACGACGGTCCCGCGGCCGGTGATCGAGAAGACGTCCTCGATGGCCATCTGGAAGGGCTTGTCGATCTCGCGGACGGGCTCGGGGATGGCCTCATCCATGGCCTGAACGAGGTCCCAGATCGGTTTGGCGCTCGGCCCGCTGATGTCCTCCATGGCCTTCGTCGCGCTGCCGCGGATGACGGGGATCTTGTCGCCCTCGAACTGGTACTTCGACAACAGCTCCCGGACCTCGAGCTCGACGAGGTCGAGGATCTCGGGGTCATCGACGAGGTCGCACTTGTTCATGAACACGACGATGGCCGGCACGTTGACCTGACGGGCCAGGAGGATGTGCTCCCGGGTCTGGGGCATCGGGCCGTCGGCCGCCGAAACGACCAGGATGGCGCCGTCCATCTGGGCCGCGCCGGAGATCATGTTCTTGATGTAGTCCGCGTGGCCGGGGCAATCGATGTGGGCGTAATGCCGTTTCTCGCTCTCGTACTCCACGTGGCTCAGGGCGACCGTCAGGATCTTCGTCGCGTCCCGGCGGAACATCTTGGCGTCGGCTTTGGCTACGTCATCGTAGCTCTGGGCTTTGGCCAGGCCCTTCGTCGCCAGGACCTTGGTCATGGCGGCCGTCAGCGTCGTCTTGCCGTGATCGATGTGCCCGATCGTGCCGACGTTGACGTGGGGTTTCGTCCTCGCAAACTTTTCCTTTGCCATCGCTCACCTCCTGCTTGGCATACACATATTATCGAATCGCGCGTTCTCAGGACTGTCCCCGAGACGGGATCCGTCCCTCGACGCGGGCCACGATCGTCTCCTGGACGGCGGCCGGCGTCCGGTCGTACTGGCTGAATTCCATCGTGAACACGCCCCGGCCCTGGCTCAGGGTCCGGACGGCCGTGGCGTACCCGAACATCTCCGCGAGCGGGACGAGGGCCTTGACGACCCGGGACCCGCTCCTCATCTCCATGGCCTCGATCTTCCCCCGCCGGGCGTTGAGGTCCGAGACGAGGTCGCCGAGGTACTCGTCGGGCGCGACGAGCTCGAGCTTCATGACCGGCTCGAGCAGAACGGGATCGGCCCGCCGGGCGGCCTCCCGGAAGGCCAGGGTCGCGGCGATCTTGTAGGCGACCGGCGCGGCGTCGGTCTCCTGGTAGGACCCGCCGACGAGCGAGGCCCTGAGGTCCGTCACCGGGAAGCCGGCGACGAGGCCGGCCTCCATGGCTTCCCGGATCCCGTTCTCGATATCCGCGATGAATTCGCGGGGGATGACGCCTCCGCGGGTCAGGTCCGCGAATTCGAAGCCCCGGCCCCGGGCCAACGGCTCGAGGCGCAGGACGCAGTGGCCGAAGAGGCTCTTGCCGCCCGCCTGCCGGGCATATTTCCCCTCCCCTTCGGACGGGGACAGGATGGTCTCTTTATAGGCGACTTGGGGCTTGCCGAGGTTGGCCCGCACGCCGAATTCCCGCTCGAGGCGGTCCATGACGATCTCCAGATGGAGCTCGCCCATGCCCCGCAGGAGCGTCTGGCCCGTCATCGGGTCCTGGACGACGGCCAGGGTGGGATCCTCGCGGGTCATCTTGGCCAAGGTCAAAGCCAGTTTGGCGTGATCGGCCTTGGTCTTGGGCTCGATCGTCGCCGAGATGACCGGTTCCGGGAAGCGGATGGTCTCGAGGACGATGGGGTGGTTCTTGAGGCACAGCGTGTCGCCCGTCGAGATGTTCCGGGAGGAGCCCATGGCGGCGATGTCCCCGGCATGGACCTCCTGGATCTCCTTCCTCTTGTTCGCGTGCATCTCCAGAAGCCTCGAGAGCTTCTCCTCCTCGCCCTTGGTCGCGTTCCAGACGGCCTGGCCGACGCGGGCCTTTCCGGAGTAGACCCGGAAGTAGGCCAAGTTCCCGAGGAACGGATCGTTGGCGATCTTGAAGACCAGTCCCGAGAACGGCGCCTCGTCCGAGGCCGGCCGGGACTCGGGGGCCAGTGTCTTCGGGTGCCGGCCGACGACCGGCGGGACATCCGCCGGGGACGGCAGGTAATCGACAATGGCGTCGAGGAGCGGCTGGACGCCCTTGTTCCGGAACGAGGCTCCGTAAAGGACGGGGACGAGCCTGAGCTCCAGGGTCGCCCGGCGGACGACGGCCTTGAGCTCCTCGGAGGAGGCCTCGACGCCGTCGAGGTACTTCTCCATCAGGGCGTCATCGATCTCGCTCAACGCTTCCATCATGTCCCGTCTCTTCTCTTCGACTTCCTCCCGGTGGTCATCGGAAACCTCCCGGACGACATAATCCGTGCCCAGGATGTCCCGACCCCAGTCGTACTCCTTCCGTTCGATGAGGTCGACGACACCGCGGAAGCCATCTTCCCGCCCTACGGGAATCTGGACCGGCAGGGGCTTGGCCGCCACCCTGGTCCGCAACTGCTGGACCGCCCGTTCCGGGTCCGCCCCGACCCTGTCCATCTTGTTGATGAACACGATGCGGGGGACACGGTACTTGTCGGCCTGGCGCCACACCGTCTCGGACTGAGGCTCGACACCTCCAACTCCACACAGTATGGCTATCGCGCCGTCGAGCACCCTCAGGGAGCGCTCGACCTCCGCGGTGAAATCCACATGCCCGGGAGTGTCAATGATATTGACCCGGTGGTCCCGCCAGACGCAGGTCGTCGCGGCCGACGTGATGGTGATGCCGCGTTCCTGCTCCTGCGGCATCCAGTCCATCACCGCCGTCCCGTCGTCCACCTCTCCCATTTTGTAGGTCACACCCGTATAAAAGAGAAGGCGCTCCGTCGTGGTCGTCTTCCCGGCGTCGATATGGGCCATGATGCCGATGTTTCGGACTCTCTCGATCGGGTATGACCGCATCTCGCCTTCTCTCCATATCGAACCGGTTCACTCGTCGGGCTCTTTCGATGGAGACTACCACTTGTAATGGGCGAAAGCCCGGTTGGACTCCGCCATTTTGTGCGTATCCTCTCGCTTCTTGACCGCGCCGCCGCGGTTGTTCACGGCGTCGATGATCTCGGCCGAGAGCTTCTCCTGCATGCTCTTGCCGCTGCGCTCCTTGGCGTACTTGATGAGCCAGCGGGCGCCCAGGGAGAACGACCGGTTGGGCGCGACCTCGACGGGGACCTGGTAGTTCGCGCCGCCGACCCGCCTCGACTTCGTCTCGAGGAACGGCCGGACGTTCTCCAGGGCCTTCTCGAGGACCTTGAGGGGGTCTTCCTTGGTCTTCTCCTTGAGGATGTCCATCGTCCCGTAGACGACCCGTTCGGCGGTCGTCTTCTTCCCCTGCCGGAGGAAGAGGTTGATGAAGCGGGCGACGACCGTGCTGTTGTAGAACGGATCGGCCGGGACCTTCCGCTTCTTGATGATTCCGCGTCTCGGCATGGGCGCTCTCCTCCTCTAGGCCGCCGCCCGCTTTTCCTTCGGCCTCTTGGCCCCGTAGCGGGAGCGGGCCTTGAAGCGGTTCTGCACCCCCTCGGCGTCCAGCGTCCCGCGGACGATGTGATAGCGGACGCCGGGCAGGTCCTTGACCCGGCCGCCCCGGATCATGACGATGGAGTGCTCCTGGAGGTTGTGGCCGATGCCGGGGATGTATCCCGTGACCTCGATGTTATTCGTCAGCCGGACGCGGGCCACTTTGCGCATGGCCGAGTTCGGCTTCTTGGGCGTGGTCGTGAAGACGCGTGTGCAGACCCCTCGCTTCTGGGGGCAAGACTCCAAGGCCGGGGACTTGCTCTTGTACTTCTTCGGCGTCCGGCCATTCCTGACGAGCTGGTTGACGGTCGGCAATGAAAAATACTCCTCTCCACAAACTCCGAATGTCAGCTTTATTCATCCCCGGGAAGATAGTCCTGAGACGAATGGACGGATAATAGCAAAATTCGCCTTCCCTGTCAAGAAATTTGACGAAAATCCCAGAGGGGGAGCGCCCGGGCTCAGTCCCCCGGCAGGACCTCCTTTTCGATCTCGGGAAGGACGGGCGGCATCTCCTCCCGGAGCTCGACGTTCCGGTAGTGCTTGTAGCCCGTCCCCGCCGGGATGAGCCGGCCCATGATGATGTTCTCCTTGAGCCTTCTCAGGTAATCGACCTTCCCGTAAAGGCTGGCCTCGGTCAGGACCCGGGTCGTCTCCTGGAACGAGGCCGCCGAGATGAAGCTTTCCGTGCTCAGGGCGCTCTTGGTGATCCCCAGGAGGAGGGGCCGGGCCTTGGCCGGCTTGCCGCCTTTCTTCATGACCTTCTCGTTCTCCTCCTGGAAGACGAACTTGTCGATCTGTTCGTCCACGAGGAACTCCGTGTCCCCGACCTCCTCGACCTTGACCCAGCGGAGCATCATCCGGATGATGGTCTCGATGTGCTTGTCGTTGATGGGCACGCCCTGGAGGCGGTAGACGGCCTGGATCTCCTTGAGGAGATACTCGGCCAGCTCCTTCTCCCCGAGGACCCGGAGGATGTCGTGGGGGTTGACCGGCCCGTCCATGAGCGCGTCGCCGGCCCGGACCCGTTCCCCGTCGGAAACGCTGAGGTGGGCGCCCTTGGGGACCAGGTACTCCTTCTCGCCGCCGCGCTCGTTGCGGACGGTGATCTTGCGGTAGCCGCGGACGAGGCCGCCGATCTGGACGATGCCGTCGATCTCGGAGATGACGGCCGGGCTCTTGGGACGTCGGGCCTCGAACAGCTCCTCGGCCCGGGGCAGGCCCCCCGTGATGTCCTTGGTCCGGGCCGCCTCGCGGGGGATCTTGGCCAGGACGTCCCCGGCGAAGACGTTCTCCTCGTCCTTGATCTCGAGGTTCGCTCCCGAAGGCAGGAAGTACTTCCGGAGGATGACGGGCCGCCCCTTGTCGTCCTTCTTCTTGGGGTCGAGGATCTCGATCTGGGGCTGGAACTTCTCGTCCTTGGGGTCGATGATGACCTGGGTGATGAGGCCGGTGAACTCGTCCTGGACCTCCTCCATGCTGACCCCGAGAACGACGTCGCGGAAACGGACGACGCCCGAGTCCTCGGTCAGAATGAAGGTGTTGAACGGGTCCCACTCGGCGAACGCCTGCCGGGCTTTGATCTCCCGGCCCTCATGGACGAGGATCTTGGCGCCGTAAGGCACCTGGTAATGTTCGACTTCCCGGTCCCGGTGGTCGAGGATGGCGATGTTCGCGTTGCGGTTGACGACGACGAGGGTGCCGTCCTGGTTCTCGACGGCCTTGAGGTTGTTGAACTTGATGATCCCGTCGTTCTTGGCCTCGAGCTTGGACTTCTCGGCGCCGCCCATGGCGATGCCGCCGACGTGGAAGGTCCTCATCGTCAGCTGGGTCCCGGGCTCGCCGATGGACTGGGCGGCGACGATGCCGACGGCCTCGCCGAGCTCGACCATCTTGCCGCTGGCCGGGCTGCGGCCGTAACAGAGCTGGCAGATGCCCCGCTTGGACTCGCAGGTCAGGACGGAGCGGATCTTGACCCGCTCGAGGCCGATGTTCTGGAAATCCTGGGCGGCCTTCTCCGTGATCTCCTCGTTCATGTCGACGATCGTCGCGCCCGTGTCGGGATTGACGACCCGCTCGAGGGCCACCCGCCCGACGATCCGGTCGATGAACGGCTCGATGATCTCGCCGTTCTCGACGATGGCCGAGACGTTGATGCCCTTGAGGGTCCCGCAGTCGTGCTCATCGACGATGACCTCTTGACAGACGTCGACGAGCTTGCGGGTCAAGTAGCCGGAGTTGGCCGTCTTGAGGGCCGTGTCGGCCAGGCCCTTGCGGGCGCCGTGGGTCGAGATGAAGTACTGGAGGACGTTCAGGCCCTCCCGCAGGTTCGAGACGATGGGCGTCTCCAGGATCTCCCCGGACGGCTTGGACATCAGGCCGCGCATCCCGGCCAGCTGCCGGATCTGCTGCTTGTTGCCACGGGAGCCGGAGTCGGCCATGACGAACAGGGGGTTGAGCGAGCCGCCCTCGAAGCTGAGCCGCTTCATGTCCTCGATCATGGCGTTGGAGACCTTCTCCGTGACCGTGCCCCAGATCTCGACGACCCGGTTGAACCGCTCGCCGGAGGAGATCGTCCCGTCCCGGTAAAGGCTCTCGATCTGCAGGACCTCCTTCTGGGCCTTTTCGACGAGCACGCTCTTCTCACCGGGGATGACGAAGTCGTCGATGCCCAGAGAGAAACCGGCCTGGGTCGCGTAGGTGAAGCCCAGCTCCTTGAGGGCGTCGAGGATGCGGACCGTGGGTTGGAGGCCGACCTTGAGGTAGGTGTAGAAGACGAGGTTCTCGAGGCCCTTTTTCCGGAGCATCCCGTTGATGAACGGGAAACCCTCGGGCAGGGCGGAGTTGAAGATGATGCGGCCCGGCGTCGTCTCGATGAGCTCGTTGCGGAACTCCTGGACGGGACAGGTCATGACCCCCTGGTCGTCGTAGTAGGTGGCCAGGTTCATGAACTTCCCGCTGAACCGCAGCTTGATGCTGCTCTGGAGGGAGATCTCCTTGTTCTCCATCGCCAGGAGGGCCTGCTCCGGGGTCCCGAAGACCCGGCCCTCCCCTTTCTGCCCCTTTTTCTCGAGGGTCAGGTAGTAGCAGCCGAGGACCATGTCCTGGCTGGGGATGGTCAGCGGCCGGCCGTGGGCCGGCGATAGGATATTGTTGGTCGACAGCATCAGCGTCTGGGCCTCGACCTGGGCCTCGACCGACAGGGGGATGTGGACGGCCATCTGGTCGCCGTCGAAGTCGGCATTGAAGGCCGCGCAGACGAGGGGGTGGATCTGGATGGCCTTGCCCTCGACGAGCAGGGGCTCGAAGGCCTGGATGCCCAGCCGGTGCAGGGTGGGCGCCCGGTTGAGGAGAATGGGGTGCTCCCGGACGACCTCCTCGAGGTAGTCCCAGACCTCGGGCCGTTCCTGTTCGTGCCACTCCCGGGCGACCTTGACGCTCGGGACCAGACCCTCTTTCTCCAACCTGTTGAATATGAAGGGCTTGAAGAGCTCCAGGGCCATCTTCTTGGGCAGTCCGCACTGGTTCAGCTTGAGCTCGGGCCCGACGACGATGACCGAGCGGCCGGAATAGTCGACCCGCTTTCCGAGCAGGTTCTGGCGGAACCGGCCCTGCTTGCCGCGCAGGGCCTCGCTCAGGGACTTCAGCGGCCGGCGGTTGGCCCCGAGATGAACGCGGCCGCGCTTCCCGTTGTCGAACAGGGCGTCGACGGCCTCCTGGAGCATCCGCTTCTCGTTGCGGATGATGAGCTCCGGGGCCTTGAGCTCCATGAGCTTCTTGAGGCGGTTGTTGCGGTTGATGACCCGCCGGTAGAGGTCGTTGAGGTCGGAGGTGGCGAACCGTCCGCCGTCCAGCCGGACGAGCGGCCGGAGGTCGGGCGGGATGACCGGGATGACGTCGAGGATCATCCACTCCGGGTGGTTCCCCGAGCGCTTGAGGGCCTTGAAGACCCGCAGGCGCTTGGCGTGGCGGAGCTTGCGCTGCTGAGAGGTCTCTTTCTTCATCAGCTTGCGGAGGCGTTCGGACTCTTTCGGGATGCTGATCTTCTCGAGCAGGACCTTGATGGCCTCGGCCCCGATGGAGGCCTCGAACTTGTCGCCGTACTTCTCCTGGGCGTCCTTGAACTCCTCCTCGTTGAGAAGCTGCTTTTCCTTGAGCGGCGTATCGGCCGGGTCGATGACGATGTAGGATTCGAAGTACAGGACCTTCTCGAGGTCCTTGATCGACAGATCGAGGACGAGCCCGATGCGGCTCGGCGGGCTCTTGAAGAACCAGATGTGGGCGACCGGCGAGGCCAGCTGGATATGGCCCATGCGTTCGCGGCGGACCTTGGACTTGGTGACCTCAACGCCGCAGCGCTCGCAGATGATGCCCCGGTATTTCATCCGCTTGTACTTGCCGCAGAGGCACTCGAAATCGTTGATGGGCCCGAAGATCTTGGCGCAGAACAGGCCGTCTTTCTCGGGCTTGAAGGTCCGGTAGTTGATGGTCTCCGGCTTGGTCACCTCGCCCCAGGACCAGCTCTTGATCTTCTCGGGGGAGGCGATACTGATGCGGACCCGGTCGAAATCGATCCGGGGCCGGGAGAGCGTCATCGGGGGCCTGATGTCCATTAGGCTTCTCCTTTGCCGGACGGAGGGATGGCGATGCCCCAGGGCAGGACATCCTCTTTGTCCCCCTTCTCCAGCTCCACGTTGAGGCATAGGCTCTGAAGCTCGCGGATGAGGACGTTGACGGATTCGGGCAGCCCCGGGGTGAAGTCGAGGTCGCCTTTGACGATGGCCTCGTAAATCTTGGCCCGGCCCTCGACGTCGTCGGATTTCACGGTCAGGAGCTCCTGGAGCGTGAAGGCCGCGCCGTAGGCCTCGAGGGCCCAGACCTCCATCTCCCCGAAGCGCTGGCCGCCGAATTGGGCCTTGCCGCCGAGAGGCTGCTGGGTGATGAGCGAATAGGGGCCCGTCGAACGGGCGTGGATCTTGTCGTCGACGAGATGATAGAGCTTCATCATATAGATGTAGCCGACGGTGACCTCCTGGTCGAGGATCTCGCCGCTCACGCCGTCGAAGAGCGGGGTCTTGCCGCTCTCCGGGAGGCCGGCCTCCTTGAGCAGCTTCTTGATCTCCCGCTCGCTGATGCCGTCGAAGACCGGCGTCGAGATGCTCATGCCGAGGGCCTTGGCGGCCCACCCGGCGTGGGTCTCCAGGATCTGGCCGACGTTCATTCGGGACGGGACGCCGAGAGGATTGAGGACGATCTCGACCGGCGTGCCGTCGGGCAGCCGGGGCATGTCCTCCTCGGGGACGATCTTGGCGACGATGCCCTTGTTCCCGTGCCGCCCGGAGATCTTGTCGCCGACCGACAGCTTCCGCTTCATGGCGATGAAGACCTTGATGGATTGCACGACGCCGGGGGCCAGCTCGTCGCCCTTCTTGAGATTGTCGACCTTGTCCTTGAACACCGCCCGGAGGGCCTCGATCTGCCTCTTGACCTTCTTGTCGAGGTCCCTGATCTCCCGGTCGCGGTCCTCGTCCTCGTTGAGCTTGAGCTTCATGGCCTCGTCGAAATCCAGCTCGCTGAGGACTTTCTCGGTGAGCTTGGTCCCTTTCTCGAGGGTCATCCCCCCGGCCTTCTGGCCCTTCTCGACGACCGCGCCCTTGAGCAGGGCCCGGACCTTCTCCCACTTCTCGTTCTCGAGGATGACGATCTCGTCCTCGAGATTGCGCTTGAGCTTGGCGATCTCGTCCTTCTCGATGGCCTTGGCCCGCGGGCCCTTCTCGATCCCGCGCCTCGAGAAGATGCGGACATCGATGATCGTGCCCTCGACGCCCGGGGAGCAGTAGAGCGAGGCGTCCTTGACGTCCAGGGCCTTCTCCCCGAAGATGGCCTTGAGGAGCTTTTCCTCGGGTGACAGCTGGGTCTCCCCTTTCGGGGCCACCTTGCCGACGAGGATGTCGCCGGACCTGACGTGGGCGCCGATGCGGACGATGCCGTTCTCGTCGAGGTTCCGCAGGACGGTCTCCGGGACGTTGGGGATGTCCCGGGTGATCTCCTCGGGTCCGAGCTTGGTGTCCCGGGCCTCGATCGTCTCCTCGACGATGTGAAGCGACGTGAAGATGTCGTCCTTGATGAGCTTTTCGCTGACGATGATGGCGTCCTCGTAGTTGTAGCCCCGCCAAGGCATGAAGGCGCAGAGGACGTTCCGGCCGAGGGCCAGCTCGCCGCCGTCCGTGCACGAGCTGTCGGCCAGGACCTGGCCCCGGACGACCTTGTCCCCCTTGAGGACGATGGGCCGGTGGTTCGTGGACGTGTTCTGGTTGGTCCGCAGGAACTTCGTCAGGAGATAGAGGTCCGTGCCGACCTCGGGATGGCGGCCCGCGCCTCTCTCTTCGACCCGGACGATGATCCGCTCGGCGTCGACGAACTCGACGGTCCCCGACCGCTTGCAGACGATGACATCGCCCGAGCCGACGGCCACCAGGCGCTCGATGCCGGTCCCGATGAGCGGGGCCTCGGGACGGAGCAGCGGCACGGCCTGGCGCTGCATGTTCGAGCCCATCAGGGCCCGGTTGGCGTCGTCGTGCTCCAGGAACGGGATGAGGGCCGCCGACAGGGAGACGAGCTGTTTCGGCGACACATCGATATAGTGGATCTGGTCCCGGGGGATGAACTTGAAGTTCCCCCGCTCCCGGGCGCTGACCATCTCGCTCGTGAACCGGCCGCGGTCGTCGACGGCGGCGTTGGCCTGGGCGATGTTGTATTTCTCCTCCTCCCAGGCGGTCAGGTAGAAGCAATGGGGCTCGAGGACCGGAAGCTGGCGGGCCTTGGCCTCTTTGAGCTTCTCGATGGTCTTGGCCATCTCGTCCTTCTCGACGATATCGCCGATCTTGAGGTCGCTGCTGCCGGGATGGAGGACCTTGACATAGTCGATGATCCGTCCGTTGCGGACCTTGCGGTAGGGGGTCTCGACGAAGCCGTATTCATTGACCCGGGCGAAGCAGCTGAGCGAGGAGATCAGGCCGATGTTGGGGCCTTCCGGGGTCTCGACGGGACAGATCCGCCCGTAATGGGAGGTCTGGATGTCGCGGACCTCGAACCCGGCCCGCTCCCGGCTGAGGCCGCCGGGCCCGAGGGCGCTCAGGCGGCGCTTGTGGGTGATCTCGGCCAGACTGTTGATCTGGTCCATGAACTGGGAGAGCTGGGAGCTGCCGAAGAACTCCTTGAGGGCGGCGATGACCGGTTTGGAATTGATGAGGTCCTGGGGCATGGCGGCCGCCAGGTCGGCGGTGATGGTCATCTTCTCCTTGATCGTCCGCTCCATCCTCGTCAGGCCGATCCGGAAGGCGTTCTCGACGAGCTCGCCGATCGACCGGACCCGCCGGTTGCCGAGATGGTCGATGTCGTCGACCGTTCCCTCGCCGAAGCGGAGATTGAGGAGGTACTTGATGACCTCGACGTAGTCCAGGGGCGTCAGGGTCTTCTCGTCGAGCGAGGTCTGCAGCCCGAGCTTGATGTTGAACTTGAGCCGGCCGATCCGGGAGAAGTTGTATTTCTGGGGATTGAAGAACAGGCTGTGGAAGAGGCTCTGGGCGCTCTCCGCCGTGTGCGGCTCCCCCGGCCTCAGCTTCCGGTAGATCTCGCCCTGGGCGGAAGCCAGGTCCTTGCGGAGATCCTTCTTGATGGTCGTGCTGATGATGAGCCCGGCCGGGTCCCGCTCGGGGAAGAAGACCTCGAACGGCTCGCCCCGGCCCATGAGCAGATCGAGCTGGACGTCCGTGAGCTCTTCGTTCGTCCGCACCTTGCCCTTGATCGCCGTCAGCGCGTAGGCCCCGGCCAGCTCTTTCTTGGCCATCGGGATGCGGGTGACGCCCGCGTCCTTGAGGGCCGCCAAGACCTCGGGCGTGATCTTCTTCCTGGCCGGGGCCAGGACTTTCTTGCCTTTGACGTCGGTGACGTCGGCCGACGGGGACATCCCGACGAGGCTGTCCGAAACTTCCAGGAACAGCTTGCCGTCCTCGGTATGGACCGTGTACACCTTGTGGAAGAGCCTGAGGATGTCCTCGTCCGAGCCGAACCCGAGGGCCCGGAGGAAGACCGTGGCCAGGAATTTCTTCTTCCGGTCAAGCCGCACCCAGAGGAGGTTCTTGGCGTCATGCTCGAACTCGACCCAGGCCCCGCGATAGGGAATGATCTTGGCGATGAAAAAGCCCTTGTTCTCGGCCGGCCGGAAGAAGACGCCGGGCGACCTCTGGAGCTGGCTGACGACGACCCGTTCGATGCCGTTGAAGATGAAGGTCCCTTTCTCGGTCATCAGGGGGATGTCCCCGAAATAGACCTCCTGCTGCTTGATGTGTTTGAGGCGCTTGCTCTTCGTCGCGGCGTCCTTTTCCCAGGACACGAGCTGGACCTTGAGCTTGAGGGGGATGGAATACGTGTATCCCTTCTGGATGCACTCCATGGGGCTGTACTTGATCTTGAGGCCGACGCGGTCCCCGCAGTGTTCGCAGAGGGGAAGCTCGATCTTCCTCATGGCCCCGCAGAACGGGCAGATCTCCTTCTCGGTCAGCTCGGCGGAAGCGGGCAGGAGCGTGTCGCAGGCCTTGCAGCGGGAACGGGAGTTCTCGACGCCCTTGAGCCGCCCGCACTTGCACTCCCAGGTCCCGATGGAATAGCTGAGGAACTCCAGCTCGGTCGTCTCCTTGAAGTCGGAGATCGGGAAGACGTCCTTGAAGGCGGCCTGGAGACCGGTCTCCATCCGCTCCTCGGGCAGGAGCTCCATCTGGAGAAAATCGGCGTAGGACTTCGTCTGAATGTCCAGAAGGTCGGGCATGGGGAAGACCGCCTTGATCTTCGAGAAATCGACCCTCTCCCGGAACGATGTGTGTTGTTCTTTGAGCATGCTCACTCTCTAAGAAAGAGTTGGAGGGGTGTCGTTTCCCTCCATCCGAACGGAACGGATCAGCCTGCGGATCATCTACTGAAGCTCGATGACGGCTCCGACTTCCGCGAACTTCGCCTTGATGGCTTCCGCCTCTTCCTTGGTCACGCCCTCTTTGAGCGGCTTGGGGGCGCCGTCGACGAGGTCCTTGGCTTCCTTGAGGCCGAGCGAGGTGACTTCCCGGACGACCTTGATGACGTTGATCTTCTTGTCGCCGACGTTCTTGAGGATGACGTTGAACTCGGTCTTCTCCTCGGCGGGCTTGGCCTCGGCCAGGGGGGCGGCCCCGGCGGCGGCGACGGGGACAGCGGCGGCGGCGCTGATCCCGTACCTCGTCTCGAACTCCTTGATGTAATCCGAGAGCTCGAGGATCGTCAGGGTGTCGAGGTGCGCGAAGAACTGTTCCTTGGTGAGTTTTTCCATGTCACGAGTCTCCTTATTTAAGCTTGGGTCTCTTCGACCTCAGGGGATGCCTGTCCTTGGCCCTTCGTCCTCTTCAGCTCGCCCAGGAGGACCCCGAACTGGCCCAGGGGGGCCTGCAGGAGCCGGAGCATGCGGACGAGGGGCTGGGCCATCATGACGGCGATCTTGCCGACGAGCTCGTCGCGCGACGAGAGGCGGCAGACCTCGTCAAAGCGCTCAGGAGCCAGATAGCGGCCTTCGAGGACGCCGGCCTTGACCTCGAGGACCTTCCCCTGATTGGAGAAATCCTTGAGGATCTTGGCCAGCCCGATCGGCTCCTTGGCGGCGAAGGCGATGGCCGTGGGTTTGCGGAAATGGGGGCGGAGGGCCTCCGGGACCTTGTCGCTGATGGCCCGCAGAGCGAGCCTGTTCTTGATGACCTTGTAGGCGTAGGAATTCTTCCGGAGAAGCTTCCTCAGCTCGACCGCCTGGGAGACCTTCATTCTCTTGAAATCGATGAGATAGAACGTTTCGTTGGCGTCGAACAGGCCCTCGAGGCCCTTGATGACCGTTTGTTTATCTGCCTTCTTCACGGCGGCGTCTCCTAACTCTCGAGAATGTCCTCGGAGATCCTGAAGGACGGTCCCATCGTCGACGACAGATGGATCGTCCGGACGTACTTGCCCTTGGCCGCCGGGGGCTTGGCCTGGACGACGGCCTGGAGGAAGGTCCTGGCGTTGGCCACGAGCTTGTCCTCCGGGAACGAGACCTTGCCGACCGGGGAATGGACGATGCTCGTCTTATCGACGCGGAATTCGACCTTGCCGGCCTTGGTCTCCTCGACGGCCTTCTTGACGTCGAAGGTGACCGTCCCCGACTTGGGATTGGGCATCAGGCCCTTGGTCCCCAGGATGCGACCGAGCTTGCCGACGCCCCGCATGACGTCGGGCGTAGCGATGACGATGTCGAAGTCGATCCATCCGCCGGCGATCTTCTCGATGAGCTCTTCGCCGCCGGCGTGGTCGGCCCCGGCCTCCTCGGCCTCCTTGATCTTCTCGCCCGAGGCGATGACGCAGATCTTCTTGGTCTTGCCCGTCCCGTGGGGCAGAACGACCGTCCCGCGGACCATCTGGTCCGAGTACTTCGGGTTGACCCCCAGCCGGATGGACATGTCGACGGATTCGTCGAACTTGGCGAAATGGGCCTTTTTGACGAGGCCGACGGCCTCTTCCAGGGAATAGGTCCGGGGCTCGGAGCCCTTGACCTCCCGGGCCTTGAGGATGTTCTTGCCGTGCTTACTCACTGACGATCTCCAATCCCATGTTCTTGGCCGTCCCTTCGATGATCTTCCGGGCCGCTTCGATGTCGTAGGCGTTGAGGTCGGCGAGCTTGGCCCGGGCGATGTCCTCGATCTGCTTGCGGGTCACCTTGCCGACCTTGTCCTTGTTCGGGGCCCCGGAGCCCTTGGCGATCCCGGCGGCCTTCTTGAGGAGATAGGACGCGGGCGGCGTCTTGACCAGGAAATTGAAGGACTTGTCCTTGAAGACCGTGATCAGGACGGGGACCACGGTCCCTTCCTCCATCTTGCCCGTCCGGTCGTTGAACTCCCGGACGAACTGCATGATGTTGACCCCGTGCTGGCCGAGGGCGGGCCCCACGGGAGGGGCCGGGCTGGCCTGGCCGGCGACGATCTCCAGCTTGATCTTGGCGATGACTTCTTTCGACATCTCGTCCTCCTAAAGCTTCTCGACCTGCAGGAATTCCAGCTCGACGGGGGTCGACCGGCCGAAGATGGTGACCATGACCTTCATGGTGCTCCGCTCGTGATTGACCTCCTCGACGATCCCGTTGAAATTGAAGAACGGGCCGTCGATGATCCGGACGGCCTCGCCCTTCTCGAAGGAGTGCTTGGGCTTGGGCTTCTCGGAGGTCGTCTCCATGTGCTCGACGATCTGGCTGACGTCCTTCTTGCTCAGGGGGGTCGGCGTCCGGCCCGAGCCGACGAAGCCCGTGACCTTGGGGACCTGGCGGATCATCAGCCAATTCTCGTCGTTCATCTCCATCTCGACGAGGATGTAGCCGGGATAGGACCTCTTGGTGGAGACGACCTTCTTCCCTCCCCGGATCTCGATGACGTCCTCGGTCGGGATGATGATCTGCCCGACCTGGTCCTCGATGTGAAGCTCGAGGACCTTCTGCTTGATGGTCTCGGCCACGAACTTCTCGAAGCCCGAGTAGGTGTGAACCACGAACCAGTTCTTTGCCATGATCCGATCCCTCGCGATCAGCCGAACAGCGATTTGATCCGGGCGATGACCCAGGAGAAGATGACATCCATGAAGAACAGGTAGAAGCCGAAGAAGATCGTCGCGGCGATGACGACGACCGTCGTGTTGGTGACCTCCGTCTTGGAGGGCCAGGTGACCTTCTTGATCTCGGCCTTCACATCCCTCAGGAAATTCACGAACCGCTTGGTCCAGGGAAGCTTGTCATTCATGGCATGTCCTCGATCCTCGCGGGGCGCCCGGGCCCCCGGTCCCGCCCTTCGGCGCCGTCACCGGCGTCCGGCGGGGGCGCAATTGGCAGGTGTGGCAGGACTCGAACCCGCAACCTGCGGTTTTGGAGACCGCTGCTCTACCACTTGAGCTACACACCTGTCGTCCTCTCCACTCACCCGTCTATTTGACTTCCTTGTGGGGCGTGTGCGTCCGGCAGAAGGGGCAGAACTTCCTGGTCTCGAGCTTGTCCGTCTGCTTCTTCTTGTTCCTGGTCATGGAATAGTTCCGGCGCTTGCACGTGCCGCACTGGAGCGTGATGATCTCTCGCATCGTCCACCTCGTCCTCCGGGAACCTCGTGTCCCCCGCCGGGCTCGTCAGGCGCCGGCTGTTCGAAAAAGCCCAAGACCAGAATCGAACTGGTGACCCCGTCCTTACCAAGGACGTGCTCTGCCGACTGAGCTACTTGGGCCCGCAACGCCGATCGAAGAGCGGGAAACGGGGATCGAACCCGCGACATTCAGCTTGGAAGGCTGACGCTCTACCAACTGAGCTATTCCCGCGAAGAATGGGCAGGGAAGGATTCGAACCTCCGAAGCGTTTCCGCAGCGGGTTTACAGCCCGCCCCATTTGGCCACTCTGGAACCTGCCCGAAATATGAACCATGTTCGATGCCATCGTCCCGTCAAAGCCAGCGAAGGGATTCGAACCCCTGACCCGCTGATTACAAATCAGCCGCTCTACCTGCTGAGCTACGCTGGCGCGTCCTCGACCTCGCCCCTCCGACCCCGTGAAAAAAATGCGGAATGGCAGACAACAGGCGAAAAAAAATGGAAAAACCTCGTCTCCTCGAGCTCGAATTTGTTCTTTTTTCAGAGAGTTAGTCTGAAATCTACAGAACGACGAAGGCTATCCTAGAGGATTTTCATTATTTTGTCAAGACCTTCTTTTGACGCCCGGTTTGAGCTGCCTGGCCCGCTCGAGCTGATGGCCGAGAGCCCGGTAGAACTCGACGGTGAAGATGAGGTACCGGGCCTTTTGGACGGGCGACAGGACTTTTTCGAGAGCGGCCTCCGTCTCCTCGTCCTTCTGCCGGATGGCCCGTCGCTCTTCCCTGATGCGCAGGACGAGCTCGAGGAGCCGGCCTTCGTCCTCCGCGGGACGGGCCAGGGCTTCCCGGAGGGCCAGAAGATCGGCGTTCATCCTCCTCTGGCTCTCGGCCTTCTCCCTCTCGATCCGGGTCAGAACGGGGAACAACCGGCTCGTCTGGTCCTCCGACAGCTCCAGGGCTTGCGTCAGCCGGAGGAGATAAAGCGTGCTGATGTTCTCCCTCAATCCCATCCGGGTCTGGGCATCGGCCTGCGGGCCGCTGCCCTGGGCCGCGGCCAGAGGGCTGAGGGCGGCAAGCAGGACGGCCGCGGCGAATTTTCGGCCACTTTTCATCGGGGGCCTCCTCGATCGATCTCGGCTTCCAGCTCGGAAGCGATGAAGCGAAGCTCCTCCTCGCTCAACCCCTCCCAGAACAGGGGGTCGTCCAAGAAAGGAGCCGTGATGTCCTCGTCCGGAACGAGTGTCCATTCCTCGATCGAGGCCCGGACCTCCCCGTCGAGCAGGCTCGTCAGCTCGGGATCGCCGTCGGCCTCCATGAGGATCCAGGCCAGAGAGCTCCCGTTCGAGAGCCAACCGGCGTCCGGCACCCCCCCGTCCGGGCGCAAGACGCCGAAATGGATGATCGCCAGGACGGCCGCGGCGGCCGCAACGGCGGTCGCCGGCGCCCAGGCCCATCTCCGAAAGCCCCGGCGGCGAGGCACCGGGCGGGAAGCCATCGCGATCTTGCGCCCGAGCCGGTCCGCGAAATCCTGCCAATAATCCGGGGAAGGAGCATCGGCCGGTCGTCTCGCGGCCCCGGCTTCGATCGTTTCGAGGTCCCGCCGATAGGCCCGGCACGCGGCGCACGTCTCGAGGTGACGCTCGAGCTTCGCGGCTTGGGCGGCGGCCAGGGCGCCGTCCAATCCATCGGAGATCCACCTCCGCGCCTTGTCACATCTCATGACCGGACCTCCCCAGATAGGGTTCGAGGCGGGCCCGGACGAGCTTGCGGGCCTTGTGCAGCCTCCAGGAGACCGTGTTCTCCGAACAGCCCAGGACCTCGGCGGCTTCGGCATGACTCATCCCCCGCCCCGCGACGAGAAGGAAGGCGGTCCGAAAAGGCGGCGGCAGGGTCCCGAGAGCCTCCTCCATGCGGACCTCAAGCTCCCGGCGGACGGACGTCTCCTCGGGCGAATCCGCGGCCGCCGATACGCGATCGGCATCGGCCATGTCTTCCCGGAACTCCGTGCGGTCCTTCTCCCGGGCCCGCTTTTTCAGGAAGCTCAGCGTCGTGTTCACGGAGATCCTGTAGAGCCAGGTGGAGAACCGGGCCTTCCTGTTGAACGATGGCAGGGACCGGTAAGCGGCCAAAAAGACCTCCTGGGCCAGGTCGTCGGCATCCGAAGCGTTTCTGGTCATCGCGTGACAGATCCTGTGGACTTTCCGCTGATGACGCCGGACGAGCTCGGAGAAGGCCTCCGCGCTTCCCTGCCGGGCTTCCTCGACGAGGCGCTCGTCCGGACTCGCATCCATCTCGTCCTCACTCCGTTAGACATCCATTATACAAAATCCTTTGCGGCCCGCGACCGAGTTCGCCGCGTTGACAAGGCCTCCGGCCACCTGCTATGATTCCGTCATCTTTTCGGAATCCGGACAAGGACGGGTCTCATGATCGAACGCTACACCCGCCCGGAAATGGGCGCGGTCTGGACCGACGAGAACAGGTACCGGAAGTGGCTCGACGTCGAGCTCGCCGTCTGCGCGGCCTGGGCCCGCCTCGGGCACATCCCGGCCTCGGCCCTCCGCGAGATCCGATCCAAAGCCGGCTTCTCCGTCAAGAGGATCGAGGCCATCGAAAAGGTCGTCAAGCACGACATGATCGCCTTCCTGACCTCGGTCGCCGAGAAGGTCGGACCGTCGGCGCGTTATATCCACCTCGGACTGACCTCCTACGACGTCGTCGACACGGCCTTGTCCCTGCTCATCCGCGAATCCCTTCAGAAGGTCCTCCGCCCGCTCCGCGATCTCCGCCGGCTCCTCAAGCGCCAGGCCCTCCGCCACAGGAGGACGGTCTGCATGGGCCGGACCCACGGCATCCACGCCGAGCCGATCACCTTCGGCTTCAAGCTCCTCGTCTGGTACGAGGAGATCGGCCGCCACATCGGCCGCCTGGAACGGGCCGTCGAGACGATCTCCGTCGGACGCATTTCCGGGTCCGTCGGGACCTACATCCACCTCGACCCGCGGGTCGAACGCTTCGCGCTGCGGGAGCTCGGCCTGGCCCCGGCCAAGGTCTCGACCCAGGTCCTTCAACGGGACCGCCACGCCGAGGTCCTCTCGGCCCTGGCCCTGCTGGCCTCGACCCTCGAGAAATTCGCCGTCGAGATCCGGCACCTCCAGCGGACCGAGGTCCTCGAGGTCGAAGAGCCGTTCACCAAGGGCCAAAAGGGATCCTCCTCCATGCCCCACAAGAAGAATCCCGTCCGGTGCGAGAGGATCTCGGGCCTGGCCCGTCTCGTCCGGGCCAACGCTCAGGTCGGGCTCGAGAACGTCGCCCTGTGGCACGAGCGGGACATCTCCCATTCCTCGGCCGAGCGGGTCGTCCTGCCCGATTCCTTCATCCTGACGGACTTCCTGTTGGCCGAGGTCCTCGACATCATCGGCCACTGGGTCGTCCACCGGGACCGGATGAAGGCCAATATCGAGGCCACCCGCGGCCTCATCTTCTCGCAGAGCGTGCTGCTCGCTCTGACCCGCGAGGGGCTGAGCCGCGAGGAGGCCTACCGCATCGTCCAGAGGAACAGCCTCAGGGCCTGGGAGCGCGGCCTCGACTTCCGCACCCTCGCGGCCGCCGACCCGGACGTCGCCCGGCGCCTCGGGCCGGCCGGGCTCGCCGCCTGCTTCTCACTGGGCCCGTACCTCGACAAGATCGACGTCATCTACGAAAGGGTCTTCCGCCGATGAAAGCTCGGATCCTCGTTTCGTTCAAGGACAGCGTCCTCGACCCCCAGGGACAAACCGTGAAGAACGCCCTCCACACGATGGGCTACGCCGCCGTCAAGGACGTCCGCCAGGGCAAGGTCTTCGAGATCGAGCTCGGAGGCGTCCCGCGGAAAGACGCCGAAAAGCTCGTTGCCGAGATCTCCCGCAAGGTCCTGGCCAACCCGATCATCGAGAAGTTCGACTGGCAGTTCCTCAAGTGAGCGCGGGCGCCATGAGATTCGGGGTCGTCCAGTTCCCGGGCTCCAATTGCGACCTCGACACCTTCCACGTCCTTAAGGACGTCATGAAGCAGGACACGGTCCTCCTCTGGCACAAGGACCACGACCTCCGGGAGGTCGACTGCGTGGTTCTGCCCGGCGGGTTCTCCTACGGGGACTATCTCCGGTCGGGGGCCATCGCCCGCTTCTCCCCTCTCATGCAGGAGGTCCGGGCCTTCGCCCGCCGGGGGGGCCTGGTCCTCGGCATCTGCAACGGGTTCCAGATCCTCCTCGAGCTCGGGCTGCTGCCCGGGGCCATGATCCGGAACAAGAACCTCAAGTTCCTCTGCCGGCACGTCCACATCCGCGTCGAGAACGCCCGGACGCCCTTCACCCGGGCCGGCCGCAAGGGTCAGGTCCTGAGGATCCCCATCGCCCACTTCGACGGCAACTACTACGCCCCGCCGCGGACTCTGGCGGCGCTCGAGCGGAACCGGCAGGTCGTCTTCCGTTACTGCGGTCCGCGCGGAGAGCTGACCGACGAGGCCAACGTCAACGGCTCCCTCAACGCCATCGCCGGGATCGTCAACGAGGCCGGGAACGTTCTGGGGATGATGCCCCATCCGGAGCGGGCGTCGGAAGCCCTGTTGGGGAGCGTGGACGGGCGGGTCGTCTTCGCGTCCCTCGTCAGGAGCTTTCCCGCCCGCAAGAAGGCCCGCCATGACCGATAAGCATCTCCTCGACCAGCATGGTTTGACGGAAGAGGAATACCGGCTCATCGTCGGGCTCATCGGCAAGGAGCCCAACCTGACCGAGCTCGGCATCTTCTCGGTCATGTGGTCCGAGCACTGCGGCTACAAAAGCTCGCGCGTCCACCTCAAGAAGCTCCCGACCGAGGGCCCGAGGGTCGTTCAGGGCCCGGGCGAGAACGCCGGGATCATCGACATCGGCGACGGTCAGGTTGTCGTCTTCAAGATCGAATCCCATAACCATCCCTCGTTCATCGAACCCTACCAAGGGGCGGCGACGGGCGTCGGAGGCATCCTGAGGGACATCTTCACCATGGGCGCCAGGCCGATCGCGATCCTGGATTCCCTCCGGTTCGGGCCGCTCGACAAGCCCTCGAATAGGGCCGTCATGGAGGGCGTCGTCTCGGGGATCGCCGGCTACGGGAACTCCATCGGCGTGCCGACCGTCGGCGGCGAGATCCATTTCCATCCCTGCTACGAGCTGAACCCCCTGGTCAACGTCTTCTGCCTCGGCCTGGCCGAAAAGGACAAGATCTTCTACGCCCGGGCCGAGGGGCCCGGCAACCCCGTCCTCTACGTCGGGGCCAAGACCGGCCGCGACGGCATCCACGGCGCGACGATGGCCTCGGCCGAGTTCGGCGAGGAGACCGAGCACAAGCGGCCCAACGTCCAGGTCGGCGACCCGTTCAAGGAGAAGCTCCTCCTCGAGGCCTGCCTCGAGGTCATGGACCGCGGGCTCATCGTCGGCATCCAGGACATGGGCGCGGCCGGACTAACCTGTTCGTCGACCGAGATGGCGGCCAAGGCCGGGCTGGGCATCGAGATCGACCTCGACCTCGTCCCCCAGCGGGAGGCCGGCATGACGCCCTACGAGATCATGCTCTCCGAGTCCCAGGAGCGGATGCTCCTCGTGACCACCGAGGACAAGGTTGAGGACGTCCAGGCCGTCTTCGCCCGGTGGGACCTCGACGCCCCCGTCATCGGGCGGGTCGTCGAAGGCGGCCGGATCACGGCCCGGGCCAAGGGCGAGATCGTGGTCGACATCCCCGTCGACGCCGTGGTCAACCTGTGCCCGGCCTACCGGCGCCCGAGCCGGCCCCCCTCCCCTCTCCCCGGCCGGACCCCCCTGCCCGCGCTTCTCCTGCCGGACGATTACGATCGGGCCTTCCTCGACCTCCTCGCCTCGCCGACCATCGCCGACAAGGAGTGGGTCTTCCGGCAGTACGACCACATGGTCCAGGTCAACACGGTCCTCCTTCCCGGCGCCGACGCCGCCGTCCAGAGGATCAAGGGGTCGCGCAAGGCCCTGGCCATGACCGTGGACGGGAATCCTCTCTATACGAACCTCGATCCGAGGACGGGGGCCAGGATCGCCGTCGCCGAAGCCTGCCGGAACCTCGCCTGCGTCGGGGCCCGGCCGATCGGCGTGACCAACTGCCTGAACTTCGGCAACCCCGAGAAGCCCGAGATCATGTGGCAATTCGAGGAGGTCATCGAGGGCCTGGCCGAGGCCTGCCGGGCCTTCGACATCCCCGTGACCGGGGGGAATGTCAGCTTCTACAACGATACGGAAGGCCTGTCCATCCATCCGACCCCCGTCCTGGGCATCGTCGGTCTCATCTCCGACGTCCGCAAAGTCGTCAGCCCCGGCTTCAAGGGCCCCGGGGACATCGTCCTTCTCGCCGGCGAGAACAAGGAGGGTCTGGGAGGCACGGAATTCCTGAGGGTCGCCCACGGCCTCGAGTCAGGGACCCCGCCGCAGATCGACCTGGGACTCGAGAAGAGAATCCAGGAGTATTGCCTGGCGGCCATCGAGGCCGGCCTCGTCCGTTCGGCCCACGACCTCTCCGAGGGGGGCCTGGCCGTCGCTCTCGCCGAATGCGCGTTCCACGGACGGGGCCGGGTCGGCTGTTCCGTGTCGCTCGAGGACGCCATCCGACCGGACACGCTGCTTTTCGGCGAGGCCCAGTCCCGCATCCTCCTGACCTGCCGCAAGAAGGACCTCCCGGCGCTCGAGCGCCTGGCCGATAAGATAGGCGTTCCCGTCAAGGCCATCGGCCGGACGGGAGGATCGGTCATCGCCGTCGAACACCGCGGCCGGAAGCTTGTTCAGGTGCCTGTGAACGAGGCCTTCCGGCGCTGGAAGAACGCCATCCCGGAACGCTTCGAGGTCCGGGGCGAGGAGGGGACATGAGCGATCCCGATTTCCGCAGCCCGGCCAAAAAGGGCCGGATCGCCGTCTTGCTCTCGGGCCGGGGCTCCAACTTCGAAGCCCTGCGGGAAGCCGTGGACGGCGGCCGGATCAACGCGACGATCTCGCTGGTTCTCAGCAATAAGGCGGACGCACCGGGCCTCTTGAAAGCCGGCGCGGCGGGTCTGGAGACGCTGTTCCTGGACCCGAAGGCTTACCCCGCGCGCGAAGCCTATGACGAGGCCATCATCCGCGAGCTCGACACGAGAGGCATCGATCTCGTCTGCCTCGCCGGATACATGAAGGTCCTGACGCCGGGGCTCTGTGATGCCTACAAGCATCGGATCATGAACATCCACCCGGCCCTCCTGCCGTCCTTCCCCGGTCTCCACGTCCAACAGAAGGCCATCGACTGGGGGGTCCGCTTCTCGGGCTGCACGGTCCATTTCGTCGCCGCCGAGGTCGACATGGGGCCGATCATCCTCCAGGCTGTCGTCCCCGTTCTCCAGGACGATACGGCGGAAACGCTGGCGGCCCGCATCCTCGTCGAGGAGCACAAGATCTATCCGGAAGCCGTCCGGCTCTTCTTCGAGGGCCGGCTTGAGATCCGGGGCCGCAGGGTCTTCATCCTCGAACCGGGTTCCTGACATTGGCCCGGCCGGGAAACAAGCGTCGAACGATCGCTCTTGGCCTGGCCGCGGCCGGCCTCCTTTTCGCCGTGACCTGGGCGCTCGTCGACCGCCTCGAGCACCGCTGCCGGACGCGCAACCGGCCCGGATGGCTGACCGTCGAAGCTTCGCCTTTGGCCGTCGTCGGCCGGCCCTTCGAGCTGCGCGTCACGCTCGCGGATCTCCCCGGACCCGAGCTGATCGTCTGCGGCCTGCGCTGGACGGCGGCCGACCGGAGGGTCACGGGAGGGTTGGCCTCGGCGGGGCCGGCCCGGGAGACCCGGGGCGGCGAGACCCTCGATTTCCGGATCGAGGTCCGGGACCAGGAAGAGATGCGTTTCGTGTCCGCGGTCATCTACCTGTCCCCGACCGGGCGATGGCAGGACCGGACGAGGGGCGCCTCGACCGAGCTCATCCCTGTCCGGCGGGCCGGCGATGCCGCCGACGTTCTCCCGCCGCGCATCATGCGGATATCCAGGATCGCGACGCCGGCCGAACAGGCCGCCCGGGAGGCGAGATGGGCGGCCGAGAAGCGCCCGCCGCCGGCTTTCCTCCGGCCGTTGCTCATCGTCGTTCTCCTCGCCGGCGGCGCCCTCTGCGGCGCGACGGCCGTCCGGCGGGGCCGCGACCGGACCAGGGCCGTACTTCCCGTCCGCCTGGTTTGGGCCGGCTTCGGATTCATCCTTGTGGTCTTCGGCGCGCTCGAGGCGTTCGATGCCCCCGCCCGGATCACGGAATGGGCCCGGCTGGCTGCCATGGAACGTGATATGTACGAGATGCGCCGCCCGCTCCAGGGGGCGGCGGCCGTCACCGCGGCGGCCGGGGCCACGGTTCTCATCCTCTATGGCCTCGGCGCAGCCGTGCGGTCCCGTACCCACCGCTGGCTCTGGGCGGCGGGCGTGGGGATCGTCGTTTATCTTTCGATCACGCTGGTCGGCATGACCTCGTTCCACCCCATCGATGTTCTCAGAAGGGTCACCCTCCTCGGTGTCTCGCCGTTCCACGCCGCCCGGGGAGCGGGTGCCGTCCTGGCCCTCATCGCCGCGGCCGCGGCCCTGCGTCGAACGCCGGGGATCGCCGGCCGGTGAGGCATCCCGGACGTTACGGGGTCCGTGGGGAACGTCGGGAGATGCAGCCCCCCGGGAGAGTCCAAGAAGGAACGGCGTCGTTCATTGGAAGATCCGCGGCGGGGCCATCTTCGGCGCCCGGCCGAAGACCTTGGCATAGAGATCGGGATAGGCGTCCTTGCCGCCGAGAAGAAGGCAGGCGAGCGGCATGGCCTTTTTCGCCAGGCGGGACATGTCGGCCGTCGTCCGCCGGATCTCCCATTGGGCCGTGGCGTCCTCTCTCAGCCGCGAGATGTGATAGAGCTCCCGGACATTGAGCTTGATGAGCGCCCGCCGCCGGTGGGCATTGGTCAGAACGTAATCGGCGGCCGGCCCGACCGCCTTCTCCAATGCGGAATGGGCCTCGTCGGTACGGGCGACAAGGTCCAGGAGCTCCCTCTCGGCCCCGATCGCGCGGATCGAGGGCGGGACCGTGACACCGAGGGCCGGGTCGTACCGCTGGGTCGTCAGGGTCGCCATCCGGTGCCTTTTGAGCTGGGCGAAGCAGGAAGCCGAGACGACGAGGTCGTAGACGAGGTCGGCGTGCTCGAACTCCCGGAGCGGGAAGTCGTAGAACTCCATCCGTTCGAGGGCCAGCCCGATGAGCTCGCGGCGCTTGCGGGGAGCGGCCCTCTTCACGCGGGCCAGGCATTCCTTATAAGAAAGGCGGCCGGTCGTGTGGAGAAGGGCCGCCAGGATGCGGTCGTCGCCGTCGGCGGGTCGGCCGGCCAGGACGACGTCCCCGGGCTTTGACGGGGACCGGCGCCCGGTCTTTCGCCCGGCGTTCAGCCTTCCGGCCGCTGCGGCGATATCGCCGTATGTCCTGGCGTCGAAGTCGCCGGCCTCCGTGAAGAGGATGATGGACGGGGCGACTTCCTTGGCCAGGCGGTAGAGCTCCGCGCTGACGGCCCGGACCTCCTCCAGGCCCTTGGCCGCGAACCGGCGGATAAGGAGCTCGAGGTTGCGGGCGTTGACGGTCATCCCCAGCTGGCCCTCGGTGGCCAGGCTGACCGCGTAGCGGGCGTCCTCCTTGGCCCAGCCGTCGAGGACGGCGTGGTTCTTGGGGTTGCGGGCCGCCTCCCGGTAGGTCTCGAAGACATACGGCCGGAGCTTCTTGTAGAGCCGGTGATAGAGCGCGTTCTGGGCCTTGATCGTCCTCTGGAAAAGCGCCGTCCGCCCGGCCCGCCGGATTTCCTGCGGAACGATGTAGTCATCACCGAGGGTGATGTACCGCTGGGACTTCTCGGTGAACGAGCAGAGCCGGAAGCGCTCGATCTCCTCGATGGCCAAGCGGCTGACGCCGATGATGTCGAAGTTGAAGACGGCGTGCTCGGCGACCGAGTGGTGGCCCATCTTGAAGATGATGGTCCGGTTGGAGCGGCGGGCCCGGTCGACCTCGGCCCGGGCCGCGGCCCGCAGCTCGTCGGCCGGGCGCGGGTCGCGCGAGATGCGGGCGTAGGACGCCGACAGGGTCTCGGGCGTCACGTCCTCGCGGGGCGGGGCGTGCCGTTTGAGCTCCTCGAGGACGGCGCTGTCGACGTTGTAGCCGGCCAGAACGATGCGCATGGGACCTTTATAGAAAGGCCCCGGCGAAAAGTCAACCCGGCCCAGCGGCCGCCTTCGGCGGGGACGCTCCTCTCGCGGGATCGGAATCGGCGTTCTTTTCTTTACGGGCGGGATTGGAGTAACCTAGGGGGGGAGGGACAAGACGATGAAGAACCGGGAGATCGCCGCGCTGTTCGAGCGCATCGCCGATGCCCTGGAGGTCAAGGGCGAGACGGGCTTCAAGGTCGTCGCCTACCGGAAAGGGGCGCGCATCCTCCAGGACATGGCCGAGGACGTGGAGGTCGTCGCCCGGGAGGGGCGCCTGGAGTCCGTGCCCGGCATCGGCGAGGGCTTGGCCAAGAAGATCCGGGAATACCTCGAGACGGGGACCATGGCCAAGCTCGCCGAGGCCATGAAGGGCTTGCCGGAAAGCCTCCTGCGCCTGCTCGAGATCCAGGGCCTGGGCGGCAAGACCGTCCATCTCCTGCATGAGAAGCTCGGCGTCGAGGACCTCGACGGCCTCAAGCGGGCCATCGCCGACGGCTCCCTGGCCGGGCTTTACGGCATGGGCGAAAAGAAGGTCGCCAACATCCGCAAGGCCCTCGAGGCCCGGGAGCGGATCGCCGAGCGCATTTCCATCTGCGAGGCGGCCGTCGTCGCCGACGAGGTCATCGCCTATCTCCGGGAAGCCCCCGGCGTCAGCCGGATCTCGGCGGCCGGGTCCCTGCGCCGGATGAAGGAGACGGTCGGCGACATCGACATCCTGGCCTGCGGCAAGGACGGGTCGAAGATCATCCGCCACTTCGCCCGCCACCCCGGGGCCGTGCGCGTCCTGGCTGAAGGCGGGACCAAGGGATCGGTCGTCATCCGGACAGGCGACGCCGAGCGGCAGGTCGACCTGCGGGTCGTGGCCGAGCGCGAGTACGGGGCCGCCCTCCTCTACTTCACGGGCTCCAAGGCCCACAACATCAAGCTCCGCAGCCTGGCCAAGGACCGCGGCCTCAAGATCTCCGAATACGGGGTGTTCAAGGGCGAGAAGCGCCTGGCATCGCAGGAAGAGGAGGACTGCTACCGGGTCCTGGGCATGCCCTGGATCCCGCCCGAGATGCGCGAGGACCGCGGCGAGGTCGAGCTGGCCCTCGAAAAGAGGCTGCCGCGCCTGCTCGAGGCCGCCGAAATCAAGGGCGACCTCCACGTCCACACCCGGGCGAGCGACGGCGACCTGTCCCTGGGCGATCTCGCCGCTCTGGCCCGGAAGCGGGGCTACTCCTACGTCGCCGTGTGCGACCACTCCCAGGCCGCCAAATACGCCCACGGGCTGGAGGTCGAGCGCCTGGCGGCCGAGATCGAGGAGATCGAGGCCTTCAACCGGACGCTGCGGGGCTTCCGGGTCCTCAAGGGCAGCGAGGTCGATATTCTCGCCGACGGGTCTCTCGACTTTCCCGACGAGCTCCTCGTCCGCCTCGATTTCGTCGTCGCGGCCATCCACTCCGGCTTCAAGAAGAACGTCACCGAGCGCATGCTCAAGGCCCTGGCCAATCCCCATGTCCGGACGATCGCCCATCCGACGGGCCGGCTCATCTCGCGGCGCGAGGGCTACGAGGTCGACCTCGACCGGGTCATCGACGGGGCGGCCCGCCACGGCAAGGCCCTCGAGCTCAACGCCTATTTCGACCGTCTCGATCTCGACGAGCTCAATCTCAAGAAAGCCAAGAGCAAGGGCGTCAGGATCTCGATCGGCACGGACACCCATTTCGCCGACGGCCTGGCCATGATGCGCTTCGGGGTCGGCATCGCCCGCCGGGCCTGGCTCGAGAAGGACGACGTCCTGAACACGCTCGACGCGGACGAACTCGCGGGCTCGCGGCCGGCCGGAAAAAAGGCAGGCAAGCGGGCGCGGCGGCCTTGATCGGCCTCATCCTTTCATGACGCCGAGGGGGACGACCCTGGCCACCAAGCGGCCGAGGCCGACCTCGTGAGAGACGCGGACGACCTCGTCGACGTCCTTGTAGGCCTCCGAGGCCTCCTCGGCGACACCCTTCCAGCTCGTTGACCGCAGCTCGATGCCCTTGCGGGCCAGGTCGTCGCGGATGCGTTCGCCGCGGAAGCGGCGCATGGCCTCATGGCGGGACATGACCCGTCCGGCGCCGTGGGCCGTCGAGCTGAAGCTCAGCTCCTCGGCCTCCTTGGTCCCGGCCAGCAGATAGGAGGCCGTCCCCATGCTGCCGGGGATGATGACCGGCTGGCCCGAGGCCCGGTAGGCCTCGGGGATCTCGGGCCGGCCGGGGCCGAAGCTCCTGGTCGCGCCCTTGCGGTGGACGACGAGGTCTCTCTCGCGGCCCCCGACGATGTGCCGCTCGACCTTGGCCACGTTGTGGCAGACGTCGTAGATCTGGTCCATTCCCCCGGACCGGCCTAGGACCCGGGCGAAGACCTGCCGGACCCAGTGGGCGATCATCTGGCGGTTGGCGAAGGCGTAGTTGACGGCGGCGCACATCGACCGATAGTACCGCTGGCCCATCGGCGACCGGAAAGGGGCGTTGACCAGCTCGCGGTCGGGCAGGTCGCGGACACCCGGAGCGTCGCTCATCAGCTCGATGTAGTCGGTCGCCACCTGGTGTCCGAGGCCGCGGCTGCCGCAGTGGACCATGACCAGGATCTGGCCGGGGGCGCTCACGCCGAAGGCCCGGGCCGCATCCGGGTCGAAGATCTCCTCGACCTTCTGGATCTCGAGGAAGTGGTTGCCGGCCCCGAGTGTCCCGAGCTGGGGGATGCCCCTTTCGAGGGCCCGGTCGGAGATGTCGTCGGCCGAAGCGTCGCGCATCCGGCCGCCCTCTTCGGTGCGGTCGAGGTCCTCCCGCGTTCCGTAGCCGTTGGCCACGGCCCACTCCGCGCCCTTGACGAGGATCTCCTTGAGGACGCCGCGGCTGAGCTTGGTGACGCCCCCCTTCCCCACCCCGGCGGGGACCTCTTGGAAGATCGCGGCCAGCAGCTCCTTGCGCTTGTCGCGGACGTCCTCCTCCGTGTAGTCGGTCTTCAGCAGCCGGACCCCGCAGTTGATGTCGTAGCCGACGCCGCCCGGGGAGATGACGCCGGCGTCGAGGTCGAAGGCCGCCACGCCGCCGATGGGGAACCCGTACCCCTGGTGGGCGTCCGGCATGACATAGGACCTGCGCTCGATGCCCGGAAGACAGGCCACGTTGGCCGCCTGTTCGAGGGTCTTGTCGCGCCGGACATCGGCCAGCAGCTTGGCCGACGAGTAGATGACGGCCGGGACCCTCATCGCCCCGTGCTTCGGGATCTCCCAGGTGTTGTCGTCGATCCTTCTCGGTTCCATGGCGGCCTCACATGTCGACGACGACCTGGACCGTGACCCCGTCGCACGCTTCGATCTTGAGGTCGTGGTAGGTCACGGCCTTGACGCCGCCGAAGATCTCGTGGCGTTCCGACAGCGGCTCCCCCCCCAGGACGGCCCTGAGCTCGAACCCGCCCGGCTCGGCCCCGGCGATCCGGAGCTCAACCACCCGTCCAAGGAGGAAGCGCTCGTGATCGAACAGATAGACGATTTCTCCCAGGAACCGCACGAGGAGCCGCTCCCGGTCAGGCGCCTCGACGCGGATCTCCCGGCGCTCGAGGGGCTCGATCCTCGCCCAGTCCCACATCAGCGAGACCATGGCCAGGGCGGCGTTGCCGAAAGCCTCCTCGAGCGTCCGGCCGTAGGCCTGGAACTTGCCGTCGGCCGTATGCGGCAGGATCGTGTAGCGGGGGTTCGTCGCCATCTCGTTCCCTGAGATCATCTTAGCCGAAAGCCGCGGGGTTGTCAGCCGAAAACGCCGTCCACAGGATGGCCGCAGTTCGGGCATCGGCCGGCCTTCAACAGGCTCTCGACGACGAAAAATCCCTGCCGCCGGATGACCCGCCGGCCGCAGCTCGGGCAGTCCGTGTCCTCCGACTCACCGCCGACATTGCCGATGTAAAGATATTTCAGGCCTTCCTCCCGGCCGATGTCGCGGGCCCGGCGGAGCGTCGCAAGGGGCGTCGCCGGGGCGTCCGTGTACTCATAGTCCGGGTGGAACCGGCTGATGTGCCACGGGACGGCCGGATCGACGGAAGCGATGAACCGGGCGATCGACCGCAGCTCGTCCCCGCCGTCGTTGAGGCCGGGGACGACGAGCGTCGTGACCTCGACCCACACGCCGAGCTCCTTCATCAACCGGATGGAGTCGAGGACCGGCTCGAGGCGCGCCCCGCAGACTTTCTTGTAGGTCCCGTCCTGGAAGGCCTTGAGGTCGACGTTGGCGGCGTCGAGATAGGGCCGGATGGTCCGCAGGGCTTCGGCCGTCATGTAGCCGTTGGTCACGAAGTTGTTGGCCAGCCCCGCCTCCTTGGCCGCTTTGGCGGTGTCGAATGCGTATTCGAAGAAGATGGTCGGCTCCGTATAGGTGTAGGAGATGCTTCTGCAACCCTCGGCCAGGGCCGCCCGAACGATGTTCTCGGGCGGGAACGGGTCCCCGGCGATCCCGCCCCCCCGCCGCCGGGGCGCCTGGGAAATGCTCCAGTTCTGGCAGAACCCGCAGCGGAAGTTGCAGCCCGCCGTGGCGATGGACAGGGCCTTCGAGCCGGGCAGGAAGTGGTAGAGAGGCTTTTTCTCGATGGGATCGACGTGGGCGGCGATGACTTCCCCGTAGACCAGGGTCACGAGCCGGCCGTCGCGGTTCTCGCGGACGGCGCAGACGCCCTGTTTCCCGGGCCCGATGACGCAGCGGTGAGCGCAAAGACGGCATTCGGCCCGGCCGCCCTCGGCCGGACCCCAGAGCATGGCTTCGCGGATCATCGGCTCTGACCTGTTCCTTTCAAGAACGCCGCGGCCGAAGGGCAAAGCTCGCGCAGGAAGCACTCTCCGCACCGCGGCTTGCGGGCCTGGCAGACCGCGCGGCCGTGCTCGACGAGCAGGAAGTTGAAATCGAGCCAGTCCTTTCTTGGCACGAGCGCCAGCAGGTCGCGCTCGATCTTGACGGGGTCATCGTGGCGGGTCAGGCCCAATCGCCGCGAGAGCCGGCGGGCGTGAGTGTCGACGGCGATGCCCTCGGCCTTGCCGAACCCGGCGCTGAGGACGATGTTGGCCGTCTTGCGGGCCACGCCGGGCAGCGTCAGGAGCTCGTCCATGGTCCCCGGCACGGCGCCGCCGTAGGCCTCGACGATCCGCCGCGAGGCGCCGAGAAGGCTCTTGGCCTTGTTCCGGAAGAAGCCCACCGGACGGATCTCGCGCTCGAGCTCCTCGCGGTCGGCCCGGGCCAGCTCGGCGGCCGTCGGGTATTTCCGGAAGAGGCCGGGTGTGATCGTGTTGACCCGCTCGTCCGTGCACTGGGCGGCCAGGATGGTGGCCACGAGGATCTCGAACGGATTGCGGAACTCGAGAGCGGTCCGGACATCGGGATACCGGCGCCTGAGCCGGCTGACGATCGGCCCGATACGGTCCCGGGCGCTCGCCATGCGGACCTCCTTTCCCGTCGCCTCAGACACCGAGCTCGGAGCGGAGCTGGAGGATCTTGAGGACGTCGCTCCGGCAGATGATGCCGGTCACCCGGCCGCCCTCGACGACCGGGACCTGGTGGACGTCCTTGGACGTCAGGCTCGACAGGATGTCCTTGCCGTCGGCCTCGGGGCCGACCGACCGGAGATCGGCCTTGGGCGTCATGATGTCCCGGACGACGGCCCCCGCCCACTTCTCCCGCGGCGTTCGCTTGACGTCCTCCAGACAAACGATGCCTTCCAGACCGTCGCCTTCGGTGACCATGAAGACCCGTTCCTTGCGCTTCAGGATGAAGTCGTCAACGAGGCTCTGGACCGGAAGGCCGGGCGGAACGGTCTCGAAGTCACGGTTCATCAGGTCCCGGGCCTTGAGCCCTTCGAGGGCCGACTGGATGACGACCTGCTGATAGCCGCGGACGGCGGCGTTGTGGAGGAACCAGCCGATGAGCAGGAGCCACAGGCCCCCGAAATCCCCTCTCAGGATGCGCAGGATCCCGAAGAAAATGAGCAGGAAAGCGAATCCCTGGCCCGTCAGCGAAGCGATCCTCGTCGCCTTGCGGAGGTCGCCGGTCAGCTTCCAGACGATGGACCGGAACACGCGGCCGCCGTCCATGGGAAAACCGGGCAGGAGGTTGAAGACGCCCAGGACGATATTGATGAGGGCCAGATATCCGGCCGAGGCCGACAGCGGCTCGCTCACGGGATGGAGGAAGAACGACAGGAGGAAGAAGACGCCGCCCAGCACGAAGCTGGCCAGCGGGCCGACGATGGCCATCGAGAATTCCTTGAGCGGTTCCTCGGGCTCCTGGGAGATCTGGGCCACCCCGCCGAGGATGAACAGCGTGATGCTGTGGACCTTCTCGCCGTGCCTGAGGGCGACCAGGGAATGGGCCAGCTCGTGGACAAGGACGGAGGCAAAGACGAACAGGCTCGTCAGGAAGCCGAGCGCCCAGGACAGGGTCGTCGGCCAGCCGGGGTGACCGGACGGGAAATACGTCCCGGCCAGGAACCAGCTGAAGAGGGCGAAGATGACGATCCAGCTGGAGTCGATGCGGATGTCGATGCCGAAAATGCGCCCCACGCGCCATGCGGACTTCATGGTCCCTCCTTCCGGCCTCCGCCGGGCGTCACGGCCCGACGTGGAACAGATCTTCGCCGATGTGAAAGTCCTCGACGTTGTAATAGTCCGGGAACTTCGCGAGAAGCTCGATCTCGGCCTTGATGATCGCCTGGTGGCTGCGCTCGACCCGACCGAGATAGGAAAGGAGGCTCCGGCTGCTGTCATCAGAAGCCTTTTCCAGTGCTCCGAGATAGAAGCTCTCCGCGGTCTCCTCGAATTTCAGGGCGGCCTGGAAAAGCTCGAGGACCGAGGGATCGGCCCCAAGGGAGACCGAGACGGGCGGCAGGAGCGAGCTCTCCGGGACCTCCCGGGATCGGTCGGGGAATTTTTGACCGAACAGCCGTTCGAGCATCTTGCGATGGTTCTCTTCCTCCAGGGCCAGGAGCTTGAGCTTCTCGAGGAGGATGACGTTCTTGACCCGGCCCTGCAGCCTCGTGTAGAAGGCGGCCGCGTCGATCTCGGAACGGATGGCCGCGCCGAGCACGTCCCAGGGTTGGAGCTTCATGTCGATGGCCATGGTCGTTCCCATCCTAGAACACGACGAACTTGGCCTTGGGCGCGCCGCAGACCGGGCACTTGTCCGGGGCCTCCCCCTCCATGGTGAATCCGCAGACGGAACAGACATGGATGGCCCCAGCGTCGATGTCCTGGCCCGCCGCGACGGACTTGCGGGCCCGCTCGTAGATGCCGGCGTGGACCTTCTCGGCGGCCAGGGCCGCGTTGAAAGCCGTCACGGCCGTTCGTTCGCCCTGGGCCTCGGCCACGGTGATGTAGGCCGGGTACATCTCCGCGATCTCGAAGGACTCGCCGTCGACGGCCCCGCCCAGGTTGTCGGCCGTCGTCCCGACGCCGCCCAGGGCCTTCAGGTGATTGACGGCGTGGACCTGCTCGGCGTAGGAATTGGCCTTGAAGGCCCGGGCCACGTTGGGCAGGTTCTCCGCGGCGGCCTTCTCGGCGAATGCCAGGTATTTGATGTGGGCCTGGCTCTCGCCGGCGAGGGCGGCCTTGACGTTCTCTTCGGTCATTTTGCGCATGTCTCTCTATCCTTTCACGAAATTTTCAGCATGGCTTCGATGGCCCCCCGGGCCCTTTCGGCGATATCCGGCGGGACTGTGATGCGATGGACCTCGTTCTCAAGGGCCGTGAGGACCTTGTCGAGGGTCGTCATCTTCATGTGGACGCACAGGGCGCCCTCGCGGAGCGGGAAGAAGCGGACCGCCGGATTCTCTTTCTTCAGCCGGTGGATGATGCCCTTCTCCGTCCCCAGGACGACTTCGCCGCGGGACGTGGCCCGGGCCTCCGAGACCATCCTGCCGGTCGACAGCGTCTTGTCGGCCAGGTCGATGACCTCGAGCGGGCACTCCGGATGGACCCAGACCTCGGCCTCGGGATGGGCCTCGCGGGCGGCCCGGACGTCCTCGGCCTTGAACCGATGGTGGACATAGCAGTATCCGTCCCAGGCGATGATCCGCTTGCCTGTTTCTCGGGCCACGTAGGCCGCCAGGTTCTTGTCGGGCACGAAGAGCAGCTCCTCGACGCCGAGCGAGTTGACGACCCCGATGGCGTTGGACGACGTGCAGCAGACGTCGCTTTCGGCCTTGACCTCGGCGCTCGTGTTGACGTAGCAGACGACCTTGAGGCCCGGGTGCTCCCGTTTCCAGCCCCGCAGCTCCCGGGCCGTGATCATGTCGGCCATCGGGCAGCCGGCCGCGAGATCGGGCAGCAGGACGGTCTTGTCGGGAGACAGGATGGCCGCCGTCTCGGCCATGAAGTGGACGCCGCAAAAGACGATCAGCCGGGCGTCGAGGACGGCGGCCTTGCGGCTCAACTCGAGGGAATCGCCGACGAAATCGGCGATGTCCTGGATCTCGGGGACCTGATAGTTGTGGGCCAGGATGACGGCCCCTTTGCGCCTTTTGAGCTCCCCGATCCTGGCGACGATGCTCTCGCTCCCCAACGGACCTCCTTACGCCTGCGCGTCCGGGCCGAGCGTCCGCCCGCAGTGGACGCAGGTTTTGTCGCCCTTCTTGGTGACCCCCCCGCAGGCCGGGCATTCGTCGAACTCGATACGGCAGGCCCGGCAGAAGACCTTGTCGGCGTGCTCGAGCGAGCTGTCGCAGTACGGGCAGGCCTCTCCTTCGTGCTCGTGGACGTCCATCGGCTTGGGCGGCCTCGGTGCGTCGGCCCCCGAGCGTCGGGCTTGGTAGTCGTGGATGGCTTCGTGGAGGGCGTCGGCGCCGAGGTTGGAGCAATGCATCTTGTTCTTGGGCAGGCCGCCCAGCTCGTCGGCCACCGCATCGTTGGTGATGGCCAGGGCCTCGTCGAGCGTCCGGCCTTTGGCCATCTCGCTGACCATGCTGGAGACGGCGATGGCCGCACCGCAGCCGAACGTCTGGAACTTGATGTCCTCCAGCCGGTCGTCCTTGACCTTGATATAGAATGTCATCATGTCCCCGCAGACGGGATTGCCGACCTGGCCGACGCCGTCGGCGTCCTCAAGGACCCCCACGTTGCGGGGGTTGGCGAAATGGTCCATGACCTTGGCGCTGTACATCATCGCCCTTTCTCCTTCAGGTGCTGGGTGTAAAGCGGGGACATCCGGCGCAGCCGGTCGATGATCGGCGGGAAGACGTCCAGCAGATGATCGATGTCCTCGCGGGTCGTGTCATTGATAAGGCTGAAAACGAGGGACCCCTGGGCCGTGGCATGATCGAGGCCCATGGCCAGGAGGACGTGGGAGGCCTTGAGGGACTTGGACGCGCAGGCCGAGCCGCTCGAAGCGGCCACGCCTTTCATGTCCAGGCTCAGCATCATGGCCTCGCCTTCCACGAACTCGACGCAGAAGCTGGCGTGGTGGGGAAGGCGCTCCTGTCGCGACCCCGTGACCAGGACGCGGTCGACCCTCTTCGGCAGCTCCTCGAGGAGGCGGTCCCTGAGGGCCTGGATCCGGGAGGTCCGCTCGGGCATCTCCGCGCGGGCCAGCTCCGCGGCCCTTCCCATGCCGACGATGCCGGCGACGTTCTCGGTCCCGCCGCGTCGCCCCCCCTCCTGAACCCCTCCGTCGAGGAGCGGCAGGATGCGGGTGCCCCGGCGGACGTACAATGCCGCCGCGCCCTTGGGCCCATAGAACTGGTCGGCGGCCAGGCTCAGCGTGTCCACACCCAAGGCCTCGACGTCGATCGGGATGTTGCCGGCGGCGGCCACCGCATCGGTGTGGAAGAGGACGTTCCGGGCGCGGCAGAGGGCGGCGATCTCGGCCGCGGGCTCGATGGTCCCGACCTCGCTGTTGGCCGTCATGACCGAGACGAGGACCGTCTGCGGCGTCAGGGCCTTCTCGACATCGGCCGGATCGACCCGCCCGGCGCCGTCCACGGGGACGACGGTCGAGGCGAAACCGAGCTTCTCGAGGGCCTTGACGGGGTTCAGGACCGAAACGTGCTCAACGGCCGAAACGACGATGTGCGAGCCCTGGGCCTTGCGGCCGAGGGCCAGGCCCTTGATCGCGAAGTTGTTGGCTTCCGTGCCGTTCGCGGTGAAATAGATCTCGGCGGGCTCGGACCCGACGAGGGCGGCGACCTTTTCGCGGGCCTCCTCCACGGCGGCCAGGGCGGCCTGCCCTTCCGCATGGAAGCTCCGGGGGTTGCCGAAGGTCCCGGCCAGGAACGGCTCCATCGCCTCGCGGACGGATGGATGGATGGGCGTGGCCGCGATGTGGTCGAGATAGACTCTCTTCATGACCGCCTCTGCCGGGGTCGGGCCGGACCCTTCCGGCCGCGTCGCCTCCGCCGGGGACACTCAGACCGACTCGACGGACTTGACCTCGGGGATCTCCTTCTTGAGGATCCGTTCGATGCCCATCTTCAGCGTCATCTGGGACATCGGGCATCCGCCGCAGGCGCCCTTGAGCCGGACCTTGACCACGCCGTCCTCGCCGACCTCGACGAGCTCGACGTCCCCGCCGTCCGCCTGGAGGGCGGGCCGGACCTTGTTCAATGCCGATTCCACTTTCTCTTTCATCGACTGCTCCTTGTCATGCTGTTCCCCGGCCGGCCCGGGGCGGGCCTGCGGGCCCGTGCGTCCCCCTATTTCTTCTTCGCCGGTTTCTTGGCCGCGGCCTCGGCGGCGGTCTTCTTCATGGCTTTGTCGCAGCAAAGAAAAACATGTTCCTCGGCGCACCCGCAGACCTGGTCGACGACGATGCGGTAGCCGCAGATCCGGCATTCGTAAGCGTCGCCGGCCTTCTCCGCCGGCTTGACATTCTTCTTCATGGCCATTCAGCCCTCCTTCAGGATGAACCTATTTCATATCACCGCCTCTGGGTCAAGTCAACCCGGCGGGGGTCAGTCCTCCCAATCGAGCAGGCGCTTCTGGCCCTGCAGGGCCCGGATGCCGGTCACGTCCTGGCTGACCTCCAGGCATCCGCGATAGCGCCGCCCGGCGTCCCTCAAGGCGAAGTACCGGATATGGATGAACTTGCCGTCCATCTCGATCCAGAACTCCGCCTCGTCCCGCCGCCCCGCTTTGAAGGCCTCGAGGATGCGGTTGACGGTGTCCAGGCTCTTGGGCGGATGGCAGTTCTGGACCTTTCGCCCGATGACCCCGGGCGATCTCGGGAAGATCCTCTCGGGCGTCGCCGAATAATAGACCACGGTGTCGTTCTCGTCGACGAAGGACACGTCGACCGGCATGTGGACGAGCATGAGGTTGATCTGCTCCGGCGTCAGGGAGCCGGTGTCCAGGGCGACCTTCGCCTGATGTCCGGATTCCGTCTTCTCTTCGGTCTTCATCGTTCTCACCTCGCACGGACTGGCCGCCGAGAACGGCGACGGAGACCATCTTACACCAAATCCGACTAATTTAATAGTGTTTTTAATGTTCTTCTCC
>CAYREO010000019.1:0-47857 GCA_964423315.1 uncultured Eubacteriales bacterium | reverse complement strand
ATGCCTGTTCAGCCCAGGCTCTTCGATCCGTAGATTTTTTGGGGGAAGTCCTGGGAAACTTGCCCGCATTGAATTCCGCGTCCCTTTTATGCTAATCTTCATTCGGTATGAAAAAGGGGTTTCCGGGCTTTGCCCTTGCGCTCGGCGTCATCGCCGTTGCGATCGCGGTTTCGCTCGCCCCCGCCGCCGCTACTAACCCCACCACCGCCGCCTCCCCATCCTCACCATCCTCCCCATCCTCATCCGCCCAATTCACCGCCCCCGAGCTCGCCGAGCACGCCCGCTGGGAAGCGTTCCTCCGCACGGCCCGCATCGCCGGCGGAGAGCAGATCGGCATCGACCAGGGCGTCACCGAGCCCTGGAAGCTCCGCCTCGAAAAAGACGGCGTCACCCGCCATGCCCTCTGGAAATGCCCCCTCGGCGAGCTGCACGGCGTCCTCGAGAGCTGGAAATACGAGATCGCGGCCTATAACCTCGACCGGCTCCTCGGCATCGGCATGGTCCCGCCCACCATCGAAAGGCGCTTCCGCGGCACTGCCGGCTCCTGCCAGCTCTGGATCGACGACACCGTCCTCCTCCGCAAGAAGCTCACGAGCGGCGAGGACGCCTCGGCCTACAGCACCCCCGCCTGGATACGCACGGGCTATATCGCCCAGCTCTTCGACAACCTCATCGGCAACGAGGACCGCCACGTGGGCAACGTCCTGGTCACGGCCGACAACCGCTGCATCCTCATCGACCACTCCCGGACCTTCCGCACGTCCAAGGCCTTCACCGAGGGCATCCCGTATTGCGAGAAGAAGTTCCCCGGCACCGATGTCATGCGCCAACTTCCCCGCACTCTCGTCGACAGGGTCCGCGCCCTGACCCAGGCGCAGGTCAAGGCGGCCGCCGGCAAGTACCTGACGACCGCCGAGGTCCGGGCCGTCATGGCCCGCCGCGACCTCCTGCTGGCCGAGATCGACCGCATCATCGCCCTCCACGGAAAGGATTCCGTCCTCTACTGATGAGGGGATTTCGCCGTGGCCGCATTTCCCGCTTGACTTTTTCCCTTTTTATATGAATTATTTACGTGAGAACGCCCGTTAAGGGAAGGGCATGAGCACAAGGGACATTCTCGATTCGTGGAAGGCCATCTCCGCCTATCTCGGGCGGACCGCCCGGACCTGCCATCGTTGGGAGGAGGAGCTGCGCCTCCCGGTCCACCGGCTCGAGGGCTCGCCGAAGTCGCGCGTCTTTGCCTACAAGGACGAGATCGACCGCTGGCTCGAGAAGACGGGCGGCGAAAAAGAGAAAGAGAAAGCAAGCTTCTGGCAACGCGTCCTGCCGCGACCGCGGCGCTGGGCGGTCTCGGCGGTCCTGACGGCGTTCGTCGTCATCGGCGTCCTCGGCTGGCGCGCGCTCAACGTCGGCCCCGTGCGGCCCGTGTTCAACGGGCGTCCGGCCGTGGCCGTCCTGCCCTTCGTCAACGACACCGGGGACAGGGGCCTCGATTTCCTCGGCGAGTCGCTGCCGGCCAACCTCATCGAAAGCCTGCAGAGGAGCGCGGACCACATCACGGTTTTCACTCCCGAGGTCGTCGCCGAGTCCCTGCTCAAGCTCGGCGTCGTAGGCGGCCGCGAGCTGGCTCCCGAAGAGCTCCGGTCGTTCGCCTTGAGGACCGGGGCGGGCTACCTCGTTTCCGGGCGCATCACCTCGTCCGGCCGCAAGCTCCGGGTCGCCTACGAGCTCCGGGACGCGGCGACCCTCGAGACCCTGGCCAAGGGCCGCGAGGTCGAGACGGAGAGGAACATGCCCGCCCTCGGCGAGCAGCTGCGGGCCTCCATCCTGACGACCTTCGGCATCCCCGCGGGGCCCGCGCGCGAGATCGTCCTGCCGTGCTCGCCGCAGGCCAACCGCTTCTACGAGATGGCCCGGGCCGCCGAGAGGAGATATGCCCTGACCCTGGACGATGACGAGCTCGAGAAAATGACCGAGCTCTTCCGCCAGTCGCTCGCGGCCGACCCCTCGTGCGCGCTGGCCTTCCATGGCCTGGGGGACGCCTTCCAGTTCCACTATGTGTACGGGGAGCATGCGCCGGCGATGATCGAGGCGGCCTTCGAGAACTACCGTAAGGCCCACGACCTGGCCCCCGACCGGGCCGAGACGAGCCTCGGCCTCGGCTGGATCCATTATTTCCAGCAGGACAACGCCAAGGCCTACTCCTATTTCAAGCGGGCCATCGAGCTCGACCCGTCCAACGTCCGGGTGATGACGGACGTCGCGGCCTTCTTGAACAGCGTCGGGATCCAGGAGCGGAGCGTCGAATACTACTCGCGGAGCATCCGGGCCGGCGATACGTCGGCGGGGACATACGTCCTGAGGGCCGCGGCTTACGAGGAGATGGGGCTCTACGAGGGCGCGCTGGCCGACTACGACCGGGTCATCAAGATGGAGCCGAACGACGGGGCGACGCGGTGCCGGAGGGCCAGGGTCCTCATCCTCATGAAGCGCTTCACCGAAGCCGAGGACGAGCTCGAAACCGCCAAGACGCTCAACCCGCCGGAGAACTACGTCCAGCGCGTGCGGGCGCTGCTGTATGCCGCCCGGGGCGAGAAGAAGGCGGCCCTGGCGGCCATCGAGCCGTTCCGGGCGCGGCCGGCGAGGTATCACAACTACCTCAGCCGGGTGTATGCGGCCCTGGGGATGAGGGACGAGGCCATCGAGGCCATCGAGAAGGGCATCGCCGGGAGCTTCGCCGAGGTCCAGGAGTACGCTTTCTTCTTCCCGTACCTGAACAACACGCGGGATTACTTCTACGACAAGTTGCGCGGGGACAAGCGGTTCGTCGCCATCCTCGAGCGCGAGGAGCGCAAGCACCTCGCCAACCTCGAAAAGTTCGTCGGCCTATAATCGCAACAGATGAAGGCAGGTAAGGTGGATACGCGGAAGGCCATGGCCGTCAGCGCGACGGCCATCCTGCTCCTGTTCGCCGTGTGGCTCGTCTCGCCGTTCTTCACGATCGAGGCCGCGGACGCGGAGCGGGGCAGGGAGAACGGCTACCGGCTGGCGCTGGGGCTGACCATCCTGCTCGCGTTCGTCGGCAAGTGGTTCTTCGACGTCCTGTCGCCTCAGGGGCTGGCCCGCAAAGTGTCGAACGTCAAGGCCGTCGCCCTGATGGTCCTCAGCATCGGCCTCCTGGGCTTCATCGTCTTCATCATCGCCCGGGCCGCCGCGCTCTACCTGAGCACCGCCTGGAGCGAAACGACCCTCGACCTCTAATTCGCGGATTCTTCCCCCTATTCCCACTGATATTATCCATAGGGCTTTACCGATAGATATCCCCCTTTGCCCCCCAAACCCCCGGGAACCAGTCCCGCCGGTTCCCCCATCGGCCGAAGGCCGACGGGCCCCCTTCCGCTATGGGGGTCTTCAGGGGGATATCTATCGTCAGCCCTGACGGCTTTATCTGTGGGAATAGGGAATCAGCGATTGACAGATCGGGCGGGTTATGTTACTCAAATCCCTCTGTTTCCAAGGGCAAGGGAAAGGCAGGCATGGCGTCGTTCGTGGTCGCTCTTTCGAGCCGGAAGGCTCGGGATGAGCGGCTCGCGGGCGGCAAGGGAGCGGGGCTGGCCCGGCTCACGCGGGCCGGGTTCCCGGTCCCGCCTGGGTTCGTCATAACCACGGCCGCCTTCCGGGAAGCGATCGCCGGAGCCTTCGAGCATATCCAGGCGCCACGATCCGATGCGCCCGATGGAGGCCCGGGGAGCGGAGCGGACCGAATAGCCCCGGAAGCCGCCGACGATATCGCGGCGGACTGGGGTTCGCGGGGCGAGGATAGGCGGGCGCAAACACCGGCTTCATCTCCTGCGCTATCGGTTCGCCCCGATCTCCTGCAGGCCGCGCGGCAGGCGCTCCTCGCGTGGGAGATGCCCGCGCCTCTCCACCGGGCCGTTCTCTGCGCCTACCACCGCCTCGGCGGCGGGCCGGTCGCTGTCCGCTCGTCGATGGTCGGCGAGGACGGGTGCGGCGGCTCGTTCGCCGGCCAGCTCGACACGGTCCTCGACGTCTCCGGCGAGGACGCCCTCCTCGATGCCGTCCGCCGCGTCTTGGCCTCCGCGTTCGGCGACCGCCTCTGGGCTTATCTTAAGAAAGGCGCTCACACTGTGTCGGCCCAAGCCAATCTTGACCCGCATGCCCCCTCAGCCCTCAACGCGCTTCCGGCACCCCGAGCCCCTCATCCTCCAGACGCTCATTCTGCCACCCATCCCGGAACAAGCCCTCCGTCCCTGGCCGTCGTCGTCCAGCGCATGGTCCGGGCCGAGGTCTCGGGCGTCGCCTTCAGCGTCGATCCCGTCACCTGCCGCCCGGGAGTCGTCATCGAGGCAACCCCCGGTCTCGGCGAGGACCTCGTCCAGGGCCGCGTCCGGCCCGACCGCTACCGGCTCGACCCGCGCCATATGCTCGTCGAATCGGCTTCCTCCCGATCCGGAAACCCGCTCTTGGGCCAGGCAAAGGCTCGCGCGCTCAGCGGGCTCGTCAGCTCCATCGCCGCTCTGGCCGCATCTCCTCAGGACGTCGAATGGGCGCTCGACGGCCGCGGTTTCCACATTCTCCAATCCCGGCCCATCTCTTCGATCGCCGGGAAGACCGTCTACTCGCGGCGCATGGTCTCCGACATGGCCCCGGGCCTGGTCAAGCCTCTCGTCTGGTCGACCAAGTACCTGTCGATGGCCGAGAACGTCTTCGGCCAAATCTTCGACGCCCTCCTCGGCCCGACCGGGGTTCGATTACACGCGCCTCGTCGCCCGGATCCACTCGCGCCTCTACACGGACGTAACGATGTTGGGCGGACTTTTCTCGCGGATCGGCCTGCCCGCCAATTTTTTTGAGGTCGTCGCCCGCGAGGAAAGGGCCGTTCATCACAGGGTCCGATTCCGCCTCCGGATGGCACCGGCCTTCCTCCGGTTCCTCCGCTTCGCTCTCAGGGAATTACGGGCCGGGAAGCGGCTCGAGCCCTTCCACTCGGCCCAGCACCGAAGGCTCGACGAGTTCCGGGCCCTGGATGTGGCTTCGCGCAGTCCGCGCGAGCTTGTCGGCGACCTCGGCCGGCTGGTCAAGACCCACGCCGCGGCGCAATGGTTCATCATCGTCATCTCGATGAGCATGGCCGCGCGCCGCAAGATCCTGGCCCGCTTGGTCGCTTCGTCCCGCACGGGCGCGGACCCGGGAGACGTCATCAAGGGTTACGGCCGGCGCGACAGCCTGGCCCCCTTCGAGGCCATGAAGGAGCTGGCCGGCGAGCTCAGGCGGCTCGACCGCGATCTCGTCGTGCGGATCGCCGAAGGGACCGAGCTCGATGTCGCGTCCGCCCTGGTGGCTTCGGAGCACGGCCGGGCCGTCCTCGACGGCTTCGGCGGATTCATGGCCCGCTACGGGTTCCTGAGCGCCAACGGAAGCGACTTTTCCGAAGTGCCTTGGATCGAGAACCCGCGGGTCGTCTGGAGGACCGTGGGCCGCATCGCGTTGGCCCACGACGCCTCCGTCTCGGTCGCTCCCGACGTGAAAGACGCCGAGGCTCATCGCGACGAAACGATCGCCCTGGTCCGGTCCCGGCTCGGCCCGCTCCGGCGGCACGTTTTCGACCGGCTCCAGGCGTCGACCGTCTGGTTCATGGCCTGGCGGGAGAGGGTCAGCCTGCTGATGACCGAGGGCTCCTATCTGATGCGGCGATGCGCTCTGGCCCTCGGCGCGAAGCTTGTCGAGCGGGGCGTCCTGGCCGAACCCGGCGACGTCTTTTACCTTTTCCGCGACGAGCTCGAGCGATTGGCCTCGGACGGCGAAGGAAGCGAAGTGGTCCAAGCGATGATCCGGGGCAAGATCCGGGACCGGAAAGCCGAGATAGAGGCGGACGAGGCCCTCGAGCCCCCCGACACGTTTTGCGGCCAGGAGGCTCCGTGGCGGCAAGCGCCTTCGGGCGAGGGGCTGGAGTTCCTGTCAGGGATAGGGTGCAGCGCCGGGGTGTACAAGGGGCGGGCCCGGATCGTCCACGACCCGGCCCGCGAAGGCCTCGACCTGGAGACGGCCGACATCCTTGTCGTGCCGTTCACCGACGTCGGCTGGACGCCGATCCTCAGCGGAGTTGCGGCCATCGTGGCCGAGACGGGGGGCCAGCTGTCGCACACCTCGATCATCGCCCGGGAGTTCGGCGTGCCCGCCGTGGTCAGCGTGCCCGGCGCGACCCGGCTCATCCGGGAAGGGCAGGTCATCACGGTCGACGGTACGGCCGGGCGGATCTATTTCGAAAAAGGCGGAAGCGCGTGAGGAGGGTACGGACATGATCCCACAGAACACGCTGATCGCGGCGGTCGTCGGGTACCTGGTCGGCTCGGTGTCCATGGCCCGGCTCGTCACCCGGCTGGTCGCGCCGGGGACCAAGATCACCGGGAAGTTCGAGGTCGGGCTCGAGGGCAGCGACAAAAAGCTCGCGCTGGGCACCATCAGCGCCTCCTGGGTGTCCTATCACGTCGGGGCCAAGTGGGGCTTCCTGACCTACGTCCTTGACCTCCTGAAGATCGTCGTCGTGGCCCTCGTCCTCAAGAGCGTCTGGCCGGGGGAGCCGTATTATTTGATCGGCGCGGCGGCCGGCGTCGCGGGGCACGTCTGGCCGATTTACCATCGTTTCAAGGGAGGGCGCGGGATATCGGCCATCTACGGCGGGCTGCTGGTCATCGACTGGGTCGGGGTGCTCGTGTGCTCGTTCGGCGGGATGATTCTCGGCCTGGTCGTCTTCCGCGACGTCCTGACGGCCTACATGGCCGGGGTCCTGATGATCATCCCGTGGGTCTTCTTCCGGACCCACGACATGGCCATCGTGGCCTATGCGGTCGCCGTCAACGTCCTGTTCGTCATCGCCATGCGGCCCGAGATCCGCAACTGGAACCGGATCAAGCGGGAAGAGAAGTGGGACGACCCGGCCGAGGTCATCCAGCTTTCGGGCATGGGGCGCGGGCTGCTCAAGATGGGCCGCAAGCTCGGGCTGGTCAAGAAGAAGGGCGGAACGCCGGCGCAAGGCGGAGAGAGCGAAGGGAAGGCGGATGGCCCCTGACCCCGTCGTCATCCTGCCGGGCTTTCTGCTGACGCCCTCGCGGTTCAAGGAGATGCGGGCGGCCCTCCGCCAGCTGGGGTGCGGACGCGTGTCGATCGTTCCCGTGACGATCGCGGATTGGCTGACCAGCGTCACAGCCGCGGGCTGGGCCCGGATCCTGTCGAAGCTCGAAGGAACGGTCTGCCGCGCGCGGGAGGAGGAAGGGGCCGACAAGGTCGTTCTGATCGGCCACAGCTCGGGCGGCGTGATGGGACGGCTGTATTTGGGACGCGAGCCTTTCCGCGGTCACGTCTATGACGGCAAGCGATTTGTCAGGACGCTGATCACGCTAGGGAGCCCCCATCAGGCGAAGCGGGCGTCGCCGATGAGGCGGAAGGTCCAGGCGATGTATCCGGGGGCCTTTTTCGCGCCGGAGGTCGAGTACGTCTCGGTGGCCGGGAAGGCCGTTTTGGGCGACGCCAATGGCTCGCCACGGCAACGCGCGGCCTACCGCGGCTACAAGACGCTCCGCGGGGCGGGCGCGATCTGGGGAGACGGGGCCGTGCCGGTCGATTCGGCGCTTCTTGAGGGCGCCCGCCATCTGGTCCTCGACGACGTCCACCACTATTGCGTGAAAAGCGACTGCCGCTGGTACGGGAGCGCCGACGTCGTCGCCGTCTGGTGGCAAGGATCAGCGTAGCGAGGCCTTGGTGAAGACGTGGTCGGGGATCGAGGCGTTGAACTCGATCGTCTCGATGACGAACTCGGTCCCCTGGCCGTCCTTGAGCGCGTCCTTGAAGACGATGTGGGTCGGCACCCAGCGGCCGCCCAGCCGTTCGACCTTCTTGACCTCGGTCGTCTTGAGGAGCTTGCCGCCCTTGGCGAAGCGCTCTTCGCGGAGGACCGTGTAACGCTCCTTGTCGACCCAGATCCTGCGCCGGTGATAGGCGATCTCCTCGCCGCGCGATACGAGGTCGAGCACCCAGCACGCCCGGCCGCCGTACTCCTCCTCGCCGGCGACCGTCGCCGCATAGAGAACGGCCAGCCGATGGTCCTCCATCATGTCCTCGTAGGACAGGTCCGAGCCCATGACCGATTGCCGCAGCATGTGCCCGGAGATGAGGATTGTCCGGTCCGACGCCGGCGTGTAGGTCCAGAGCTGGTCCTCGAGCTTGAGCATCTTGGTGCCCTTCTCGCGCGGCGGGTCCAAGTACTCGGTGAACGATCGCGCGCGGCCCTGGATCCAGGACTTCGACCTGACCGTCCGCGAGCCGCGCCGGCCGTGGATGGTCATGGAACTCGTCGAGATCTTGTTGTCCGAGCCGATGTTCTCGTCAACCAGCCGGAGGATGGCCTCGCCGTCGAGCGCTTGGGCGGGATCCGCCGCCCATGCCGCCGAGCCCGCGGAGATCGCGCCGGCCGCGCAGAACGTCGCTATCATCAAGATATAAATAGAGATGCGAGTCCTCATGATTCGAACTCCTTGGCCAGCCGAGAGGTCTGCCGCTTGTAAATGCCGATGCCCGAAACGGCCCGGCCGAGGAAGGTCGCGGCCAGGCCGGGAACGAACCCGATGACGTAGCTCCCGGCCGTCACCCGGGCCCGCAGGACGTCGGTGATGATCATCGAGGCGTTCTTCATCATCGAGCCGATGTCGAGGCCCTTCGTCTGGAGGTAATAGGCGGCCGCCAGCCCGAAGGCCGTGCCGACGACCGAGCCGAGCGTCCCGATGATGATGCCTTCGCCGATGAGCGAGCGATAGAGCCGCCCCTTGTCCTCGCCGAGGGCCAGCCGGATGCCGAACTCGCCGTAGCGGCGGAGGCTGCCCATCAGCCCCGCGTTCCACAGGACGATGGACATGACCAGGATGAAAAAGACGAGCATCATCGTGTAGATCGAAGCCGCGAAGTCGAGGGTCTGGGCCAGGCCCTGGTCGCGGAGGGTCAGCATCGCCGGCGCGAATTCGTCCTCGCCGGCCCCGCGGCGGGCATCGTTGAATGCGGCGGCCAGGGCCGCGGCCTCCTTGCCTCGGAAGAGCGAATCACGGTAGAAGCCGAGGATCTCGCCGGCGGCGTCCTCCATGTCGAGGGCGGCCTGGATGTCGGCGATGTCTGCGATGAGGGCCCCCCGGTCCATGGCCGAGATGCCGAAGTGGATGGTGCCGGAGACGACGAAGTTGTGGACGACCATCCCGCCGTACATCGTGGCCCCGATGAGGGTCGCCGTCGAGCCCGGCCCGACGCCGAGACGTTCGGCGAAGCCGTCGCTGAGGAGGATCTCGCCGGGACGCTCGGGGAGCCGCCCGCGGACAAGGGCCTTCTCGAGATTGAGGAGGGTGCGCTCGGGGCTTTCGGGCGACAGCAGATCGACGGCCAGGCCGGCGGCCGGGCCCTGCGAGCGGGTCTCTCCCGCTTCGTCCGGGATGTCGATGAGCCCGCCGAACTTGATGCGCGGCGTCCAGATGAGCTCCGGGTGGCCGCGCTCGAGCTCGGCCGTCAGGGCGTCGACGCCCAAAAGGGCCAGGTCGTTCGGGGCCTGATCGGCTTCGCGCGCGTAGGCCCGGGTCATGACCTTGACGTGGCCGGCCGAGAACTTGGCGCTCGCTTCGATGATCGTCGAGATGGCCCCGTTGATCCAGCTGAAGCCGAGCACGGTCAGGGCCGCCCCGAGGACGACGGTGATGAAGGGCAGGAGGCTGCGCGAGCGGTCGCGGAGAAGCCCCTTGAGCAGGAAGCGGATCATGTCATCCGTCCTCTCAGGGCGTCGGTCGGTTTAAGCTTGGCGATGCGGCGTGTCGGCAGGAACGAGACGAAGGTCGTCGTCAGCAGGACGAGGAGCGTCGTGCCGGCGACCAGCGCCAGGCTGTAGGAGGGGAAGAGCCGCTCGCCGATGGCGAACCCGTAGCTGTCGGTGTTGCCGGGAAGGGCCCAGCCCGTGCGGGCCATCCACGAAAGGAGCGGGATGCCGTAGACGGCGCCGACGAGGGCGGCCAGGACGCCGTTGAGCATGCCTTCGAGGGTGAACAGGCCGATGAGCTTGGTCCGGGTGAAGCCGAGGGCCATGAGCGTGCCCATCTCGCGGCGGCGGTGGAAGATCGACAGGACCTGGGTGTCGAAGATGGCCAGCATGGCCAGGGCCAGGAAGATGGCGTAGAGGATCGAGCTGCCGGCGGTCTTCGATTCGACCATGGCGTGGAGGTCGGTCAGGAAGTAGTCGGGGTCGCGGAAGATCCAGCCGGAGAGGCCGGCGGCGGGCGGGGGTACGCCTTGGGCCAGAACGACGAACGTGGCCTGGCCTTCGAGACCGGTCAGCGCCTGCAGACGGGAGAGGGGGATCCAGATCTGGCCGCTGTCGACGGTCTGGACCGAGGTCTTCATGACCTGGACGACCGCGGCGTCGCGGGCGTCGAAAGTTCCGCGGGCGTCGCGCCATTGGACGGTGAAAGTGTCGCCCACGGCGAGCCCGGTGAGCTTGGCCATTCGCTCGCCGATGAGGACGGGGATCTCGTCGCCGGCAGGCGCGGCGTCGAGGAACGAGGTCGGGATGTCGAGGACGGTCTGGCCGGGATCGATGCCCTTGATCTGGACCGGGAACAGCCGGCCGCTCGGATAGATCGTGCCCTGGATAACGAGGACGGGCGCGGCCCGGCCGGAGGCGGCCAGGGCGGCGAGAGGGGCGGGGACGGGGCCGCGGGCGTCGGTGAGCGACAGCGGGTCGTAGCGGTCGTAGACAGGGTGCTGGACGTGGCCGCCGGCGACCTCGACGGCGATCATGGCCTCCTCGGCCTGCTGATTCATACCTTCGAGCAGGCCCTGGCTGAAGATGATGAGGACGAAGGAGAGCGACAGGACGAAGACGTTGAGCCAGGTGCGCAGGCCCGCGCCGAGGAGGTTCCTGAGGGCCAGCTTGAGGAGGGTCACTGGCGGCCATCCTGCGGCTCGTCGCTTGTGACCCGGCCGTCGACGAGGGTGATCTTGCGGCGCAGATATTGCATGACCTTGGGATCGTGGGTGGCGAAGATGAAGGTCGTGCCGAGCTCGCGGTTGAGGGCCTCCATGGTCTGGAGGACGTTGTGGGAGTTCTCGGCGTCGAGGTTGGCGGTCGGCTCGTCGGCCAGGACGATGTCGGGGCGCTTGACGACGGCCCGGGCGATGGCCACGCGCTGCGACTCGCCTCCGGAGAGCTGGGCGGGCCTGGACTTGGCCCGGTCGGCGAGGTGGACCCACTCGAGGGCGGACATGACCTTGCGGCGGCGCTCGGCGGGAGGGTCGCCGAGGAGGAGGAGGGCGAACTCGACGTTCTCGTAGACGGTGTAGACGGGCAGGAGGTTGAAGGTCTGGAAGATGAAGCCGATGTGGCGGTTGCGGAGGCGGGCGGCCTGTTTGTGGGTCAGGGTCTCGATGCGGTGGCCCATGACCGTGGCGCTGCCTTCGGAGGGGGCGTCGAGCGACCCGATGATGTTGAGGAGGGTCGTCTTGCCGGAGCCGGACGGACCGACGAGGCCGGCGAATTCGGCGCGGTCGAAGCTCAGGTCGACGCCGTTGAGGGCGTAGAGCTTGTGCAGGCCCATGGGATAGATCTTCTTGAGGTCCTTGGTGACGATGAGCGGTGTGTCGGTCATGGCGGCCTTTCGCATGCGGCGCTAGAAATGATAGGCGAGGAGGAGCTGGAAGCCCTTCCCCGCGAAGGACGACGAGGCGGTCTGGCCGGGCAGGGCCAGGAGCCCCTCGGGGTTCCAGAAGAGGATGACGTTGAAGGACAGGGCGTCGGTCGTCCGGCGCCAAGTGACGAAGCGATAAACGTCGCGGTTCTTCCAGTCGTAGTAGAAGATGCCGGAGAGATCGTCGAGGAGGCTGAGCGGGTAGCGGAGGAGAAGAGCGGAGAAGTCGAACGATTCGCCGCGGGTGAAGGCTTGGGCGCTCGATTCGAGGCGGAAATGTTCGGCGAGGGCGGTCAGGCCGTTGCCGAGGCCGAAGGTATAATCGAGGCCGGCGGTGAGGGCCAGCTGGTAGGGGAGCGGGAGGAAGGTGGTCTGTTGATGGACGAGGGCTCCCTCGAGCCAGACGCCGACGCCGATGTCCCACTTGCCGTCGAGGCCGACGCGGTCCTCAGGAACGGGGGAGAGGGGGAGAGGGGTGCCCGGAGGGAGGAACATGGTCGGGACGAGCCCGTCGATGACAGCCTTGCGGCGGTGGTAGGTCGCGCCGAGCTCGCCTTTGAAGAGAGGGATCTGGACGCGGCCGCCGAACTCGGGGGTCTTCTTGTCGGGAGGGGCCAGGTCGAAACCGCGGGGCTCTTTGTTGCCGACCATGGCCCAGGCCCAGACATTGGCGTTGCGGTTCGTGTAGAAGCGGAGGAGGAGGGCGTTGACGCCGTCGGTGAGCTGGAGCGGGTCGCGGGGGTCGAGGGTGTCGAACCACATCATCGGGCGGAAGAGGGTCGCCGAGCCGAAGTTGACCTTCTGGAGGCCGGCCCGGGCCTCGAAGCGGGAGGTCGAGAGGCGGAGCCAGGCGCGGTAGGGTTTGATGTCGCCGGAGAGGTCGGCGGGGTCGTGGGGCAGGAAGCGTCCGGAGCCGTAGGCGTTGGCCGAGACCTCGCCGTCGAAAGTGACGGGGCGGTCGGGGGCTGTCGAGAACTTGATCTCGGGGATGAAGCGGAGGCTGACGAGAGGGGAGACGGGGGCGGTGAGGCCGGTTGAAGCGAGGAGCGAGACCATGCCGCTGAAGGAGAAGCCTTGCGCGGCGGCGGGAGGAGGGGAGAGGAGGGGGAGGAGGAGGGGGAAGGCGAGGAGGAGGCGATGAAGCGCGGGCCGGGCGAGCCAAGTGAAAATGAGGGACATGATACCTATTTCCCTATTTCCTGCTGGTGTCGTCAACGAATGGGTCCTTGCGGCGCGCATCCTTCGGATTTCCTTTGAAATTAAGGAAATCCATTCTTCCACAGGCGTCCCGCCCTGTCAATTTCCGGTACGCGTCCGGTACGTGTCCCCGCTCGTCAATTTGCTGGCGAAAAAAGGGAATGGGTATTGTGTCCCCGGATTTGGTGGTCGGAGTAGATCTCGACGCCCTCGAAGCGGATGTTCTTGACGACCAGGCCGACGTGCATACGCATGGCGGCGCGGGTCATGACCTGGTGGCCGCCGGGCAGGACCGCGAATTCGACTTCCGCCTCCATGCTTTTGACAGGGGCGGGCTTCTTGGCCATGGTCAACTCGGCGCGCAGGACGTCGTAGGTCGCCGGGTCGATGTAGTAGAGGCCCTCGAGCTTTTCTTCCGAGCGGACCTTGGAGCGCGATTGGAGGACGATGACCGGTGCGCCGTTGAGACTGGAGGGGCCCTTGATGGTGAAATTGTAGCCGGTCCGCGTTTCGGGGCTGAAGGGGAGGATCTCGTCGGGAGACAGGTTCGGGCCGCGCCGGCGGCGGCTGCCGCTGCGCTCGCCGTCCCCCCGAGGGTTGTCCCTGCTAGGGTTCCCTTCGGGCGGATCGCTCTCGAGCCGGCCGTGCCCGCTTTCCTGGTCGTCGGATGGGCGCTGACGACTTTCGGCCCGCTCCCGAACTTCGGCGCGCATTCTCTCGGTGAGGTCGCGGGTCCGGCCGCCCTCGGTCTCGACGGCCTTCAGGATCTCCTCTGAGCGGCGCCGGCCGTCGACGGTGACGATCTTCTCGACCGTCGTCGTCTTGGTCGGTTTCCAGGCGGAGTTCATGTAGGAGGTCGTGGACAAGGCCCGGGCCTGCCACGATTCAAGCTTGGGGTAGGAGGCCAGGCGCTCGCCGACCTTGGCGACGAGCTCCGCGGTCTCGTCGGCCGACTGAATGGACGGGCGCGCTGCGGACAGGCCGCTCGCTGAGAACAAAAAGATAAGGGTCAAGACCAACATGATAGAAGCTTCGATGACGATACCGCCGTCCCGGCGGATGGTCTGCGCCAAGCTTGTCTCATATTCTCTCACTAGCGCTGCCTCGGACATCCAAGCTACCAGTCGAGGTGTTCTTTGTCAAAAATCAAACATGCCCAGCTTTCCGGAGCGATCAGCTTCGCGATTTTCGACGAGGGATCGGCTGGAGGTTCTTGGCCGTCCCGCCAAGCCGGGCCAGCCGCTTGCCGCTGATACGGGCGATATCAGCCAGGGTATCCTCGAATCGTCGAGAACACCTCTCATCAAGGGCCTTGTCGAATTCCTTCAGCCAGGATCGGATCTTATTTCGGTCGAGTTCTGCGGCGACCCTTTTGATCAGGCTTTTGTACATTGTTCACCGCCTTGGCGATCCGGATCTTGACCTCGATCCCCTCGAGCGGGTCCGCGGGCGGGAAGGCTCCCAGCATGACGGCCTCTTCGTAGAGAGCATCGAGGATCCGGAAATTCCGCTCGACGTCGACCTTTTCGGCCCTGATGCGTGCGGCCTCGAAAGCCTGGAGCTTCATGCCGTTCTTGACCATATCAGAGGACACCTCTGTATTAAATTATAACATGGGTCGACGGAGCGTATCTATATTATTTTGTATCGTTTAATTTTGGAAATAGGTATCATGTCCCCCATTTCTTGCGGCCGAGGGCGACGAGGTTCTTGATGAGGTCAATGGTGATCATGACGGCGATGAACAGGAGAATCACGAGAAGCGTGTGCTTGGCCCAGTCGACGAATCGCGGCGAAAAGCGGGAGAGAATGTCGGGGACGAAAAGTCCGTCGAACGGCTGGCGCAGGATGAGGCCGATCAGGGCCAGCGAAACGGCATTCGAGGCGACGTCCACCCAACGGGAGCGGGTGAAGAGCTTTACGAGCAGGGCGATGGTCGCGGCGGCGAACATGGCGATGACGACGAGGGACAGATAGCGACCCGCCTCGGGCGCGAAGAGCGGCCTGGCGTCCTTCCAATTGAAGTTGATGAAGAAGATGGTTTGGTGGCGGGCGAAGATGTAGAGAGCGAGGTCCGTGATTGTCAGCATGACGACGGCGCCGACGGCCGTCCCCACGCGTCGCCGGAACAGGCCCTTCGTCGATGCGATCTCGTCGAGGTCGGCGCCGATCTTCGGCCAGGGGAGCTTGACGTCCTTGCCGCTCTGGGTGACGAAGTAGAGGACGAGGGCCACGGCCCCGAGGTCGGCCAGGAAGGCCGTCGGCAGATACATCAGGGCGTCGAGCACGCCCATCTCCGGGACGTATAGGAAGGGGAAGATGATGAAGCTCTTCGTGAACGTGACGGCGACGACGGTCAGCAGCAGGTGGAAGGCGAACAGGATCGAGGTGTAGCGGAAAAGGTAGCGCTTGTAGGCCGGGGCGATGATCGGCCGGTCCTCGGCGTAGCGCTCGGCGACTCGGCGCGGAGCGCCGTAAGCGGCGATGGCCTTGTCGAGGGCGGCCTCGTCGATCGCGCCGTGCTCGGTCGCGGCCTTCTCCAGGATGTGGCTGCGGATCTCGGAGAGGATCTCTTCGCGCTCGGCGCGGCCCGAGAGGAAGTGGCTGATCTCTTCGAGGTAGGTTTCGAGCTTAAGCTGTTTTTCGGGCATCGGTGTTCTCCTTCATGATCTTGTCGAGGATGCGGTCCTGGTTCCTCCAGACCTCGAGCAGGGCGGCGCGCATCTCGCGGCCGCCGGCCGTGATCGAATAGAACTTGCGGGGCCGGTCCTCGGTGACGTCCCACTTCGAGGCGATCCAGCCGTTTCTCTCGAGCCGGCGGAGAAGGGGATAGAGGGTGTTCTCCTCGACCTTGTAGCCCAGGGCTTCGATGTGTTTGACCATCGCGTAGCCGTACATGTCCTTCTCGAGGAGGGCCAGGACGAGGATGTGGAGAAACCCGCGGTTCATCTCCGTTTCGAGGCTGCCGATCTCGGTGTCGGTCATGGACGCTCCTGATCGATTTTCGTCATTGGCGTATGTCTTACTATATCGTGTATAGTACTATACTATACGAAATACGCTATGTCAAGCACTTTTTTGACAAGCGGACGGCGCGGTGGCAGGATAGGGGGCAAAAAGGAACGACGACGCGCATGTGCGACTTCTGTCATCAGCACGGGGAAGGCAAGAAGTGGTACTTAGACGCCCGCAACTATTCCGAGGACCTGCTTAGCGATCTCCGGCGGCGCAGGTTCATCGAGCGCTTTTTCGAGACGCCCGAGCACCTGGAAAAAGGGGAGAAGGCCCTCGACAAGCTCGACAAGATCCCGCCGTTCTTCACCCGAGGCATCCGTCGCAAGGTCACGAAGAAGCAGCAGGTCAAGCACTTCGGCCAGGTCGTGCCCATCGAGGACGTCGAGAGGATCCTGGAGTTCGCCACATCCGTCACTCGGCTGGCCTGCGTCTGCCGGCATGTCATGCTCGGCCCCGAGCACCGCTACTGCTACGGGATCAGCCTGGGGCCCCAAGGCGGCGAAATGGTCAACATCCTCAAGGGCATCGACGCGTCCTATCTCATCGGGCCGCAGACCGGCGGACTTGAACATCTGCCTAAGGACGAAGCCCTGGCCATGATGCGGGAGTGCGAGGACGAGGGGCTCTGCCATACGGTCTGGTCGTTCGTGACTCCGTTCATCGGCGGCATCTGCAACTGCTCGCTGCCCGGCTGCTTGGCCATGCGTACGAGCCTCCTGCACAAAACGCCGGTCATGTTCCGCGGGGAGTACCTGGCCGTCGTCGACGAGGACAAATGCATCGGCTGCGGCGAGTGCGTCAAGATCTGCCCGTTCGACGCCTACCTGCCGCACCAGCGCAAGGCCAAGGCCCGCGTCGATCCGCTGAAGTGCTACGGCTGCGGCATCTGCCGGAACGCCTGCCAGAGCGACGCCATCACCCTTGTCGACCGCGCCTCCGTCCCCGCCGCCGCCTCGCTCTGGCTTTAGCCTGCCTTGGCTGTCGTAACTGAAACATTTTAAATTAAACAAGAAAAATCGGGGGGGATTTTCTGGCCCTAAATGCGATTTTTTGCCCGAAAAATCGCTTTTGGGCTGACCGTCTCTCTGCAGACGATGGGAGGAACCTGAAAGGCCTATATTGGGGCAAGAAAAGCGATTTAAGGCCCGAAAAAGACCCCTCAATACATGGCAATTATTTTATTATCTGTAAATTACAACAGCCAAGGCGACTATTTGACCCAGTTCTCGATGAACTTCCGGGGGCCGCCTTCGTGCTCCTCGACGAGGGCCTGGAAGATGGCCCGCAGGTGCTCATAGGGCAGGGTCCCGATGATCATCCGGTTGTTGATGATCGTGGTCGGCGTCGAACGGATGCCGTGGGCGAATTTCTCCGAGGTCCGCTCGTACTCGAAGCCGGTGTCGATGATCCTCTTGACGAGCTCGCGCAGAGCCGGGTCGTCCGCCGCGCCCTCGGTGCCGTATTTCTTCGCCAGATTCGCTTTCCACTCGGGATCCCGGCGCGACCCGAACGTCGCCCAGATCTCGTCGTGGATCTCGGCGAAGCGCTCGGGGTTGCCGGCCGCGATATAGGTCAGCTCGCAGGCCCCCGGATGGAGCTTGGCCTTCTCCGGCACGACCTCGTTGCACGTCCCGTCGAGCGGGAAGAACTGGATGACGACATTGATCTTGCCGGCGTACTCCTGCTTGAGCTTTTCGAGCTGCTGGCTGAGGTAGAGGCAGTCGGGGCATAGGAAATCCGTGTATTCGATGACCTGGATGGCCGCGTCCTCGAACTTCTCCGTGGACTTCACCGACCAATACGGCGACAGGAAGCTCGGCGAGGCGACCTTGGGCAGCTCGAAGAACTGCCGGACGATGTCGACCGACGTCCCCGCCTGGGCGTCCTTGCGGGCGTTGTGATACTCGACCATGCCCAGGGCGCCGGCCAGCGCGACGAGCCCGAAGACGACTAGCAGCTTGAGCGACGGCCGGGCCCACCGGAGGACGGGGTTCCTCGTCTCGCGGTCGATGCCGTATTTGGCGAACAGGATGAAGCTGAGGATCGCGAAGAGATAGTAGCCCGTGCAGAGGAGGCACAGGCTGCCGAGGACGAAGACGGAATAAGCGAACAGGGCCACGACACCCAGGACGTTGAGCAGCGAGAGCGACTTGTTGGTCCGCTCGAAGGCCTCGGACGGGAAAAGCGTCCCGAGGACGATGAGCGCGCCCATGAACATCCCGAAATAGCCGAGCGGCATGCCCATGACCTGCGAGATGACCGAGAAGGCCGAGCTGTCGCAGTTGAAGAAGGCGCTGATGTCGCAGAACGAGCCTTCCCAGATCGTGCGCGGGTAGTTGGCCCGGAAGAAGTGGTCGATGGTCATGTACGAGGCCGCGATCATCCCCGCGCCCGAAAGGAAGCTCAGGACGAGGCGGGGCTTCAGCCCGCTCAGGGTCAGCGTCGGCCGGATCTCCATGGGGCTCTCCTTCGGTCTCGCTCCGCGTCCCCCGCATTATAGGAAGTTCCGAACCTTGGTGCAAACGTTTGTCCGCCATTTATTGGTTCTTCTCCCATTTCCGGGGCTTTCTGCTAGGAGTTTCGGCGATAGACATCCCCCCTAGCCCCCCAGACCGCCGGGAACCAGTCCCGACGGTTCCCCCGTCGGCGACCGCCGGGTCCCCCTCCGCTATGGGGGTCTTCAGGGGGATGTCTATCGCCTTCTCATCATTTCCTATGCCCCGGAAACGGGAGAAGAACCTTTTCGTTTAGGGCGAAACGCGATATAGTGAACGCTTCCGGGCCGGCCCGAGCACGCGGCCGGCGCCCGGGCCACGATTCCTGCCGACAAGGAGGAACAGCATGAGATCCCATCCTCGCCTCGCGATCCCGGCCTCGGTCTGCGCCCTGGCCCTCGCTCTCGTCCTCATCCTCGGCCCGGCCGCCGCGCCGGCCCGCGCGGCGCAAAAAGTCCCCATCTCCTTCGACGCCTACCACGGCTATCCGCAGACCGCTAAGTATCTCAAGGACGTGGCCGCCGCCCACCCCGACATCACCGCCCTCCTCGAGATCGGCCGCAGCACCATGGGACGGCCCATCCACGTCCTCGTCGTCTCCAACATGAAAACGGGCACGACCGTCGACGCCCACGTCCGCCTCCGTAACCCGCGGGCCGAGGGCGTCCGCAACGTCGAGCCCATGAAGCCCTATATTGGCAAGCCCGGCCACTGGATCTGCGGCTCGACCCACGGCAACGAGTTCACCGGCACCGAGGTCTGCCTCTACACCATCGACAAGCTCGTCTCCGGCTACGGCGCCGACAAGGACATCACGACCCTCGTCGACCGCAAGACCTTCTACATCTGTCCCATCGTCAATCCCGACGGCGTCTTCAACAGCGTCGAGCACGGCATCTCCCAGCGCCAGAACAGCATGCTCCACGACGACGACGGCGACGGCAAGGTCAACGAGGACGGCCCCGACGACCTCGACGGCGACGGCTTCATCACCCAGTTCCGATGGCGGGATCCCCGCGGCGCCTTCGTCGTCGACGACGTCGACCCCCGGCTCATGGTCCGCGTCGCCCCCAACGACCCGACGACCAAGGAGCGCTGGTCGGTCATCGTCGAGGACAAGGACAACGACAGCGACGGCCGCCGCGGCGAGGACCCCGAGGCGGGCATCGACCTCAACCGCAACTTCCCCGAGGGCTGGTGGAACGACCAGGGCTTCCCCGGCGGCTCGGGAGACTACCCGACCTCGGCCCCCGAATCGCGGGCCATCGCCGAGTTCTTCCACACCCACCCCAACATCCTCATGGCCCAGTTCTACCACACCTCGGGCGGCTTCACCTTCCGGCCGCTCGGAACGGCCCCGCATTCCCGGCTCCACCCCCGCGATGTGGCTGTTTTCGACTTCGTCATGGGCAAGCGCTATCTCGAGATCATCGACGAGGACGTGCCCGAGGCCTGGAAGAATCCGGCCGCCATTCCCGCCCTGCGCGAGGAGCTCCGCAAGACCTCCAAGAACAAATACGCCATCGAGCGCGGCTACGAGCTGCCCCGCGGCTGGCGCGTCAGCTACGACGAGACGAACGACCGGCGCTACGGCTTCGGGATGACGACCGACTGGGACTTCCTCCAGCTCGGCGTCTGGTCCATCACGACCGAGCTCTGGAACCCGGCCAAGGACATCCCGGGATTCCCGGCGATCGAACCGGGCGCCGACGAGGCCGAAACGCGCCTCCTCCTTCAGCGCGCCCTCCTCAAGTGGCAGGACGAGAGATACGGCGGCAAGCTCTTCGTCTCCTGGAAGAGATTCAAGCACCCCGAGCTCGGCGAGGGCGAGATCGGCGGCTGGATCCCCCTCTATCCCTCGAACGCCTGGCCCGGTGAACCGCTCCTCAAAGTCTGCGACCGCCACTTCCGCTTCGAACTCTTCCGGGCCGGCCTGATGCCCGACATCGTCATCAACGACGCCAAGGCCCGGGTCGTCCAGGCGGCTTCGGGCCCGGGAAAATTCCGGATCATCGAGGTCACGGCCTCGATCGAGAACAGGGGCCCGCTGGCGACCCACACGGCCCGCGGCGCCACCCTGCGCGGCAACCGCGAGGACGTCGTCTGGCTCGTCGTCGACCGCGACAAGGTCAAGTTCCTGCAAGGCACACCCTACCAGCGGCTCGGGGTCATCGACGGGGCCATGCGCATCCCGGGCACGGGGGGTCCGGGCGGCGGCGGCGCCGGAGGAGGGCCGCGCGCGGGCGGTCCGGCATCCCCGCCCGAAGATCCCCTCTATCCCGCGGCTCCCGCCCAGCGTCGTTTCGGCGGCGGGGCCGCGCCGGCCGAAGCGCGACAGGGCGGGGCCCGGCGCGAGGTCCGCTGGCTCATCGCCGTCGAAGGCGACTCGCCCCTCAAGGTCGTCGTCTCGTCCCAGAAGGGCGGCACCGCCGTCCGGGATGTCAAGGCCCAGTAGGGAGGCGGCCATGAACATCAAGAGAACGAACATGACGCAAAGAACGGCGCTCAGGATCGTGGCGGCGGCGCTGATCGTCGGCATCGTGGCCTTGGCCTCGGCCGAGCCTGCCGCGGCTCCGGCTCCGTCACCGCATCCATCCCTTTCCCCATATCCGTCCCCGTCCCCGCTCGCGGCCCCGGCCCAAGCCAAGCTCCAGAAAAGCCCAGGCGGCTACCACGGCGAGCTCGATTTCCCGATCAGCTGGAAGCGCTACTACGGCTACGACGAGTGGACCGGCATCATGCGCGACCTGCAGAAGAAATACCCGGCCCTCGCAGACATCCAGTCGATCGGCCGAAGCCGCATGGGCCGCGACCAGCTCCTGTTGACCATCACGGCCAAGAAGACCGGCCGGGCCGAGGACAAGCCGGCCATGTGGGTCGACGGGGCCATCCATGGCAACGAGGTCAACGGCATCACCTGCTCGCTCTACCTCGCCTGGTACCTGCTGACCCGCTACGACTACGACGCCTTCGTCCACGACCTCGTCGACCGGACGACCTTCTACATCCTGCCCGGTCTCAACGTCGATGCCAACGACTCCTACGTCCGCTTCGCCAACACCGAGAACAACCCCCGCGAGACCTACCGGCCGACCGATGACGACGGCGACGGCCTCTGCGACGAGGACCAGACCGAGGACGTCGACGGCGACGGCGAGCTGTCGATGATGTACGTCGAGGACCCCGCCGGCGACTGGAAGCTCTCGCCCGACAAGCGGCGCTTCGTCCGGGTCGAAGACCCGCGCGAGGAGGTCCTTCGCTTCCGCCGCATCGGGCCCGAGGGCTACGACAACGACGGCGACGGCCTCATCAACGAGGACGACATCGGCGGCCCCGACCCCAACCGGAACTTTCCCTACGGCTGGAGCCTCGATCAGGGTTGGCCCTACCCGATGAGCGAGGTCGAGACCCGCAACGTCTTCGAGTTCCAGCTGGCCCACCCCAACATCTTCGCCTCCTTCCACTACCACAACACGGGCAGGCTGATCATGTTCCAGGCCCCGCCGGCGGTCCAGCCCCGGGGCGGGCAGGCGGCCGGGGCTCCGGCGGGCGGCGGCCCGCGCGGCCAGATGACCGTCCAGCAGCGGCTCGAGGAGCTCCGCAAGACCGACAAGTACGCCTACATCGCCGACCGCCAGGTCGCGCCCGAGTACCAGCACGACATGGACGTCCAGAACGCCATCGTCAGCACGGGGGCCCGCATCCTCAAGGACTACACCCCGACGATCGGCGGGCTGAGCGGGCAGGCCCATGCGGCGACCTATTACATGCTCGGGGCCTACGCCTACCTCATCGAGCTCTGGGGCTCGCCGGTCTTCGAAGCCGACCTCGACGGCGACGGCCGGGTGTCGGACGAGGAGTTCATGAAGTGGATCGACATCGAGCTCATGGGCCAGGGGTGGATCACGCCGTACAAGTTCCGCCACCCCGACCTCGGCGAGATCTGGATCGGCGGGACGGCCCGCAAGCACATCGGGCGGACGCCGCCGGCCCGCTACATCGAGACCGAAGCCCTGCGCAACGCCAACTTCGTTATGTACTGCGCGAGCCAGTTCCCGCGGGTCGAGCTGACCGATGTCAAGATCACTCCGGCCGCCGGGAACCTTTTCTGGATCGAGATCACGGCCCGCAACGACCGCGTCTACCCGACATCGTCCGACCGGGCGGCGGCCCTCAAGCGGGCGGTCATGGACAGGATCGCCGTCAGCGGCAAGAGCGGACTGAGCGTCGTCGAGATCGCCGCAGGGCCGACCGTGGTCGATCCCCTCGATCCGGCGGCCCGCAGCGAGGCCATCCCGTCGAAGGGGGCGGAGTTCCGGCTCAGGGGCGGCGAGGCCAAGCGCTTCTGCGTCCTGGTCAAGCTCGACGGCCGCGAGGGCTGGGTCGAGTTCACGGCCCGCTCGAGGCACGGCGGGACGGCCGTCAGGCGGGTCGATCTGAAGGCGGGGCGGGCGTCTTAGGCTTTCTGCGTCGTCGCCGCCGCCGGCGGTCGCCGGCCGGGCGAGGCCCGGCGCCGAACTTGGCGTCGAAGAGCGCGGCGAAGGGGTCCTCGCCCTCCCCGAACGACCCGCCCAGGGCGAGGGCGGCCAGCTGCGAGGCGCCCGCGTAGTGGGGGCGCTTCTTGAGCGACCAGCGCATCTGGCCCGTCCGCAGGGCCTCGACCATCTGATCGGCGATGACCACCGTCTGGACCGCGTCGTAGAGCAGGATCTTGGGGACGAGGGCGGCGGGCCTGGTCTCCCGGAAAAGGTCGTAGAGCCCCTTGACCTTGTCGCCTTCGATCGCGGGGAGCAGGGGCTCGGCCCAGGGCCAGAGGAGGAGGGCGTAGGCGACGTCGAGCGGCGGGGGGGCGCCGGCGGCGACGGCCCCGGCGTGGGCCCCGAGGAGAGCCGAGAGGCGGTCGAAGGCCGCGCCGTCCCGCTCGTAGAACGTGCCGAACCCGCCGAGAACGAGGGGCAGGATGCCGTGGGCCCGGGCGGCCTCGAAGAAGGCCCGGGCGTTGCCGGTCTTGATCTCCTTATTGAGTTCCTCGAAAAGCCGCGAGCCGGCGCAGACCGCCAGGCGCTCGCGGTGGCGCGGGATGGCTTCGGCGGTCCGCTCCTCGATCGAGAACCCGAGGCGGGCCGCGTGGCGGAGGACGCGCCAGATACGGACGGGGTCCTCGGTGTAGCTCTCGTCGGGATCGCCGATGATGCGGATGCGGCGGGCTTCGAGGTCCTCGAGGCCGCCGACGTAGTCGATGACCGAGAACGTGGCGATGTCGTAGAACAGGGCGTTGATGGTCAGGTCGCGGCGAAAGGCGTCCTCGCGCGGCGTCCCGAAAGCGATGGGCTTGAGGGGCGGGCGGGGGCGGCGGCCGCGGCCGGGCGGCGGTGGGCCTTCGCCCTCGCGGTCGCCCGGCCCGCGATCATCGTCTCGAGCGTCCGGCCGCTCGTCGACTGTCCCTGGTTCGTGCATGCCGGCGCCGGCTCCGTCATCGCCGGGAAGCACGGGCGACTCTTCGAGCCGCGTTTCCCCGTTTGTGGGGCATTCTCCCGGCGGTGGCCCGCCCATCCCGGCCGCCTCCGCTTCGGCCCGGGCCCGCCGATCGAGCTCCTCCCGTTCGGCCTCCATTTCCTCGGGGTCGGGCTTGCGCCGGAAGGTCGAGACCTCGATCGTCTTGCCGCCCATGAACTTGATGTGGGCCAGCCGGAAGCGGCGGCCGATGAGGAAGGCGTTGCGGAAAAGCTTTTTGATCTGATTGGGCCGGGCGTTCGTGCCGACGTCGAAATCGGCCGGCCGGCGGCCGAGCAGCAGGTCGCGCACGGCCCCGCCGACGAGATAAGCCGTGAAGCCGTGGTTGTGAAGCCGGTAGAGGACCTTCAGACAATCGGGGTCGATGTCGCGCCGCGAGATGGGGTGGCGGCCGCGGTCCAGGATGACGGGGGCCTCGAAGGCGGGGTCGAACGGCTTATCGGTTTCCATCAGCGGCTAGAATGGGGCGACAATCGGGACTGCTTCGCACGGGGTTTCCATGGAGGCTCAGAATAGCAGAAAAGCCCGCCCTTCTCAATGATAGGCTTATAGGCTCGTTTGGCCATTAAAAAATTCGATTAAGGCCGGGAAAAGGCCCCGATTTTTTGCTACTTTATTATATTGCAGTAATTTACGTCAGCCAAGGCGCGGATGAAGGAGGCAAGGTCGGCCATGGCCAGGTCGGTGCCGGTCTCGGCCTCGACCCGGTCGCGGATCATCGAAAGCGAACGGCGGCCATCGACGTAATTGAGAGCCGCCCGCCTTTGGGCCGTGGTCATCTTCAGATCCTTGAAGGCGTCGGGGTTGGCCTCCAGGAACTTCTTGTAGCGCTCGCTCGACTCGAGCTGGAACTCCCGGCCGCGGACATCGGGGGCGAGAGCGGGGACCCGCGAGCCCATCCGCTTCTCTTCGGCCTTCATGGCCCGGGTCTTGGGCGGCTTTGCTTTCAACGCCGCGGCCCGGAAGGCCGCGAACTGCCGCACCTGGCTCTCGAGGCCGCTCCCGTAGAGCCTCCATTGCTCGAGATGGGCCGCCAGCTCGCGGCGGGCGGCCGCCGAGCCCGAATAGATCCCTTCGATGCTGCGGACGGCTCCGCTCTCGCGGTCGATGGCCAGGGCGACGAGGCCGAGGGCCCGTTCGTAAGCCCGCTGCAGGCCCGCGGCGTCGGCTTCGGCGAGTGTCTGCAGGGCCCGGGCGAGCTCGCGCTTGCCGACCCGGGCGTAGCCGAAGGCGGAAACGGCCCGCAGCAACCCCGTCTGGACCTCGTCGTCGCAATTGGCGGCCGCCCAAGCGGCGGCGGCCCCGATGAACGCGACGCGCTTCATCTGGGTCGGGTCGGCCTTGTCGGGCGTGTCCGTGTCGGCGTGATACCACTGGTCGGGCCAGGTGAAGAGCTCGATCGCCGGCACGGCCACGGCGGGGTTGTTGAAACAGATGTGGTCGCTGCCGCCCGTGGCCTCGTGGATGAAATAACGGAAGGCGTCGCGCGAGCCGTTCTTCTCCCAGAGCGGCCGCGGGAAGTATTGGCCGCCCGGCCGGCCGCGCGGCGAGTCGCCGAGGTAGACGATGTCGTTGGTCCGCCACACGTAGTTCATGATCGAGTCGGTCAGCCCGTCGAGATAGCTCGGCAGATGGTTGGGGCACTCGCTCATGGTCATCACGGCGTTGTTCTTGCGCAGGCCCTCGCTGACCATGTCCATGTTGATGTTGACGCTCAGGCGGTCGGGAAGGCCGGGCGTCCGCTTGATCTGCTCGAACGTTCCCGAGATCTCCTGGGGCCAGAGGAAGGTGATCGTCCGCCGCGGCCTCGGCAGGGCCCCCTCGCGGATGAGCTTGTCGAGGGCCCTCAGGATCTCGAGCTGGACGGCGCAGCCGCCCATGTTGTCGTTGGCCCCGCGCTTGGTGTAACCCTCGAAGAGGTGGGCCGTGAAGATCACGCCTTTCTTGTCGGGCTCCGAGCCGGGGATGACGCAGACGACGTTCTCGAAGCGGTCGGGGAACTCGGCCGAGCGGGCCCGGCACCTCACCGTCATGGGCTGGCCGCTCTCGACATCCTCGAGCAGTTCCGACCACTGGCGCCACGACACGGTGAACCCGAATCGGAGGTTGGCGTGCCCGGTGTAGGAACCGCGGCCGTAGACGACCTGATCGGGGTCGAAATAGCGTTCGCGGGAGTTGAACGAGACGACGCCGGCGACGCCCGCGGCGTCCAGGGCCTTGGCCGCTTCCTGTCCGGCGTGGGACCACATCAGGGCGACCTTGCCGGCGTAGCGCTCCTGACGGCCCTCCTTTTGCCAGCGCTTGGCCTCGTCAGGGGACAGGGGCGGGATGTAGACGAGCTCGGCCTCGAGATCGAGGCTGGGGGGAACGCCGGCGGAAAGGGCCGGATCGGCCTCGAGGCGGGCGACGAGACGCTTGGCCGGGCTCAGGGTCCAGAACTCGGCCTCGAGAACGTAGTCGAACGTGTTGTCGCGCGGGAAGCGGTCGATGCGGACGTCGTTGATGCCGTAGCCGCGGGCCAACGCGGCGATGGTCTCCGATTCGTGGAAGGCCTCGCGGAGCTCGCGCTCGTCCCGGAGCCAGGGGGCCCCGGCCAGCTTGACGAGATTGTTGAAGGCCAGCTGGCCCGAGATCTCGTTGGCCAGGATATCGAGAACGTCCTGAGCCAGAGGGGTCCGGGGCATGAGGCGGGGAGGCTGTTGGGGCTGCCCCTGCGGCCGGGCCGGTCCGGGCGTGAGGAGGGCGACGGCCATGACGGTTGAAATGAGGACGATCGATCTGAAGCGAAGGCGGGGACTCAAGGCTTTCATGCGGCCATATCTCCTATCATTTTTCAGTCAGTTGCGGCGGCCAAGGAGCTCCTTGAGGAGGCCCTCTCGACGGCGGCGAAGACGCGCAGGAAGTTGCCGCCGAGGATCTTGCGGATGTCCTCGGGCTTGTAGCCGCGGCGGACGAGCTCCTTCGTGATGCTGGGCAGGAGGCCGATGTTCTCGAGGCCGACGGGCGTGTTGCTGATCCCGTCGTAGTCCGAGCCCAGTCCGACGTGGTCGGCTTTCCCGGTGAGCTTCACGATGTGGTCGATGTGATCGACGACGGTCTTGACGTCGACGACCGGCAGGGTCTTGCGGACCTCGTCCCAGCGGGCCTGGGTGGCGGCCATGAGCTTCTCGCGCACGGCGGGCTCGAGCCGGCCGATGGCCATGCGGTCTGTCGGCAGGCCTTGCTCGGCGGCCACGGCGGCGAAGATCTCTTCCTGCTTGCGGTCGATCTCGCTGCGGAGCAGTCCCGGCCAGAAGTTGATGCCGACGAGGCCGCCGTTCTCGGCCAGGGCCTTGAGCATCTCGTCGCTGAGGCTGCGGTGGTGGGGCGACAGGTCCCGGCAGGCGGAGTGAGAGGCCACGACCGGCGCCTTGGACACCCGGAGAACGTCCCAGAACGTCTCGTCATGGACATGCGAGATGTCGACGATCATGCCCAGCCGGTTCATCTCCTCGATGACCTTCTCGCCGAACTCCGTCAGCCCGCCGTGGACGGGCTCCGGGTCGCCCGAAGCGTCGGCCCAGTCGGTCGCGTACCAGTGGGTCAGGGTCATCAGCCGGAACCCGGCCCGGTAGAATGAGCGCAGGATGGCGAGGTCGTTCTCGATGGCGTAGCCGCCCTCGATCGCGGGGAGCACCCCGACCTTGCTCGCGGCCCGGGCGGCGTTGAGCTCGGCGACCGAGCGGACGAGGGCCAGGTCGTCCGGGTTCTCGTCGACGAGGCGGAGCAGGGCGTCGAGCTGGCCGAAGACGCTCTTCGCCGAGCGGTTCTTCTCGAGCTCGTTTGGCGGCGGGGCGGCGAAGCAGGCGAAGACCTGGAGATCGACGGCCCCGCGCCTGAGCTTGGGGATGTCGATATGGCCCTTGGGCAGGTCGAGGCGCAGGTCCTCGCCGGCGATGTGCCGGCCGATCGTGTCGCAGTGGAGGTCGGCGACGAACGCGTCGCGGTGGAGAAAAAGCGTCCGGTGGACGGGGTCGAGAAGATCGTCTTTGCTCATGGCCAGATGGGTCAGGATCTCATAGTGGTAGCGCCCGGCCAGGGCCAGAAGACCGGGATCGATCGTCTCGGCCCGGTCGCCGGGGGTGTGGTATTCCGGATGATGGTCGTCGAGCCGGCGGGTCAGGACGTCGCCCGTCCGCAGGCTGATGGCCGGGACGAGCTTGGCCCAGAACGAGGTGTGGTCGGAGCCGCGGTAGTTGGGCCGCGGCCGGAGCATGGCCCGCAGGTCGGGGCTCAGGGCCCGCTCGATCGTCGCGAACAATTCGGCGAATTCGGTCATGCCGCCGACGAGGAGGTTGGGGTCGCCCGTGCCGACCATGTCCATGTTCAGGTAGAGGACGGTCTTGTCGAGGGAGACGGCCGGGTTCTCCACGTAATGGCGCGAGCCGTGAAGGCCGAGCTCCTCGGCGGCCCAGGCGGCGAAGACGATGGTCCGGGCCGGTTTGAACTTGTTGGCGGTCATGGTGCGTGCCAGCTCCAGGATGACGGCGACCGAGGCGGCGTTGTCGTCGGCCCCGTTGTAGATCCAGCCGTCGACGCCCGCGCCGATGTGGTCGAGGTGGCCGCCGACGACCAGGGCCTCGCTCTTGAGCTTGGGATCGCGGCCGGGGAGGATGCCGATGACGTTGGGAGCCGTCCGGTCCTCGCGGACGAAGTGGGCCTCCATCTCGACGGTCACGCCGACCTCGTCCGTGAAAGAGGCCTTGGTCCGCAGGGTCTTGCTGACCAGGTCGCGCCAGCTCTTGTTGACGGAATAGAAAACGTCGTCAGCGAAGTTCCGTCCGGCCCTCAGGACGACGAAATCCTCGGGGCATTGGCCGGGCCGCAGGGCCTCGAACCTCGGCCTTCGGCCGGCCCCGGGGTCGGGCTCGGCCACGTCCATCTCGATGAGCCCCACGGCGCCCTTCTCGGAGACCGCTTTGACCTTCTTTTCCAGATTCCATTCCTTTCTCGCCTCATCGGAAGCGAACGGCGGGAGGTCGGCCATGACCATGACGACCTTTCCCCCGAGGTCGAGCTTGGCGTAATCGTCCCATCCGTCCTTTTCCGACCGGAAGCCGTACCCGGCGAAGACGAGAGGACCGCGGACGACGCCCGAGCCCGTCCCGGCGATGGGCGTGAAGTCCCGGCCGCGGCCGGCGAAGAAGACGCGGCGGGCCGGCGAGACGATCTCGAGGCGGGCCGGCCGCGGGTAGTGGCTCCAGTTGGGGAGCTTGACCTCCTGGAACCAGCCGCCGCTGTCGCCGCCGGGCCGGAGGCCGGCCTCCTTCATCTTCGCGGCCACGTACTCGGCGGCCAGTCGGTACTCGTCCGTGCCCGAGCGGCGGCCCTGGAGCTCGTCCGAGGCCAGGTATTCGATGTGGGCCAGGGCCCGTTTACCATCGGGCATGACTTGGGCGGGGACGGCGGCGACCGCAGCGAGGGCGATCAGGGTGGCGGCCAGAGCGGCCATGGACTTGTTCTTGAGCATGACTTCAACCTCTCTTTTTCAGGACCTCGAGGACGGCCTCGAAGGACCGCGGCGGCGGGGCCTCGATCGTCAGCGGCTCTCCCGAGGGGAGCACGAACTCGATCGACAGGGCATGCAGCATGAGCCGCGGATAGCGCTCCTGGAGCTCCCGGTCGCCGTACTTCCGGTCGCCGACGACCGGGTGGCCCAGGCTGTAAAAGTGGACGCGGATCTGATGGCGCCTTCCCGTGGCCGGCCGGGCCAGGACGAGGGTGTAGCCGTCAAGGCGCTCGGCGACCTCCCAATCCGTGACCGACGGCTTGCCCCGCTCCTCGTCGACGCCCATCCGGCCCGAGCCGAACTCGCGGATGGGACGGTCGATACGGCCGCGGTCCTTGGCGAGCTTGCCGAGGACGAGGACGACGTAGGTCTTGCGGACGGCCCGGCGGTCGAACTCCCCGTTGAGGTGGCGGTGGGCGGCGGCGTTGCGGGCGAAGACGATGACCCCGCCGGCCTCCCGGTCGAGGCGGTGGACGGGGAAGAGCTTGCCCGGGTGGATGTCCGCGAGGAGCTCGGGCAGTCCGCCGCGGCCGGCCTCCGAGATCGACAGCACTCCCTCGGGCTTATCGACGGCCAGGTAGTCGTCGTCCTGATAGAGGACCCTGATCGGGGTCGCCGTCACTTCTCGGCCTTGAACGGTTCGGCGGGCAATTTCGCGAAACTCCAACATTGTTTTATAGCATATTCGGCGAGACCGGACAAACCCGCGGCCCCGCCCCGACCACTCTTAAAAATCCATAGGGTCGTTCCCCTGTTCCCGGGGATGTCAATTGCATCCTGCCGATAGGTATCCCCCTTAGCCCCCCAAACCCCCGGGAACCAGTCCCGGCGGTTCCCCCGTCGGCGGCCGACGGGTCCCCCTCCGCTATGGGGGTCTTCAGGGGGACACCTATCGCCCTCCTTTTCTTCAATATTCCCCGGGAACAGGGAAAAAACCTATTTCTCGGGCTTCTCCGGCAGGGGAGGGGCGGTCAGGTCGGGCTTGGGATCGCCGAAGATGTAGTGTCCGAACCAGGCGAGGTTGTGCTGCATCGCCGCCCGCATGGACTTGGGCTTGGTGATGCCGTGCCCGTAGCCCTTGTAGACGACCATCTCGACCGGCACACCCTGGTCCTCGAGGCCCTGGCGCAGCTCGTAGGCGTTGGGGATGGGCACCCGGCGGTCGAACTCGCCGTGCTGGATGAGGGTTGGCGTCGCCGCTTTCTTGATATAGGTCATCGGCGATGTCTTGGCGTAGATGGCCGGGTCGTCGGCCGGGTTGGCGCCGAGATAGTTGATGGTGAAGGGCGTGATATCGGTATTGTAGTAATAGGTCGCCCAGTTGGAGATGCCGGCCCCGACGGAGATGGCCTTGAACGCTCGCGACGAGGTCGTCAGGAATGCCGAGATGTAGCCGCCTTGGCTCCATCCCATGCACCCGACCCGGGCCGGGTCCGCCCAGCCTTTCTTGACCAGGTGATCGACGCCCGAGAGGACGTCCCAGGCGTCGCCGACCCCGAGGTTGCGGACGTTGAGGCGCCGGAACTTCTCGCCGTATCCGGCGCTGCCTCGGTAGTTGACCTTGAGGATGAGGGCCCCGCGGGCGGCCCAGATGTCGGCCGGGTAGTAGCGGAGATCGGCGGCCAGGATGGGACGGTCGACGGCCGTGGGCCCGCCGTGGATGACGCAGAGCAGGGCGTACTTTTTGGCCGGGTCGAAATCAGCCGGCTTGATGAGGACTCCCTCGATCTCCATGCCGTCCTTGCTCTTCCAGGAAATGACCTCGCGCGTCCCGAGGACGAAACCGGCGACCTGGTCGGTCATCCGGGTCAAGGTCCGCGGCGCCCACGGCAGGCCGGAGACGGCGATCTCGCCGAGGGTCGCTCCGGAGTGGGTGAGAAAGGCTGTCCTCTTGCCGTCGCTCGAGAACGAAAACCCCCCGAAGAAGGCCCCGTCCGGGGCGCTCACGCGCTCGATGCGCAGGGTCTGGGGATCGAGCCGGAAAAGATGCGAGGCCGTCTTCTGTGAGGCCGAGAACCAAATGCCTCCGGAGTTCCAGGCCGAGGCATAGGGGTTCTCGTCGAAGGCGTCGGTCAGGGAGCGCACGGGTCCGCCTTCCGCCGGAACGAGGGCCAGGCGGGCGTTGAGAGCGAAATAGCCGGTCCGGCCCATGGCCGAGTGGAACAGGATGGAGAGCCCGTCGGGCGACCAGAGCGGGGAGGAATCGGGCCCGGGCTGGGAGACGATCCTCCTGACCCCGTCGTCGACAAGGTCGAGGACGAAGATATCGGACGTCCCGCCGTGGATGAGGTCGGGGTTGATCGTGGCGCTGAAGGCGATCCTCTTCGCGTCCGGCGACCAGGCGAAGCTCCCGACGTTGAAGTCTTTGCCGCTCGTCCGGCGCTTGCCCGGTTGCGGAGCGGCCAGGGCTTCGGCCACATCCACCGTCCAGAGGTGGGTATGCGTGTATTCGCGGCGGACGACCTGGTAGTCGCCGTAGCGGTCCTCGCGGTCCTTGGATTCCTGGGGGACGGGGTCGGAGGCGGTGAAGGCGATCGTCTTGCCGTCCGGGGACCAGGCGAATCCGCCGACGCCGGTCTCGGCCTTGGTCAGCAGGACGGCTTCGCCGCCTTCGGGGCTGATGACGAACAGCTGGGACTTGTCGTCGGCCCGGCTCGAAGTGAAGGCGAGCCACCGGCCGTCCGGCGACCAGGCGGGCCCGGACGCGGACTTCTTGCCGCGGGTCAGTTGGAAGGCGCGGCCCGTGGCGACGTCGGCCAGCCAGATCTGGGTGACGTAGGCGTCCTGGTCGAGATCGGTCTCCGTGACGGTGTAAGCGACCTTGGCCCCGTCGGGCGAGATCTGCGCCCCGCCGACGGACTTGAGCACCAGCAGGTCCTCGACCGTCGGAGCGCGCTTGGCCGTGCTATCCCCGGCCACGGGACCCGCGGGGACGGCTGAGAGTGGGACGGAAATGCCAATGCCCCAAGTGAAGAGAACGAGAAACAGGCCGATCGAGATCCGGGATCCAATTCTCATTTTTTGGGACCTCCTCCTCATCCGGTGTTCTTTCATTCTTGTTGTTTCCACCCGGCCGTGTCAAGAAAATCGGGGCCTTGCACTCCGACCGGACTTCGTAAGAAATGACGCCCGAGCCCTCCGGAAGGCTCTCCTCCGGAACCCGGGGATCATTTTATCAAGCGACACTGATAGGCATCCCCCTGATGACCCCCATAGCGGAGGGGGACCGGAAATATCTGAAGAGAGCACGAAAGAAAATGGCAAGTCTTCCACAAAGAAGCCCCGGGATCGGGAGGAGAACCAGAAAACCGAGAGTTCTTCAGCCGGCGGGCGGCTCGTAGTCCTCTGGCGTGTCGATATCGCGCAGGATGTCGGGGTCGTCGATCTCGACCTCGAGGACCTCGTCCGTGTGGGTGCGTACAATATCGCGCAGGGTCGCCTCGGGACCGAGAGAGAGGATCTCGGACTTGAATTTCGTGTCGATGAGAACGGGATGGCCGCGCCGTCCGCCGTGGACGGGCAGGACGACACCCCGGCGCGTCTCGCGGTAGCGGGCGACGAGCTCGTCGATCGTTTCCGGCTTGACGAACGGCTGATCGCCGAGCATGACCACGGCCGCCGTCGCTTTTTCGGGCAGGGCCTCGAACCCGGCCCGGACCGAGGAGAACATGCCGCGTTCCCAATCCTCGTTGACGGCGAACGTCACGGCGCAGGGGGCGAGATTCGCGCGGACCCGCTCCTCGTCCGCGCCGAGGACGACGATGGCGCCCTGGAGGCTGGCCTCGAGAGCCGCCCGGACGACGGCCTCGACGATCGTGCTCCCGCCGTACGGAAGGAGGAGCTTCTGCGCGCCCATCCGGCGCGAGCGTCCGGCGGCCAAGACGACGGCCCAGATCATATCGCGCGCCTCTCCCGGCGTCCGGAACGGACCTGGACGAGCTCGGCGGCGATGCTGACGGCGATCTCCTCGACGGTCTTCGAGCCGATCTCGAGCCCGATGGGGGCGCGGACCCGGTCCCACTCCCCGGCCGTGGCCCAGCCTTTATCGAGGAACTCCCGGCGCATGGCCTCGACCTTGCTCCTGCTGCCGATCATCCCGACGTAGGCCGCCGGCCGGCCCAGGCAGGCCCGCAGGGCCTCGGCGTCGCGCTCGTGGCCGCGGGTGACGATGACGAAGTAGTTCTCCGGCGAATCGGGGATCGCGCGGAGGGAAGCGGCGAAGTCGCCGGCGACAAGCGCGTCCGCATCGGGCACGTTGTCGCGGTTGGCGAACTCGGTCCGGTCGTCGATGACCGTGATGTGGAAGTCGAGGAGCCGCGCGAGATGGGCCAGGGCCCGGCCGACATGGCCGGCCCCGGCGATGACCAGTCGTGGCAAAGGCCGGACGGGCTCAAGAAAGACGAGTTCCTTCTCCCGCCGATGGACCCGGGGCTGGCCAGAAGCGAAAGCGGCCCGGGCCGCATCTTCGGTCAGGCCCGCCGCGGCGAGAGCGGGACCCCGCGGAATCGTCCCGTCCGGGAGCCATTGGCGCCGGACCTCGACCTCGTCGCCCTCGACGCGGACGACGAGGGAAGCCAGGACGCCGGAGGCCCCGGCTCGGAGCGCTTTGGAGACCTCCCCGAAGACCTTCGCCCGGCCCTCCGAGAGAGGGTCGACGAGGATCGAGGCCCGCCCGCCGCAAATGGCGCCGTCTTTGTCCGCCGGGTCGGCGTCGAGCCGGAAGCGGACGAGCCGGCAACGGCCGTCCTGAAGGGCGATGCCGGCGATAGCCTGGGTCCGGGCCTCGAGAACGCCCCCGCCGACCGTGCCGGCCTCGAGCCCCTTGGCCGAGAACACGGCTGATGCCCCCGGTACTTGGGGAGTCGAGCCCTCGGTCTCGACGACCGTGGCCAGGACGAGCCCTTCGCCCGTAGCCAGAAGCTCGACGATCTTGGGGAAGCTGTATCTCATGCCGTAAGGGGTCGGCTCAGATCAGTCTCAGCAGGGCCAGCACAGCCAGCGAAAGGGCCGCGACGGCGGGCGAGAGACGGCGGAACGCGGCCAGAGCGGCCGGGCTCAGGCGCGCTTCGAGAGCGGCCAGCCGGGCGCCGGCGGCGAAGCCCAGCGGCACGGTGAGCGCCGAGAGGGCGATGGCCACGGGCGCGTAGTAAAGGGACAGGGGGATGGACGTTCCGGCAACGACGCAGGCGGCGATGCCGGTCGCGAAGCGGACGAGGGGGAAGGCACTGACGGCGATGAGAGCGGCGAGGCCCCCGGTGACGCTCCGGCCGGCGAAGGTCCCGGCCAGCGATTCGCGAATGATGCTGACGATGAGCAGGAAGGCCGCCGCTTCAAGGACCATGGCGAAGATGGGATTGCCCACCGCCCCGTGGAGGACCGGCAGGCCCAGGAGCAGGGCGTCGAACAGCTTGAAGGCGGAGGCCATGAGGACCATGATGGCCAGGGTTCGGGCCCGGGGCGCGATGATCCAGGCCGCGGTCAGGAAGAAAAGCGCGGCGCCGGTCATCAGGGAACCGGAAACGGTCGAGGCGCACTGGCGGAGAACCATGCCCACGGCGGCCTCGGACAGGCCCCAAAGACTGCCGAGAACGAGGATGGGGGCCCAAGGGATTCTTGACGGGGTTTGCGGCATCGGTCCCTCCGTTGAGTGACGATCGCGGAATACGGGTTCACTATACGGAGTTTGAAGGAAAGGGTCAACCGGCTGCGCCGGCCCGTCACTTCGGAGTCGCGCTTATTTCAGGTGCTGCCGGGCCCGGCCGGAGCCGGGCGGGTTCCCTCCGCTCGAACCGCCGGACGGGCTCTTGACGCTGGACCCCGGCGGCGGGCATTGGACGTTGATCACTGGCCCTTCATAGATCGAGACGTAGCCGGCCGTTTCGCCCTCGCCGAGCTTGAGGAGATAGAGGGTGTAGTCGGCGCCGGGGTCGGCCTCGAGCTCGAAGACCGGTCCGGACAGGCTGTAGAAGGACCGGCCCGTCTTCTCATCGACGAGGACGGCCCAGGGAGCCTTGTCCGTCGTCAGGCTCATGACCGTCACCCGGATGATGTTGGTCCACCAAGCGTCCGGCGAGGATTTGCCCTTGTAGGTGATGATCTTCGAGCCAAGGGCCGGCGTCGACGGGAACCAGTAGCCGTAGGTCGTCCGGCCGCCGGCCACCTCCCGCTTGACCTGGTACATGACGTTGTATTCGGAGGCGACGTAGGTCTGGGTGGGGCCTGTCTGTTGCGGCGGGGCCCCCATCCAGCCGGTCACCGTCGCCCCGCCCCAAGAGGTCCTCTGGGACCAGTTCCACAACGGCATCGTGACCTCTTTCTTGAAGTTGATCACGGGCACCCAGAAGATGTTCTCCCAAAGGAAGGACGAATTGTCCCTCGTCGGGCCGAAGCCGCGGCGCTTGAAATGGGCATCGGCCTCGGTGGCCTTTACGCCGCCCATGCGCCCCCGGCTCCATTCCCCGTCCCGGGCGTCGTTCTGCCAGTCGGGTGATGTCCTCTCGATGACGATCGTCCTCTCGCCGAGGAAATCGTCCGGGTCAAGCCAGGCCATGAGCCCCCGGAAGAACGAGCTGAGGCTCGTGAACATCCGCTTGAACAGGTCGATGATGAGCGGGATGACCGTGAGGATCTTGAACAGGTTCCAGAGCCCCTTCCCGATGTCGCCGGCGAAAAAGCCCTCGAACATGTCGGCGATGGCGGGCCCGAAGACGGCCAGGCCGAGGAAAATGGCCCCCATGACGGTCGAACCGCCGCCGATCATGGCCAGGGTCTGCAGGAAATCCCCGCCCGAGAAGAGGAAATAGACGAGGTACCAGGAGGCGTCGAAGGCCCGCCCCGAATAGAGATTGTAGAGCATCGACTGGAAGTCGGCCGGGCTCAGGCCGCCGGGGAAGATCTGCTCGAGGAGCCGGAGGGCGCCCGACGAATCGATCCCTCCGCCGAGGCTGAGGATGGCGTCGGCGATGTAGGCTTGGACCTGGCTTATGATGGCCGCTTTGATGTCGCTCTGGATGCGCCGCATGATATCCATGGCGGCCAGCCGGAGGCCGTCGGCGACGGAGCCCTTGCTGTAGTCCTCCTCCCACAGCTGAATGGTGAAAGAGGCCGGACTGTTGAAGGTCAGGTAGTCGAAGACGACCCGGTCCTCGCCTTTGAGACCGTGCTCCTCGCCCCGGCCGACCCCGCCGTACGTCCGGGTCGTGTAGCTCGAGGTCCAGTCCAGGCAGCCGTCCTTGAGATACTTGAAAAAGGACGTATCGGACGCGTCGAACTGGGGAAGCATCGTGATCAGGCCGAAATAGGGCTCGTCGTTGGTCGTCTCGTTCTTGTTGAGGCAGTGGAACCAATCGAGGGTGATCTTGTAGCGATAGTAATCGACGGAGCTCGTCTTGCCGTCGATCGAGGGGAGGGTCCGCAGCGTCGAAGGGTCGGGAAAGAACGTCCTGACGAACGCGCTCTGGACGGCTAATTCGGGGATGTCCGCACCGGCCTGGCGGAGGGTGTCGCGGAGCTCGGCCAGGCGGCTTTCGGAGCGGAGGCCCGCTCCGCGGCCCACGAGGCTGTCGACGGCGGCGAGCCTGGCCGGAGGGGTGGCCGTCCGGGGCTGAACTTTGGCCGCGGGCCGGGTGCCCCGGCGCTCCATCGGGACGTCGGTCAACGAAACCTTGTCGGCCGGAACGAGGAACCGGCCTGAGAAGGCCTCCTGGGCGAGCCGCTTGATCTCGGGCCCCAGGCTTGGGCGCGTTTTCTGGACGATGTCCGCGCCGAGGCGCTTGAGATCGAGACGCGTTCCCCGGCCCATCTGGGCGTAGCCCGCAACGAAGTGCCGGGCTTTGAAGTCCTGCGGGATCTCCCGGTAGGCCTTGACGACGCGGTGGAAATGAAGATCGAAGTCCCTCTGGGTCTGCCCTTTCCTGTGTGCGCTCGAGCGATAGTACTGTTTGAGGAGACCGGGGTCGGCCGCGACCTCCTCCAAGTACTTGAAGAAGATCGGCACGAACAATCCGCCGAGCTCGTTCGACCGGCAGATCTCCCCGATCCGCTGCTCCATGAATTCGCGGAGCGGGGTGACGTCCTCGTCGGTCCCCGCGGGCTCGACCTTCTTCAAGGACGCGGAGCCCTTCAGGCCCGTGCGGACAGGTCTCGCGTCCTGGGGTATGGCCTTGACCTCGGGGCGGGCGGCGGCTTTCTCGGTCGTCGCCGCGGTCTGCGTCTGCGCTTTTTCCCCCGACGCCTGGGCCTGGGCGGCGGACGGAGTCGTTTGCGCCTTGGCCGCCGGGGCCTGAGCTTGGTCAACGGGGGAGATGGAGGGGGCCGCCGGCAGCTCGACCGTCAGCGTTCCGCGGGCTGCGGCTCCAGACTGAAAACCGACGACGGATAGCCTCCAGTCGCTCCCCCTGGCGGCGAGCTCGTCCGTGAGGTCGAACTCGAGGCTCAGGGGGCTCGATCCGTCGCGCCGGGCGTAAGCCTGGGTCATGCCGGGCCCGTTGAGGATGAGGGCCAGGCTGGCCGCCGTGCCCGTCCAGACAGCCCGCGCCCGGATCTTGCCCGGGCCGGCGATCTTAAGCTCCACGACGAGCTTATCGGCTCCCGCAAAGCTGAACTCGCGGCTGAGGGTCGCTCCTTTCGCCTGAACGGGTGTCACGGCCCCGGTCGGCCTGATCTGCCGAGGCTTCGGCGACGCTTCGAGGGGTGTCCAGAGGAACTGGCCGAGGAACAAGCAACAGGCGACGGCCACGGCCGCCCTGAGCGGCGGAGAGAAGCGGGCGACCGAAAGGACGCCGCTCCCCGAGATATCGCGGACATGAGTCGGACGGAACATCTTGCCTCCTCTCACCGTCCGGCCGACGGCCGGATGGAAAAGCGCCGTCAGGAGCCTTGGTATTGGGGCTGGTGACCGAAAGGGTATCTACGACGGGTGGAACAGTCCGCCCCAGAGCGGGCGCCGCGGTCTCGGCGCGCGCTTTCCCCGCCCGGGAATCTCGGCGTGGACCTGGCGGCTGGATTGTCGGATCATCTCATGCCTACGCGGCGGCTTGCACCGCCATCGCGCACATGGTAATAATTTATCGCCCATTCCCGTGTTTGTCAAGCACCGCGGTCGCCCGCCCGAATGACCGTTCGATGAGCCATGAGAGGACCTCCTTCACCATGTGGTGAGGCCCGAGTTGAGCCCGATCCTCACCCCGGCTTCCGCGCCGCCTCTGTCGGCCGACAAGACCTCCCCGAGCTTGATGCCCACCTCGGCCTTGAGCTCGAGGCCGATGTCGGTCATCGAATCACGGTCGAAGCTGAGAACAACGCCGGTCCTGAGCGAGGACTCGAAGGCCAGGCCCATTCCTGCTTCGATGCCGGCTTCAGCGCCCAGGAACAGAGTTCCGGTCTTGCGGACGAAGTCCCACTCGAGCTCGATGGCCAGGGGACCGAAATCCCCGGCCACCGTCACGGCCGTGCAGTCGACATGGAAGGATACGATGACGAGGTCGAGGCCGAGGCCGGGCATGGAGCACGGGACCTTGAAGTCCTCGAGACGGAGCTCGCCCTCGATCGATTGGGAAGGCGGGGGGGCCGAGAGGCAGCTTTGGTGGGGGGCGAGGGCCGCGGTCATCATGACCATCCGGGGAAGGATCGCCGCACCGTATTCATTCAGCGGCCCACTTCTCGCTCCAGCCCTCGTCCTGGCCGCTTCCATCGGATCCGGGATGAAGCTCGCCCAGTAGTTGACCGTTCGGTGATAGGCCTCGGCGGCCGCCTCCCACTGCGGAGCGAAGCGCGCGTAGAGCGCGGCGATCTCGGGCGCGATCGGATCGAACATCTCGAAGTGGCGGGCGCAGGCTCGGCGGCGGACCTCCTCCCGACAGTTGTTCCGCTGACTTCCCGCGGGGAGAGAACCGCACTTCATCTCCTCGGCGAAAGCGGCCTTCTCGAGCTCGCCTCGCGCCGACAGGGCCTCGCGGATCCGGGCATCGATGTCGGCGAGGAAGGCGTTCTCGATGCCTTTGAGACGGTCCCACCAGAGCTCGGCGCTCTGAAGGCCGCGTTTGGCCTTGTCGGGGGTGAGCCGGAAGATCTTCGCGCCGCCGCCGGGGGAAGGTCTTGCCTCCGTGCTTGTTCTCTGCGCTTCCTCTCGCGCTTGGGAGACGAAGCCAAGCGCTTCGGTCTGCATCGCCTGGACGGCCGGTCCTAACCTTTCCAATTCGGCCTCGAAAGCCTTTCGGGCGGCGATCGCGGACGCGCTGTTGGGCAGTTCCACCGTCAGCAGCTTGACCCGTGTGGCCTGACCGGCCTGGGTTGCCAGCGGAGGGACTGGCGGCGGCTCTTTGGCCGGGCGGGCCTTCGATGCCCCGCTCCGCCTCGCGGCGCGCCTGAGATCGCCGAGGGCTTCTGCGGCCGCGGACGTATAGGAGCCGTCGAGCGAGGCGTTCAACAGTCGCTCGGCGGCGTCCAGTTCGTTGCGTCGCCGGGCCATCATCCCGAGGGCGAAGTTGGCCTGGGGATGCTTGGGAGCCAAGGCGACAGCCCGCTTGAAGAGCTTCTCGGCTTCGCCGGCCCGGCCTTGACCGAGCTCCGCCATGCCCCGGTTCGACAGGACCATCGGATTGTCGGGGGAGAGCTCGTCGGCATATCGAAGGAACGCGAGCGCGCGCTCGTACTGACCGAGATCGTTGAGCAGGGCCCCCAGATTGTTGAACGGCAGGAAATCCCTCGGCGAGCACGCGGCGGCTTCGCAAAGGACGTAGAGAGCGTCCCCCGGTGAGCCCGCGAGCATCAGGGCCATGGCGTATCCGTTGAGGGCGTTCTTGGCGGAGGCCTTGCGCATGATTTCCTCAAGACGGCGCAACGGCTCGGCGGCGGCCCGGCTTTCGAGATACGTTTTCAGGTCGGAAGCCGCCCGGAGGGCGGCGGACTCTGAAATGGGTGCTTCGGCTTTTGAGGACGCGCCGGAATTCACAAGGAGCAGGCATCCGGCTATGAACGCGGCGACAACCGGGCGGAGGAATTGTCGGATCATCTCATACCCCTTCGGCGGGTTGCACCGCCATCGCGCACATGGTAATGATTTATCGCCCATTCCCTTGATTGTCAAGTATCGGCAGGCTTCCCGATCTTGCCGATGACAGGAGATGATCACGGATCGAATCCCCCGAATTTTCGAGCCGCGAGGAACAAAGGCCCCTCAGGGCGCAGGGATCTTTCGCGGCGGCTTCGGGAGGCTTGACATGGCCACGAGGGAGTTCTATTTTCTAGGACAGGAGGTCGGCCATGAGAAGGATCTTTCTCGTTGCCGTGATCGCGGCCCTGGTCGCATGGGGTCCGGCGAGCGCGGCGGATTTCAAGCCCTATCCGGGGGCCAAGCTCGACGAGGAAGCGACCGAGGAGGCCATGGAGGCGCTGGCCGCGGCCAAGGTGACGTCGCAGAAGGTCGCGATCTACACGACGGGCGACTCGTTCGCCGAGGTCGTCGCCTTCTACAAAGGGCTGGCCAAGGAATACGCCATGCCCGGAAAGTCGGGCTCGACGGGAAAGCCGGTGAAGTTCGAGGACGAAGAGGAGACGTACGATCTTTGGGAGGCCTTTTTCATTTTCGACGGGGCCTCGGACATCAAGGACTCCCGGCTTTGGATCAAGATCCAGCGGCCCTACATCGGCGGAGAGGTCCGCGACGTCACGGCCATCGTCGTCTCAGAGAAGACGAAGTAGCCGAAGGGATCAGACGACGACCCGCTTTCCGGCCTTGCGCAGATAGTACTGCTCCTCGATCCAGGGGAAGGTCTTGGACATCCCCGTGAGCAGCGGCGTCGAGGGCTCCCAGCCGAGAACGGCCTTGATCATCGTGTTGTCGGAGTTGCGGCCGCCGACGCCCTTGGGCGCGGACGGGTCGTAGGTCCGCTTGACCTTGTACCCGGCGACCTTCTCGATGATGTCGAGAAGGCCGTTGACCGAGACGAGCTCGGACGAGCCGAGATTGATGGGCGTCGCGATGAGCTCGTCGCAGTGCATGATCATGTCGATGCCCTCGAGGCAGTCGTCGATGAACATGAAGCTCCGGGTCCGGGTGCCCTCGCCCCAGATCTCGATGCTCATGGTGCCGTTGTCCTTGGCCTCGATGACCTTGCGCGACAGGGCCGCCGGGGCCTTCTCGCGGCCGCCGTCCCAGGTGCCGTGCGGGCCGTAGACGTTGTGGAAGCGGGCGATGGCCGTCTTCAGGCCGCGCTCGGCCCAGTACTCCTGGCAGACGATCTCCGAGAACAGCTTCTCCCAGCCGTAGCCCCGCTCGGCGTTGGCCGGGTAGGCGTCGGACTCCTTGAGGGCCCGGCACTCCATGTCCTGCTGGAGGTCGATGTTGTAGGCGCAGGCCGAGGAGGAAAAGAAGTAGCGGTCGGCCCCGGCGCGGTAGGCGGCCTCGGTCATGTGGGTGTTGATGAGGACGCTCCGCAGGCACTCGACGCGGAAGCGTTCGATGAAGCCCATGCCGCCCATGTCGGCGGCCAGGTTGTAGACCTCGACGGCGCCCTCGCAGGCCCGGGCGCAGTTGTCGCGGTAGGAGAGGTCGAGGCAGAGGCTCTCGACGCCGGGGGTCACCTGATACCAGTCGGGGAGGGGTTTCTTGTCGATGGCCCGGATGCGGCGGAACCCCTTATCGTGGAAATAGCGGACCAGGGCCCCGGCGATGAACCCGCCGGCCCCGGTGACGACCAGAAGGTCGTCTTTCCTGCGGACGTCCTCGATGCGTTTGGGCTTTTTCGCGGTCATGGCGCTTGTTTAGTCGGCGGGCGGGCTCAGTTGTCCCGTTCCCGGTCCCGCTCGCGGAAGCATTTGAGGAGCTTTTTCATAATACCCTCCTTCCAGCCTCATTTTATCCCCTTAGTTGGCGGCACACAACCGATAATTCCCGCCCGTTCGGTTTGCGAATGCGCGGCGCCTGTAAAAGCGGATTCTGAGAGAGAGCCGGCTCTGCAAGGCCCGAAGGCAGGGCTCGATATCACGAAGGCTTTCGCGTTAAGTCAGCGGGGCGAAGGCCAGGCAGATGTTCGGTGGGGTTTTCATCGGGCGCTCCTTGTCGTTTTCGGATAGAAGGGCGACAATAGTACCAAAATGCGTTCAAATCGATTACGGCCGGAACCGGATGTAACTTATTCAATATGTGCGAGCTTGAAAGATCTTTCATTTCAACATTGGGACACTACTGATTGAGTTTATGATATATTCATGAAAAAGAGCTGCCGACATGAGAAAAAAGCGGGCCCAACGTGCGTCTTTCTTAGATGAAACTGAAAAAATGTCATTTACGGCCGTCTTCCAGAAGGTCCCCGAGGGTTATATCGGGTTCGTCGAAGAGCTCCCGGGCGCGAATACCCAGGGATCGACCTTAGAAGAAGCCCGGGAAAATCTCAAGGAAGCTGTTCGGCTTGTTGTCGAGGCGAATCGCAGCTCGCCATAGGCGCCTGCCGCCGGGGCTCGGTGAACTTTTTGCGAGGGCCCTTCGTAGTAGTTGATGATCCAAGGGATTTCTTCATGTCTGCCGAGGAAAGACACATGACCGAAAAGGAACGACCCGGATTCATCCGCCAATCGGCAAGCATCGCGGCGCTCATCATCATCGCTGTCGCCTTTACCCCCTCTCTTTATGCTCAGAGCGTGGACATTCCCTCGAAGACCTGGGGGATCAGCTTCGGGAACTCGAAGAGCTTCACCGGGCTGCGGTTCAACTTCCGGGATTATCAAGTCGAACGGGTTACGGGCGTCAATGTCACGCTGTGGGCCCCGCGGAAATTCGGCGAGGACAATAAGGGAGCCGTCATCCGAGGCCTATCCCTGGGGCCCATCCCCGGCGGCGGCGATGTGAGGGGCGTTCAGCTCGGCATCCTGGGAGCCATGGCCGAAGACGACCTCGTCGGGCTCAGCATCGGCGGTCTAGGCGTCGGGAGCGGTGAGAACCTCGTCGGGATCAATATCGGCGGCCTGGGGGTCGGTGCCGGTAAGAATGTCAAAGGGCTGAGCGCGGGTTTGGCCGGGGTCGGATCCGGGGACGACATGGTCGGCATCGGCCTCGGCGGCCTGGGCGTCGGGGCCGGGGAGAACGCGACGGGGTTGTTCTTGGGGGGTCTCGGGGTTGGCGTCGGTGAGAACCTCAAGGGCCTCGCTATCGGCGGGCTCGGCATAGGCGCCGGAGAGGACCTGAACGGGATCGCCATCGGCGGCTTGGGCGTCGGGGCCGGGGATAATATGAAGGGCCTCATCATCGCCGGGCTCGGGGCCGGGGCGGGCGAACAAGTATCCGGCGTCGTCATCTGCGGGCTGGCCGCCGGCGCGCCTAAAGTCAGAGGATTGGTCGTCGGCGGCATCGGTGTGGGCGGCCGCGACCTCGACGGCATCTTCGCCGGACTGGCCATGGTCCGGGTCGAGAAGGGCGGCCGGCTCAACGGCCTGGCCGCGAGCTCCTTCAACCACATCCGGGGCACGGTCAACGGCCTGAGCGTCGGCATCGTCAATTATGCCTGGACCATCGAGAAGGGCATCCAGCTCGGGGTCGTCAATATCGTCCGCGACAATCCCAAGGGCCTGCGGGTCCTGCCGGTCTTCAACGCCGATTTCCGCTGACGGTCCGCTGGGGTCCGCTGGGGACACGTACCTTCGGTCCATGTCCCCGTTGCCTTCCCGTTGCCGTCCGCCGAGCGCCCGCGATCGCCGGCCGCCCGGCCGAGATCGCGGTCGACCAGATCAGGACCGTCAGCAAAGCCCGTCTCGGCGCGCGCCTCGGCGTGCTTTCCGAAGCGGAGGCCGCCGCGCTCCGGCGGCTCATCACCGAAATGTACGGGGAGTAACGGCTAGTACGATGCTCGCGCCGATCTTAGTATAACGTTCTTCTCCCATTCCCGGGGCTCTTCAGGAATGAATCCTGTCGATAGATATCCCCCCTAGCCCCCCAGACACCCGGGAACCAGTCCCGACGGTTCCCCCGTCGGCGGCCGACGGGTCCCCCTCCGCTATGGGGGTCTTCAGGGGGACATCAATCGCCAGTTCATGGTCGAAAATCCCCGGGAACGGGCGAAGAACCTAATATATTGTATATCTCCCTCGGACTAGGGTAAACTTCCTCCGACTCCCATCGTTCGCAAGGAGGTTCCCATGTCACGCCGTCATCGCTCGAAGCTCCTGGCCCCGGCCGTCGCGGCCCTGCTTCTCGTCTCGTTCGCGGCGTCCGCCGGCCAGGTCCGCAAGCCCGCGGCCAAGCCGGCCGAGTTCGACTACGCGACGGTCGTCAACCAGCTCCGAGTCCGCAACATCGGCCCGGCCAACATGGGCGGCCGGACGGTCGATTTCGCCGTTCCCGACTCGGACACGTCCGTCATCTACGCGGCCGTCGGCCCGAGCGGCCTGTGGAAGTCCATCGACGCCGGCATCACCTGGACGCCGTCGTTCCATCTGGAGAAGACCGTTTCGGTCGGCGCCGTGGCCGTGTCGCCGAGCCACCCCGACATCGTCTGGGTCGGCACCGGCGAGGCGACGGCCCGCAACTCCGTCGCGCCCGGCGACGGCGTCTACAAATCCGAGGACGCCGGCCGGACCTGGAAGCACATGGGTCTCACCGACACCCGTTTCGTCAGCCGCATCGCCATCGACCCCGTGAACCCCGACATCGTCTACATCGCCGCCCAGGGCCACCTCTGGGGGCCCAACGAGGACCGCGGCCTCTTCCGCACCCTCGACGGCGGCAAGACCTGGAAGAAGGTCCTCTACATCAACCCGGAGACCGGGGCCTGCGACATGGCCATGGACCCCTCGAACTCCAAGATCCTCTACGTCGGGATGTGGGAGCACCGCCGCTGGCCGTATTATTTCCGCAGCGGCGGCCCCGGCAGCGGCCTGTACAAGACGACTGACGGCGGCGACACCTGGACCGCCCTCACCGAAGGCCTGCCGGCTTACCCGTGGGGCCGCATCGGGCTCGGCGTCGCCCGCAGCAACCCGGCCGTCGTCTACGCCCTCATCGAGGCCGAAGGCGAACGGCGCGGCCTCTACCGATCGGAGGACAAGGGCGTCACGTGGCGCCGGGCCTCCGACCGCGCGACCTACGACCAGGTCAACTTCCGGCCGTTCTACTACAGCCGCCTGACCGTCGATCCGTCGAACGAGCTCGTCGTCTACGTCTATTCCGGTTCCTGCTACGTCAGCCGCGACGCCGGCAAGAGCTTCCAGCAGGTCTTCCGCGGGGCGCATCCCGACCATCACGCGGTCTGGGTCGATCCCAACGACTCGCGCCACGTCATCAGCGGCAACGACGGCGGCATCGACATTTCCTGGGACGGCGGCGCGCGGGCCTACGGCGTGGCCTCGCAGGCTTGGGCCGAGGTCTATAACGTCGGCTTCGACATGCGCGACCCCTATTATGTCAATGTCGGCCTCCAGGACAACGGCAACTGGCTCGGACCCTCGAACACCCGCGAGCGGGCCGGCATCCTCAACCATCACTGGGTGCCGACCGGCGGCGGCGACGGCTACTACGCCCAGTTCGATCCCGTCGAGTGGTGGGTCATGTTCCGCAACCTCCAGATGGGCGGCATCGAGCGCCACAACCTGAAGACCGGCGAGTCCCAGCGCGTCCGGCCCGAGCCCCCGCTGGCCGATCCGCCCTACCGCTTCAACTGGAACTCGCCCATCCTCATCTCTCCCCACAACCGCTTCGTCCTCTACTTCGGCGGCAACTACCTGTTCAAGTCCACCGACCGAGGGATCTCCTGGACCAAGGCCAGCCCGGACCTGACGACCAACGACCCGGCCAAGCTCCGGGACTCCGGCGGCCTGACCATCGACAACACGGGGGCCGAGAACCACTGCACGATCCTGACCATCTCGGAGTCGCCGCTCAAGGAGGGCGTCATCTGGGTCGGCACGGACGACGGCCAGGTCCAGGTCACGCGCGACGGCGGGGCGAGCTGGGAGAATGTCACGGCCAACATCAAAGGCTTTGCCGCCCACGACAACTGGGTGACCCGCATCGAGGCCTCCCACCACGTCGAGGGAGGCGTGTACCTGACCGTGTCCCGCCACCAGGTCGCCGATTACCGTCCGTACGTCTTCAAGAGCATGGACTTCGGCAAGACGTGGACCTCGATCCGCGGCGACCTGCCCGATTACGGCTATCTCCACACTGTCCGCGAGGACCTCGACAACCCCGATCTCCTGTTCGTCGGAAGTGAATTCGGCCTGTTCATCAGCCTGAACGGCGGCCGAAACTGGATCCCCTACCGCAACGGCTTCCCGACCGTGGCCGTCCGCGACATCAAGATCCACCCCCGCGACCGCGACCTCATCATCGGGACCCACGGCCGGGGCGTCTGGATCATCGACGATATCCGGCCGCTCTCCGGCCTCACGGCAGAGGCCGTCAAGGCCGAGGCCCGGCTGTTCGACGTCAAGCCGACGACCCTTTTCTCGTACCGGACGACGGTCGACAATTACAGCGACCCCGGCTACGCCGGTCAGAACTCGCCCTACGGAGCGGCCATCAGCTACTACCTCGATCCGGCCGCCGCCAAGGACGCCAAAATCGCGCTGGCCATAAAAGCGAAGGACGGACGAGAGGTCGCGACGCTCATGGCCGCCAGACAGCCCGGGCTGAACCGGGTGTACTGGTCATTGCGGGAGGGCGCCGCCCCCGCGGAGATGCCGGCCGAAGCGCCCGGCGGCGGACGCCGGGGCATGCCGGGAGCTTTCGGCCCCTATACGCTGCCTGGAGAATACACGATCGTGCTCGAGGTCAACGGCAAGATTTACGAAAAGCCGGTCGTCGTCCGCGAGGACCCCGACCAGGGCATCTCCATGGAGGATCGCCGGATGGCCCAGAAGTATTTCTGGGAAGCCCGCGATCTCTCCCAGCAGGGCCGGACCTTCCTCCAGACGCTCGACTCCCTGACCAAGCAGCTCGACGAGGCCGCCGGCCGGATCTCGGCCTTGAAGCCCGCCGACCCGGCCCTCTCGTCCAAGCTCAAGGCGGTCAAGGACAAGGTCGACGGCGTCCGGAACGTCTACTACGTCAGCCCGTCCGACCAGGGCTTCTACCGCAAGCCGCTCATGGTCGCTTTCCGCGGGGGGACGACGGCCGAGCTGGTCTCCGGCATCGCCGGGTCCTTCGGCGGCATGGGCCGGCCGACGCAGACGGCCATCGACCTGATGAACGACCTCAAGGCCTTCCTCGCGCCCCTGCAGGCGACGATCAAGACCGTGGTCGAGGTCGACATCCCGGAGCTCAACAAGCTCATGGCCGCCCGAGGAGTGCCGTATATCAGATAGGCCTCGAGGATCGCCCTCGGTCGCTGCGGTGATTCCGGGCGCCTTCGAGCGGGCCGGGCTCGGCG
>CAYREO010000018.1:0-58270 GCA_964423315.1 uncultured Eubacteriales bacterium | reverse complement strand
ACAGAAAAAACAGAGGTTAAAGAAAATCAGCCCTATTTATTGGGGGAAGTCCTGGAGAGGGGCCCGGGCGCGCCCGGTTACGAGGAGGTCGGATAGGGATTGGGCTGCAGACGGAACCCCCGCTCCAGGCGGACCGTGACGAACTGGCTCTTCCCGTTCAGCGGCTCGTAGCGGACGTAGGAAACAATTCCGGAGACGACCATCCGGAGGGGGTTCTCGAGGATCAGTGTCCGGGGGATGTCCAGGGCGATGACGACCTTGGCGCCAATCATGAGACGGGATTTGAGACGGAACGACACCTCCTGGGCGCTGATGCCGCAGACGGCGGTCCGCTCCTCGAACCTCCGGCCGGCCGCCTCCTGGCCCTTGACCAACGCCGGAAGAGAGAGCTCGAAGACCCGCTCTCTCTTTCCGGCCTTGGCCGCGCCTTGAAAGGAGGGTTCATGAAAAGACTTGGCGGTATCCATTCCGTCGGGGATATTCGCTCTTTCTCTCCGGCCCATCAATCGCTTTTCCTGAGGAATCCCGGGGTCATTTTCCCCCCCCGTCCTCTCACCCTCAACGGCTAAGCGCTCCGGCAGGGGGGATGTCACGCCGCCTCGGCCCCGATGACATACCGGCTCTCGAGCCGGAGAGCCACCTGAGGGGCCTGCTCCTCCCTCTCCGTCGTGTCGATATCGACGATTGTCCCCTTGACGACCAGCTTGAGGCCCCGTCCCTCGGCAAGCTTGTCGGGCAGGGCGACCACCAGCTTGAGCCTGGAGCCCAGGGCCACCGGGCTTCGGAGCGGGAAGAGGGCCCCCGCGTGGCTCATGTAGCGGAGCGTGGTCTCCTCTCGGAACATCGTGCCATCGGCATCCGCCCCTTCGACGACGAGGGGCAGAGAGAGCTTGAACCCCCGTTCCGCCGAGCGGGCCCTTGCGGGCCTGTAGTCCCAGTCCGTCCTCCTCAGCATATCGGGCTTCCTTATCCTTGGATTGGCGATCCCACGTTCTCATGGCCGGCGGGGCCGGTCAATCACCCCTAACGGTGAAATGGAAGGGGATTTCTTGACAAACACGGGGGCCGCGGCTAGAATCCGGAAAAGCGTCGGCAGACCAGGAGAAGACGTGAGCGACAACGAACGGCAGGTCAAGAACATCACCCCGAAGAGCGAGGATTTCTCGCGGTGGTACACGGAGATCGTCCGCAAGGCGGAATTGGCCGACTACGCCCCGGTCAAGGGCATGATGATCATCAGGCCCTACGGGTATGCGATCTGGGAGAATATCCAGAGGCTCCTCGACCGGCGGTTCAAGGAATCGGGACACGTCAACGCGTATTTCCCGCTCTTCATTCCCGAGAGCTATCTTCAGAAAGAGGCCGAACATGTCAAGGGGTTCGCCCCCGAAGTCGCGTGGGTGACCCATGGCGGGGCCGAGGAGCTCGAGGAGCGGCTGGCCGTCCGGCCGACCTCTGAGGCCATCATCGGGCCCATGTACTCGAAATGGATCAAGTCCTATCGCGACCTGCCCGTGCTCATCAATCAGTGGGCCAATGTCGTCCGTTGGGAAAAGGTCACGCGCCCCTTCCTGCGGACGACGGAATTCCTCTGGCAGGAGGGTCATACCTGCCACGAGACTTACGAGGAGGCCCAGGAGGAGACCCTCAGGATCCTGGATATCTATCGGGAATTCAGCGAGACGGAGCTGGCCATACCCGTGCTGGCCGGCAGCAAGACGGAAGGGGAGAAGTTCGCCGGCGCCCAGATGACCTATGCCATCGAGGGCCTGATGTCGGACGGCAAGGCGCTTCAGATGGGCACATCGCACAACCTGGGCCAGCATTTCTCCAAGGTCTTCAATATCCGTTTCGAGGACCGCGGACAGGCCCTGCAATATGCGTGGCAGACTTCCTGGGGGGTTTCCACCCGTCTCATCGGGGCCGTGGTCATGTCCCACGGCGACGATTCCGGGCTCATCTTCCCGCCGAACATCGCCCCCGTCCAGGTCGTCATCGTGCCCATCGCCATCGGCGATTGGAAACAGACCGTCTTGCCCGCGGCCCGGCAGGCCGAGGCCGAGCTTCTGCGTGTCGGTTGTCGGGTGAAGCTGGACGCCCGAGAGGAATTCACGCCCGGGTGGAAGTTCTCCGAGTATGAGATGCGCGGAGTTCCCCTGAGGATCGAGATAGGTCCCCGGGACGTCAAGCAGGGCCAGTTCGTCCTCGTCCGCAGGGACCATAAGGCCAAAGAGACGGTCCCCATGGCCGCGTTGAGCGAACGGGTCCCGGAGGCCCTCCGGGACGCTCAGAAGGCCCTTTTCGAGCGGGCCTTGAAATTCCGGGAAGAGAACACGCGGGACGCCCGCGGTTACGAAGAATTCAAGGACATCATGGAATCCTCGAGAGGGTTCGTCCGGAGCGGCTGGTGCGGGGACCAGGCCTGCGAGGACCGGATCAAGGCCGAGACGATGGCCACGGTGCGTGTCATCCCTCTGGGCCAAGGCCCCTCCGATATCTCCGGTCCCTGCGTGTCGTGCGGCAAGGAGGCCAAGGCCGTCGCCTATTTCGCCCGCGCCTATTGATCAGGGAGGCGTTTTCCCTCCCGAAGGTTCAGAGATGAGCGAGAGCTTCAGGAGAGAGCGGCGGGCCATGGTCGAGTCCCAGATCAAGGCCCGAGGGGTCTTGGACCCGAAGGTCCTCGGCGCCATGCGCAAGGTCCCCCGCCACCTGTTCGTCCCCGATCGCATGAGAGGCCTGTCCTATGCGGACGAGCCCCTGCCTATCGGGGAGGGCCAGACCATCTCCCAACCCTATATCGTCGCCTACATGACCGAAGCTCTCGAGCTCGCGGGCGGCGAACGCGTTCTCGAGGTGGGCACGGGCTCGGGATACCAGACGGCCGTGCTGGCGGAGATCGCCGGCGAGGTCTGGACGGTCGAGATCGTCGAGAGCCTGGCGGTGCGGGCCCGGGCCGTTCTCGAAGGTTTGAATTATGGGAACATCCGTTTCAGGATAGGCGACGGATCGCAAGGCTGGCCCGAAGCGGCCCCGTTCGATAGCGTCATCGTGACGGCCGCGGCGGCCCGGATCCCGACGGCCCTCACGGATCAGCTCGGCCCGGGAGGGCGGATGGTCGTCCCCGTGGGGACCGATCTCCAGGAGCTCTTCCTCGTGCGGCGGACGGACGGGGACACCGACACGAAACGGCTGCTTCCTGTCCGTTTCGTCCCCCTCGTCGAAGCCCATCGAGACACCCGGTGAAAGGATGAAGGACATGTTTCTCGAGCGTTCCCGTCTCGCGGTGGTCCTGCTTCTCGGCGCTCAGATCGCCTGTTTCGCCGGCCAGCGGGAGAGGTTCGTCAAGATCTATTTCCCCGACGGCCGGTCCGTGACCGCCGAGCTGGCCGTTTCCGACGACGAACGGGCCCGGGGCCTCATGTTCCGGGAGAAGATCGGCATCGACCAGGGCATGCTCTTCGTTTTCGAGACGGAGGATGTCCACCACTTCTGGATGAAGAACACCTGGATCCCGCTCGACATGCTCTGGCTCGACAGCGCGAGGAGGATCATCCACATCGAGGCCGACGTCCCCCCCTGCCGGGAAGACCCCTGCCCGTCTTACGGGCCGTGGCTGCCGGCCCGCTACGTCCTCGAGCTCAAGGCCGGAGGGGCGGCCGAGTACGGTCTCAAGCCCAACGACAGGCTCCAGTTCGTCCTTCCCGACTGGGTCCTCAAGATCATGCGCTGAGGGCGGTCCTCAGTCCTTCTCGCCGTAGGTGATGATGCGCGGCAGCTTCTTGGGGTCCTGACCGTAGAAAAAGAGCCACTTGTCGTGGCTTTCCTGGTCGTTGTAGATCTTGATGGACCGCTTGCGCGAAGAGCTGACGACGCCCAGGATGCGGGCGGACTTGATGGACGAGAGGGCCCGCTGGGGGGCGACAAGGACTTCTTGAGCGCTCTCGCGGCCGGGGCCGCCCCCCGGCCGGCCCGTCGCCAGGATGATAACCCATTCCCCGTTCGGGCCCAGAGGGTCCTTGTAAAGCCGGCGGATGCATTTTTTGTCGAGAAGGTCCTCGAGGGACGCGGGGTACTGATTGGGGTTCTTGAGAAGGTAGAGACGGACGGCCTCCGCATACTGGCGGCCGCGGAAGATGAGCTCCTCTTCCTTCTCCCGCTGGATCTCGGTCTGCCAGATGGGCGTGGCGACGAGGAGGCCGAGCGTGATGACGAAAACGGCCATCATCAGCATGATGATGAGATAGCCGCGGCAGCGCCTCCTTTTCGCGGGGTCCATGGCGTCACCACGTGTTATAGGGCGAGCCGTCGATGGGCGACTTGTCTTCGGAGCCGGACTTGACGTCGACGACCCCCGGAATCTCCATGAGCATCGGGTCCTCGAGCGTCGGGACCTCGCGGACCTCGACCCAGGTCTCCGCCGAGCGGGTCATGGGATCGACCGGGATCGTCCGCAGGTATCCCTCCTGGACGAGGGTCTGCAGGGAGGCCGGGTACTTTCCTTTGTCCATGGCGTATTGGTCGAGGAGCTTGCGGAGGATGAAGAGGTTCTCCTTGAGCACGGCCTCCCGGGCCTTGATGGACGCCGACTTGTACTGAGGCAATCCCAGGCCGACGAGGAGCCCGATGATGCTCAGGACGATGATGAGCTCGATGAGAGTGAAGCCTTTGCGGCCCTTGAGCATGGGCTTCATGGCTCACCAATCCCTGTACCGGGTCCCGTCGAGGGCCAAGGCCTGGCTCTTGGTGTAGACATCATAGACGTTCTCCTCGCCCCAGCGGTCGGAGTCCGGGTCGTCCTGGTAGGACCGCAGCCCCCAGTCGAAGGAATTCGTCATCGGGTCCTTGGGGATGCGGCGCAGGAACTTGATGACCCGCTTCTCCGTGCGGCCGTCCCGCTGCTCCTCGACCTCGACGCCCTCGACGAGGGCCTCGAGGGTCGGGGGGTAGCCCTCCGTGTCCCGGCCGACCTTGATCTTCTTCTCGTCGGCGAGCTTCTTATAGGCGTCGATGGACTCCCGCATGAGCCGGAGGGCCCGCTGGAGCTCGATCTCCTTGCCGTGCTTGGCGGCCACTTTGCCCAGGGGCAGAGCGGACAAGGCGAGGATGGCGAGGAGGGAGAGGGTGATGATCATTTCCGCCAGGGTGAATCCCCCGGCGCCCGGACGTCGGAACTTCATCGGCGCGGCCTCCCGGACGGACGGCAGCTTTATTATAGGCGAGCCGGACCGGAAATCAAAACCGGCCCCGGCGCTCCCGCGGATGCTTCCTCGGGGGGCGGGGAGGAGAGGGGCGTCCGCCCTGTTCGTCGCCTCCTTCCTCCAGGGCCTTCTTGCTGAGCCGGATCTTGTTGTCGGCCGGGTCGATGCTGACGACCTTGACGGTCACGGCGTCGCCCAGATGGAGGACGTCCCGGATGCTGTTGATCCGGTACGGGGCGACCTCGGAGATATGGAGAAGGCCGACGAGGTTGGGCATGATCTCGATGAAGGCTCCGTACTCTTCGAGCCGGACGACCTTGCCCGTGTAGGTCCGGCCGAGCTCGGCCTCGGCGGTCAGATCGAGGATCATCTGCTTGGCCCGCTCAGCGGCGTCCATGTCCGTCGAGGCGATGAGGATCTGGCCGTCCTCTTCGATGTCGATCCGGGCCCCTGTCTGGCTGATGATCTTCTTGATGATCTTGCCCGCCGGCCCGATGACCTCGCCGACCTTTTCGGGGTTGATATTGAGGATGATGATCCGGGGGGCATAGATCGAGATCTCGGGCCGCGGCGCGGGCAGGGCCTCTTTCATCCGGGCCAGGACCTTGAGCCGGGCCGCTTTGGACTTGGCGACGATGTCCCGGAGCATCGGCAGGGTGACATAGGGGATCTTGAGATCCATTTGGACGGCGGTGACCCCCTTCTCGGTCCCGGCCATCTTGAAGTCCATGTCGCCGAGGTGGTCCTCGACGCCGGCGATGTCGGTCAGGACGGCGTACTCCTCGCCCTGCGTGACCAGCCCCATGGCGATCCCGGCGACGATCATCTTCAGAGGGACGCCGGCGTCCATGAGGGCCAGGACCCCGCCGCAGACCGTGGCCATGGACGAGGAGCCGTTGCTCTCGAGGATGTCGGAGACGATGCGGATGGTATAGGGGAAGGCTTCTTGGTCGGGAATGGCCGGAAGGATGGATTTCTCGGCCAGGGCCCCATGGCCGATCTCGCGACGGCCGGGCCCCCTCAGGAAACCGACTTCGCCGACCGAGAAGGGCGGGAAGTTGTAATGGAGCATGAACCGCTTCCGGGATTCCTCGCCGAGGCTGTCCAAGCGTTGGGCGTCCTCGAAGGTCCCGAGGGTGACCGTGGCCAGGGACTGGGTCTCGCCCCGGGTGAACAGGGCCGAACCGTGGGTCCGGGTCAGGGGAGCGATGTCGATCGAAATGGGACGGATGTCGTCGAAGCCCCGGCCGTCGGTCCTCAGGCGTTTCTTCAGGACGAAGTCGCGGAAGAGCTTCTCCTCGAGCTTGTGGAGAAGCTCCCGGGTCTCGGCCCGGTCCTCGAGATTATCCTCGGGGATGCTGGCCAGGGCGGCGTCCATGACCGCGTTGAGGGCGGCTTGGTTGGCCCTTTTCCCTTTGACCTGCATGGCTTCGAGGAGGGCTTGGCCGTGGGCCTCTTCGACCCGGGCCAGCTTCTCGAGGTTGACGGTCTTGGGGGTGAATTCCCGCTTCTTGATCCCCATCTGGGAGAACAGGTCCTTCTGGGCCTGGATGAGGCGAAGGTTCGCCTCGTGGGCGACAGCCAGACCCTCGAGGACGATCTCCTCGTCGACCTCGCGGGCCCCGGCCTCGACCATGATGATGCCGCCTTCGTTGCTGACGACCGTCATGTTGAGGGGGCTCGATTCGAGGTCCGTGCTCATCGGATTGACGACGTGGCGGCCGTCGATGTACCCGACCTTGACGGCCCCGAGCGGGGTCGTGAAGGGGATGTCCGAGAAATAGAGGGCCGCCGAGGCCCCCAGAACGCCGAGCGTGTCGGGCTCGTTCTCGAGGTCGGCCGAAAGGAGGAGGCCGACGATCTGGGTGTCGAAGAAATAGCCTTCGGGGAAGAGGGGGCGGACCGGGCGGTCGATGAGGCGGGCGATGAGGATCTCGCGCTCCGAGGGCCGTCCCTCCCGCTTGAAGAAGCCGCCGGGGATCTTGCCGGCCGCGTAGGTGTTCTCGCGGTAGTCGACGATGAGGGGCAGGAAGGATTTGGCGTCCTTCTGCTCCTTACGGGAGGTCGCCGTGACCAGCATCATCGTGTCGCCGTAACGGAGCAGGGCCGAGCCGTCGGCCTGCTTGGCGACTTTGCCGATCTCGATGGTCAGGGTCCGTTTGTTGATCTCTAGACTGATGGTGTGAGGCATGAGTTCTCTCCGGCGGCGGGGCTATTTCCGGAGGCCGAGCTTCTGGATGAGGCGTTCGTAGCGGGCGACGTCCTTGTTCTTGATGTATTCGAGGAGCCGCTTCCTCTGTCCGACCATTTTCATCAGGCCCGTCCGGGAATGATGGTCCTTCTTGTGGGTGCCGAAATGCTTGATAAGGAGGTTAATCCGCTCGGTCAGCAGGGCGACCTGGATCTCCGGGGAGCCCGAATCGTTGGCGTGGGCCTGGTTCTCCTTGACGATCTTCGTTTTGTGTTCCTTGCTTAACACTCTTCTTGTTCTCCTAGTTTTTTATCGGGCGTATTGTAGCAAAGCACGGTCGAAAAGTAAAGAAATCCTTTGACTTGCGGGAGCCGGCGCGGAGGGGCGGGTTGACCGCTTCCTCGTCAGCCGGACAGGGTCTTCTTGCGGGCCAGGAGCTGGCGGGCATATCGCGACAGGAGACCGCCCTGCTTCTCCTGGCACTCGGCCAGCTCGGCCTCGATCTCGGCCAGGGTCAGGGCGTTGATCTTCTTGCGCTTCGGGCCGGAGGCCTCTTTTTGTTCATCAGCCATCGTCGTTCCTTTCCGATCGTTCCGGGGCGGGTGTTCCTCCGGGGACCTGGGGCATGGACCAAGATTCTAGCAGACCTCGGCCGGGAACGCAAGCGGGCCCCGAGGTTTACATCCCGTGCCGATTCCCTTATCATGAACCTTCCGACCGTAAGGGCGGGGAGGAGAGCATGGAGCGTATCGATCGGCGGGTCTTCCTCAAGCGAGCCTTGAAGGGGGCTGCGGCGGCCTCGGCGTCCGGCGCGGGAGTCCTTTTCAGGGGCTGCTCTTCGGCGAAGGACCTCGACTTGGTCATTCTCGGCGGGACGGTCTACGATGGCTCGGGAGGCCCCCCCTTTCGGGCGGACATCGGTATCGCGGACGGGATCGTCAAGCTCGTCGGCCGAGTTCCCGCCGGGCGCGGACGGATCGTTCTCGAAGCAGCGGGATCGGCGGTCTGCCCCGGCTTCATCGACGTTCATGACCATACCGCCGAGGAGCTGCTCGTCGACCCCCGGGCCGAAAGCGCCGTTCGCCAGGGCGTGACGACCTTGGTCAGCGGCCAGTGCGGCAGCTCGCCCTTCCCTTTGAGCGATGAGATGTTCGCCCGCAGTCGCGAGGACATGAGGGACGAATACGGTCTGGATGTCACCTGGCGGGACATCGAGGGGTTCCTGGCCCGGCTCGAGGGCTCCGGGACGGCCCTCAACTACGCGACCTTCGTCGGACACGGAACGGTCCGCGGCGCGGTCATGGGCTTCGGCGACCGGTCCCCCACGGCAGAGGAGCTCGGCGAGATGAAGAGGCGCGTCGGGGCGGCCATGAATGGTGGGGCCCTGGGACTGTCGTCGGGACTCGAATACACCCCGGGCAGTTTCGCCGCCGCCGAAGAGCTCATCGAGCTCTGCCGGCCGGCGGCCGCAAGCGGCGGCCTTTATGCGACCCACATGCGCAACGAAGATGACGCCGTCCTTGAGGCCGTCGATGAGGCCCTGCGCATCGCCCGGGAATCGTCCATCCGCCTGCAGATCTCCCATCTCAAGATCGGGGACGCGGCGAACTGGTCGAAGATCGACGAGCTCCTGGCCCGGCTCGACAGGGCCCGCGCCGAGGGCATCGACCTGCGCGCCGACCGCTATCCGTACATCGCCGGCGCGACGACCCTGGCCCTGCTGTTCCCGCTCTGGTCGAGGGAAGGCCCGATCGAGGATTTCCTGGCCCGGCTCGAGGACCCGGCGCTCGATGCTCGACTGCGCGCCGCTCTGGCGGAAGAGGAGAAGGACCGGGGGACATGGGAGAAGGTTCTCATCTCCTCCGTGGTTTCGGAGGCGAACCGGAAATTCGAAGGGCTGAACGTCCTCGAAGCCTCGGCGGCGGCCGGCAAGAGCCCCTACAACTTCATGCGCGACTTGCTCGTGGCGGAAAAGGGCCGCGTGGGGATGATCAGCTTTTACGGGAGCGAGGAGGTCCTCGAGCGCATCCTGGCCCATCCGCTCGTCGGGGTCGGGGCCGACAGCGCCGCGGTCGCTCCGCACGGGCCGCTGGGCAGGGGGAAACCGCACCCCAGGTTCTACGGGACCTTTCCCCGCGTCCTGGGCCGTTACGTCCGTGAGCGGCGGCTCGTGCCGCTCGAGGAGATGATCCGCAAGATGACGCTCATGCCGGCCGCCCATCTCGGATTGGTCCGCAGGGGAGCGGTCCGGACCGGATGGGCCGCCGATCTGGTCGTCTTCGACCCGGAAAGGGTCGTCGACCGGGCGACGTTCGTTGAGCCCGCGGCCTATCCGGATGGCATCGAGGCCGTCATCGTCAACGGCCGGGTCGTCGTCGATCGGGGCGAGCACACCGGGGCCTTGCCCGGCCGAGTCCTGAGAAAGGACGCCACGGGGGCCGTGGCGTGAGAGTCGGGGTGCGATCTTCCGGACGGCCGGGCCTCGTCCCTGCCCTTGCGGCCGTCCTGGGCCTTTTTGCGGCCGCCCCGCCGGCGGCCCTTGTCCAGGAGCCAGCGGGTCCGGTCGTCAAGCTGGCCTACAGGGCCCTCGAGCCCGGCGAGCCCATTCTTGTCACTCTCGAGCCGGGCGGCGCGGCCCGGTCCGTCAAGGTGAGTTTCCTCGGCCGGGACGTGACCCTGAAGCCGGCACCGGAGGGACGCCCCGCGTTCGCCTTGCTGGGCATCGATCTGGCCGTCAAGCCGGGGACTCATCCCATGGTCATCCGGGTCGCCAGGGCGGCCGGAGAGATTGAGGAGATCCGCAAGGATATCGAGATCGGCGAACGGGCCTTCCCTTTTACGAAGCTGCAATTCAAGCCCGAGTTGGTGACCCCTCCGAAAGAGGCCCAGGAGCGCATCCGCAGGGAAAGCGAGCTCGTGGCTTGGGTCATGTCGGTCGTCACGCCCGAGTGGTTGGGCGACGGGCCGTTCATCATGCCCCATCCCGCCCCGACATGGTCGAACTTCGGGCAGAGGCGTCTCAATAACAACATCCTCCAGTCCATTCACGCGGGCCTCGATATCCGGGTGCCTTTCGGAGAGCCCATCCGGGCGGCCAACGCCGGGCGGGTGGCGATGGCCAGCCATCTTTACTTCGGAGGCAAGACCGTCATCATCGACCACGGGCTGGGCGTATTCAGCACCTACGGCCATCTCTCGGAGCTCAAGGTGAAAAGGGGAGAGGCGGTCGCCAAGGGACAGGTCGTCGGGCTCTGCGGCAGCACGGGCCGCTCGACCGGGCCTCACCTCCACTGGGCCGTCAAGATCTTCGACGCCCGGGTCGATCCCGAAGCGATGCTCCGCCTCCCGCTTTAAGAAGGGGTCAAATCTTCAATCATTAAATTTTCCGGCGATGGATTCATGTTCCTTGGTTAGGTGTGCCGACGAAAATTTAATGATTGAAGATTTGACCCCCTCTTCTGATTTGACCCCTTCTTTGTTACTTCAGATAAAGGGCCAGCCAGTCGTGGATCGTCTTCCACCACAGCTCGGCGTTCTGGGGCTTGGAGATGAAGTGGTCCTCGTCGGGGAAGTACAGCAGCTTCGAGGGCACGCCCATCCGCTGGAGCGAGGTGAAGAACTGGAGGCCCTGCTCGAGCGGCACGCGGAAGTCGTTGGCGCTGTGGATGACGAGCGTCGGCGTCTTGAAGTTCTTCACGAACATGGACGGCGACCATTTTGTGTATTGATCCGGATTGGTCCAGGGCGTGCCGGCGTACTCCCATTCGGGGAACCAGAGCTCCTCGGTCGCCCCGTACATCGAGCGCAGGTCGAAGACGCCCGAATGGGAGACGAGGCAGTCGAACATGTCGGTCTGGCCGGCGATCCAATCGATCATGTATCCCCCGTAGGAAGCCCCTGCGGCCCCCAGCCGGTCCCTATCGATGAAAGGATAGGCCTTGTGAAGGTGCTCGACGGCCTTGACGATGTCCCGATAGGGCTTGCCGCCCCAGTCGCCGCTGATCGAGTCGGTGAACGCCTGCCCGTAGCCTGTGCTGCCGTGGAAGTTGACCATGGCCGTGACATAGCCTCCGGCCGCGAACATCTGGGCGTTCCAGCGGTAGTGGAAGCTGTCGCCGAAGCTGCCCTGCGGGCCGCCGTGGATGAGCATCAGCAGGGGGTACTTCCTCTGGGGATCGAAGGCCGGCGGCTTGAGCAGAAAACCGTGGACCGGGGCGCCCTCGGCCCCTTCGAACCAGAACTCCTCGGCCGGGTTCATGGCCAGGCCGGCCAGAAGCTCCCCGTTGATATCGGTGATCTGAGCGGTTTTTTTGGACCGCAGGTCATATGACCAGACGTCGTTCGGCCGGTCGATGGCCTGCCGCAGGAAATAGAGCTTCTGCCCGTCGGGCGCGACGGCCAGCGAGCTCAGGGTGTGGCCTTCGAGGACCTTATCGATCTTCTTGGTCCCCACGGCGATCCTGAAGACGGCCGTCCGCCCCTTCTCCTCGGCTGTGAAGAAGAGGGCCGAGCCGTCTTTGCTCCACAGGAGCTCCCCGGCCGAATAGTCGAGCCCCGCCGTCAGGTCGGCGACGGCGCCCGTTTTTCTGTCGCAGAGCATCACCGATAGCTTATCGGCCTCGAACCCCGGCCGGGCCATGGCCAGATAGGCGAGCCAGCGGCCGTCGGGGGAATACCGGGGCGAATGGTCGTTGGCCTTGTTCGCGGTGAGCTTCCTGGCCTCGCCGCCGCCGATGCCGACCGTGAAGATGTCGTTGTTCGTGCCCAGGCCCAGCCGGAGCTCGGGATCGTCGTTGCGGACGAAGGCGATCTCCATCCCGTCCGGCGAGAAGACGTAGTCCTGGCTCCCTCCGAGCGCGATGGGGGGCGTGTCATAGTCCCCCGGGGTGACGTCGACCGGCGTTCCGCCCTCCGCCGGAATGACGAAGACATGGCTCCGCGTCCCGTCCCACCAGGAGTTCCAATGACGGAAGAGCAGCCGGTCGTAGAGGCGGGCCTTGACCTTGCTCGCCTCGACCGCCTCCATCCGCTTCCGGTTGCCCTCGTCGTCGGGGCAGTCGGGGAACACGTTCGAGACGAAGGCCAGGTGCGTGCCGCGCGCCGACCAGACCGGGCCCGAGGCTCCCGTCGAGATCCTCGTCAACTGGACGGCCTCGCCCCCGTCGACGTTGATCGTCCATATCTGCGGCAAGCCGGAGCGGGCCGAGACGAAGGCGATCTTCCGCCCGTCGGGGGACCAGCGCGGCTGGGAATCGGAGGCCGGGTTCGACGTCAGACGGCGCGGCTCCCCGCCCTGGGCGGGCACGATCCAGATGTCGCTCGTGCCGCGGTTGGCGGACTTGTCCATGACCGTGACGACGAAGGCCGCCCACCGACCGTCCGGGGATAGCTGCAGATCGGTCATCCGTTTGACCTTGATGAAGTCGTCGAAGGCGATGGCCTTGGCTCCAGCTTGGGCCGAGGGCAGGGGAGGGGCGCATAGCAAGGCGCCAAGGATCAGAACGGCGAGCGACATGACGGCTTTTTTCATGGATGCTCTCCTTCACTCCGGGCTGCGGACTCAGGACGATTATAATGAAATCCGCCGGGGAATCCTATCCCTCTCGCCCTGCGGGCCCGGGGAACTTTTTTCCTTGCCCGCCGTATAGGATTGGGATTAGACTGGGTGTCCGGCCATGAGCATCGAAGTCCACGACCTCCACTTCCGCTACGGGAGGATCGTCGCTCTCGACGGCGTCAGCGCGCGCATCGGGGAGGGCGCCGTCGGGCTGCTCGGGCCCAACGGGGCCGGCAAGAGCACCCTCCTGCGCATCCTCCTCGGCTTCCTCGTCCCCGACAAGGGGGAAGGCAAGGTCCTTGGGTACGATATCCGCCGCGACCAGTCTCTCATCCGGAAGGCCGTCGGCTACATGCCCGAAAGCGACTGTTTCGTCGCCGGCATGGACGCCGTGACCTTCACCGCCTATTTCGGCGAGCTCTCCGGAATGCCCCGCCAGGAGGCCATGAAGCGGGCCCACGAGGTCCTCTTCTACGTCGGGCTCGGCGAGTCCCGCTACCGCCTCCTGGACCAGTACTCGGCCGGCATGAAGCAGCGACTCAAGCTGGCCCAGGCCCTGGTCCACGACCCGCGGATCCTGTTCCTCGATGAGCCGACCTCGAACCTCGATCCCCACGGCCGGATCGAGATCCTCGAGCTCATCCGGGACATCTCGACGAACAAGGACATCCAGGTCCTCATCTCCTCGCACATTCTGGCCGACATCGAGTCGATCTGCTCCTCGGTCGTCATCTTGAACAAGGGCCGGGTGGCCGCCGAGGGACTCATGGAGAACCTCCGGGCCGTCCGATACAGCTTGTACGAGCTGCGGATCAAGGGCGACGGCGACGCCTTCCGCGCGGACCTCGCGGCGATGGGCTGCCGGGTCGAGGAAACGGAGGACAAGCTCATCAAGGTCTACATGCCGCCCGAAGGGGACCGCATGGACATCTTCCGGTCCGCTTCGAGGACCGGCGTCCAGCTGCGCTATTTCGTCAAGAGCCGGACCTCGCTCGAGGACCTGTTCGCAGGCGCCGTGGGGGTCGACTGATGGCCACCGTTCGAGCCAAGGGGTACACCCACTGGGACGGACGGCTCGTCGAGCGCCGTTTCCCCTGGTGGCCCATCACCCGGACGGGCATCCAGCTGGCGTTCCGTAAAAAGCGCTTCAAATTCGCGTTCGCCATATCGTTCGTCCCGGCCTTCGTCATGCTTGTCGGCCTCTACGTCTCGGAGCGCTTGGAGGATTTCCAGAGCTTCCTCAGGGGCAGCGATCGGCTGATCACTATCACCCCGGACTATTTCAAGGCCTATCTGACCAACGATTCCCTTCTCTTCCTCATCGTCCTCGTCCTGGCCTTCGCCGGGTCGGGGTTGGTCGCCGACGACCTCAAGCACAGCTCGCTCCAGCTCTATTTCGCCCGCCCCCTTGGCAAAAAGGATTACCTCCTGGGAAAGATGTCCGTGGTCGCCTTCTTCGTCCTGGTCCTGACGGCGTTGCCCGGGATCGTTCTGCTGGCCTTCAAGCTCATCTTCGCCGGCAGCTTCCGGTTCTTCCTCGACCATCCCTGGCTTCCGCTGGCCATCCTCGGGTATTCGGCCCTCCTGACCGTCTTCTTCGCCTTCACCGTCATGCTCCTATCGTCCCTGAACAAGAACAGCCGATACGTCGTGATCCTCATTTTCGTAGGCTACTTCTTTTCGGACATCCTGTTCGGGATCCTCAACGGGATCTTCCATCGGCCGGCCCTGGCCTTGTTTTCCGTCAAGGCCAATCTCCAGCAGGCCGGGGCCTTCATGTTCGGTCAGAAGCCGCCTTACGCATATGCCCCCGGCTGGTCCTTGCTCGTGCTGGCGGCCGTCTGCGCCCTCTCGGCCTTCGTCCTCCATCGCAAGATCCGCAGCGTCGAGGTCATCCATTGAGCGCCGTCATCCGGGCCGAGAACCTGTCCAAATGGTACGGGAACGTCCTCGGCCTGAGCGACGTCAGCCTGGAAATCGAAAGCGGCATCACCGGCCTCCTCGGGCCCAACGGGGCCGGCAAGTCGACCTTCATGAAGCTCATCACAGGCCAGATGAAGCCCAATATCGGCAGGGTGACCATCGACGGCCGCCGGGCCTGGAACGACCACGGGCTCTACGCGAGGATCGGGTTCTGTCCGGAAGCGGACTCGTTCTACGAGGACGTAACGGGCTGGGAATTCCTGACCGGGCTTCTCCGATTCCACGGCTATGGGCCCGCCGAACGGGCCGAAAGGGCGGCCCGGGCCCTGGACACCGTCGGCTTGACCGACGACAAGGACCGGCTCATCCGCGGCTACAGCCGGGGCATGCGTCAGCGGATCAAGTTCGCCCAGGCCATCGCCCACGACCCGGAGATCCTCATCCTCGACGAGCCGCTTTCGGGCCTCGACCCCCTGAGCAAGCGCAAGCTCATCAAGCTCATCAGGGAATTCCGGAGCGAGGGCCGGACCGTTCTCGTCTCGAGCCACGTCCTGCCCGAGATCGAGGCCCTGACCTCGCGCATCGTCCTCATCCATCAGGGCAAGATCCTGGCCCAGGGGGACATCCCGTATGTCCGCGAGCTCATCGAGGCCCACCCCCACGTCATCTCCATCCGGTCGAGCGATCCCCGGCGGCTGGCGGCCGGATTCGTCGCCGACGCGGTCGTCCAGAAGATGACCTTCGGCCCGGACTCCCGGACATTGGTCGTCGAGACCCACAAACGGGACGCCTTCTTCGAACATCTTTTGAGCATCGTGCTCGAGGCCGGAGTGGAGATCGACGAGATCACCTCACCCGACGACAATCTTCAGGCGGTCTTTGACTACTTGGTGGGAAAGTGAGATGAGGGACCCATCGACGATCCTGGCCTTCCGAACGTCGGCCCGCGAAGTCCTGTCGTTCTTTATCATGCTCGGCCGCAAGAGCGGCAAGGCCCGGGCCTTCGCCGCTTTGGGCCTTTTTCCGGTCATTCTCGCCGTGGTCGTCCGCGTCGTGTCCCACGGCGGGGCCGAGGATGGCATGAGCGTTTTCAACGACATCCTGATGGTCTTCTTCCTGCAGTTCTACATCGTCATTTTGTCTCTGTTCTTCGGGACCTCGATCGTCGCCGAGGAGATCGAGGGCCGGACCCTGCCTTATCTCGTCACCCGGCCCCTGACCAAGCCGGGGATCATCGTCGGGAAATACGCCGCCTACGTCCTCCTGATGTTCGTGATGGTCGCCGTGAACCTGGCCCTCTCCTACTTCATCATGAACGGCAACCGGCTCGGGCAGGCCTCGCTCTATCTGACCTTCCTGCAGTACGCCGGCGTCCTGGGGCTCGGGCTTCTCGCCTATACCGCCTTTTTCGCCTTCCTCGGGGCCGTCCTCAAGAAAGCGATCCTGGTCGGTCTGGTCTTCGGTTTCGGTTGGGAGAACGTCATCCAATATTTCCCCGGCTCGACCCAGCGGTTCTCCCTCGTCCACTACCTGAAATCGCTTTTGCCCTACCGCCCGCTGCCCGGCGGCAAGGGGTATCTCTCGCTTCTCCTCTTCCGTCTCGAGCCGACGACGCCCGTTATGGCCGTCCTGACCCTGGCCGCGATCACGGCCGTCTTTCTGGCCTTGGCTTGCGGCGTCTTCCGGTTCAAAGAGTATCTTTTCGAGGAATAACGCCCCTAGTCCTTGTCCTCGCCCGACGGTTTCCTGCCGACCGGGAGCATGTCGCCCAGCCTCTCTTGGGCGGTGTTCCGGAGCTTTTTAAGGAGCTCTTCCGGAAGAGAGGCGTAGAGCCGCACATAGTCGGCGCCCGAGGTGATCTCGATCCCGGCCAGGGCCTCGCCGACGGCCGGCTCCTGTCCCGACATCATGGCCCCCAGCCCCTTAAGCCCGTTCAGCGTCGAGGCCATGTTCGCGTTCTGCTCTCTGGAGCCGCCCACGGTCCTCATATCAACGAGCAGGTTCCTGTTCTTGTAATCGAAGGACATGGTCAGGGCCGTGATGCCCTCCATGACCTTGAACAGGGGATTCTCCTCAGCGGCCTTGCCGGCCAGGTCGGAAGGCACGACCATCCCTCCCCAAGCTAGGGCCGATTTGTTGACGGACTTGAGGGCCCGGCCCAGCTCCTCGTTCCCGGCCATCGAGGCGGCTTTCTTCTGATAGACGTCGACGACGGCCTTGACGGCGGCCTCCGTGCCCATGAGGATATTGGAGTCATCGAGGAAGGCGCCGCAGAGCGTCCGGCCGGCCCGGTCATCGACCCGCCCTTTGTAGAGGGCGACCCCGGAGTAGCTCTCCTCGACGAGCTCGACGACATTGCCTTTGACGAGATCGAGGAGAGGCTCCTTCTCGTAGCGAAGATTGACGAGGACGGCGCCATCCGGGTCCTTAAGATCGACAGCCCCCGTGACGCCCATGACGACAAAGAAAACGTCCTTCATGGGGTCGATGCCGACGGCTTTGACCAGCTCCTCATAGTTTTGAAAGTCCTGACCGGCCTCGAGGGCCTTCGCGGCCCCGGTCGCGGCCAGGGCCCGGCCGACGTCGATGACCATGACGCCGCGCGTATTTTCGGGCAGGAGCCTCATCAGGGCTTCGCCGGTCGCCGACCCGGCCTTGAGACCCTTCTCGCCGCCGCAGGCGGCCGACAGGACGGCCACAATGACCGTCAGCACGATGACAACGGTTTTTCTCATGTTCATCTCCTTATATGGGAGATACGGAGGATCTCCCCGGCAAGTTCCTGGAACGGGAATATATCACAGTCATGGGGAAATTTCCCGCAGCCCGCCCCGAACATTTTGACATCGGAGCGCGGAGAGGATATCCTGCGGCCATGAAAGCCTTGCGCCTGACGGAGACCGGAAAACCCTTACGCATGGAAACAAGGGACGTCCCGGCCATCGGGGAAGACGATGTGCTGATCCGGGTCCGGGCGGCCGGGATCTGCCACTCGGACGCTCACTATCGGTCCGGGACGTCGCCGGCCGTCTTGCCCGTGACCCCGGGTCACGAGGTGGCCGGGGTCGTCGAGGCTGCCGGCTCGCGGGTAACGGGATTGAAGGCCGGCGACCGGGTCGGCGTGCACTACATGGTGACCTGCGGGCTCTGCCTCTACTGCATCATGGGCCGCGAGCAGTTCTGCATCCGGGGTCGGATGATCGGCAAGCATATCGACGGCGGGTATGCCGAGTACCTGGCCGTCCCCGCCCGGAGCGTCGTCCCTTTGCCCGACGAGGTCGGCTTCGAACAGGGGGCGATCATGATGTGCTCGTCGATCACCTCGCTCCACGCCCTGCGCAAGTCGCGTCTGCAAGCCGGCGAGCGGATCGCCATCTTCGGCATCGGCGGATTGGGCGTTTCCGCCGTCCAGCTCGCCCGGGCTTTCGGGGCCCTCGAGGTCTACGCCGTCGATATCCGGCCGTCGAAGCTCGAGCTGGCCTCCCGGCTCGGCGCGGTGCCCATCGACGCGTCGGCCTCGGACCCGGTCGAGGAGATCCGGCAAAGGACCGGCGGCCGCGGCGTCGATGTGGCCGTCGAGCTCATCGGGCTCCCCGGCGTCAGCCGCCAGGCGGTCCAGTCGGTTGCCATCTTCGGACGCGTCGTCCTCGTCGGGCTCAGCGACCGTCTCCTGGAGATCGATCCCTACCGCGAGGTCCTTGGGAAGGAGGTCGAGATCATCGGGGCTTCGGACCATCTGATGTCCGAGTTCCCTCTCCTGATGGAATATGCGCGGCGGGGGTCCCTCGACCTGACGGGGGCCGTCTCCCGGACCGTGCCCCTCGACGCGGACGCCGTCAACGCCGCGCTGGACGCGCTCGATGGCTTCGGGGAGGACGTCCGGACCGTGATCGTGCCCTGATGGCCGGTTTTCTATTGATTTCGATCCCATCTTCCGGTCTAATGATTGTCCTTCGACTCCCGACAAGGAGAGACCTATGATGATGAAGCGCTTCGGGCCGTGGATCATGGTCGCATCGGCCTTTTCGCTCACCGCGGCGGGCCTGGCCGCCGAAAAGCCTCTGGCTTCGCCCGAGCTCATCCGGGCCCTTGCCGATGAGGTCTCGGGAGAGATCGCCTACCGCTACACGAACCTCATCTCGGGGTTCGACCGGGTCCAGGCCTCCGAGGGCTGGCGCGCGGCCGCCGAGATGATCCAGGCCGAGCTCATGCGCCTCGGCTATCAGGACGCCGTCATCAAGGGTTGGCCCTCCGACGGCACGCGCCGCTATTCCACTTACCGGAGCGTCATCGGCTGGCGGGCCCGCAAGGCCGAGCTGTGGATGCTCTCGCCGACGCGCGAGCGCCTCTGCTCCTACGAGGAGATCCCACTGACCCTGGTCAAGCACAGCGGTCCCGGCGTCGTCGAGGCCGAGCTCGTCGATGCGGGTACCGGCGTGGGCGAGGCCTCCTATCGGGGCAAAGACGTCAAGGGCAAGATCGTCCTGGCCACGGGGGCGACCTCCGAGGTCATGCGGCAGGCGGTCGTCGAGCGGGGAGCCGTCGGGGTTTTGACCTACTTCCCTCCCGACACCCGGCCGGGATATCCCCAGATGATCCGCTACACGGCCCTCTGGCCGACCTGGGAGGAGCGGGAGAAGCTCGGCTTCGCTTTCAACATCTCCAAAAACCAAGGGGCGACCCTAAAAAGGCTGCTCGAGGAAGGTCGCAAGGTCATCCTCAAAGCCGAGGTCGACACGGAATTCTATCGAACGAACATCGAGACGCTGACGGCCTCGTTCCCCGGGGCCGTCGAGCCCGACCAGGAGATCCTTCTCGTCGCCCACCTCTGCCATCCGACGCCGAGCGCCAACGACAACGCCAGCGGCAGCGGCGGGCTCCTCGAAATGGCCCGGGCCCTGCGCCGGATGGTCGATTCGGGGGCCGTCGATCCGCCCCGCCGGACCATCCGATTCCTGTGGGTCCCGGAGTTCAACGGCCTCGTCCCCTACATCCAGGCCCATTTGGAGAGGACCCGGAACACCCTGGCCGCCGTCAATTGCGACATGATCGGGGAGGACCTCCATAAGACCGGCGGCATTCTCAACATCTTCCGGACGCCCGACTCGATGCCGACCTTCCTCAACGACGTCGTGGCCAACTTTGCGGGCCTGGCCGAGTCACTGGGACTCGTCAGCCTCAACGGCAGCCGCCACCCGTTCGTCTGGAGGTCCGTCCCGTATGGGGGCGGCAGCGACCACGTCGTCTTCAACGACGGCTCCCTGCGGGTGCCGTCCGTCATGCTCAACCGGGGCGACATTTTCCATCACACGAGCCTCGATACCATGGACAAGGTCGACCCGACCGAGCTTCGGCGGGCCTCGTTCCTGGCTCTGGGCGCGGTCTATTATCTCGCCTCGGCGGGTGACCGGCAGGCCCTGGACATGGCCCGCCTCATCGTTCGCAACGGGCACGGCCGGTTCACGGCCGACCTCTTCGACGGCTTCAACGCCCTCTATGCCGCCTCGTCCATGGACGAGCTTCACGCCGCCTACAAGCAGGCCCTCAACATCATCGCCCACTCCGGTCGACGCGAGAGGGCCTCGGTGCTCTCGACATTGGCGTTCGTTGGGGACAAAGCCGTGGAAAAGGAGATCGCCGCCCTCAACGCCCCGTTCGAATCGGCCATGCTGGCGTTCCCCAAAGAAGCCGCCGCGATCTACCGAACCCAGAGCGCCAAGCTCGGCGGCGTTCCCAAGCCGCTGGCCATCTCCGAGGCCGAACGGCCGCTGACGCGCCTGGTACCGGTCCGGGCAGAGGACTTCGTCGGCCCGCTCCAGACGGATTACCTGGTCGAGAAGCTCGGCTCCGGGATCCTGGAAGAGCTCAAGCTCCGGGGCAACTCCGCTTACGAGGCCCTCAATCTCGCCGATGGCAAGAGGACGCTCCACGACATTTTCCTGGCGGTCTCCGCGCAATTCGGCCCCTTCGACCCGGCCCATGTCGAGTCGTTCTTCCGCGTCCTGGAAAAAGCGGGCCTGGCCAGGCTCAGGAAGATCTGATGAACGGGAACGACACGCCAGGCCCGGTTTTGACGCCTTTCCAGTCCCTCGTCCGGGGGCGCCGGAGCATCCGCCGGTTCCTCGAGACCCCGGTCGAGCGCGACAAGATCCTGGCTTGTCTTGAGGCGGCCCGTCGGGCCCCTTCGGCCCACAACGCCCAGCCCTGGCGGTTCATCGTCATCGATGACCCGGCCGTCAAGGCCGCTTTGGCGGCCGAGGCCTTTTCGGGCATTTACTCCGCGTCGAAGTTCGCGGCCCGGGCCCCTGTCATCCTCGTCATGCTGGTCAAGCCGGGGCTCGTCGCCAGCGGCCTGGGAGGCCGCCTTCAGGGGATCCCGTACCACTATGTGGACATCGGCATCGCCGGAGAGCACATCGCCCTCCAGGCCGAGGAGCTCGGCTTAGCCACCTGCTGGATGGGCTGGTTCCACGTCCGAAGAACGAGGAAGTTCCTGAAGGTCCCCAGGACCCACAAAGTCGTGGCCATGATGCCGATCGGGTACGCCGAAAAAAGGCCGACCCGGGAACCGCCCCGGCGGCCGCTCCGCGAGATCGTCTCGTTCAACCGGATGGGCGGCGAGGAGGGGCCTGAGGCTTGGCCGGAGGAAGATTGAGGATCGCGCAGATGGCGGTCTTCCTGGTCATCGCTCTGTCCGTCTACGGCCTTGTCAATTTCTATATCGCCCGGCGGGGCTGGCAGGCCCTGGCCTCCTTTCCCGCGGGCCGAGGCGTTCTCCTCGCCGTGTTCATCCTCTTGGCCCTGGCTTATCCTCTCGGCCGGATCCTACTGGCCCGCGGGGCGGCGGGTCTTGCGGGGCCGTTCATCCAGTTCGGTTCTCTCCACATGGCTCTCATGCTCTATTTTTTCATGGGCGTCGTGCTGGTCGACCTGGTCCGGCTGGCCGACGCCTTTCTCGGGTTCATCCCGCCCCCGTTTCGAGAGCCTGGACGGGTCGGGCCGGTCCTGTTCGCCCTGGTCACCGGGGCGGCCTTGCTGACGGTCGCCGGAGGGGCGGTGAACGCCGCCCGCCCGAGAACGACCGAGCTCGAGCTGCACATCGACAAGCCGGCCGGCCGCTTGGAAAGCTTGACCGCCGTCCTGGCCTCGGACTTCCATCTCGGAACGCTGGTCGGGCCGTCACGGCTGGAGAGGATCGTCGATCGCATCAATGCTCTCGGGCCGGATATCGTCCTTCTGCCCGGCGATATCGTCGACGAGAGCGTGACCGACGAGCAGGAAGCCCGGATGAGCTCCGTGATGAGACGGTTGAACGCCCCTCTCGGTGTCTATGCCGTCCCCGGCAACCACGAGTTCTACAGCGGGCTCGAAAGGAACCTGGCCTGCCTGCGGGCCTGCGGCATCCGCGTCCTCGAGGACGAGGCCGTCGTCGTCGACGGCTCCTTCGTCCTTATCGGCCGCCGCGATCCGAGCGCGCTCAAGGGCCAGGAGACCAGGACCTCGATCCCGGTGATCATGAAGAGATCCGGGGTTGACGGGACTTTGCCTCTCATCCTTCTCGACCATCAGCCTCTCCGTCTCCGCGAGGCCGAGGAAGCCGGCATCGATCTTCAGCTCTCGGGTCACACTCACGCCGGCCAGCTCTTCCCCCTGAACCTCATCAACAAGCGGGTCTGGGAACTCCATCGGGGAACCCTTCGCAAGGGCGCAACGCAGTACTATGTCACTCCCGGGGTCGGGACATGGGGCCCTCCCGTGAGGACGGGCAGCCGGCCCGAGATCGTCCGGATCCGCATCACGTTCTCCGCCGACGCCGGCGGATAGGTCGATTTCGGCTTGCGTCCTCGTCCGGTTTCGCTATGATAGGGCTTGCCCGTTGAGCGGGATGACAACGATCCATTGTTGGAGGGACCGATGAGCCGTTCACCCATGATGCGGGCCGCGATCCTCGCCGCCGTGTCGCTTCTTGCGGGCTTCAGAACATTTGCCGGGCCGCAAGCCGCCGAGGGGACGGTCCCCGCTTTCGGCATCGAGCGCGGTGACCTCGAGCTCGCCCGGCCGGCCATGCCGGGCACTCCCTTCACGAAAACCGGCCGGAGGTTCGCCCTGTTGGGCATCGAGAGCGGCGGCTTCGAGGCCTGGGCCTATCCGCTCAAGCTCCTCCGGAATTTCGAATTCTCCTTCCTTCTCGGTGCGAGCACCGTGCCCATCGAGGGCCGGGACATCGTCCGCTTCATCTCCGCCCAGCCGGCCGTGACGACCCTGACCTATACGTACCAGTCCTTCACGGTCAAGGCGCATTACGTCGCGCCCGTCGAGGACGGGGGGACCGTGATCCTGCTGGAGATCGATTCGACCGAGCCTCTGACCGTCGTCTGCGGCTTCCTGCCTGTCCTCCAGCCGATGTGGCCGGCCGGGATCGGCGGCCAGTACGCCTTCTGGGACCGCGACCTCAAGGCCTACCTCATCTCGGAGCCGACCCGCAAGAACCACGGTTACATCGGCTCGCCCGCGGCTCGGGGCATCTCCTACACGCCCGCTCACATGCTGTCGGACGTCCCCAACCAGTTCAAGATCGAGATCGCCGATCCCCGGTCCGTCGCGGGGAGGTTCATCCCCGTCGTCGTGGCCGGTGGGAAGGGGAGCCGGGACGACGTCCGGAAAACGTATGTCCGCTTGGCCGCCGACCCCGAGGCCGCTTACCGTCGGGCCGTTGACCATTTCGAGAACCTGAGGGCCTCGACCTTGCGGATCTCGACCCCCGAGAGGGCCGTCGATCTGGCCTTCGAATGGGCCAAGGTGGCTCTCGACGGCCTCTTCGTCGATAACCCCGACCTGGGCAGGGGGCTCGTCGCCGGGCTCGGGCCCTCGGGAACCGGAGGGCGCCCGGGGTTCGGTTGGTTCTTCGGCACGGACGCCTATCTCAACTCATTGAGCCTCAACAGCGCGAACAGCTACGAGCTCTCCCGTGAGGCCCTGGCCTTCACCCGGAAATGGCAGCGCAAGGACGGCAAGATGGCCCACGAGCTGTCGCAGGCCGCCGGCTATCTGCGCTGGTGGGAGGACTATCCCTACGGCTATATCCACGGCGATACGACGCCCTATTACATCGTGGCCGTCGCGGACCACTTTCGGATGACGGGCGATCTGGCCTTCGTCAAGGCGGGCTGGGATTCCTTGACCAAGGCCTTCGAGTGGTGCCTGACGACCGACCAGGACGGCGACGGCCTGATGGACAACAGCAAGGCCGGACTCGGGGCTCTCGAGTTCGGGGCCCTGACCGGCATCCAGACCGACATCTATCTGGGAGCGGTCTGGGTCCGGGCCTGCTTGGCCATGCGGGACCTGGCCGCGGCCGTCGGCGACAAGGCGCTGTCAAAGAGAGCCGGGGACCATGCGGCCCGCGCTTCGGCCGCCTGGGACCGGAGATTCTGGGACCAAGAGAACCGCCAGTACTCGTACGCCTTCAACAAGGACGGCCGTTTGGTGACCGAATCGACCCCTTGGAGCGCCGTCGGACTGGCCTGGGGGCTCGGGAGCGCCGGCCGGGCTGTGGAAACCTTGGCCCGCCTGAATTCGTCCGATATGACCACGGACTGGGGCGTCCGAATGCTTTCGGTCTCAAGCCCGCATTTCGAGCCCCTCAATTACAACTACGGGGCGGTCTGGCCGTTCCTGACGGGATGGGTGGCGGCCGCTCTGTTCGAGCACAACTTCATCCCCCAGGGATACAATGTCCTGATGTCCAATGTCCGCCACACGTTCGACAACGCCCTCGGGACGATCATGGAGCTTTTTTCGGGGCATCAGAACACCTGGCCCCAGGAGGGCGTTCCTCACCAGGGCTTCTCGAGCACCGGCGTCGTCCTGCCCCTCGTCCGAGGGCTGCTCGGGCTCGACGGGAGCGCGCCCGCAAAAGAGGTCCTTTTCCGGCCCCGGCTGCCCGCCGACTGGAAGAAAGTCCATCTGGAGAACTGGAAGGTTGGAGAAGCGGCCTTCTCGATCGCCCACGAGCGACGGGCCGACGGTGCGGCCGTTCTCCGGGTCCGTTCACGGAACGCCGACGGGTTCCGCTTCATCTTCTCCCCGGCTTTGGGCCTCGGCACGAAGGTCCTCGCCGCAGAGCTCAACGGTACCCCTTTGGCCTTTAGCGGAGGAGAGGCCCCGGACGGCGCCCAAGCCGTCCAGCCCCGGCTGACGTTCATTGTGTCAGGCGACGACATGCTGGTCTTGGCCGTCTCTCCGGCGCCCGAGATCATCCCCGCCAGGATCCAATCCAATACCGGGGACCCCGACCTGGGGCTCAAGATCGTCCGCCAGTCGCTCGAGGGCCGCGACCTCATCGTCTGGGTGGAGGGCCTTTCGGGGAAGAGCTATGTCTTGGATGTCATGCACGCCGACCGGGTGGAAGACGTCGAGGGAGCTGACCTCGACGGCTCTCGGCTCAGGGTCTCCTTTCCGACAGGTCAGTCGGGCTTTGTGAGCGGGCGGTTCAGGGTCCGCCTCAAGCCCGAGAGCCGATAACATGACGCCCGCCGGGCAAAGAACGATCTCTACCGGGCGGGCGATCGCTTAACGGTCCGCTTTCAGGAGCGGGGCGGTCACTTCTTGGCCGGAGGCGCCGCCGCCTTGGAGGCGTCATAGCGGCGAACGACTTCGTCGGTGATATCGATGGCCGGATTGAAAGTGACGGCACCGCTCGTCCCCAGGTCGAGGACGACGTCGTATCCCTGCTCTTTCCTCAGGGCCTCGATGACGGTGACCATCTCATCACGGATCTTTTGGATGATATTGTTGGCGAACATGTTGGCGTCGCGAGCCTGGTCTTCCTCGTATCTCTTCCGCTCGGTCGTTTTCTTCTCGAGATCGATCTGAATGGCTCTCAGGGCTTCCTGGGTCATCGTCAGCCGCCCGGTCGTCAGCTTGTTCTCGAGGGCCCGGATGGCATCGTCCATCTTCTGAAGATCGGCCCGGATCTTCGTGTCCCGGTCCTGCATCTGGGCCATCGCCTTTTTGCCCTCCGACGAGATCTCGAACGCTTTCTGGGAGTTGATGACGGCGATCTTGCCCGTCTGCTGGGCGAACGACAGGCCGGCGAGGACGAACAACAGGGCGAAGATGAGGGGGGTGAGGATCCTTAGTCTCTTCATTGAGGCCTCCTTTGGTCTCCTAAACTCTTCTAACCCGCTCCGGCGGGGAACGTTTCGAATATTCTACCACGTTCAGCGGATTTTTTTAAGCGTTTCCTCTACCCGGGCCAAGGCCTTGAGGAGATAATTCTTCTCCGGTCCGTAACCGAAGCGCAAATAGCCGTCCAACTCGAAGTGGTCGCCCGGGACGACGAGCACGCTCTGCTCCCGGATGAGGCGCTCGACGAGGGCCGTCGAACGGATATCCAGCTTGTATCGGGCGAAGCAGATGGCCCCGGCGGCTGGCGGGCGGAACTCGAACAGGCCGTCCTGCCGCCGCAGCCAGTCCTCGAGGACCGGGAAGTTGGCGTTGAGGATATCGCGGGTCCGGTGGAGGATCCTCTCCCGGTTGCCCGGGGCCAGAGCGATCGAGGCCAGCCGGTCGCTCAGCGCCGACGGCGAGATGCTCGTGTAATCATGATATGGCCAGATCCTCTTGATGACCTCTTCTGGACCGGCGACCCATCCGATGCGCAGCCCCGGCAGGCCGTAAGCCTTGGACAGGCCATTGACGACGAGAGTCTTGTCATAGACCCCCCAGAAGCTCTCCGTCACGGGCTCATGGAGCTCGGCGCCCTGGTAGACCTCGTCGGCCAGGATCCAGGTCCCGTGACGTGCGGCCAGGCCGACGACGCCTTGCCTGGCCTCCGGTTTCAGGACGGCGCCGGTCGGGTTGTTCGGATTGGTCAGGACGATGAGCTTGGTCTTGTCCGTGACCAGCCGGCCGAGCTCGTCGAGGTCCGGTTGCCAGCCCAGCTCTTCGCGGAGCCGGAAAGGCTTGACCTTGGCCCCGAAAGCGTGCAGCAGGCCCCACATCTGCATATAGTTAGGGAGCTCGAAAAGGACCTCGTCGCCGGGCTCGATGAGGCTCCACATCAGGAGGAAGTTGGCTTCCGAAGAACCGGCCGTCACCAGGATCTGCTCGAGGCCGATGCCGGGGTAGAGGCGGGCGACCTGCTCCCGGAGCCCAAGCGTCCCGTTGGTCTGGGTGTAGCCGATCTCGATCGCCGTCAGGGCCTCGAGCTCGGCCGGCGTCAGGAGCTCCTGGAGGTTCAGGGGATGGACACCGCTCTCCGAGAGATTGTAGTCGACGACGTTCTCCCAGGTGGACTGCATGCGCTCCATCTTGAAGGTCTGGATGTTCATGGGTCCCTCCTCATGCTTGTCTAGATCTCGACCTTGAAAACGCCCTTGAGGGCGAAGCCGAAGACGAGCGACAGGACGAAATAGGCGATGAGCCAATGGACGGCCAGGCCGAAAACGGCCAGTTCCTTAGCCGGGTAGAGGACCTCGACCGAGCGGATGGGCGTCCCGGCCGGCAGCGGGGGCTCTCCCGGGTGGAGAAGCCGCTTTCCGAACGAGCCCCGGGAGGCCATGGCGGAGATGCGGGTCAGGGGACGGCCGCCGACGATCACACTCTTTCCGATGGTCCGGCCGCCGGCCGTCACCAGGATGCGGCCGGCGCCCTCTTCGACGGCCCTCAGCCGCCAGACGACCTCGTGGTCGTCCGGGATGCGAATGGCAGGGGAGTCAATGACGACAGGGGAGGCGGGCTCGAGGGCGATGGAAATGGCGGCGGGATCGGAGCCCTCGTCCAGGAGGACCTTGACCAAGGTCTCCCTACCCGGCCGGAGAGGCGCCCGGTCGTACCACAGGCTCATCTGGGCCAGGATAAGGACAAGAGGCGCGATCATGACGAGCAAGGGCCTGAGGTTGGCCGCGATGTAGCGCAGGTTGGCCTTGAGGATCCCGCCCTGGGCCCCGAGAGAGACGCGCAGATCGTCCTTGAAAAGGCGCAGCTCGAGCAGGTGGGCCTTGATCGCGTCCTTGGACTTGCGGACGGCGGCCTGGTTGGACGTCAGCTTGAAGACCGCGAGCATCAACAGGGCCGTCAGGAGGGAAAGCGCGGCCATCCCGGCCCAGGGCGTGAGCGATCGGAACGGCCAGAGGGCCAGCCCGACGAGAGCGCCGAAGACGAGGTTGACGACGTGCATGACCCTCAGCCGATGTAGCCGAGCCCCTTGAGCTTTTTCTTGATCTCTTCCTCGGAGTCGGCCTCCTCGATCTTGGCGACCTCTTTCTCGAGGCAGTGGGCGACGAATTCCTCGACCGAAGAGTAGCCCGACAGTTCGGCGTATTTCTTGATTTTATCGAAGAGCGCCTTGTCGAGCTTGATCCTTGCGGTGCTCATCGTGAGGCTCCTTTCTCCGTTGCGCTATTCGAGGACGTTGCGGCCGCTCATCTCCCGGGGCTTCTCGACGCCGAAAGCGCCGAGGACGGTGGCCGTCAGGTCGTGGAGGGCCGGGGCTTCGGCCGCGATCGGCCTGTTGGCGACGAGGATGCCGGGCAGGACGTCCGGCGCCGACATGTGGTCGCCGCTCCACCGCTGGGTGTTGTCCTCGATGACCTCCCGGGGGAATCCCCCGAGGGGGGACTGCCAGGAGATCCGGTAGCCGCGGTTGAAGCCGAGGACGATGTCCGGGGCCAGGGCCAGGTTGGGCCCTCTATAGGCGTCCTTGGCCACGAACGCCTTGAGGATGACCCGCTCGCCCGTCCGGGGGTCCGTCAGAGCTTCGAGCTTGGCGGCGATCTCGCGGACGAGGTTGTCCTTGTCCGCTCCGGGAGAGACGATGCCCTCTCCCTCCCGTCCGGCCTGGTTGATGTAGAGCCCGTTGAGGCCGAGGCCGTAGGCCCGGGACCGGGACCAGTCCGTGTTGTCGAACAGGGACGATTCCTCTTGCTTCCACGGCCTCCGGAGCCGGTGATAGCCTTCCCGGACGAGCCAGGTATTGAGATTGAATCCCCGCCGGAACGTCGTGAAACCGTGGTCCGACATGACCAGGATCACGGTGTCCTTGTCGGCTTTTCTCAAGGCCAGGTCGAGGGCCCGGTCCATTTCCGCGTACGTGCGACCGATGACGTCGCCGAAGCGCGCGGCCAATCTCTCGTCGTAGGCCGGGTGGCCGGGATCGGCCAATCGCCAGAACATGTGCTGGCGCTGGTCGGCGTTGGAGAAATAATAGAAGAGCAGCCCCGAGTCGAAGCGGCCGAGCTCGTACTCGAGCATGGCCATGCTCTCCTCGTAGACCATGTCGTCGAGCTTGAGGAATTCCTCCTCGTCGAGAACGCCGTTCTCGAGGGCGCTCGTGTCGGCCGGCAGGCCTTTGGTGAAGTAGGGGCCGAAGCGGCGCTCGAGCTCCCGGGCGTAGGACGCGGGAGTCGAGATCGGCATGGCCGGGCGGGCGGGGTCGATGTGGATAGGGGACACGTAGAGCTTGAACTTCGGACGGACCTCTTTGAGATAGAAAAGGCAAATCCCGTGGACGCTTTGGGTTGGGATGAGATTGAACCGTACGCGTTTCCAACCGCTCCATTCCCCCTCGCGGAGGACGAACTCGTTCGATTGGATCCTGATCTTGGCTGCGGGGTTCACCGGGTCGATAAAGACCTGGAAAGGGATGGTCGCCTCGGGGGCGTCCCTGTGGAAGGTGTTGACGGGGCCGGGCAGGCTGGCCTCGACGCGATCGCCGACGACGTAGACGTCGTGGATGCGGCCGCCGCCGCCCGCTTCCTGGAGGATCTCCCGTCGCTCGTTGGTGTAGTAGCTGAAGATGCCGTACGATCCCTTGAGGTCGGGCGTGTTCATGCCCGCGAGCGTTCTCTGCCGGGATTCGGCGGGAGGATAGTTGGTGGGCATCTTGAAGACGGTCGATGAGACGCCGGCCCTCTCGAGGACCTGCCAGAAGGTCGTCCCTTGGCGCAGGCTCCGGACACGGCCGCTTGAGAGAGGGAAGATCGTCTTGCCGATCCGGACGGTCTTGGCGGCCCCGACGGTCTCCGTCGAAGAGAAGACCGGGAGGTACGATCCGGGGTCGCGGTGGATGAAGTCGAAGATGCCGTGGCCGCCCGGGTCCATGCCGGTGATGAAGTTCGACCAGGCCACGGGCGTCTGGGGAGGGAGGCTCGTCCCGAGGGCTTTGAGATCGCCCCCGGCGCGGAGGAGCCGGCCGAAGGCCGGCAGGCGGCCCTCGTCGATCCACCGTTTCGTCAGCACGGGGTCCAGACCGTCGAGCCCCAGGACGATCATCTTCGTCGTCTTCCGGGCCCGGCCGTGGACCTTGGGCACGAACCTCGATGCTCCGCCGAGGCCGACGGCGACCGAGGCGGCGACCCCGGCCTTGATGAAATCCCGGCGGCTGAGGGCCGCCTGGTCCTTATCGCGCATCGGATTGTCCTTTCTTCCGGTCGTCGAGGCCGGCGGCTTCGAAGAGGCTGCGGCCGTCCATGTGGGGCGGGGGAGGGATCCCGAAGAGCTCAAGGGCCGTCGGAGCGATGTCCATGATGGACGGCTCCCGGGCGCCGAACTTCCGGCTGGAGAACAGGACCCCGGGAACGAGGGCGGGGTCGATGCAGTGGTCCCCGCTCCAGGCCTTGGTGTTGTCGTCGAAAACGACGTCGTTGACGACCCCGGTGACGCCCTCCCATGAGGCCCGGTAGCCTTCGCCGTACCCGATGATGAGGTCGGGCGCGTTGTCCTTGAACGGGCCCGCATAGACGGCGTCCCGGTCGTAGACCCGGACGACGGCCGCGGCCCCCCGATCCCCGTCCTTCAAGCCCGAGAGCTTGCGGATGAGCTCCTCCTTGAGGCCGGCGGCCTCCTTCCCGGGAGCGACGAGGCCTCGGGCTTCCCGGCCCTTGAGGTTGAGATACACGCCGCCGAGGCCGAGCGCATAGGCGCGGGTCCTCTCCCAATCGACGTCCCGGAACCACTCGCCGCTGTCCGTTTTCCCATCCTTGAGCGCGAGATATCCGTTCCGATGGAACCAGGAGTTGAGGTTGACGCCCCGCCGGAAAGGCTTGAAGCCGTGGTCGGACATGACGAACAGGACGCTCCGGTCGCTCAGGGTGGCGGCCACCCGGCCGACCAGGCCGTCCATCCTCTTGTAGAGATCCTCGATGACCGCCGCGCTCATCCGGGCCGGGGAGCCCTGGAGCGCCGGGTGGGACTTGTCGAGGTAGCGGAAGAACATGTGCTGGATGCTGTCGGTCGTCTCGAAGACGATCGTCACCAGGCCGCGGGACGCTTTCTTCAAGGCGTTCCAGAGCATGGCCTCCCATTCGGCGTGGTTGGAATAGGTGAGCTCGAGGAAGGCCTCCTCGTCGAGGGCCCCTTCGTTGAGGGCCCAGGTGTCGTTGGCCTCGCCGAGGGTGATGAACCGGCCGAGGAGCTTGGACAGGTAGACGGAATAGATGAAGGGGTGGGAGATCGGAAGGGCCGGCTTCTCGGGGTCGATATTGAGGGGCGTCATGTACATCCCGAAGGGCGGTCCCAGGGAGGTGATGAAGAACCGGCAGATGGCCCGGACCTTCAGGCCCAGCCCCGGCTTGAAGACGATGGGGACCCAGGGGCTGAACGTCCGCTCCTTGAGGAAGAACTTCTTCTGACCCTTGATCTCCAGCCAGGCCCCGCCGGCCGGCCCATCGATGGTCACGGTCAAGGGCAGGCGCATGTCCTCGGGCTCCGCGAGCAGCGAGTTCTCGGGGCCGGAGATCTCCGTCCGGATACGGTCCCCTTCGCGGGTCACGAGAACGGCGACGCCGCCTTCCTGCTTACGGACCTTTCCGGCGTCCTCCGTGAAGAAAGCGAACGTCCCCTGGCTGCCCTTGAGGTCGGGGGTGCACATCCCCGAGAGCAGATGGCCCTTGAACGTCTCCGGCGGGAAGGTGATGGGGACCCGGAGGATGGTGCTGAAGATGCCCTTCTCGCCGAGGATCTTCCAGAACGGGACGCTGCGCCGGAGACCGCGGATCTCGGGCTTGGACAACGGCACGAGATACCGGCCGAGGCGCCATGTCTTGCGGGGCTTGCCGATGCGGGCTGAGGATAGATCGGGGAGATATGTCCGCGGGTCCCGGCTGAGAAAATCGAAGATGTTGTGCTTGGACGGCTCCGAGCCGGTCATGAACGAGGACCAGGCCACCGGGGAGATGGCCGGCGTCGTCGTCCGCAGGCGGGCGTACGAGCCCTCCTTCTTGAGGCGGGAGAGGTTCGGCAGCTTGCCCTGGGCCATATATTTCTCGACGAGCGACGGTTCCAGGCCGTCGAGGCCGAGGATGATGACCCGGTCGACGGCGCTTCGCTTGAAAGCCCGCTGGCCGCGGACGGCCCGCCAGAGAAAGCGGAACGGCCAGGACAGGAAGGTGAACAAGGCCATGAAGAATGTCAGGAACAGGACGAGGAAGGAGGACAAGAAGGCGAAGCCGGCCCCCGGCCCGATGTACGCCTCGACGGGAAGCGCCAGAAGGACCGGCCCCCCGACGACGGCAAGAAGAATGGCGATCGTCCTGGCGGGGCGGGTCATTCGAAGTTGTCCAGGATGATCGGAGCCAGGTCCTCGATGGACAGGTCGGAACCGTGGTCCTTCGCGGACCAGAAGAAGGCGTCATCCCATGTGTGCATGCCCTGGAGGCCCGGCCGCCCGAATATCTCGGTCTTCTTGACCGATCCCTTCATGTCGAACCCAGGCTCGCCAAGGACGATGAGGTCGGGCCCCCGGGACGAGAGCGGGCCCGAATAGACGCTTTCCGCGAAGACGACCTTGCGGACGACCTTGCGGCCCTGGAATTCGAGCTTCTCGAGCTTACGGGCGATGTCCTCTTTGAGGGCCTTCTTGGCGGAGCGCTCGACGTAGCCCTTGGGGAACTTGTTCTTGTAATTGATATAGATCCGGTTGGGGTCCAGGGCGAACGCCTTGGTCCGGCCGGCGATGTCCTGAAGCCCCTCCGGCTCGGCCTTGGAGAATTTGAGGTAGCCGTTGTCTCTCAGCCAGGCGTTCAGGTTGACCTCCTGGATGACGCCCGTGAACCCATGGTCCGATAGGATATACAGCCCTTCCTCGCCGCCCGTGAGCTTCTGAAAGGACGAGAGGATCTTGCCGATGAGGCGGTCGATCGAGCGGTAGAAATCGAGGAAGTTCTGGTGGAACGGGTGGGATCGGTCCTCATAGGCCCTCCAGAGGAAATGGTGGAGGCGGTCCGTGCCGGTGATGACGAACTCGAAGTAGTCCCAGCCCTCTTCCCAGAAGTGATTGAGGGCTTTCTGACGGCCGGACATGGTCTTGGCCAGCTCCTGCCAGAGGACGCCGGGGTTCTCTCGGGACTTGATGATGTCGATGTCGATCTGATACCCCATCTGTTCGAGGACGGCCCTCTGGGTGAGAGGACGGACGGCCTTGGCCAGCTCGATGGCCACGAATCCGGATACGAGAACGCCTTTGATGTCCCGGGCGGGATAGGTCGAGGGCTGGTTGATGACGATGCTCGTCCGGCCCTTGGCGGCGAGCTTGTCCCAGATGGTCGGGGTTTTGACGTCCAGGTAGTTGGGGTACCGGATCTCATAGGACCGGGGCTTGAGGTCGGTGAAGCCGAAGATGCCGTGGGTCCCGGAGTTCGCCCCGGTCATGAAGTTCGTCCAGGACACGGCGGAGATCTCCGGCAGGCTGGCCTTCATTCTATGGAGACGGCCGGAATCCATCAGGCGGGCCATGGTCGACATGACGCCGCGCTGGGCCAGATCGACGATCATGCCGTGAGGAACGCCGTCGAGCCCGATGACGCAGACCTTATTGATTTTCTTGTTCTTCGGCTTGGCCATGTCCTTGGAATCATCATTATATCACTATAACTATCGTTCAGTCAACGACTTCCGTTTTTTGGAATTCCAGCCGTCGCCGGGAACACGTCCTGGCGCCGTCATACCCGGGGCCCGCCCGCAGGCCGGGATTTGACTTTGACGGGGCGAGGCTGTTAAATGAGGGGTCTTTGAGAGGACCCATGACCGGCATCGATAGGCTCCGCGGATACCTGGTCCGCGAATACAAGAAGAGGACGGCCAAGAGCCGGGTGGCCTTCGCGCGGGCGGAGAAGGTCCTTGTCGAGGGGGGCAGCCACACGATCCGGCTCTGGCGCCCCTATCCGTTCTTCGCCGCGGAGGCCTCGGGGCCGTGCGTCAGCGATATCGACGGCAACGTGTACATCGATTACTGGCAGGGCCACTACGCGAACATCCTCGGCCACAACCCCCCGCTCATCCGGCGGCGAATCGCCGGCTGTCTCGGGAAGGGAGCGCTCCATACGGGGTTCGAGGCCGGTCATCAGGTCGAGCTCGCCGAGCTCATCGTCCGCAGCCTCGGCGGAGGGGATCTCAAGGTCCGGTTCACGACATCGGGGACCCTGGCGACGATGTATGCGGTCATGCTGGCCCAGGGACTGACCGGACGGGAGCTCGTCCTGAAGGTCGGCGGAGGATGGCACGGATCCTCGCCGTATCTCCTCAAGGGCGTGAAATACCACCCGGGGCCGGGGTTCGAGGGCCGGGAATCGGCGGGTCTGCTCAAGGAGATCCTGCGCCGGACGCTCATCACGCGGTTCAATGACGTCGACGACCTGGAGCGGGTCTTCCGGGCCGAGGGCGACCGAATCGCCGCGTTCATCCTTGAGCCGTACATGGGGGTCGGAGGCTTCCTGCCGGCCTCCCGGGATTATCTCGAACGGGCCCGGGCGCTGACAGCGAAGCACGGGGTCCTGCTCGTCTTCGACGAGATCGTTTCGGGTTTCCGGTTCGGACCCACCGGCCTCCAGACGCTCTACGGCGTTCGCCCGGACCTATCGGCCTTCGGCAAGATCATCGGCGGCGGCCACGCCGTTTCGGCCGTCGTCGGCGAGCGGCGGATCATGGAAGGCTGCCGCCGCGGGCAGGGACAGCGGGCCCGGGTCCTGTTCGAAGGAGGCACGTTCTCCGCCCATTCCGAATACATGAAGGCCGGGCTGATCATGCTCGGCCACCTCGTCGCGAACGCCGCCTCGATCTATCCTCGGCTGGCGCGCGCCGGCGAGCGGCTGAGGGCGGGGATCGAGAAAGTCTTCGCCGCCGCGGGGGTCGAAGCGACGTGCACCGGGTCGGGCAACGAGGTCGTTCCCGGAAGCTCCCTGTTCATGGTCCACTTCCCGAGAGGGAAGGCCCCGGTCAGAAGCCCGCGGGACGTCCTTGACAATCGCCGTTCGGATATCGCCCTGAGGGAAGAGATCCTCAAGCTGGCCCTCCTCGTCCATGGGGTCAACGTCGTCCACGGCGGGGGCGCCGTGTCCGTATCTCACGGGCGGAAAGAGCTGGACCGGACGATCGAGGCCTACGACGAAGCGGCCAGGCTCTTCGGGAAGTTCCTGGGCTAGCGGCCGGGTCGCTCAGCCCCGGACCTCGAATCTGTACGTGCCGCTGCCCGTCCGGAACACGATGCGGCGGCCGTCTTCCGCTTGGAGCTCGATATCGGGAGCAGGGGGGAAGGGTTGGCCGGGGCGCCACAGGGGCCGCCCGGACTCGAAGACCCGAGCCCCGGGCCACAACAAGGGCACGTGGACCTCCGCGTCCGAGCCGACGGGGATCGCGATCTCCAGGACGAAACCCACGTCGCTCCTGCTCCAGGCCGACCGGACCTCACCGGCGACGGTCTCTAAGCTGGCCTCGGCCGACGTCAGATCCCCAAGGATATGGGGACGGACGAGGACCGTCCGCCAGCCCGGCCGGAGCGGGCTTAGCCCGGCGATCGTCCGGTAGAACCAGGCATCCACGCTGCCGAGCATGATGTGGTTCTGGGAGTTCATGGCGTGGCCGGTCAATTTCTCCCATCGCTCCCAGAGGGTCGTGGCGCCTTCGGCGATCATGTAACCCCAGCCCGGATAGCTCGTGTGGGTCGCCATCCGGTAGGCGACGTCCGGGTGGCCGCTCTCGACCAGGACATCGAGGATGTACCTCGTCCCGAGGATGCCCGTGTCGACGTGGCCGTCCTGCTGGCGGACGACGCTTTGAAGGAGGCTCCCCAGAACGCGGGCCTTCTTTTCGGCGGGGACCATGTCCAGATAGAGGGGCAGGGCGTTGGAGGTCTGATTGGGATAGGTGTCGACCCGGCTGACCCGGATCGCGGCGTATTGGGCTTCGCCCAGGAACGCGTTGTTGAAAGCCTCGAGGATCGATGAGGAGAGCTCTTCGTAGTGCCGGGCCTCTTCCCCTCGGTCGAGGATGGAAGCCAGCCGGGCGAGAATACGAACGTCGTGGTAGAAGAACCAGGTCGATGTCAACTCCACGGGCGTTTTCTTGGGCACGATGCTCCCGGGCGGGCACCAGTCGCCGTATTTCCCGAGCGACTTGATGATCAGGCCGTCGGAGCTGCTCTCGAGGAACTCGATGTATTTCTTGATTGAGGGGTAATGGCGGGCGACGAGCCGCCTGTCGGCGTAATGGTCCCAGAGCAGAGCGACAAGGGTCGGGTAGGCCGAGCTCCAGGCTGGATCAGCCGGGTAGAGACGCGGCAGATAGGGAGGGACGACATCGGGCAGGGAGCCGTCGTCTTTCTGGGCCAGGCGGATATCGTCCAGGAACTTGGCGTAGAAAGCGGCCATGTCGAAATTGAGGATGGCCTCCTCGGCCGAGAGGTGGGCGTCGCCGAGCCAACCGTGGCGCTCGTCGCGCTGGGGGCAATCCGTCGGGATGCTCATGAGGTTCGCGAGCTGTCCCCAGACGACGTTGCGATGGATGCGGTCGATGAGGGGGTTGGAACACCGGAACGTCCCGGTACGGCCGACGTCGGAATGGACGAAGCGGCCTTCGACGGCCTCGAGGCCCGGCTCGCCGGGATATCCCGAGACCTCGACGTAGCGGAATCCATGATACGTGAAACGCGGTTCGAAGACCTCGGGGCCTCCGCCGCGGAGGATGTAGATGTCCGTGGCTTCGGCGTTCTCGTTGGGCCCCACGTTGAGCGAGCCGTCCTCGTGGAGAAGCTCGGCGTGGCGGAGCCGGACTTCCGTGCCTGGAGGTCCTTCGACCGACAGACGGATCCAGCCGGAGATGTTCTGCCCGAGATCGAAGACGCAGGCGCCCGAGGGCAGGCGGTGGGCGGATATCGGCTCGAGCCGTTCGACGACCCGGACGGGAGGCATCATCTGCGAGACCAAAGGGGGGCCGGTCGTGAGCACAGCCTTCTCCCAGCCCCGGTCGTCGAAACCGGGCCGGTCCCAGCCGTCCATCTCCAGGCGCGCGTCATAGCGTTCGCCGTGATAGAGTCCGTTCTCCTGGAGCGGCCCTTCGGAGGTCCTCCAGCTCTGGTCGGCGAAGAGGACATCCCGTCCGCCGTTCTCGTATTCGATCTCGATCCGGCAGGCGAGCCGGGGTCCCCCGTATCCATAGCCCTTGATGTGCCGGCCGTTGCCGAGGATGACCCCGATGGCGTTCCGGTCCCGGACAAGCGCCGTCACGTCATGGGACGCATAGAGCGCCCGCTTCGCGTAGTCCGTCCAGCCGGGGTCGAGCACGCTCGTTCCGACCCGCTCACCGTTCAGATGCAGCTCGTAGTGCCCGAGGCCGGAGATGAAGACCATGGCCAGAGAAACCCGCTCCCCGAGCGAGAACTCCTTTCTCAGATAAACGGCATGGGCCTGGGTCTCGTCGGCGCCCGGGTGGCCCAGGAGCACGGTCCCTTTGGTCCGGAACTCCCGGACCTCGCGGGCCGTGATCCATTTCGGCTTCCAATCCCCCTCCCGGAGAAAACCCGTCACGAACGAGGCCGGCTCGCTCCACGGACTGACCGCTCCGTCCCTGTCCCACCAGCGGACTTTCCAGTGGTATCGGGCGCAGCTCGCAAGAGGCTCTCCGCCGTATTCGAGATCGGGGCGGCGGTCCTCTTGGATCTTCCCCGTGTCCCAGAGATCGCCGATATCGGCCGCCAGGAGCCCGGGGTCGGAGGAGACGAGGATCTGGAAGGCCGTCTGAACATCGCTACGTTGGGGGCTTTTCAGGGACCAGGACAACCGGGGGGCTGCGGTGTCCACTCCGAGCGGCTCGGACAGGTGCTCACATCGGAGACGAACGGGCGCTTGAGGGGTCATGGCGGACCTCACGAAGAGATGGATTCAGCCGGTATTATAGGAGAAAACGGGACGGGAACGGAAGGGTCGGCGGGCCGGGAGGGGTTCGTCAGGCCTCCGCGCCCCGCTGAGCCCGGGCCAGGAAGTAGTCGGAGACCTCGATCCCGTAGTCGTCGGGATTGAGGGCGGCGACAATGGCCCGCAGGAACCTCCCTGTCGCGGGATCCCGCTCGGAGAGATCAACGACCTCGCCGTCGACCTTGTTGCCGTCTTTGTCGGAGATCAGCTTGACGGACGGCCTCAGGAGAAGCTTCGGGTCCGGGTTGAGGTCGAACACGATGCCCAGCTCGCCGGAGGTCAAGGCGACCAGGGACCCGATGGGGAAGACACCCATGAGATTGACGAAGGCTTTGAGGATGAGGGGATTGAACTCGGCCCCCGATTGTTCGAGCATCAGGGCCAGGGCCTCGGCCCGGGTATAGACCTTGGCCCGGTAGACGCGCTTGGTCGTGATGGCGTCGAAGAAGTCGACGACCTTGACGATCTTGCTGAACAGGTTGACGTCCTCCTTCTTGTAGTACCTCGGGTATCCCGTCAGGTCCTCCTTGATGTGGTGCTCCATGGCGACATGGATGGCCCTCAGAGGCAGGCGCCGGGCCTCTTTGAGAAGGACGAGCTTCTCGGCGCCCTTGAACGGGTGCTGTTCCATGATCTCTCGCTCCCGCTCGTCGAGGCTGCCGGGCTTGTTCAGGATCTCCAGGGGCGTTTCGAGCTTCCCGAGGTCGTGAAAGAAGGCGGCGATGCCCAGGTCGACGAGCTCACCGCGGTTGAGCCCCAGTCTCCGGCCCAGCGCCGTCGCCAGGAGGCAGACGTTGACCGAGTGGTTGAGGGTGTACTCGTCGTGGTTCTTGATGTTCGTCAGGCCGTGGATGAAAGCCTCGTTGTCGACGATATGGTTATAGATGGACTGCATGAGGCGCCGGGTCGTATGGACCTTGATGCCCTCGTTCTTCTGGTGCCGGCGGAAGGAATCCTTGAGATGGACGATGGACAGGAAGAACATCCGGGCCGTGCTCCGATCGAGGTTCGCCGGGGTCTTGACGGCGGAGGCTTTTTCGAGGGCGACGTGGGAGATGTCCGCGTCGTCGAGGTCGGCCTGGAGCCGGGCGTACGGCGAGCCCTCTTTCTTATCCCTGCGGGCGAAAAGCGGCGCGAATCTGCACAGCTCCTCGAGCGTCAGCCCCTTCTTGAAGCTTAGGGCCTCGACCTCGCGGGCCCGGAGCTCCGCGATGACCGATTTGAAGATGGGGTAGTTGGCGATCGTCGATTTGATACGGAAGCCGTTCAGGAGGAGGGAGCTATGGCGGACACGGAAGGCGGCTTCGTCCTCCGTCGCCAGGAAGCCCTGCAGGGATTCGAAGAGCAGGCGCCCCTGCGCTTGGAAGGCGTCGTTGCCGGGATCGTGGATCTTGGCGACCTTCTCGACGATATGGAAGCGGGTCAGGAGCTCGACCGCCGCCTTCTGGAAGGCCTTGAGGTCGTCCGCAGCCGGGGTCGGCCGCTCGAACGTCATGTCCTTGGCTTCCTCCGTCATGACGGTCCTTTCGGCTCGGCCGGCTCGACGATGTGCATCCGGGCCAGGGCTTCCGAGGCCGCCTCCCTGACCGCTCGGCCCCGCGATCCGGCGGCCTCTTCCAAGGCCTCGGCGGCCTCGGGCGTTCCCATGCCTTCCAGCCCGGCGACGGCCGCCAGACGCATCTCGGTGTTCCGTCGAGACGGCAGGAGGGTTCTCTTTTTCAAGGCCTCGATGAGGAACGCCAGGGCCTCCGCGGACCGGGTCCGTCCGAGGAAGGAGAGGATGGCCTGTTTTTCCTTGAGGCTCTTGCGGCGGAAGGACGGGCTCGATGCTTCTTTGATGATATGGACGATGCGCGATCTCTCCTTGGTCGGATCGAGCTTCATGGCCGCCTGGATCCTCAGGTCCTCGTCCGGGTCATTGAGGAACCCCATCAGGACACGGTTCGCGGCGTCGCCCGGCGTCCGGCCGAGGGCGTGAATGACCTCGAGCTTGAGGGTCCGGTCCTTGAACATCAGGAAGGACGAGAGCTGGAGGATCCCCTTGTCGCCGGGCATCCGGGTGAGCATGCCGATGATCTCCAGGGACAGGGCCGGCCGGGCGTCGTTGGCCAGGCTGGCGAGCCGGGCCGGGTCGCCGGCGCCGGCCTCTTCGATGAACGCCTGCAACCGGGCCCGGATGTCCGGGTCCGAATGGCTCTCGTAAAGGCCGGCGGCCGTCGGCAGGGTCTGAGGGCCGAGGATGCGGAAGAAATCCAGAAGGGCCGTCCAATCGACCGGGACCGTGGTGTCAAGGAGAGAGATGACGGCTTCGGTCGTTTTCGGCCCGGTCAGGCGCTTGAGCGCGAAATCGACGAGCTCGGCCTTCATTTTGGCCCCGGTCCCGAGAGCGGCCCTGAGCTCTTCCATCTTGCGGATGGCGGAGATCGCCGCCGGGAAATTCCCTTGGGCGATCTGGCCGAGCTGGAAATCGCAGAGAACGTCGAGGCTTGCGGCGCAGATGGCCGGATCCTCCTCGAGATAGAGGACCTCGGCGGTGAGGTTCAGGAATTCCTCTTCAGGGCAGATCTGCCGGTTGGCCCGGATCATGGTCTCCAGGCTCTCGAGCTCCCGCTCATCGAGGTGCGGGTCGAGGGAGGCGGCCGGGCTGATGCCCATGCCGGAGGAGGATTCGGGCGACGCCTCCGGCGCAGGTTCGGTTTCTCCCTCTGCGGCGGCGGGGGGCGGCCCGGAAGCGTCATCCTCCTGCGGCCCCCAGCGGAACTTCTCCCGGTCCTCGGGTGTGAGCTCGATCCGACCTTCCGAGAACTTGGCCAGGTCGACCTTGACCTCGAGCGTCTCATGGGCCAGGTCGGAGGGCAGCTCAGGCAGGTCCTTGTCTTCGGGCGCGCTCTCCCGCTTATCGGCCAGGATCCGGTTCTCGACGAACTCGTCCGGCGCGTGATATTGGATATTCGAGAAATCGGACTCCCAGAGAGCGGCGACGATGTCGTTATCGCCGCCGGGCTTCTGGGCCACGGACTTGATGAGCTCGAGAAAGGCCAGGATCTCTCTCCGATCGAGGCCGCGGTAGAAGATGAGGGTCTGGGCCCCGTCCTTGAAGAAGAAGAAGGGCAGGCTCTTGATGGTCAGCTCGTCCGTGTAGACGACCTGACCGGCGCAGGTGAACGAATATTCCTCGATGCCGACCTGGAGCCGTTGATAGGTCCGGAAATAGTTCTCGAATTTCTGGGTCAGGGTATCCACGAAATTCCTGACCGTGGCGTGATCCGAGGGGAAGATCTTCATGGCCGAGACGGCGTTGGCCATACAATTGAGGATGTCTTTGGCCTTGGCGGCGACATCCTTGTCGGCCAGGACCAGGTCCTCTTCGGCGGAAGCGCGGGCCGTCTGCGGCGGGGCCATGCTCAGGGTTTCCTTGTCCCCATCACGGAACCTCTCCCGGCCTCAGTGTATTCAATAACACCGGTCGGCGTCAACAGAGAAAATGCCGCCCGTCAGCGGCGGCTCAGGACGCGGCGTTCGTAAGCCTCGACCTCCCGGAGCCATTCGTCGGCCGGAGGCACTCCGCTTTTCAGGCAATGGTAGTCCCATACGGCGCCGAAAGGGAGGGCCTTCGTCTCTTCGAGAAGCGAGAGACGCGACAGGGTCTTCGTCGGCCCCTCGAGCTCCATGAGCTTGTCCAGGGGCTCCAGCAGGGCCAGGAGGAGGCCCTTGAGAAAGGCCCTCGCTCCGAGGACCCAGGCCCCGATCCGGTTGACGGAGGCGTCGAAGTAGTCGAGGGCGATGTGGATGCGGTCGAGGGCCTGGCTGCGGACGATCTCTCCGGCCAGGTCGCGGATCTCGTCGTTGAGCAGGACGATGTGGTCGCTGTCCCAGCGGACGCCTCGGCTGACGTGGAGAAGGAGCTCGCCGGAGAAAGGCAGAACGGCCGAGATCTTGTCGGCCACCGACTCGGTCGGATGGAAATGGCCGAGGTCGAGGCAGATCATCTTGCCCCGGGTCAGGGCGTAGCCCAGATAGAACTCGTGCGAGCCGACGATATAGGATTCGCTGCCGATGCCGAAGAGCTTGCTCTCCAGGGCGTCCTTGACCTGCTGGGGGCTGTATTCGACGGCGAAGATCTCGTCGAGGGACTTCAAGAGCGTCCCCCGCGGGCCCCAGCGGTCGGCCGGGACGTCCTTGCTGCCGTCCGGGATCCAGAGGTTGTGGAGGCAGGGGGACTGCTGCTCGCGGCCGATCGAAGCGGCGATCTTTCGGCAGCACTTGACGTGGTCGACCCAGAACTTGCGGACGCCGTTGTCGCGGCTGCTCAACGTGTGTCCCGCGGCCGCCAGGGGGTGGGCGAAGCAGGTCGCGTTGAGATCGATCTTGAGGCGTTCATGCCGGGCCCACTCCAACCAGCCCCGGAAATGATCCGGTTCGAGCTCGTTCCGGTCGACGGGACGATCGCCGAACTCGCCGTACATGGCGTGGAGATTGACGCGGTGGCGGCCGGGGATGAGTGAAAAGGCCGCTCGGAGATCGGCCCGGAGCTCGTCGGCGTTGCGGGCCCTGCCGGGATAGCTTCCCGTCACCTGGAGTCCGCTCCCGGCCAGGCCGGCGGCCCGCGGCTCGAAGCCGACGACATCGTCCCCCTGCCAACAGTGCAGAGAGACGGCGATCGGGCGGAGCCGCTCGAGGGCCCGCTCGGTATCGATGCCCCGCGAGGCGTACCTCTCCCGGGCCGCGGCATAGTCCTGATCGATGACGGCGGCCTCCATCTTCAATCCTCCTCGAAGGAACGGCATGGCTAGACGGTTCCTCTCATGATCTGTCAATCTCCTCCGGCGGCCTCCAGGAACCGGCCGTACGCGTCTTCCCATTCGGACGTTCCGGACGGCTCATAGGTCCGCAGCTCCACGGACTCCTTGATGACGGACCGGATGTCGGCCGGGGAGGACAGAAGGCCCAGCGCCAGGGCTTGAACAAGGATGTTGCCGATGGCCGTCGCCTCCGCCGGCCCGGCGTGTACGGGAAGCCCCGTCGCCTCGGCCGTGAATCGGCAGAGGAGCGCGTTGCGCGATCCTCCTCCGATGACGTGGACGATATCGATGGTCCGGCCCCTGATGGCCTTCAGGCGATCGATGACCGTGCGATACTTGAACGCCAGGCTCTCCAGGACGGCCCGAACCATCGCGGCCTTCGAGTCGGGGGGCCTCTGGCCGGTCTTGCGGCAGAATCCTCGGATGGCCTCCGGCATGTCCGGCGGATTGAGGAATTCGGGGCTGTCGGGATCAACGAAAGCCCGGAAGGCGGGCGCCCCGGCGGCGGCTTGGACGAGCTCCTCGTAGGTCAAAGGACCGTCCGTCTCCCAGGCCTTGCGGCATGCCTGGAGGAGCCAGAGACCGGAGACGTTCTTCAGGAAGCGGGTTTTGCCGCCGACGCCGCCCTCGTTGGTGAAATTGAAGACCCGGGCCTCGGGCGTGATGATCGGCCCGTCCTCTTCGACCCCGACGAGTGACCATGTGCCCGAGCTGATGTAGGCCCAGCGGTCGCCGGACGCCGGCACGGCGGCGACCGCCGCCGCCGTGTCGTGGCCCGCCGTTGCGATGACGGGAATTCCGGCAAGGCCTGTCTCGGCGGCGATGGCTTCGCTCAGGGGCGCCAGGACGGTCCCCGGCTCGATGATCGGCTGGAGGAGCTTCTTGGAAAGGCCCATGGCCTGGAAGAGCCCCCGGATCCACTCCCGGCGGCGCGGGTCCATGAGCTGCGACGTCGAGGCGATCGTCGCCTCGGCCGCCTTGCGTCCGGTGAGCAGGTAGTTGAAGAGGTCGGGCATGAAGAGCAGGTCGGTCGCGGCGTCGAGCTGGGACGATCGCTCGCGGACCATGGCGTAGATCTGGAAAAGGGTGTTAAAGGGCATGAACTGAATGCCGGTCGCCTGGTAAAGGTCGGCGGGAGGCACGAGCTTGAAATAGTCCTCCATGGCCCCGAGATTCCGGTGGTCGCGATAGCAGTACGGCAGACCGATGAGAGCCCCGCCGCGGTCCAGGAGACCGAAGTCCACGCCCCAGGTGTCGATGCCGATGCCGGCGAGGGCATGAGGGGCTTGGGAGGCCGCGTCGCGCATGGCGGCCTTCATGTCCTCGAGAAGGGCGGGGACGTTCCAGTGGATGTGGCCGGCGATCGCGGCCGGCGTGTTCGGGAAGCGGCGGATCTCGCGGACCGAGAGGCGGCCGCCGTCGAGGCGGCCGACGACGGCCCGGCCGCTTTCCGCGCCGAGGTCGAAGGCCAGGAAATCGTGACGGTCCTTGGTCTGCTCCACGTCCTGTCCTCGGAGCCTTTTATATTCCGAACGCGAGCCCGATTCAAGCCCCCGGATGTTTTGGCTCCTCTCCCGGAAACGGAAGAAGAGCCGATTTTATAAGGGGTTTTGAAATGCCGGTCCGTTTGGCCTATCATAGAAGCCGCCCATGGACCTCGACGACAAGCTGAAGCAGTTGCGACGGGAGCGGGACGCCAGGACAAGGTCCCAGAGGATCCGGACGGAATGGGAGAGGATCGACGGCGAGGACGGCCTGTCGGTCAAGCAGAAGCTCGAGCGCCTGATCTCCCTCACCGACAAGGGAAAAGCGGCCCCCGTCCGTCCCGGACCGGGGCCGGCGACGAGTCCGCGGCGAGAGCCCATCCGGATCATCGAGAACTCCTATGTCCTGGGGGCCCGCTACGGACAGATCCCGATCTCGATGGGTCTGCAGATCCCAGGCGCTGTTCTGAGCTTCCTCAGCCGCGACGGCGGCTTCCGGGACCTCGACCTCTCGTCGGCGGTTTTCATCGACCTCGAGACAACGGGCCTCGCCGGGGGGACGGGCACGGTTCCCTTTCTGGTCGGGCTGGCCTACTACCGGGACGAGCGGTTCAGGGTCACCCAATTCTTCCTCGACGACATGGGCGAGGAGGGGCGGCTCCTCGAGGAGCTCGGTCGGTTCGTCCGCGAGATGGGCTTCAAGTCCGTCGTCAGCTACAACGGCAAGGCCTTCGACCTGCCTCTCATCGAGACCCGCTTCGCCCTCCACCGAACGCCGTGCCCGCTGCGCGACCTGCCCCACCTCGACTTCCTGTTCTCGGCCCGCAGCCTCTGGAAGCACAAGTACGAAAGCTGCCGGCTCTTCGATCTGGCCCAGGCTATCGTCCACGCGGCCCGCTCGGAGGACATCCCAGGGGCCGAGGTCCCCCTTCGCTATTTCCAGTACATCCGCAGCGGTGATTTCTCGCTCATCGAGCCCGTCCTCTATCACAATCAGGAGGACCTGCTCTCGCTCCTGGGCGTCATCGTCGCCGGGGCCGTGCTCGTCGGGAGGAACCGCGAGGCCGCCGAAAGGGGAGAGGCCGACGCCATGGACCTCTACGGCGTGGCCCGGCTCTTCGAGAAGGCCGGGGACATGACGACGACGACCGCCCTGCTCGAGAGGGCCCTGGCCGGGGGCCTGACGGCCGAGGTCTCTCATCAGGCGCGCAAGAAGCTCTCCGGCCACTTCAAGAAGAACAAGGATTGGGACAAAGCCCTGGGCTTCTGGCGGGAGATGGCCGCGGGGGACGATGTCGATTGCTTCCGCGAGCTGGCCATGTACTTCGAGCACCGGGCCAAGGATTACGCCGAAGCCATCCGCTTCGCGACCGAGGGTTTGGCCGTTTCAAAAGGCCGGGCGCCGGCCGCCGAGAAGGATTTCGAGAAGCGCATCGCCCGCATCAAGGGCAAGATGGCCAGGGCCAAGGAGGAGGCGGGCCGATGAAGGCCATGGTCGTCGACCGTGCGCGGCCGGTGGCCGAGAGCCCGCTCGAGATGAGGGATGTCGCTGTCCCCGAGGCCGGCGCGGAGGACATCCTGATCCGGGTTCGGGTCTGCGGGGTTTGTCACACGGACCTTCATGTGGTCGAGGGAGAGCTGCCGGAGACGAAGTTCCCGCTCATCCCCGGACACGAAGTCGTAGGGACCGTCGAGAGAGCGGGGAACAGGGCCGGGAGATTCAAGAAAGGGGAGAGGGTCGGGGCGGCCTGGCTGCGTTGGACCTGTGGCCAATGCCGGTTCTGCCGGAGCGGTCGCGAGAATCTTTGTGAGACGGCCCGGTTCAACGGCTATCATGCCGACGGCGGATATGCCGAATATATGGCGGTGCCGGAGCGTTTCGCCTATGCCATTCCGGAGGCGTTCAGCGACCCCGAGGCGGCCCCGCTGCTCTGCGCCGGGATCATCGGCTTCCGTTCCCTGCGGCTCAGCGGCATCGCGCCAGGGGGGACGCTGGGGCTATACGGATTCGGCGCCTCGGCCCATATCGCCGTCCAGATCGCCCGTCATTGGGGCTGCCGAGTGTTCGTCTTCACGAGGAGCGAGGCTCACCGGGCCATGGCCCTGGGGTTGGGCGCGGAGTGGGCCGGCTCGGCCAAGGACGAACCTCCGGGAAAACTGGATGCGGCGATCATTTTCGCCCCGGTCGGAGCGCTCTACGCGGACGCCCTGCGCGTCCTCGATAGGGGGGGGACGGTCGCTTCGGCCGGCATCCACATGTCGCCCATCCCGGAAATGGCTTACGCACCCCTTTATCACGAACGAAGGATGATCAGCGTCGCCAACGCCACGCGGAAGGATGGCGAAGAGATGCTGCGGATCGCCTCCGAGGTCCCCGTGCGTACGACCGTCCGGACTTTCCCTCTCGAAGCGGCCAATGACGTCTTGCGCGAGCTCAAGGCCGGTCGCATCAACGGCGCCGCCATCCTGACGATCGGCGGCGGGAAATCAGGGACTTGACTGGATTCACATGGAGGGGGATCGGCCGAGGAACGGCCGGAGACATGTACCTCCGGTACGTGTCCCCCTGTTCATAGCCCCTTACGCGTCACCCTTATCCGTTGCAAACTTCGCCTCGATACGCTATAGTATCCCCGCTTTTCCGCCCCGCGCGCCCGTAGCTCAGTTGGATAGAGCGTCTGACTACGAATCAGCAGGTCGGGTGTTCGAGTCACCCCGGGCGCGCTTCTTCTTTCCCCCCGAGAAAAGAGAGAAATCAGCAACTTAGGGCCCGCCTAGGCCCCTCTCTCGCTCTTGCCCCGAGATGCCCTGAGATGCCTGGAATTGCCCCCAATGTGGCACAATGTGGCACACTTTTGGCACAGCGGAAGGGGCCAGAATGGGGATGGAATCTCATCGCGGGAGCGCCCTCGCCGGCGCGGCTGGGGACCGAAAAAGAAGGTCAGGGGAGAAGCCCGAAAAACTCCTTCCTGGTCATCTTGGCCGAGCGCAGCAGCCCGGAGATGATCGGGACGCCGACCGAGTCATAGCAGGGGATGACCAGCGGACGATCACAGCCGGCCTTCTCCATCATGATGTGGCGGGACTCCTGGCGGGCGATCGTGAAGCCGGCTTTCTTGAAGACCTGGATGAGGATCCGGTAGTGGACCGGGCTCAGCTTTGGCATGCCGATTGGTCGCCATGGAAGGCAAAGGGGACCGGGACGGGGACGGTGATCTTGCGGCCCTGGATCCTTTTCGGCGCCCCCTTCGGCCGCGCGGCCAGCGGGACAAAGCCGCACTCACGCAGGACCCTGTCGAGCGTCCCCCGGACGAAGCAGCTGCTGATAAAGAGCCCGACAGCCTCGACCAGGTTCTCCCGGGCCTCTCTGGCCGTCACGCCCTGGGACCAGACATCCAGTGGAGGGCAGCAGCTAATGAACACACCACCTTCCTTCTGGAGCTGGAAGGGGAGGGTCACCGTGAAAGTAGCCGTGAATGTTTTCATAATTCCTCTCTGCCTTATCCCTTATACCCCCGCCGGCCGGCCCGTGTCAAGGGCAGCCCCGGAGCGAGGATTCCACCCGTTTAGTCGGCTGAGGCGCCCTCGACGCCGAGAGTGGGTTGCCGGCCGAGTCGACTTGTAGCGGCGCCGCGACAAACTCAGCTGGTCGCATCACCGCGAGGTCACCCCGCTGGATCCGGCGGCCCAGGACCGCTGGTTCGACCGTGCCGAGGCCATCGACTACGGCTTCCAGGGATTGGCCGTGGGCCTACGGCTTTTCGATCACAATGACCTTGTCATGAGCCATCATGTCGATTCCGAGCTTTAGCTTCTCTGAGAGTCCCTGTTCTTTTAGGAAGGTGCGCAGGTCATCCTTAATCTCTCTCGGCGTCTCCCCAATTAGAAGCAGAATTATGGTGCCTTCCCACTTTTTATAGGCGTCGAGCTGTCCCTTTAGCCGCTGAAGACCAGCGGGCGTCTTGAGATTCAGCTTCAACTCGACATAGAGGTCCTTGTCGACCACCAGGTCTGCCCGGAAGCGGCCCTGGCCCGATTGCTTCTCGATCGTCCGGTCCAGGTTCTCTTCAAGATACATTTTCAGGTTATTCTCATAATCCTTCTCGGTCTTGCACTTTCTGGGCCGCCACTTTTCCAACAGACCGGTCAGAACCGCGACCTTATCCCAGCCCCATTTCACCTTATCCATCAGTCCCATTTTTCCTCCTCTGTGCGCCCGAGTCTATATCAACAGGGTCGGGAGGGTCAATCCAATCGGTCGCCCGGGGGCTGCACCCATGTCTGCTTTTTGCGGCCCTTCAAAAAGACCCCGACACGCAAGGCTCGGCCATGGGCGCCCTTCATTCGGCCGCGATAAAGCACCTGGCCCTTGCGTCGCCCTTGCCGGGCTTCAATGCCATAGTTGAAGTTAAGCCAGGCGCGGAGCTCCTCGAGCCGATCAACCGGGACGCGGGCCAGACGCTGAAGATCCCGCTGAGAGATCGTCTTCTTCGGCCGGGAATAGACCAAGTCGGCGATCCGCTGGGCGAGCCGTAGGTTCTGCCAGGCCTCGGGCGCCGGAGGCGTGGCCCGACGCTCACGGTCCCGGATCTCCTCCTCCAAGGCGCCGGCGATGCCGGACCTCTTGAACCGCCAGAGCTTGACTTTGATCCGACGAGGGTTGGGATCGATGTCGGGAAAGCACTGCCGGAGGATCCGGGCCATTTCGGGAATTGGACGCGAGGGCAGGAGCCACTCTCTCCATTCGACAGAAACCCGCTCGCGGTCCCGCTGCCGTCCGCCACGGCCGAAGATCAACTGCTCGATCTGCTCCTTGCCGGCCAGGACGACCTCTTCCTCGAGCCAATAGAGGAAGAAGGACTCCCGATCGTATCGACCGCCTCGGCTTTGGTGAAGTTGACAGAGGCAGGAAGGACAGGCGCAGAATTCGCCGTGGTCCGGGCCCTCGCCGAGGCCCCGCCAGATCCGACGGGCTAGGTCGCAGTCTACTCCCCCATGGCCCCGCTGGAGCTCGATGGATTTCGCCTTCTCGGCCACGCGCACAGGAAGCAGGTCGCCAGGTTCTGTCACGCTCCAAGTATGCCACATATTGCCCCAACAGGCAAGAAATGTTTTTTATGCTGAAACCGAAGTCCAGAAAAACCGTGATAGGCTAATTGTGGAGGACAAGATGAAACAGAAAAAAGCCACGGACCCGCGCCGAACAACCGCCCCTCTCGATCGGCTCACTTCGAAAGTCGAGCCGGCCGACCACTTCGAGCCGACGCACGAGGAGGCCCTGGTCGATCGGGCTATGTTCCGGCAACTCCGCCGGGTCATGCTTCGGTCCGAGCGGCTTTGGCTGCTGGATATCGACGGCGATTATTGGCGCTACCGGCTGCGGTTGCGGGCGCTGGCCAAGGACTACGGGATCTCGGTCCCGCCGGACCCGAAGCTCGAGGACTGAGCCTATGGCCCAGCTCCGGCCGCCGGCCGATCAGGGCCCGCGCTACATGAGCGCCGAGGCCGCGGCCCTCTACCTCGGGCTTTCTCTGACCTATGTTCGCCGGCTCACATCCGAGCGAGCGATCCCCGTCATTAGAATCGGCCGGCGGCGCGTTTATGACCGCCTCCTGCTCGATCGCTGGGCCCAGCGGCGGGCCATTTTTCCAAGAGGATGGGCCCCATGACGGACCTCGTTAACGTCGTCCTCGGCGCACTCGCTCTGAGCCCCGGCCTGCTCGAAAGCACAGACCTGTCTTCAGGCGACTTCCCCGCCGGCCTACCCCGAAAGGCATTTGAGGCGATCAGCACGGTCTGGGAAGAATCACGGCCGGCCGAGATCGACCCGGTTCTACTGGTCGGGCGGCTCGGCAGCAACAACGGCGCCGCGCAATTCGTCGCCTCGATCCTCGACGGACACATCAAACTCGAGGCCGAGGCCTTCCGGGCCCGCATCACGGAGCTCCGGCGCCGGGCCCTCACCGCGCGGATTCGTCGGGCCCTCCACGAGCAGGATGCCATGCCCGAGCTCGATCTGGACGAGCTCCGGCCCCTCCTGGACGAGTATGTCGCCCTTGCCGCCGAATCGACGAAAGCGGGCCCCCTGCTCGACCAGGTCCTGATGACCGGACCCCAGATCCAGGCCCTCGATGTCAAGGTCGAATGGATCATCGACCGCCTGGTCCCAAGGAGGGCTATCACGCTTCTCCACGGCCCGGGCGGCCTGGGGAAATCCTGGCTCTGTCTCGCCTTGGCCAAGGCCGTGAGCGAGGGCGAGCCATTCCTGGGCCTCGCCACGAAAAGCAGCCCCGTCGTCTACCTGGACTACGAGAATCCCTGGCCCGTCCACAAGGAGCGCGTCACCACACTCGGCCTGGGCGACAACTACCGCGCCTGGCACCTCAGCTTCGATCCCGGACCGCCCAAGCTCGACGGACCCGATTGGCCACGGCTCAAGGCGGTCCCGCCCGGATCCCTTATCTTCATCGACTCCTGCCGGGCCTGCCATGATGGCGATGAGATCGACTCCAAGGTCGCCGCCGAAGTCATGGGCCGCCTCAAAGAGATCCGAGAGCTCGACCTGCATATCGTCATGCTCCACCACACCCCCCGCGCTAATCCCCGGCAGTCCAAAGGGAACACGGCCTGGACGGATCTGGCCGATCAAACCTTGGCCTTCTACCGGCACCAGAAGGGAACCTTCGAGGAGATCGAGGACGATGGCTTCGACCCGAACGCCCAGCTCTTCTTCGGAACAGGCGACAAGTCCCGATACGAGCGCTTCCACCTGAGCATCGCCTTCGATCCCAGCACCGGCACCTTCTCCGAGGCTGAGGATCCCGACGCGGACGCGATAGAGGCCCTCAAGGACTACATCGCCGGCGAGGGCCGCGGCCAGCTCCAGAAGGAAGTCATCGACTGGTGCACCACGCAAAAGGTCGGCCCCTCCAAGCGCCAGAAGCTCACCGCCCTCCTAAATAGAGGCGAGGGCAAGCACTGGCGCACCGAGGAGGGCCGCAGAAAAACCTGGAAGCACTACTTCCCCCTCATCGAGGCCAAGCCATGACCCTCACCACGAGTTCCTTGAGTTCTAGAAGTTCTCCAGTTCCCCTTCTATATAGGGGAACTGGGAACTCATGCTTCTCGATGAATTCCCACCCCCGGGAACTCATGGGGAACTCGAGGAACTCATACCCCATTCTCCCCGAGAAAGCCCGGGAACTCATGCGGGAACTCAAGGCCCATATAGGCGCCCCCTCCAGGAGGCCCCAAAAAACCACGAGTTCCCCGAAAAGGGAACTCAAGAAAATAACTCGCCAGGCAGAGAAAACCGTTCGACCGCTCAGCCCCAGCCGGCCCCGTCATGCTCATGCCCGCCCCGGGCCTCGGCCAGCGCGACCGTCTGATGACCAATCAGCGGTTCTACCCATATGGCGGGGCCGATTGTGCCTCATCCTGTGCCTCCCCGGCCACCCTCGCGACCCGTTCCACTTCCGGCCAGCAGAGGCGCAAACCGCCGCCTATCAGCGACTTGTGGCGCTTTCCCGCCCCTGGCCCCGAGAACGGCCTCGCGGCCCTGGCGACAAGGGCACAGGGCCGGGCCTTTCTGCCCCCGGCGAAAGGCTGGGCCTCAGGGGAAAAAGTCTCAGGCCGGCGCCGAGGCCCAAAGTTTTCGGGAAATTTCAGGTGAATATCGATGACTGACTCGAAGCGGAAAGACGACGCCCTGGGCCGGCCGAGGAAGCGGTGGCCGAAGTCGGGGCTATATTCGTGGGTTGATTCGAAGCGGATGCCGACCACTCGGGGGTTCAAGGCGATCCGGCAGGACTTGGGGCGGCTTCGGGAGGGCTTGATTGAGCAGCATGGGGGAGAGGGGGGGATCGCGCCGGACGCGAGGGTTTTAGTGGACCAGATCGTTGAGGCTGTGGGCGTCCAGAAGATCCTCGGGGCCTATATCCGAAAGTTCGGGTTGGTGGATGGGGCGGCGGCCGCGGAGGGGCGGCTGGAGGTCTGTCCGGCGGTGGGCCGGAATTGGATCAGCTTTTCGAACACGGCGAGGCAGGCAATTTTGGCCCTTCGGGAGCTCGAGCGGGGCCGCCGGGAGCTGCCGCAGCACGAGATCGCCGAGGCAATCCTGACATCCTATAGCCGGGAGGAACCGCCAGTCGAGACGGAAGGGGCCCTGGACAAGGGCGAGGGCCAGGTCGAGGCCGAGGACACGCCAGGGTGCGCATTGGAGGATGAGGACGGCCATGGATAACCGGAAAAAACGCATTCTCCGGGCCAAGGCAGGCCTTTCGCACGCGCCCTCGACAGATGGGGCGGGTTTTTCCCCTGCGGCCCCAGGCGAGGCCCCTGATGCGGATGAGCGCCGGCGAAGAAACGAGCGCGTCTCCCGTGCCCTGAAACACAAGGGGCTCCTTTTCGATGAGCAGAAGCGCCGCCTTTTCTCCCTGGCCTGCGGCCCTGCTCGAGCTCGCCCAGCAGCACGGCCTGCGTTCCGGCATAGCACCCCGAAGCTTCGAGAGGAGGCCCGATGACTAAAGCCTCACAGCCGGCTACGCCGCTCGGCATCATCCGGTTCATCGAGGAGGTGATCGGCGACCGGTCCCTCTCGCCGGCCCAAAAGGTCATCCTGAAGTCGATCTATGGCGAGCCCATGACGGCGGCCGAGGAGATGATCTTCTGCGGCCTGTCCGGGCTCGAGAGATACCGCCAGCGCGAATGGGAGGAGGTGACCCTGGTGGCCGGCCGCGGCAGCGGCAAGTCGAACCAGATCTGCTCGAACTTGGCCATCTTCGAGGCGGTCGGCCGCCGGCACCAGCTCGCGGTCGGAGAGCGCGGCGTCATCGCGGTGATCTCGACCGAGCAGCGCCGCCAGAGCAAGATCGTGTTCTCCTACATCGAGAGGAAGATGCAGCGGTCGAAGGTCCTCCGGGCCATGATCGAGGGCACGACCTCCGACGAGGTCCGGCTGCGCAACGGCATGATCATCCAGGTCATGCCCTGCAACCTGGCCCGGGTCCGCGGGCCGTCCTACCAACTCGTCATCGCGGACGAGCTCGCCTTCTGGAAAAGCGAGGGGCGCTCGATCGACCGCGAGGTTCTCGAGGCCGTCCGGCCCGGGCTCCGGCTGCCCCATTCGAAGCTGGTGAAGATCAGCTCGCCCTACGCCATGCGCGGCGAGCTCTTCCTCGATTGGAAAGGCTTCTACGGCAAGGAGAACGACGACCTCCTATGTTTGAGAGCCTCGACCAAGCTCCTCAATCCGAGCTTTTCGGACCGGAAGCTCGAGGCGGCCCGCCGCCGGGATCCGGTCTCGTTCGCTACGGAATACGAGGCGCAGTTCCGGACCGATGTGGCCGGCCTGCTCGATCCGGCCGTGATTGAAAGGGCCGTCGCTCCGGACCGCCCGCTGGAGCTGCCCTACCGGCACAAGCTCGCGCCCTACTACGCCTTCGTCGATGTGGCCGGCGGCGGCGGCCAGGACTCGTTCGCCGTCGCGATCGGGCATCTGGAGGGCGAGAGGATCGTCATCGACCTCGTCCGCAGCCGGCCCCCCAAGTTCAATCCCGAGGCCGTGGTCGAAGAAACCTGCGACCTCGTCCGAAGCTACAACATCCACGAGGTCGAAGGCGACAAGTTCTCGGGCGACATGGCCATGAACCTCTTCGCCAAGCACAAGGTCGACTACCGGCCGGCCGGGAAGTCGAAGTCCGAGCTCTACCTCGAGGCCGAAGGGATCTTCAACGCAGGCCGGATCGAGATCCCGAACCGGCAAGCCCTGATCGGCCAGCTCCAGGCACTCGTGAGAAAGACCCGCACCGGCGGTCGCGACTCGGTCGACACGGACACCGGCTCGCCCGAGGACGAGGCTAATGTGGCCTGCGGCTTGGCGGTCCGCCTCGCCCTCGATGCCGTCGCCGGTGGCCAAGCCGGATTCGAGCTCCTCCCCGATGTCTACCCCCGCGAGGAGGAGCCCCAGGGCATGAGCTTCGGTGAATTCTACTCCCGGGCTCGCGAGCGCGGGAACGAATCCGGCACCAGCCCATACAATAACTATGGCGATTGGCTCGCGAGGTCCGCGCCGGATCCAATGAAATTTAGGAGGAAACGATGAAGAAAAAAGTCAGTCCGACACCGCCCGCGCCGCCGCCGGCGCCCTCGACGCGGCCGATTCGCGAGAAGCCCTACGAGTTCGCGGCCCCACGCCCCGAAGCACAGCCGGGCCGCCCGGCGCCGATCATGAGCTCGCAGGTCAAGGTCGAGATCGAGCCGCCGAAGATGACCCCGCCGATCCGGGGCCCGCAGACCGCGGACCGGAGCATGACCGAAGGCCAGTTCGTCGCCCAGCACGCCAGCGCGGAGGAGCTCAAAGAATTCGCCGCGATGGTCAGGGCCCGCCGAGCCGGGGACTTGTCGACATGGATATGGCAGCAATGTGACCACTGCCACCTGGCTATGCGAGTCAAGCCAACGAGCGCCGAGGGCGACTGCTGCCCGAAGTGCAACTATTGGGGCCGGAAGGACCTCGGGCACATGTTCCGGATGAGCGAAGCCTCGGTCAACGACTACCTCTACAGGAAGGCGCTCAAGGACAAGGCCGCCGAGGAGCGCATGGCCCGGGCCGCCTTTGCCGCGGCGAACACCGATAGGGCCAAGTCCGGGCTGGCCCCGCTCTCGTTCGAGGCTTTCCAGCAGCAGAGGAAGGCCGAGTTCGAGGCCATGATCAAGCGCAGCCAGGAACTCGACCGGGTCGCCGCCGCTTGCCGGAGGACAGCATGAAAGGCACGATCCGGGCGGACGGGACGATCGACATCAGCCTCGGGGACCTCAAGGAAATTGTCCGCGCCCAGGGGCTTTCGCCCTCGGATGTTTTCTCGGCGGACGAGCTCGACGCTTCGCACTGGGCCCAAGAATTCGCGCGGCGGGCCCGGGCTGGCCAAGTCGACCCCGCAGAACGCGTCGACGGGCCCCAGCCCGCGCCAAAGCCGGACGCCCCGGGCAAGTATCTCGATCCCCGCACCAACCCCATGATCCGGACCGAGCCGGACTGAGATGTCTCTGAGGCCCGGGCGGTGGGATTCGCGCGCGGCCGGTGGTCTCCTAGCGGTCGCCAGCCTGCCGCCCGGGCCCTTTTTCCCACAGAGGATCACACGGACCTGGCGGCGTTCGGCCCGCAGACCGCAAGCCAAGGCCTATTTATTCACGACCCGAACGGCCATAAAGCTATCAAGGTCCTTTTTCCGGAACACGACTCTTTTGCCTACCTTCACGAATCGCAGGGTCCCCGCCTTCATTAGCCGGTCCACGGTCGCCCGGCTCAAGCGCGTATATTCGGCGGCCTCGAGCTTCGTGAAGTATTCCTTGTCCGGCATGGGCGAATTCTACCCCAAAACCGGGCCCCAAAAAAGCGCTTGACAAATACGCATCAACATGAGATGATGAGAGTTGATGAGAGATAGCAAGGACGGCACCATGGACAAGATGCACACGCTCAACGAGATCTGCGAGGCGCTCAGCGTCTCTCGGCGCAGCATCCACCATTGGATCGCCACGGGCCAGCTCAAGGCCTTCCACATCGGCGGGAAACGGCTAACCCGGGTTTGGGAGAAGGACCTCGACCGTTTCGTCCGCGGGCGGGCGAGAGCTCAAGCAAAAAGGAGTCGTGGTCGATGAACGGACAGGAGAGCATGGTCTCCTACATCCTCGTCATTGAGGCGCTCGGACCCGCCGATCGCATGAGGACCGTCCACAGTCTGGTGAGGAGGTTGACATGATCCCAACACCTGAGGCTATCGCTAGGCGCGAAAAAGAGCTTGGCCGGAAGCTGACCCCGGAGGATCTCAGGGTCCTTGTCGAGGATATCTGGAAAGAGGTCCAGGCCGGTGAGGGGGAGGCCGAGAGCCGCGCGAAACCCAAGGCCGTCAAGCGGCCGCGGCCGAGGAAGAAAAAGTGACCGAAAAGAACATCAGCGTCCCGGGCCAAGGCCGGGTCTACAAGCGCGGGACGAAGTGGTATATCGACTATTGGACCGACGGCCGGCGAGTCCGGGAGTCGGCCGGAGGGAACATGGGCGGCGCCCTCAAGCTGCTGGCCAAGAAGTCCGAGGACCCGACGATGTCCCCGGCCCGCAAGCTCGTGCCCTTCTCGGAATTCGCCGATCAATACCTCGAGATCAAAAGCTCGGGACCCCGGCCGCGCCGCTCGATCCGGTCGATCCGCGGCTATGTCGCCCACCTCAAGGCATTCTTCGGGGACCGCCCCCTCTCGCGGATCACGCCCGAGATGGTCGAGAGATACCGCGACGCGCGAGCAGAGGACGCGGCCAGGCCGGCCGACCCTGAGCGGGGGATCCTAGAACGGAAGATGGCGGGCGCGTCGATAAACCGCGAGCTCGCCACCCTGCGGAATATTTTCACGACGGCCCGGAAAAAGGGCCAGTTTGCCGGCACGAATCCCGTCTCGGATGTGGCCTTCTTCCCGGAGCGCCGGCGCGAACACAAAATCCTCGGTGCGACGAGCTCAAGCGGCTTCTCGACGCGGCCGATCCGCGGCTCAGGCCGATCATCCAGGTCGCCTTCCTCACCGGGCTTAGAAAGTCCGATGTCCTCAACCTCAAGCGCCGGGACATCCGCTTCGACCGGGGCTTCTTCACCGCCTGGGTCTCGAAGACGCAGGAATGGAAGGCCTTCGCCATGGGCGATGACCTCGCCGCAATCCTCAAGGCCCAGCCCGGGAAGGGCAAATATGTCTTCGAGAATCCCGCGACCGGGACCCGCTGGAACGATGTCAAGAAGTGGTGGGAGGCCGCGAAGAAGACCGTAGGTCTCGACGAGCCGGGCCTGCTGCGTTTCCACGACCTTCGGGCCAACGCCGGGACCAGGGTCAACGAGAAGGCGGGTCTTTTCGCGGCCCAGACGCTGCTCGGCCACCGGGACCAGAAGACGACGCAGCGCTACTTGCAGGTCCCGCCCGAGAAGGCCCAGGTGGCAGCCGAGATCCTGGCCGACTTTGTTAAGGCGGCGAACGGATCACCAGGCACAGATGTGTCACAGTCACCCTCGAGGCGTCACTTATCATCAGCCGAATCAACTCATTAGGACGGCGCGACTCTTCCTACGAATCAGCAGGTCGGGTGTTCGAGTCACCCCGGGCGCGCTCTCGCTTTCTCCGCCGAGCCATGGAGTTGATATCTCGGCGCCGCGGGCGGGATATGCTCTCATGAATCTCCTCTCTTTTGACAACCGGCGCCCGGCCCGGTAATATTCTGGAGATGGAAGGTCTTGCGCGCCGGCTCTCGACGACCATTCTCGCGTTCTCGGCCGTCCTGCTGACCGCCGCTTCCCCCGCGGAAGCGGACAGCCTGCGCATCAGCGACCGGCTCAGCCCTCTCAACGCCAAGCGGCCGGTCCGCCCTCAGACCCGATACATCGTCCTCCACACGACCGAAGGCGGCACCGCGGGGTCCCTGCGCAAGGTCCAGCGCTACGGGGAGACCCATTATTTCGTCACCCCGTCCGGAGAGGTCTATCGGATCATCGATCGGCACCGGATCGCGGCCCATTCGGGACGCAGCATGTGGGAGGGCCGAAGCCCCCTCGACCACTATGCCCTAGGCATCGAGGTCGTCGGCTATTGCGACCGGGACATCACCGCGGCCCAGTATGCGGCCCTCAAGGAGCTTCTGCGCCAGCTGAAGGCCCTCTACCGGATCAGCGACAAGGACATCCTGACCCATTCGATGGTCGCCTACGGCCGGCCCAACCGCTTCCACGCCAAGAACCATCGGGGCCGAAAGAGGTGCGGCATGATTTTCGCCCGTGCCGATGTCCGGCGCCGACTGGGGATCGTGCCGGCCGCGTAGCGAGATGTGGACTTCGAACCCGGCCGGCTAGTGGTAGCCGACCCCGAGCTCCAACGGTTCATCTATGAGGGGGGACACTC
>CAYREO010000017.1:0-60186 GCA_964423315.1 uncultured Eubacteriales bacterium | reverse complement strand
AGTCTGGGCCGTGTCTCAGTCCCAGTGTGGCCGTTCACCCTCTCAGGCCGGCTACCCATCACAGCCTTGGTAGGCCATTACCCTACCAACTAGCTAATAGGACGCAGGCTCATCCCCAAGCGCCTTGCGGCTTTGACTTCGACGGCTTGTGCCGCGAAGCATCATGCGGTATTAGACCCGCTTTCGCAGGCTTATTCCTCACTCGGGGGGAGATGACCCACGTGTTACTCACCCGTTCGCCACTATCCCCGCATATTGCTACACGGGGACCGTTCGACTTGCATGTGTTAAGCACGCCGCCAGCGTTCGCTCTGAGCCAGGATCAAACTCTTCGATTATCAGAACCCTTGCGGGTTCTTAGCGAGTTTGATTGGCAAAAAAGATCGACAACTGGTCGCTCCGCTTTTTCTTTCAAAGAACCAACTTCTCTCTATCCCGAGAGAGAAACCTCAATGCTCTATCGAACTCTGACGGATATTCAACCTTTGACGGTTGTCAGAATGATAGCCTATAAGGCCCCTATATGATAGGGATTCCAGGGGGGCTTGTCAAGGGCTCGGATAAAAATTTTTCGAAGCTACTCCCGTCAACGGCGGTTGGCGGCCAACCCGCTCATTTTTCAGCGGATAGCGACGGCCGTTGACGACCGCCCGGTGAAACAGCCGGGCCCGCCTCCGGCGAAACCCCGCGCCCCGGGCTGGCACGTCCTGCGCATTGGGAGGCCGACGGGAGGCCGGACATGCGAACGGCAGGATCGAGCTTGATCGAGGTCCTCGCGGCCATGACCGTCGCTTTGCTCCTCATCGTCGGGACGGCCGAGCTCATCGTCGTCTCGCTCGCCGCCGTGCGGAAAGGAAGCGTCGCCTCAGGACTGTGCCAGGCCCTGGCCGCGAAGCTCGAGAGCCTCAAGTCCGCGCCCTTCGACGGCCCCGAGCTCGAGCCGGGCGACTACGAGGAGGACGTCCCCGGCGAGGCCGGACGGCCCGCCTTCGTCCGCGCCTGGATCATCGAGGACGCGGGGGACGGGATGAAGACCGTGCGGATACGGGTCCACACGCGGGGCCACCCTCGTCCCGTCGCGACCATGACCCTTTATCTTTGCCGGGACCTGGGGTTCGGGCCGTGAAAGCCCGGGGATTCACGCTCGTCGAGTGCCTCATCGGCACGGCCATCTCGCTCTTTGTCGTCTGCGCCGCCCTTGAGTTCCTGGCCGCGGCCCAGAAGCGCTTTCTCAGGCTCAAAGAGAGGGCCGAGAACGCCCAGAGCGCCTGGGCGGCCCTGGACAGGATGAAGATCGATCTTCTCCATTCCGGGCGAGGCCTGACCGGGCCGGCCGGCGCGGGCCTTATCGAGACCGCGGAGGCGACGGCCGAGGCGCTGACGACGACCTCGCTCGATGCCGCCCTGACCCTCACGGGCGAGGCCCGGGCCGGCGATCTGCGGGTGTCCGTATCGCCGACGACGGCCGTCTCGGCCGGACGGGAGATCTGTTTCTTCGACGGCCGGGAGGGAGAGGTCCGGACCGTGGCCCGCGTCGAGACCGGAGCCGTCGTCCTGAGGGAGCCGCTCGATTCCGGCTACGAGCCGGCGACGGCCTCCGTGCTGCTTCTCGAGAGGGTCGCCTATTTCGTCGACCGGCCGGCCCGCATCCTCAGGCGCCGGGTCAACGCCTCCTCCGCCCAGCCGCTTCTCGAGAGCGCGGCCGGAGCGGACTGGCGGATCGACCGCGAGGCGGGCCTCGCCCGCGTCCGCCTCGAGATCGACGGGAAAGGAGAGAACGTCCATGAGCTCTGCGTCTTTCTCAAGAACGCGGCCCTGGCCCGCTCTTTATAGCGCACGAGACACGAGCTTATTTCGAGAGAAAAGGCTCATGTCCCGCGCATTGACGGGAACACAACCCCGGAGCCCGCGGGGCACGGTCAGCATGGCCGTGATCCTGCTCTTCTTCGTCTTCGCCGGGCTCGGCCTGGCCATGGTCCACGCCTCGGGCCTGCACCTGAAGATCGGCGGCTTTCGGAAGTTCTCGACCGCGCTCGATTACGCCTCGGAGAACGGCCTGAAGTGCGGCCTCCGCGACTTCGCCTCCCGGCTGGCCGCACGCGGGCCGCTCGCTCTCCTGGCCGAGGACGACCTCGAAGCGCTTCGCACGGACCCGACTCGAGGGCTCGAGCGGCTCTTCGAGGCGGCCTTCGGCGCCCCGTCGCCCCTTCTTCTGTCGAAGTCTCTCGACGGGATGTCCTGGGACAGCCGGGCCGCGTGCCGCCTCGACCGGATCACGGACAGGGGCGAATATTTCCGGATCTCGGCCGGATTGAGGATCGAGGCCTCGGGCGGGCTCGTCCGCGTCGCGGCCCGGCGGGCCTCGGCGCTCGAAGGCTCTCTGGGCCTTTTGGCCGGCCGTCTGCCGCTTCCCGCCGTTCCTTTCTATATAAAAAAGGAGATCGCGGGCGGCCCCGGCGCGGACTTCCTTGAGGAAAACGGCATCCGCCTCCTGTCCCGGCCCGGGGAGATCTTGCCGCCGGTACCGGCGGCCGGCGGCGAGGGCCTCGTGCCGGAGGACATTTCGCCTCTCGTCGCCAAGGCCCTCAACGCCCGGCTGTTCAGGCCTCAAGACCTGACGCCGGGACGGTTGAGGGAAGCGCTCGGGCTCGAGCCGTCGGCGGAGCCGGTGCCCGACGGCGTCTATCTCGTCCGCGACGACCTCGGGCTCGGCGGCGTCTTCGTCCAGGGCGACCTCGAGGAAATGGTCCTCGCGGTCCGCGGCACCGCCCAGCTCATCGCCTTCCGCACGGAAGCCGGCGAATGGCTCCTCGAGTTCAGCCCCTCCGAGAGCCGGACGCGATTCCGCGGCCCGGCGGGGGAAGAGGACTTCGACCTCGTCCCCTTGCCCATCATCATCGTCAACGGCAAGGTCCTGTCGCTCGGCGGCGGGGCCGTCGGGCTCGACGGCCGGATCGCGATGATCTTCGATGACCGAACGCCGGCCGTCCTCGACGGAGTGGACCTGACCATCGTCGCCTCCGACCGGATCACGATCTCGTCGCACCTCATTCTCCAGGGCGTTCGGTGGCAGGACGGCCTCCCCTACGTCAAGGACTCCAAAGCGCAGCTCATCATCTTCGCGTCCGGCCGCGACGTCGTTTCCGGCGAGACGCGCGACGGGGGGATCGCGGTCGGGGCGGAGGCCCCGTCCGAGCTGAAGCTCCAGGGCTCCCTGACCGCGGCGGAAGGGGGCTTTTCCATCGAGGGGACCGGCAAGGACGTCCAGGTCCTGGGCGCCCTCCACGCCGACGATTACGACGGCGGCGGCAACGCGCTGGCCCTCGTCCGCGACGAACGGGCCGCGGCCAGGGAGTATTCCACGAGCGCTCCTCTGACGCCTCTCCCCTATCTGGTTTTCACCTCTCTGCGGATCCTGTCCTGGTGGGAGTATTGAATGCGCCGGCGGGGGCACACGCTCGTCGAGACGCTGATGGTCCTGTCGCTCCTCGGGCTCCTCGCTTACGGCGGCGGGTATTCGCTCGGACGGCTGGTCCCCCGCGTCCATCTCCGGGCGGGAATTTGGAGCGTCACTTCAGGGCTCAACCAGGCCCGCTTCCGGGCGGTCTACTCGGGGACGCCGGTCCGGGTCCGGTTCGTACCCTCGGGGTTCGTCCTCGAGCGCCAGGACCCCGGCGCGGGGACCTGGCGGGCGGCCCGCACGACCGTTCTCTCCGGCGTCGCGGTCCGGGCCAACAACAGCCCGATCTTCCACCCCCAGGGGACGGTTTCGAACCTGGCCACGATCACCGTCTCCAACGCCCACGGGACCTACCGGATCACCATCGCCATCACCGGCCGGATCCGGACCGTCCGCGTGACCTGAGGCGCCCGCTTCGTTTAGGAGGCCAAGACCGCCTCGGCCCTCCGCCATCCGAACATCGTCGTCATCCACGACATCGCCGCCGACCACGGGCTCGACTTCATGGTCATGGAGCTCGTCGAGGGGCAATCGCTCGACGAGATTGTCGGCCGCAAGGGGCTCAAGCTCGGCGAGGCCCTGGGCTACGCCGTCCAGATCGCCGACGGGCTGGCCAGGGCCCATGCCGCGGGCATCGTCCACCGCGACCTCAAGCCGACCAACGTCATGGTCACGGGCGACGGCCTGGTCAAGATCCTCGATTTCGGCCTGGCCAAGCTCACCGAGCAGATCCCGGCACCCGGGGCCGGACCGACCATGACCCTCGACGCCGAGGGCAGGCCGCGGACCGAGGAGGGCATCTCGTCGGCACCGCCGCGTACATGTCCCCCGAACAGGCCGACGGGTCGAAGACCGCCTTCGGTTCCGAACGGGACGGACGGGCGGCGGTCCGTATCACTCTGATCGACGGGCCCGAGGACGGGACGAGGGGCCCCGTCACCGTCGCCGAGGCCGACCACTATCTCGGCTCTCCGGCCTGGTCCCCCAACGGGCGCCGGCTCTACTTCCTCTCGGAAAAGGGCGAAAGGACATCGCTGCGGGCCCGGGAGCTCGACCCCCGGACAAAAGAACCCCTCGGCCCGGATCGCGAGGTCTACGTCCCGGCCAAGGCCCGCAACAGGCTGAATTTCCCGCTGGGCAACGGCGCCATCGGTGTCGCCGCCGACCGGATCATCTTCACGGTCACCGAGACCACGGGAAACATCTACATGGCCAGGCCCAAGAAGCGCTGATCCGCGGCTTGCGCGCGAACGGACGATACGGGGGGCATGTCCCGCAAGGGGGCGCCCCCGTGTCTCATTTTTTCTCGAAGACGATCTTGCCGCCGACGACCGTGTGGGTGACCTCGGTCTTCAGGATGTCGGCCGGCGGGACGGCCCGCATGTCGCGGTCGAAGACGGTGATGTCGGCGAGCTTCCCGGCCTTGAGCGAGCCGCGCGCCTCGGCCTCGAAGGCGGCCAGGGCGTTGTTGATGGTGTAGGCCCGCAGGCATTCCTCGACCGGGATCCTCTGCTCCGGGAACCAGCCGCCCTCGGGCTCGCCGGTCAGCGTCTGCCGGGTGACCGCGGCGTAGATGAGGTACTTCGGGTGCATGTGATATAGAGCGGCGCTCGTCCCCGGCCAATCCGAGCCGAAGCTCAGGACGGCCCCGTTCTCGAGCAGGGACTTGAACGCGTAAGCGCCCTTGCAGCGCTCGTGGCCGATGCGCTCCTCCATCCAGCGCATGTCGTCCGAGATGTGATAGGGATTGACCTCGGCGATGACCCCCAGGGCCTTGAACCGCGGGAAGTCCTGCGGCCGGATGACCTGGGCGTGGATGACCCGGAAGCCCGTGAGATCGACTCCCTCGCCCTTGAGCCTTTCGTAGAGGTCGAGCATCTCGGCCACCCCGCGGTCGCCGATGGCGTGGACGTTGGGCACGAAGCCGTGCTCGAGCCCGGCCTTGATGAGCCCGACCATCTTCTCCATGTTCCGGACCTGGAGCTTCGGGTCATCGGAAGTGTGGGGCCTCCAGTGCCCGTAATTGTCCGGCTGGTCGTCGTAGGGCTCGAAGAAAAGGGCCCCGTGCGTGCCCATGATGCCGTCGATGTAGCCCTTGAGGGCCCCGTAGCGGAGCCAGGCGCTCCTCTCCTTGGTCTTCGGATGGAGGCCCATGGTGAAACCGGCCTCCCCGAGCTCCGCCCCGCGCGACAGGTCCGGTCGCAACCAAATCCGGCAGGTCAGCTCGCCGCGCTCCTCGAGCTCGATGAAGCGGTCGGTCTGGTCGGGCCGCTCGATGTCGTGGATCTCGACGATGCCGGCCTCGCGCAAGGCCCTGAGCGCGGCCCGGTTCTCCTCGAGCATCCGGGCCCTCGATTTTGGCTTTCGGGCCTGGGTCATTTTCTGGAATGCCGGTGTTCCCTGGAAGATGATGCCCGTCGGCCGGCCGTCCTCGCCGATCTCCAATCCCTCTACACGGGACCTCTCGAGGCCGGCCGCCCGGAGCGCGGCCGTGTTGGCCAGCCACTCCTTATAGTCGAAACGGCACAGGAAGCAGGGATTGTCGGGGGTCAGGTCGTCGATCATGGCCCGGTTCGGCCGCCATGGCTCTTTCCTCTCCGAGCCGGCCGCCCCGGCGTCGCCCAGCGCCCATTGCTCGTAGGCCCCGTAGAGGCCGCCCGTGATCCACTCCCCCGCTTCCAGGATGCCGGCGACCCGACTGATCTCGGCCCGCAGGCCGGCCTCGTCGGAAACGGTCATCAGGTTGGCGTCGAGAATCAGGCCCCCGGCCTGGTTGAAGTGGACGTGGCCGTCGATGATGCCGGGGACGGCCCATTTCCCATCGAGGTCGACGACCCGCGTCATCGGACCGATATATCTCTTGGCCTGGTTGTCCTTCTTGAGGACGGCGAGGATCCTATCGCCCCGCACCGCCAAACCCCGCGCCTCGGGCAAAGCCTCTTCCATCGTCGTCACCGTGCCATTGACGAAGACGATATCGGCTTCCTCGACCTTCGCCCGGCAATTCGATGTGAAGGCCGCCGCGCCCATCGCCAGCAACATCAACACAGCCAGGCGCCCGTGGCTTGCATTCATAAGCCGTTCTCTCATCGCTTCTCTCCTTCGCTTTTTTGGGTCATCTCCCATTTCCGGGGAAGAACGTGGCCATGAGGGGACGATAGACTTCCCCCCTGAAGACCCCCATAGCGGAGGGGGGCCCGTCGCTTCAGCGACGGGGGAACCGTCGGGACAGGTTCCCGGGGGGGTGGGGGGCAAGTGGGGATGTCCATCGGCCAGCCTCATGGCTGAGAGTCCCCAGAAACGCGAGGCGGATTTTTTTTCTTGCGGTCGACGGCGCATCTCCGGCCGTGCGTCCGGCGGATGCGCCAGAGCTCTTTGAGCATGCCCAGGGAGCCGCGGACGAGCCGGACCCGGCTCGGACGCGAATCGAGCCAGACGACCGGGACCTCGCGCACGCCGTAGCCCAGCTTCCGGCACAGGACGAGGACCTCGACGTCGAAGGCGAACCCGGCTGTCTCGAGCCGCGAGAAGAGGTCGCGGGCGGCCTTGCGCCGGAAGGCCTTGAATCCGCACTGCGTGTCCCGGAAGCCGCCCAGGACGAGCAGCCGGACCAGCCGGTTGAAGACTTTCCCCATCGTCTGGCGCAGGAGGTTCTGGCGGACCCGGATGTCGGATTCGGGCAGGGCCCGCGAACCGACGACGATGTCCTCCCCACCCTCGATCGCCGCCAGGAACTTGTCGAGCTCCTCGATGGGGGTCGAAAGATCGGCGTCCGTGACGAGGATGACATCCCCCGAGGAGGCCAGGACGCCCTCTTTCACCGACAAGCCCTTGCCGATGTTCGTCTCCCGGCGGACGACCCGGTGGGCGATGCGGCCTTCGAGGACCTCCCGTGCGGCTCGGGCCGTGCCGTCGCGGCTGCCGTCGTCGATGACGATGATCTCGGAAGCGAAGGGCTTGCCCTCGAGATGGGCCACGACCTTCTCCAGCGACCCGGCGATCCGGCCCTCCTCATTGTAGGCGGGGATGACGACGGAGAGAAAGATGTCCTCGCGCTTCCGATCGTCCATGGGGTCTCGCCGGCATCCGGCGGCGGGCCCATTATAAAAGAAGCGCCCGGGAAATAACACCCCCCGATCGGCCTTGGCGGGCGCTCTTGTTGTTGCAAGCCGGCCGCCGCCCGTAATAGAATGTCCCTCACGGGCCCGCGTTCGGGAGGGACCGGCGCGGGCCTCGAGAGCCCTATCGAGGAGGACGTCCCATGATCCGAACATCCGCATGTCTGGCCGGTCTGGCCCTGCTGGGCCTGGTTCTCGGCCTTTCTCTCCAGGCCCAGGAGCCCTACAAGCTGCCGCCCAAGGAGATCGTCGACATGCTCGAGGCCCCGCCGACGCCCATGGTCTCCATGAGCCCGGCAGGCGATATCATGGCCCTCATCGAACGCGAGTCCATGCCGTCCATCGCCGCCTTGGCCGAGCCCATCGTTCGGATCGCCGGGATGCGCATCGCCCCGGCGACCAACAGCCGGCAGACCCTGACCTTCAGCACCGGCATCAGCTTCAAGGATATGAAGACCGGGGCCGTGCGCAAGGCCGCTCTCCCCGAGGGCTTCAAGTTCACTTTCCCGTCCTGGGCGCCTGATGGCAAGACCATGGCCCTTCTCCGCTACGTCGACGACGGGGTCGAGCTCTGGGCCATTGACGTCAAGACCGGGACAGCCAAGGCGTTGACCCCGGCCAGGGTCAACGCCGTCCTCGCCGGCTTTGACTGGCTTCCCGACAGCCGCCGCCTGGTCGTCTCCCTCATCCCCGACGGCCGTGGCCCGGCCCCCGTGCCGCCCCGCGTCCCCATCGGCCCGGAGATCCAGGAGTCCGGCGGCGAGGAGGCCAAGGTGGCCACCTACCAGGATCTGCTCAAGACCGCCTTCGATGAGCTTCTCTTCGACCACTACGCCACCGCTCAAGCGGCCATCATCGATTCCGTCACCGGCGAGACACGGAAGATCGGCAAGCCCTTCATCGGTTCCCTTTCCGTGTCCCCGGACATGACCTGGATCCTCGCCAATCGCATCAAGCGGCCCTATTCCTACTCCCTGCCGGCCTCCGGATTCGCCCATTCCATCGAGGTCTGGGACATGGACGGTAAGCTTGTCAAGGTCCTGGCCGACCTCCCGCCGACCGAGAACGTGCCCATCAACGGCGTCCCCAAGGGCCCCCGATCGGTCGAATGGATGACCCATGAACCGGCCACCCTCCTGTGGGTCGAGGCCCTCGACGAGGGCGACCCCAAGAAAGAGGTCCCGTTCCGCGATCAATACGTGAAGCTCGGCGCCCCCTTCTCCGGCCAGCCGGCCCCGGTCATCAAGCTCAAGGAGCGGGCCGCCGGCATGTCCTTTTTCCAGACGCCGGGCAAGGCCCTGGCCTCCCAGAGAGAATGGAGGCGTCGCTGGCGGACGACTTTCCTCGTCGACCTCAAGGACCCGTCGGCCGAGCCGGTCAAGCTCTGGGACCTCAGCACCCAGGACCGGTACAACGACCCCGGCCGGCCGGTGACGACGACGCTCAAGACCGGCGAGCGGGTCATCCTCCAGGACAAGGACTGGATCTATCTCGACGGCGCCGGCTCGTCTCCCAAGGGCGACTACCCCTTCCTCGACCGCCTGAACCTGCGGACGATGAAGACCGAGCGGCTCTTCCAGAGTCAGGACCCGGCCTATGAGTCGTTCGTCGCCTTCGACGGTCCCTCCCGGACCCGGATCATCACCACGCGAGAGACCCGGACGGAGCCGCCCAATTATTACTTCTATGACCTCAAGACGAAGAAGCGGACGGCCCTGACCGACTTCAAGGACCCGGCCCCCCAGATGACCGCGGTCAAGCGCGAGCGCATCACCTACAAACGGGCCGACGGCCTCGACCTCAGCGGCACCCTCTACCTCCCGGCCGGTCACACGCCGGGGACCCGCCTGCCGGTCGTCGTCTGGGCCTATCCCATGGAATACGACACCGCCGACACGGCCGGCCAGGTCCGGGGCTCGGTCAACCGCTTCACCTTCTACCGGGGCACGTCGCAGCTGTTCTTCGTCACCCAGGGCTACGCCGTCCTCGACAATGCCGAGATGCCCGTCGTCGGCGATCCTCAAACGGTCAACGACACCTTCGTCCAGCAGATCGTCTCCAACGCCGAGGCGGCCATCCGCAAGCTCGACGAGATGGGCGTCGGCGATCCCAAACGGGTCGGGGTCGGCGGCCACAGCTACGGGGCCTTCATGACCGCCAATCTGCTGGCCCACTGCGACCTGTTCGCGGCCGGCATCGCCCGCAGCGGGGCCTACAACCGGACCCTGACCCCCTTCGGCTTCCAGAGCGAGCGGCGGACCCTCTGGGAGGCCCCCGAAACCTACATCAAGATGTCCCCGTTCATGCACGCCCACAAGATCAACGAGCCCATCCTCCTCATCCACGGCATGGCCGACAACAATTCCGGGACATTCCCCATCCAGTCCGAGCGGCTGTTCGCCGCTCTCAAGGGATTCGGGGCGACCTCGCGGTTCGTTTACCTGCCGCACGAGAGCCACGGCTACGCCGCGCGCGAATCCGTGCTCCACGTGCTCGCGGAAATGATCGAATGGTTCGACCGCTACGTGAAAAACAAGCATTGACAAGGAGAATTTCCACAGACTTTGTGAATATCCCTGTGGAAAAGGAGCGACGCAGGCGTCCTAAAGAATTGTCAGTCGCGGAGTTTTGATAAATTGCACATCGGTTGGGCATCGCGACGTTCGCGAAGCAAGGAGGCGGTGATGGGACGACGATTGTACGCGGCGCTTCTTCTCCTGTCGGCATGCCTGATGCTCGCGGCCTGCGGGCCGAGGCCCTCAGGGCCTTCCCCTGGCCCTCTCCATATCCTTGTCTCGAACGACGACGGGATCGAGGATCCCGGCTTGGAGGAGCTTTTCGAGGCGCTTCTCCCCCTGGGCCGGGTGACCGTCGCCGCCCCCCATATCGACCGCAGCGGGGCCAGTCACGGCGTAACCTCGAACCGGCCCATCGGCGTGACAGGGACGACCCGGGGCGGCATGAGCTGGTTCGCCATCGACGCCCTTCCGGCGACTTGCGTCCGCCTGGCCATCCAGAAGTTCCTGCCTGAAAAGCCCGACTTCGTCGTCTCAGGCATCAATCCCGGGGAGAACCTCGGCACGGTCACCTTCTACTCGGCGACCGTCGGCGCCGCCAGGGAGGCGACGTTCCTGGGCGTGCCGGCCATGTCCGTCAATTCGGCCCGGGGCCCGGACCGGGATATGCGGGTCGCGGCCGAGGTCACGGCGGCCCTCGTCAGGGAGCTCGCAAACGGCCCCTTCCCGGCGGGCTTTTTCCTGAACGTCAATGTCCCCCCCCTGCCGGCGGACCGCATCAAAGGACTCCGGGTCACAAGGCAGGACACCCGGGCGCCCATGAACTTCTTCGAGAAGACGGCCACCGCCGACGGCGGCACGGAATACTTGCCGTCCTGGAAACACCTCGAGCCGGCCGGCAAGGACACGGACATCTGGGCCGTGCGCAACGGATACGTTTCCGTGTCCGTCCTCGGCATCGACCAGTCGGCGGCCGCCGGGAAGGCGGTCCTCAAGTCCGTTAGAAGGCTCGAAAAGATCTCTTTCAAATAGCGCGCGATCCGAAGCGCCCGGCCGCGGCGGGGGTTCGAGTCCGTCCGCGACCAGCCCGGGGACGCCGCGTTTCGGACCGCGGATCCCCGCCCGGATATTGACACCTGCCTGTTTTGTTGATATCTATTCAATCATCCGGCATGGGGGCCGCCCGATGAAGTGCCTTAAATGTTCCGCCGAAACTCCCGGAGCGCCGAGATTCTGCGGCGAATGCGGGGCTCCGTTCGCCGGAGCGGCCGATCCCGGCCCGCTTGACCCCGGGTTTCGCGGTACGCAAACGATGGAGACCCAGAAAATTCCCTTTAAAGAGCTCGAGCCGGGTACCGTCTTTGCCGATAGATACCTGGTCATCGAGGAGCTGGGCGCCGGCGGCATGGGCAAGGTCTTCCGCGTCCTCGATAAGACAGTGGACCAGGAGATCGCCCTCAAGATCGTCAAGTACGACATCGCCTGGGACCCCCGAACCCGGGAGCGTTTGCGCGAAGAGCTCAAGGCCGCCCGCGAGGTCAACCATCGGAACGTGGCCCGGGTTCACGACCTGAACGAGTCCGACGGCGTCCCTTACATCACCATGCAGTACATCCGGGGCGAGAATCTCCGGCTGCTCATCAACAAGGTCGGCAAGCTCGACGCCGAGCAGGCCATTCGTTTCGCCATCCAGGTCTGTCAGGGCCTGTCCGAGGCCCATCACCAGAAGGTCGTCCACCGGGACCTGAAACCCCAGAACATCATGATCGACGAGAGCGGCCAGGCGCTGATCATGGATTTCGGCCTGGCCCGCCTGATGAGCTCGGTCGAACGCGGGCCGTACGGGGTGCGCGAGGGGACTCCCGCCTATATCTCACCGGAGCAGATCGAGGGCCGGCCCGTCGACCTCCGGTCCGATATCTATTCGCTCGGAGCCGTCCTCTACGAGATGCTCACGGGCCGGCCTCCGTTCATGGCCGACACCCGGGAGGCCCTGCTCACGAAGCATCTCAGGGAGGCGCCCCAAGACCCCCGCGAGTTGGTCGCCAACATCCCTGCCGGCCTTTGCCGGGCGATCCTGAAGTGCCTCGAGAAGGACCCCGCTCTGCGCTTCCAGAGCGCCGCGGAGGTCACGGCCGAGCTTCGGCGCCTCGAACTGGAGCTTTCGACCCAAACGATCCCGATCCCCCCGGAGCCGCCCCCCAAAAAGGAGGAACCGAAGCCGCCACCCCCGATAGGGAACCGGCTGGCCCGCGCGGCTGCCGTCCTCGGGACTTTAGTTGGCCTCGGGGCCGCCGGCTATGGGATTTCCTGGTATTTTTGGGGCCCAACGACGCCTTACCGGCCCTCGATCGCCGTCCTCCTGGACAACCGAAGCGACGAATCGCTAGACGTCCACTCGATCGAGCTCCAGAAGAACATCATCGGGAAGCTCGCGACCATGCCCCGCCTCCAAGTCGTCACCTGGGAGATCCTGGCGGGCTACGCGTATACGACGCAGAGCGCCAAGCAGGCCGGCGCGGACCTCAAAGCCAAATATCTCCTGCTCCTCAATCTCCGGCCCATCGAACGGAGATACCGGCTGACGGCCAACCTCGTCGAGGCCCGTCGAGGCGACATCGTCCAGCCCTATAACAGGGATCTGCCCGAAGAGGACTACTTCTCCCTCGAGGACGGGCTGGCCCGCGAGATCGCCCGGGCCCTCAAGTTCGACCTCGACGAGCGGAGGTGGAGCGCGCTCAAAAAGCGTGAGCCCAAGAACCTCGAAGCTTACAACCTTTACCTGAACGGTATGGCCGCCCTGAAAGACAATTTTTTCGAGGAGGCCATCCGGCATTTCAACCTGGCCATCGAGGTCGATCCCCGCTACGCTCTGGCCTTTTGGGGCCTGGGAAACGCTTACGAGGGGCTCCTTGAGGAGGCCGATGAAGCGCGCCGGAACGAGCTCCGGGGAATTATGTTCAAGGCCTACGCCCAGGCGTATGACCTGAATCCGACCGCGCCGGAAACGAACCTGGGGATGGGCTGGGCCCACTTCTATGAGGCCGACAACCTCAAGGCCGCCGAGCGCTTCCGGGCGGCCCTGAGGCTCGACAGAGGCAACTTCATGGCTAACCTTGACACCGGGGCCTTCCTCAGGAGCCTGGGCCTCTATGACCAGGCCTTCGCCCACCTCAAGCGGGCCCATCGCTTCAACCCCCTCGACATTCAGCCCGTCATTCAGATGGCCCAGTGCCTCTCCTTCATGGGGAGGCACGAGAGCGCCCTCAGGCTGTTGAAAGATGTCGTGCCCAAAGCTCCGGCGGACCGTTCAGTCCTGAACTCCTATGGTCTGATCCTTGTCATGACGGGAAGATGGGAAGAGGCGGAGACCGTCATCGAGGCCATTTCGAAGATCGATCCCGAGGGCCAGAGGCCGGTCATGCTGCCGGCCTTGCTGGCCGCCGCCAAAGGGGAAAAAGAGAGAGCCTTGGAGTTGCTTTCAAAGCTGAAAAAGCTGGGCGTGGTCACGTTGGAGTTGGCTGTCGCGTATCTTTTCCTCGGGATGAAGGACGAAGCCATCCAACAGATCCAAACCGGGATCGAGCGAGGATTCGCCGAGCGCCGGATGTACTTCTACTCCTACCCGTGCCTTTCATCGAACCCGATCTTCAGAAGCCTGAGAGGAGACCCTCGCTTCGAGGACATCCTGAGAATGCAGAAGGGCCATTACCGGAGAGAGCTCAAGCCGCTCGAAGCGCTGTAGCCGGGACCGCGTAGGGCCCCGGCGCGAAGCGATACGGCGGGCCGCGGAGCGGCGCGCCGCGAAGGAGGTGAACGGGGGGAACCAGAAGCACCTCAGCATCCAAGAGTCTTGAACACCGGTTCTAAGGAGGGCATGATGAAAAAAGGAAGACCCGTCAAATGGGCGGTCGCCGCCTTTCTGGCCGTCGCGCTCTTTGCGGCCTCCGCTCCTCAGGAAAGGGCCAAGTCCGAGACGATCACGGCCGCCCCGGAGAAGATCTGCCCGCTGACCTACAGCCTGGCCCCCGGCTCCCTCATGAGCAAGAAATACGCGGCCAAGATCGAGAAGGACAACGTCAGGCTGTCGCAGCTCCTGGCCGACTATCGGGCGTCCGTGCTGGGAGCGGGGGACAAGAAGTTCGATCCGGGAAATTGGGTCAATCAGATGGCCGATACCTACTTGAAGAACCCGACGCTGACCACGGAAACGGGGGACAAATTCACGGGCTGGAAAGAAGTCCTGCCCCAGCTCGAAAGGATCATCAACGCGAGCACTTACCTCGACGTTCAGGGCGTTCACGTCACGTTCGAATATCTCCCGTACGGAAGCGAAGATTTCATCAGGTTCAACCGCTCGATCAGGGAGCCCGGGGAGCAGATCGATTTCATCGGCCACATCAAGACGGTCCTGGCTTACGCCCCTCATGACGACCCGGTGACCATGGAAGGCGAGCTGCCTCACCGCAGGACGTGCGACCCGATCTACTGACGGATTTCGCCCCCCAGGGCGCTCAGTGCAGGACTTCCGTCCATAGCCAGTAGGAGAAAGCGATCGCGTAAACGGCGAACAGGACCCAGACGAGGATGTTGACGGCGTCGTTGACCCTCTTGAGGAAGGGATAGCGCTCCCGCCGCCTCTTGGTGTTGAGCTTGGAGAGGGCGTAGACCACCGCCAGCGCCAGCAGAAGGGTCAGCCACTTGCGCATGGCGGATCAGCGCTCGACGGCGGCCCTGATCTTTTCCACGTCCGCCCGGCGGATGAGCCGGGGGATGTTCAGGTAGTACCGGTGGAAGCCGAACCCGCCCCGCTTGAGCTCGTCGATGGCCTCCTCCTTCGTCCAGCCCTCGAAGACGATCCGGTACATGGCCGCGACGGCCCCGGCCCGGTCGGAGCCGTGATGGCAGTGGACAAGGACGGGCTTGGGCGCCTCGCGGATGGCCCGAAGGACGGCGATGAGATGACGTTCTCTCAGGAAAGGGGCCTTCATCGGGACTTCGATGAGGTGAAGTCCCAGTCCTTCGATGAGCTTGACGTCCGAATGACCCTGCCGCAGATTGACGATCGTCCGGATGCCCCTGTCCCGGATCTCGACGAACCCCTGGCGCGTCGGCTGCTCGGACCGGTAAACGTCCTCGTTCAGCTGGTACCAGTTCTCGAGCGACGCGGAAGCGACGGGGCGGGCCCAGCGCTCGGGCCGCGACGAGGCGGCGCTCGAAGGGCCGCCGGCGGACACGGCGTAGATCAGCGGCAGGGCCGCCGCGGCGGCCAGGACGATGCCGGCTTTACGGAACAGGGACAACTCTCTTCTCCTTGGAAGTCCCATTATATCAGAAAGGCGGGAGCGGGCACCCGCTGGAACTTGTCTCCGGACCGGGGAACGGTGACGAGGTGGGCCGGGTGTGAGGGGTCGTCCTCGATCTTGCTCCTCAGGCTGCAGATGAACGTGTCGACCGTCCGGGTCGTCGGGTACTTCTCGTACTCCCACACCTTGTTGAGGATGGTCTCCCGCGAGACGACCTCTCCCTCGCAAGCGACAAGGAACCTGAGCAGGCTGAACTCCAGGGCCGTCAGGTGGAGATCGCGCCCGCCTTTGGTCGCCGTCTTCGCCCGGAAGTCGATCACGACATCGCCGCCGTCCTTGCGGAAGACGAATTCAACGGGATCCCCGATCCTGTGCCGGGCGACGGCGAAATCGAGATCGTCCTCAGCGTCTCGGACCTCGAAGCCGTCGACCCTGACGGCCGCAGCCGGAAGGTCACCGGCGGGGATACCCGTCTCTTGTGACAGCTCATCCCAGGGGATGCCCGGCCGCTCGAGGAGATTGGCGAAGCCGAAGATGCTCACGGCAACGACGGTCGCTCCCAGAATGAACATGAGCGATACGGGAACGGCCGGTCTGGCCAATGGCGTCCTTCCTCTTGACCGGAACGATCATAACCAGAGACAAGGCTTCCATTCAAGGTATTTCGGACATTACCACAGACATTACCCAAGGCCTTTTCGTTCGGTCTGAAATGTGATATTTTTCCTCTTCACGGAGGACGCAACATGCCCCTGACACGCCGCGATTTCATCAAAACCGGAAGCCTGTCGTTGGCCGCCCTCGGAGCCGGGCCGATCGCCGGCGCCGCGGCCAATTCGGGCCCGCCCGAGGAACTCACCAACATGGTGGCCGGCGTAAAGCCCCTGGCCCCGGAGGATTTCGCAGCCCGACGCGAGAAGGCCGTGCGCTTGCTCGGCGAGAACGGTTTCGACGCCCTGTTCATCGGCGGAGGAACGAATCTCCTCTATTTCACGAAGGTCGGCTGGTGGTTGAGCGAACGGGTCTTCGGTGTCGTTCTCAGCCGCCGGCGCGAACCCGTCTGGGTCTGCCCGGCCTTCGAGGCCGAACGGGCCAAGGAGCTCGTCCCCGCCGGCCAGGAGATCCGGACTTGGGAGGAGCACGAGGACCCGTACGCCCTCATCGGCGGCGTCCTCAAGGACCTGGGGGCAGCCACAGGTACCCTCGCCACGGCGCCCGACCTGCGGGCCTTCGAGATCCACGGCCTGCGCCGGACCCTGACCGCGGCCAAGATCGTCGACGGCGCGCCGGTCACGGAAGGCTGCCGGGGCGTCAAGACGGCCAAGGAAGTGGCCTACATGGACCTGGCCAACCGCATCACCAAAATGGCCTACCGCGAGGGCTTCAAGCAGCTGCGCGAGGGGATGGCGGCCCGCGAGGTGTCGGCGGACATCGCCGCCGCTCACCAGAAGTTGGGGGTCCCGGGCAGCGGCGGGCCGCAGTTCGGGCCCAATTCGGCCTTCCCCCACGGCTCGCAGGTCCCGCGGACGCTCACCAAGGGCGACATCGTCCTCGTCGACGGCGGCTGCAGCGTCGAGGGCTACCGAGCGGACGTCACAAGGACGATCGTCTTCGGGACGCCGACCGACAAGCAGCGCAAGGTATGGGACATCGTCAAGAGAGCCCAGGACGCGGCGCTGGCCGCGGCTAAACCCGGCGCAACGTGCGAATCGGTCGACCGCGCGGCCCGCAAGGTCATCGAGGACGCCGGCTACGGGCCCGGCTACAAGTACTTCGCCCACCGGCTGGGCCACGGCATCGGCATGGAAGGCCACGAGTACCCCTATCTCGTCAAGGGCAACACGCTCAAGATCGTCCCGGGCATGACCTTCAGCAACGAGCCCGGCATCTACATCTACGGCGAGTTCGGGGTCCGCATCGAGGACTGCATGGTCGTCACCGAGGACGGAGCGCGCCACCTCGGCGGTCTCGAGTCGGTGTCGATCGACGATCCCTTCGGGGCCGACTGATCTCAGTCGCCGATGATCTCGGCTTCGAGGTTCTCACAGAAGCGGTGAGATCCGGAGGCCCAAGGTCCACGACGCCCGCGTCGCGGCCATCTGCCTCCAGCAGGGTGTCGTGGAGCTCTGGACCGTCGACCGCGACTTCAGCCGCTTTCCCGCCCTCCGCGTCCGCAATCCCCTCAAACCCGCTTAGAGCCCAGCCTCGTCCCCGGACCTCGCTTCGGGCCGCGGCAGTCGCGGACACAGAGGCCGCAAATGAACTGGCTCGTATAGCCTTTCTTGCGGAAATCCTTGAGGGTCTCGTAGCAGGCCTGGTGGTCGAATTCTTCGCGCGTCTCCCTGATCGCCCCGGCGGGGCAGCCGGCCAGACAGGCCCGGCAGGAGCCGCAGTCACCGTCGAGCGGCCGGTCGGGCTCGAGCGGCATGTCCGTGAGGACCGTGACCAGCCGGAAGCGCGAGCCGAGCTCAGGATTGACCAGCAGGTTGTTCCGGCCGAACCAACCCAACCCGGCCGCGGCGCCGACGTGCTTGTGCGAGAGGTGCGCCCTCTGCCGCTCCCAGTCAACGATCTGCGAGGCGGGCACGGCCAACGACCCGAAGCCCTCATTCTGGATGTGTTCGGCCAGCAGGAAGGCCGCCCGGTCGAGCCAATAGTTCGTCTGCCGATAGTGATGGAAGTAGATCTGGGTGGGGCGATCGCGGAGGTCGTCGAGGACGGCGTCGCTCAGGCGCTTGCCGAGCGAGATAGCCCGCTCGAACCGCTCTCGGGTCTCCGGCCCGAACAGGAAATCCCCGCGCATCCCCGAGACGTCGGCGACCCCGAACATGTCGAAGCCCAGATCCCGGGCCCGGGCCTCGAGCTCCCGATTCTTCGTCGCCTTGTCCATCGCCGCCCTCATTCTAGCCTTTTTTCGGTTTTCCCGTAAACGTCTCTCCGATGGCCGATCTTCAGAACGGGCGAGCGGCGGAGCGGCACGGTCACGCGAAGCCGAGCTTTTCTCGGGCGGCGGCAGGCAGGGGCTTGATCTTGCCGGTCCGGTAATCCCAGCCGGCCATGCCCGTTTCGGCGAGCAGGACGGTTGTGCCGTCGGCCGGGCGCGTGACGCGGTGGAAAAGGCGGAACCCGCAGCGCGAGGCCTCGCCGGCCGCGACCTCGAACCGCAGGGTATCGCCCGCGTGGGCCTCGGCCATGAAGACGAGCGCGGCGTCGGCCATGATCAGCGAGATCCCGCCGCAGTCGAGCTCGCTGAGGCCGCGGGAGGCCAGGAAGGCCACTCGCGCCTCCTGGACGAGAGAGAGGAAGGCGTCGTTGCCGACATGCCCCCCGTAGTTCAGGTCCGTGATCCGGACGATGATGTCCGTGCTGAAGGGATAAGCGTCCAAGGGTTCGAGTCGCAACCGCGGCATTTCGTTCTCCTCTATTCACCCCCACTATAGCCCAGGACGCGGAGCGAGTCGAGCCGGCCGCATATCGCCGAAAAGCTCGACGGGCTGATCGCGGCGGCCGAGCTTTGCGTCCCCAAGATCGTGCTGGCGGAATTGCTCCGGGGGGCCAAGTCCGGCCGCGCCGCGGCGGCCGTTGAGGGGATCCCGGAGGCCTTCACGATCATCGACCAGGGGCCGGACACCTGGGTCAAGGCCGGAAAGCTCTCGCGCCGTCTCCGTGCCCGAGGCCGGACCATCCACCTCATCGACTGTTACATCGCCGTGATCGCCGAAGTGAACGGCCGAGCGTCTTGAAAACACTCGACTCCCGTTATACAGTATCCGAGAATCCACAAGAGGTTGTCCTCGGCTAGGAGATCGCCCATGAGAACCGCAAGAAAATCCGGCGTCGCCGCCATTTCGTTCCTGATCGTCCTGGCCGCCCTATTCGCCCTCTCTGCGCTCCCCGCCGCGGGACCGGCCTCTTTCGCGCGACCCGCGCCGCCCGCGGCCCGCGCGCCTTCGGGCGGGTCCTTGGACGGCGAGTGCTTCACGGTGCTCGTCGGGAAGCTGGCCAGCGCCGACGGCTCGGTCCTCGTGGCCCACAACGAGGATGACCGCGGCGACATCCTCGTCAATCTCCGCAAGATCAAGCCCCACGACTACGGCGCCCCGCGAACGGTGTTCTTGGGCAAGGGCGCCCGCCTCGAGACCGACGGCCGGACGGCCGGCTTCCTGTGGATCGAGGCCACGACCCAGGAGTACGCCGACAGCTTCATCAACGAGCACGGCGTCCTCATCACCTCGGACAGCTGCCCGTCCCGGATCACGGAAGAGGACCTCACCGACGGCGGCATCGGCTGGATGCTCAGGCGCCTCGCGGCCGAAAAGGCGACCTCGGCCCGCGACGCCGTCCGGATCGCCGGCACGCTCATCGAGAAGTTCGGCTACCGGGCCTCGGGCCGGACCTACTCCATCGCCGACAAGGACGAAGCCTGGATGCTGGCCGCGATGCGCGGCCGCCGCTGGTTCGCCCAGCGCGTCCCCGACGACGAGATCGCCGTCATTCCCAATCATTTCACGATCCGGCGGATCCGCATGGACGACCCCGAGCATTTCCTCGGCAGCCGCGACATCGTCGAGTACGCCCGGAAGAACGGCTGGTACGACGAGGAAAAGGACGGCCCCTTCGACTTCAAAAGGGCCTTCGAGAGGCCCTCGCGCCGCGAGCCCACGGCCGACGGCAACACCCTGCGCCACTGGCGCGGGCTGACGCTCCTCACCGGGCGCGAATGGGAGCTCGGCGGCGATTACCCCTTTTCCGTGAAGCCCGAAAAGAAGATCACGGCCGAGGCCCTGATGGCCGTCCTCCGCGACCACTACGAAGGAACGCCCTACGACGCCACGGACGGCTACAAGACCGGCTCCCCGAACCGGACGAAGTTCCGGACCATATGCACAGCCTCGACCATCAACGCCTTCGTTGTCTCGCTCGACGCCGCGCGCCCCGAGCCCCTCTCGGTCCGCGTCTGGCTGGCCCTCGGCAAGCCCGACACGACCGTCTTCCTTCCTCTGTACGATGGCGTCGAGAACCTGCCTCCCGGCGCGGGCCTGGGCCAGGACACGCACGACTACGAGCTCTTCTATAAACAGCACTTCGACGACGCGGAATTCAAGGCCGCCAAGGATAAGCTCCTCCACACGAGAGTCCTCGCCCTTGAGCAGGCCGCCGAGGCGGACTACGGCCCGATGCTCGAAACGCTCAGGAAAGAGCTCTTCCCGCTCGAAAAGGAGCTCATCGAGGCCCGCCCGAAGTTCGAGGAGGAGTTCACCGCCCTCTACGCCAAGGACAAGCGCGCGGCGCTCAAGAGCCTCGACGACTACGTCGCCGCCGCGTTCGCCGAGGCCGCCGCCCGGACGGCCGCACTGCTCGATAAGCTCAAAGGCTCCTGATCTCGTCAGGGGCGCCGGTCGCGCGCGAAGCGGGCCGGCGCAACGGCCGTATCGGGGAAGGCCGCCAAGAGGGCTTTGTCCATCGTGACGAAAGGCACGCCAAGGTCTCGGGCCAGGGCCACGAACTCGGCGTCGTAGGCCGAGCACGACGTCGAAGCCGCTAGCTCCAGCACTTCGGCCGAAACCACGGCGTATTCGCCGCCGGACATCAGCGATTCCGCCTCGGCCATGATCCGGAAAGCGTCGGTCCTCTCGACGAACCCGCCCCGGACGCATTTGACGAGGACGCTGCGCAGCTCGCTCGCCCAGAGGAGGGGCGCCGCCCAGTCGGGGTCCTTTTCCAGGACTCTCTCGGCCTCGCTGCTCCGTTCGCCCTCGATGAAGAGATGGGCGATGATATTCGTATCGACGACGATCACGGCCGGCCTTCCCTTTTGGCCCTTTCGATGAACTCGTCGGTCAAGACGCCTCGCGTCCGCTCCCGCAGGGCCCTGGCCCTGACCAAGATCTCTTCGACCGGCACGCGCTTGGAAGTGGTCGCCGCGGCCAGGATGGAGATGATCTCGCCGTTGACGCTCCGCTGGTTCCGCTCCGCCCTGTCCTTAACCTTCTGATAAAGGTCCTCGGGGATGTTCTTCACGGTGAAGTTCATGGCCATGGTTTCGTCTCTTTGGTTACTTTCTGGTTTCATTATGGTGTCTCCTGAAGAATAAGTCAATATTCTCTATTATTCATCAACGCTCGCCGCGCCGAGTTTTTCTCACTCGGAAAAAACCCGCGCTCATTCAGGTACGGATCCTAAAACCGAAAGCCGCTTCCCCGGAAACCTTTTACGTTTTTTTCTCGTCTATATAGATGACAGGACAGAGTCACAAAACTCGATCCGAGGAGGATAGAATGAAACTGCGAACGAAGATCGCCATCGTCGTCCTGGCCGCGTTCCTGACGCTCGCCGGGGTCAACCTGATCGCCAACGCCATGGTGTCGGCTGGAGTCATCGCCAGTCACGGAGGCCACCCGTCGGTCACGACCGAGGTCACGAGCGTCCGCGTCCTGGCCTGATCGGCCCGGCCGACAACCCGAGGCGCCGACGGTCCCCGGCCAGCATGCCGGCCGGGGCCGCGGCGCCCTTTCTTTTATCCCCTCACCCGTTCCTCCAAGCGCTCCGTGCCCCCGCCGCCCGCCCCCGGTCCCTCCAGCCGGGAGCCGCCGGCGAGGGAACCGACGGGACTGGTTCCCGCGGTCTGGCGGGCAAGGGGGGGCATTGATCGGCGGAACTCGTCCCTGAGGATCCCGGGAAATAGGAGAAGAGCCAAAGAAAATGCCGGAGGCGCGGCGACTCCCGCCCACAGCACAGGTCAAGCGCGGGCTTCACTTCGCGATGTCGCGGGCCAGCATCTCCCGGGCCAGCTCCTCCGAATCGCCGTATCGGGCCTGAAGCCGGGCCAGCTCAGCCTTTAGGCCCGCAACGATCCCCGCATAGGCTGGATCGTCGTAGACATTGTTCACTTCGATCGGGTCCTTCTCGAGGTCGTAGAGCTCCCAGGCGTCGATGTCGTGGTAGAAACGGATGAGCTTGTGCCGCTTGGTTCGCACCCCGAAATGCCGTTTGGTCATGTGGACGGCGGGGAACTCGTAATAGTGGTAATAGACGGACCCGGGCCAATCGCGCGGCGTCCGTCCCCGCAGCAGCGGCACGAACGACCGGCCCTGCATCTCCGCCGGCCGCTCGACGCCCGCCGCATCGAGGAAGGTCGGCGCGAAGTCGAGGTTCTGGACCATCCCGTCGCACACCGAACCCGGCTCGATCCGGTCCGGCCACCGGGCCACCATGGGCATGCGCAGCGCCTCCTCGTACATGAACCGCTTATCGTACCAGCCGTGCTCGCCGAGGAAGAAGCCCTGGTCCGAGGTGTAAACGACCAGGGTGTTGGCCGCCAGCCCCGATTCGTCGAGATAGTCCAGGATGCGGCCGATGCCTTCGTCGACCGAGGCGATGCAGCCGAGATAATCCTCGAGATACCGCTTGTACTTCCAACGGACGAGGGCTTCGCCCCGCGGGTTCTCACGGGCGAAGGCCTCGCGCTTGGGACCGTAGGCCGCCTCCCACGCCGCACGCTGGGCCTCGTTCAGCCGTTCCGGCGCCGCCCCCATCTTCAGATCGTAGTCGAGGATCATGTGCTCGGCGATGGTCATCTCCTGTTCGGCGGCGGCCCGCGACCGGGTCGCGTAATCGTCGAACAAGGTCGGCGGCTCCCAGAAGTCCGTCGCATCGTACAGCCGGAGATGCCGTTCGGCCGGCTGCCAGTTCCGGTGGGGGGCTTTGTGGTGGAGCATGAGCAGGAAAGGTCTCTCCGGGTCGCGCCCCTCCCGCATATATTCGATGGCCCAATCCGTCAGGAGGTCCGTGACGTAGCCCTCGTGCCGCCGCCGCCCGCTCGCGTCGATCATGTCCGGATTGTAGTACTCGCCCTGCCCGGGCAGGATGTTCCAATGGTCGAACCCGGTCGGGTCGCTCTTGAGGTGCCACTTGCCGATCATGGCCGTCTGATATCCGGCCGCCCGCAGGAGCTTGGGGAAGGTCATCTGGGACCCGTCGAAAGCCACGGCGTTGTCGCGCACGCCGTTGAGGTGGCTGTGCTTGCCGGTCAGGATGACGGCCCGGCTGGGGGCGCAGATGCCGTTGGTGCAGAAGCAGTTGTCGAAGCGCACGCCCCCGGCCGCGATGCGGTCGATGTTCGGGGTCCGGTTGATGCGGCTGCCGTAACAGCCGACGGCCTGCGAGGCGTGGTCGTCGGACATGATGAACAGGATGTTCGGCCGCTTCCGGACGCCTCCCTTTCCACAGAGTGCCAAAGGAACGGCCAGCGACGCCGCCCCCACGGTCTTGACGAAATCGCGTCTATCCATCGCGCCCTCCTTCTCTATCCACCGGATCGACATCTCCATGGTGATGAAGACCGAGTGCTCGCCGAAAGCCGCCAGCTTGGCCTTGGCCTCCTCCGCGGCCATGAAGAGCTGGAGCCCCCGCTCTGACGAATGTTCTCATCGTTGCTCCTCGGTGGTCATCATAGAGCCCCCGGCCTATCCTGTCAAAAGAATCACAATATCTTGACGGATCCTTGACAACTCCCCGCCGTCCCGGCGGCATTATCATCGCGAGGGAGATAGCCCGGTCCGCGAAAGGGAGGCGATATGAACATCCGGAAGACGCCGGCTGCGGCGAAGGCCTTGATGACCGCCGCCGGGACGGCCGCGGCGGCGACTGAAGGGCCCTGAGGCTTTCCGGAGGCGGCACTTGGACGCGCTATTCGGACAAGCCGAAAGCTCCCGACTGGGCGATCGGCATGGTCGACGTGCGGGCCCGTTTCGGGCCGTCCGCAGCCATAGGCTGCGAGCTCACATTCGGGCCTAAAATGTCCCTGAAACTCGAAACACTCAGCCTCATTCAACTCCTCAAGGGCCGCTTGGGCCCGGCGCCTCTCCCCTATGTCCTGACCGGGGTCGAAGTCTCATATGTTCTCAACCACAGCGCCTTCGTTCTGCCATGTCCATCCAGGGATGATCTGACGGGCGACACCCGGCGGTTCGGCCGGTCCTCCCGCCTACTTGGAGAGAAGCGCCTTGCGGGCGTCCGAGACGATGAGCGTCGCCAGGGCCACGAGAACGAGGCTGATCGCGCCCAGCAGCCAGCTCCCCTTCTTCAGGTAGCCGACGCCCTGGTAGAGGAGCGCGGCGACCGTGGTCGCCAGCATGAACAGGGCCGGGTAGAGGGTCGCCGTGCGCGGTTGCTTGATCGCCACGAGATACGACGTGACCACGATGAGGGCCAGGGCCGCCACGAGCTGGTTCGAGGCCCCGAACACCGGCCAGATGGCCTTGTACCCTTCGCTCGCCCCGAGGACCGCGGCCAGGACGAGCATGAAGAACGAGGCCGCCCAGCGGTTGTTGAACACCGGCGCCTTCTTGCCCAGCAGCTCCGAAAGGATGAAGCGCCCCAAGCGGGCCGCCGTATCGAGCGTCGTCAGGACGAACGCGTTGAGCATGAGCATCCCGAAGAACAGCCCCATGTTGAGGCTCAGCCCGGGCAGCGTCCGGACAAGCTTGCCGTAGCCCGTGGCGAAGGCCCGGATGGGATCGCCGCTCGTCATCAGGTACTGGAAGCCGAACTGCGACGGGGCCTTGCTCGGGTCCCAGATGAGGGCCGCGGCCGCGATGAGCACGACCAGCCCGGCCAGGGCGGCCTCGGTCAGCATGCCCCCGAAGGCGATGAGCTTGCCGCTGCGCTCGTCGGGGAGCTGCTTGGCCGTCGTCCCGCCGGCCACTACCGAATGGAACCCCGAGATGGCTCCGCAGGCGACGATGACGAACAGCATCGGCCACAGCGGCCCCCCGGGGCTCGAGAACCCGGCGAAGGCCGGGGCGTTGAGCTCCGGTCGCGTCGCGACGAGCCCGACGTATCCCATGCCCAGCCCGAGGAACAGGATCCAGGTCGTGATGTAGTCGCGCGGCTGGAGCAGGAACCAGACCGGGAGCGACGAGGCGAAGAAGCTGTAGACGAGAAGGGCGAAGAACCAGAAGGTCTGGGGCGGCATCCCCAGCACCGAAGCCGGCAGCGTGACGGGCAGGAGCTCCCCGATCCAGATGAGAAGCGCCAGCACGACGAGGGCCAAAACCGTTCCGGCGACGACGCCCATCCCCTTCCGGTAAACGGCCCAGCCGAAGGCCATGGCCACGAGGATGAGGCCGAAGGTCGGGATGACGATCTCCGGCTGGGAGACGAGCGTCTGGGAGGCGACCACGGCGAAGACGGCGATGACCAGGGTCAAGGCGAACCACAGAAAGATGGAGAAGACGACCTTGGTCCGGCCGCCCAGGGTCCGGCCCGAGATGTCGGCCAGCGACCGGCCGCCGTTTCGGACCGAGGTCATCAAGGCCGTGTAGTCGTGGACGGCGCCCAGGAAGACGCTGCCGAAGGCGACCCACAGGATGGCCCCGAGCCACCCGAAATAGAGCACGGCGAGCAGCGGCCCGAGGATGGGCCCGGCCCCGGCGATGGACGAGAAATGGTGCCCGAAGAGCAGCAACTTTTTGGCCGGCGAGTAATCGCAGTCGTCGCGCAGCTCGCAGGCCGGCGTCGTCCGCGACGGGTCGGCCCGCACGACCTTCTTCTCGATGTAAGCGCCGTAGATCCTGTAGGCCGCGAAGAGCCAGGCGATGAGCAGCCCGGCGATGACGAGCGTGTCCATGTCACCCTCTCATGTCCGTGACAGCATAACCTTATTTATATCGCCGGGGAACTCGTTGTCAATTCCGGCTTCGTCCGGGGCGTCCGTCTCAACGCCGCCGGAGAGAAGCCAAGCGGCTTGATGAGGCTCTTGGTCCCTTGCGCCCGACCCGGGCTTCCCCTAGAATGGAGACTCGGGGCATCGGGACCATGGCCAAGCTCTTCTTCCGTGCGCTTCTCTCGGGTCTGGCCCTGTTGCTCGTCGTCGTCGCCCTCAACCGGTTCGACAAGCGCAGGCCCCCAGAAGCCTACGGCGAAAGCGACCTGCCCGCCTCCTCCCTCGATGACGGCAACGGCGCCTACTGGCTCCTTTTCCTCGGCGAGCCCGAGTCCGAGGGATTGGACATCACGGCAAAGATCCCCGAGTACCGCAGGCTCCTGGGCCGCCTCGAGCGGGTCGAACGGCTGTCGTGGCAGGTCCCCCCGCGCACCAAGTCCCTGGGCGGCCGCTATTGGCAACTCATCTCCGACATCCCCTATCCCCGCCCCCCGGAGCCGGACTGGCCGGCGTTCCTGAGGACCGAGCGCGAGCGCCTGACAGGCCTGCGGTCCCGGCTCTCCGTCCTGCTCCAACGCTATGATCGCATGATCCGCTCCGAAACCGTCGCCGATTTCGGCTACCGCGTCGAATGGGACCGGCCTTACGCTCTGCAATCGTTCGTTCTGGCCACGGCCAGGCTTCACGCGGCGCTCGCCGTTCTCGACGCCGGGGACGGGCGCTGGCCGCGGGCCCTCGACGCCCTCCTGTCCGCCTGCCGCTTCGGGGAACGGCTGGCCGGCGCGGCCCAGAGCGCCTTTTTCTACAACCTCGGCCGGGCCCTCGTCGAAGCCGCCCTCGAGGCCGTCGCCGCCCTCTTGGACCTCCCCGACTGCCCGCCTCAGGTCGCGGAGTCCGTCCTCGAAGCCCTCCCGCCCCTTCCCGACACCGGGTTCAGCGTCCGGGCCGCTCTCCTCGGCGAGTTCCTGTGGGCCGCCGAGCGCGTCGAGCGCGGGGACCGCTGGCTGCAGAGCGAGCTGGCTTTCCGCGGGATCCTCCCGGGCCGCGCCGGCGACCAGACCCGAATGGCACTCAACGTCCTCGTTGCGCGGGAACTCGGCCCGGAAACCTATGTCCGTCTCAGGGAGGCCGCCTTCGAGCTCTTCCTCATGAAGAACAGGACGCGGGACTATTTCCGCGACTGCCTGGCCTGGCTCCTGGCCCTCGACGCCGCTCCCCCGTTCCGCTGGAGGGACATTGATGACGATGCGCCGTCCTTCAAGGGCCCGAACCTGTGGTGGCTCTGGAACCCGTCGGGAAAGCTCTATTACGAGGGCCTCGATCCGGCCCGGCAGCGGAGGACCGTCGAGAGGAAATATCTGACCCGGGCCCTCTACGACCTGACCCGGATCTCCGCCGCTCTGCGTCTCCGCGCGGCCGGAACGGGAGCGCTCGGTCCCCGCGGCGCCCGCGATCCCTTCACCGGGCACTCCTACGGCTGGGACCCTGACCGGGGCCTTCTCTGGAGCGCCGGCCTCGACGGCCGGGACGACGGGGGCGATCCTGAGCGCGACCTCGTCCTGCCCTTCAGGTCGAGATAAAAGCCCGCGCCGAAGCTTCCTTGACATCCTGTCGAGCCGGGGACTATCATCGTGCCCGAAGGGAGGGCGGGCCGATGCCCCTTTCGTCCGGAACGCGTCTCGGTCCCTACGAGGTCGTCGCGCCGCTCGGCGCCGGCGGGATGGGCGAGGTCTACCGGGCCCGCGACGAGCGTCTCCAGCGCGAGGTGGCCGTCAAGGTGCTCCCCAAGGAGGTCGCCGGCGACCCCGACCGCCTGGCCCGCTTCGAACGGGAAGCGCGGGCCCTGGCCCGGCTCTCGCACCCGGCCAACCTGTCGATCTTCGATTTCGGGACATCGGGAGAGACGACCTACGCCGTCACTGAGCTCCTCGAGGGCGAGACCCTGCGGGAGCGCCTCGGGCGCGAGCGCCTGCCGTGGCGGCGGTCCGCGGAGATCGCGGCGGCCGTCGCCGAGGGCCTGGCCTCGGCCCACGGCGCCGGCATTGTCCACCGCGACCTGAAGCCCGAGAACGTCTTCCTCACCCGCGACGGCCGGACGAAGATCCTCGACTTCGGGCTGGCCCGGGTCGAGCCGTCCCGGCCGGCGCCCGCCGAGGGCGCGACCCTGTCCCTCGAGCCGGCCGACACCGTGCCCGGCGCCGTGCTCGGCACGGTCGGCTACATGGCGCCGGAGCAGGTCCGCGGCGAGCCCGCCGACGCCCGCTCCGACATCTTCGCCCTCGGCTGCCTGCTCTACGAGATGCTGACCGGCCGAAGGGCCTTCAAGCGGGCGACCACCGCGGAGACGATGACCGCCGTCCTCAAGGACCCGGTCCCGGAATTGGACCTCTCCGGCCCAGGCATCTCGTCCGAGCTCGACCGCATCGTCGGGCGCTGCCTCGAGAAGAGTCCCGGGGAGCGCTTCCAGTCGGCGAGCGACCTGGCCTTCAGCCTGAGGGAGCTCGCGTCGCCCAAAGCGCGCGGGGCCCGGACGCTCACCGCGGCCGGGCGCCGCCTGCGGGTCGCGGGTGTCGCCGCCGCGGTCCTGCTCGTCGCGGCCGCGGCCGCGCTCGTCCTGCGCCGGGGAGCGCCCGTCGAAAAGCCCGCGCCGGCCGGCCCGGCCGACGGCGAACGGGTCGCGGTCCTCCCCTTCGTCAACCAGGGGGCCGACGACGACGCGTACTTCGCCTCAGGCGTCACCGACGAGATCACGGGCCGCCTGGCCTCGCTGAAAGGCCTGGCGGTCGTCTCCCGGGCCAGCGCCGCCCAGTACGCCGGGACGGCCAAGACCACCCGCGAGATCGGCGGCGAGCTCGAGGTCCGGTACCTGCTGACCGGTACGGTCCGCTGGGCTCGCGGCGAGGGCGCCGCCGAACGGGTCCGCATCACGCCCGAGCTCGTCCGCGTCGCCGACGACACCAGCGTGTGGTCCGAGATCTACGAATTCACCATGGACGACATCTTCCGCGTCCAGTCGGAGATCGCCCGCGCCGTCGTCGCCCGGCTCGGCCTGGAGCTTCTCGAGCACCGGCCCGGCACGATCGAATCCCGGCCGACCGGCGACATGGAGGCCTACCAGGCCTTCCTGCGCGGACGGTTCCTGGCCGGCCAGCCTCACTTCACGCTCTCGACCTGGCTCGAGGCGCTCGGCCACTTCGAACGGGCGACCGAGCTCGATCCCGGCTTCGTCCTGGCCTGGGCGGAGCTGTCGAAGGCCCACGCCCGTCTCGTCTACTATCGCCATGACATCACCCCCGAGAGGCAAGCCAAGGCCCGACAGGCCCTCGACCGGGCCCTTGAGCTCTCCCCGGGCTCCCCCGAGGCGCATCTGGCGGCCGGCTACTATCACCTGTGGGTGGAGCGGGAGACGGAGGCAGCCCGGGCGGAGTTCGAGGCCGCCGCCAAGGGGATGCCCAACAGCGTCGAGATCCAGGCGGCCCTGGGAGAGCTCTTCCGCATGCACGGCGAATGGGAGCGCGCTCTCGCAGCCTACCGGTTCGCGAGCTCGCTCAGCCCGCGCGACGGTTCGGCGATGGTCGACGTCGCCGAGACGCTGTGGTGGATGCGCCGCTACCCTGAGGCCGCCGAGGCTGCCGACCGGGCCATCGCCCTCTCCCCCGATCAAGCCTGGCCGTACCTGTCAAAAGTCTTCAATCTCTGGAGCTGGAAGGGCCGCGACGGCTATACAGAAGCCGGGGCCGCGCTGGAATTCGTCCCCGAGGACCACGAGTGGGCCGAGTGGACCTGGTTCGCCCATGAAGGATTCGAAGGACGATATGAAGAGGCCCTGCAGCGCATGGAAAGGGACCCCGAGGGCTGGATCCGGCATAAGATCCAGGCCGCCCCAAAGCTCCTCTTCGCCGCCGCCCTGCGGGCCTCGCTCGGGCAGACGGAAAAGGCCCGGGAGGGATTCGAGACCGCGGTCCGTCTGCTCGAGCCCGAGGTCCTGGCCAGGCCCAGGAACGCCCTCTACCACAGCTCTCTGGGCGTAGCCTACGCCGGTCTGGGCCGGAAGGAGGAGGCCCTGGGCGAAGGCCGACGCGCCCTCGATCTGCTCCCGGTCTCGAAGGACGCCGTCTACGGCCTGACGCACGTCCTCGACCTCGCCCAGATCCACGTCCTGCTCGGTGAATTCGACGAGGCGGTCGAGCGGCTCGAGTTCCTCCTGTCGCGACCGGGCTGGATCAGCGTGCCCTTTCTCAAGGCCGACCCGCGCTGGCTGCGGCTTCGGGGCGATTCCCGCTTCGAGGCCTTGCTGGCGAAGCACGCGCCGAAGAGCTGACGCGGGCCATCGACCCGATTGACTCTCCGGACCTCGCCTGCTATTCTGAGGCCGCCTGACAGAGGGGGCCATCCATGGCCAGGCCAGGAGCAGGAACCCGAACCCGTAGATCCAGAACCGCCAGAGAAGGAAGAGCCCTCCGGTGGCCACCAGGCCCGTGGCCAGCAGGGGCGTATCGGCGGCGTACTGGGTCGCGGCCATGCTAAGCCCCGACTTCCAACCGGCCACGTTCCGTCCCGCCAGGAAGTACTCCTCGACATCTCGGGAGGCCCGGCGGCGGGCCCTCAGGCCGCTCCAGAGGCCCAGCCCGGCGATCACCATGACGACGCCCAGGTCGAGCATCTCGGGCCTAAAAAACGACATTCCGCCGCCGATGTCAAGGCCCGGGCCTAAGCGCCGCCCCTCTCCGCCTCCCTGTTGACTCCCCGCCCCCGGATGGGGTATATGAGAGGGCGAAGTTCCCCCAAGGAGCCGCCATGCCCCAGCAGACCCTGGCCATCATCAAGCCCGACGCCGTCAAGAAGCGCGTGGTCGGCAAGATCATCTCCCGCATCGAGGACGAGGGCTTCACGATCGCCCGCCTCAAGCTCGTCCACCTGACCCTGGACGAGGCCAAGGGCTTCTACGCCGTCCACAAGGAGAAGAAGTTCTTCGCCAGCCTGACCGAGTTCATGTCCTCGGGCCCCTCGGTGGTCATGGTCCTCGAGGCCGAGGACGCCATCCGCCGCTGGCGCGAGGTGATGGGGGCCACCGACCCGGCCCTGGCCGAGCCCGGCACCCTGCGCAGGCTCTACGGCTTCTCCATCGAGCGCAACGCCGTCCACGGCTCGGACGGGACGGAGACGGCAGAGTTCGAGGTGGGGTATTTTTTCAAGGCCAAAGCCTGAGTACCCCGGATATCCAGGCTTGTTCTGGACAATAAATTCTCGCCTTCAATTTTTTTTCATCCTCGTGAGAAAAAAGAGGGGGCTCGAGCATCTCTATTATTGAAGGTCCTGTTTTGACAAAAGATCTGAGGATGTCCGTCGAGGATAGCAAAAGCCGGGAATACCAGGAGCTCCTCGAGCGCTTTTCGAGCTTCATCAGCGCCCGCATCCAGAGATACAACCCTCTCCATTACGGATTGGACCCGGACGACATCGCACAGGACATCCGTTTCAAGATCTGGAAGGTCCACCTCGGGGAAAAGGACATTTCGAACTACCCGGCCTACATCAAAAAGATCGTGGATACCTCGGTCATCGATCACCTCAGGAAGCGGCGCCGGGATCAGCGCTGTCACGCATTCGAAAAGAAGCGGTGCGTCGCCGAGATGGAGCTTTTCTATTCTAAAGAGCTTTCATCCCGCCAAAGCCTGGAAGAGCGAATCGGGGAAGCCGTTGAATCGCTGATCGATTCCCGTCGCCAGGTCGTCAAGCTGTACCTGCTCAATTTCAATATCCGGGAAATTTCGCTCTGCCTGAACTGGAGTCCAGCCAAAACGAGGAATCTGCTTTATCGCGGAATGAGCGACCTGAAAAAAGCTCTCAGGGAAATGGATATCCATCATGATCCTAAAAGATGACGAGCTGAGACGGCTTTACGGAGATTTTGTCCGGGGCCGAACACCCGGGGTTAGAAAGGCCTGCCCCGACCCGGAGGTCCTCATGAAGATCGCGACTCCGTTGGCCGAGGTCGGCGATCGAGAGGAGATACTGGATCACATCGGCGGTTGCCCAGAGTGTTCGAACGAGCTGAGGCTTATCTTGGACATCCGCAAGCAAAGCGAAGCCCTCGCGAGCCAACCCGGACGGACCCGGGAGAACCGCTCCCTATTCGGAAGCCGGTCTCGATGGCCAGGCCTCTCGCCCTCGCTGGTCAAGTTCGCTTTCGCGTTCTTCGGAGCGGTCGTGACGATCGTCTCACTGTTATTGCTCGTGCAACAAACGCCCCAGCCGGATGAGACGAGGTCGGTTAAGGATTCCATCGGCTTGAACGCTCCGGTCGGCGATATTCAATCTTCTGTTCCTCTCCTCTTCGAGTGGCGCAGACTTCCCGGCGCCGATTATTATGTTCTCGACCTCTTTGACGAAGAGCTCATGCCGGTTTGGACAAGCAAGGAGCTCCAGGGAATTCGGCTGCTTCTGCCTGCTGATGTTGCGACCCGATTGTCGGTCAATCGGCCTTATTATTGGATGGTCACGGCTTATTCGGGGGGGGAAAAGATCGCCGAGTCGAATCTCGTTCACTTCGTCCTTCGGTCCCGGTAATTGCCTTGACCGGCCATCCGCTCAAAACGAACCCGGCCCAATAATACGGATGCGATCGGCCCGACTCGATCATATCGAGCTTCGCCGAGCGCAAAGCCCAGCTTGTATCGCATCCCCGGACGAGTTGTGAATAAAACCGTTTCATCAAATCGCCCGTCGCCTCGTCACTAACATCCCAAAGGGAAGCGAGCACAGAACGCGCCCCGGCATAAAAGAACGTTCGCGAGAGGCTCATCGGCCCCTCCGATCTCTCCAGGGCTCCGGTCCCCGTCCGGCAGGCCGAGAGAACGACAAGGTCGGCGTCGACGGTCAGCCGGCCGATCTCCTCCATCTGAAGCTTCCCGTCCTCGCTCCTGCCGGTGGCTGAAGGCAGAATCAGGGCCGAACGGAACGGGCGGATGACGTCCGAAAGGCCGTGTCCGGCGAAGTGGATGATCCGGTAGCCTTCGAACGGTATGGGCTTGATCTTCTCTTCACTCGCCCCGCCCTCGAGATGAACGTCACGCATGTTCTCCGGGAAAAGCCCCGCGATGGCCTCGATTTCCGAAGCGCTGTTCGGAAGCGAGGACATCGGTGCTCCGCCGTTCATAAAGGCGGAGCCTCCGAATGCCAAGAGCGCTTTCGTATGCTTCTTCTCCGGCGCCCTCTCTTGCAGAGCGAGGAGCGAGCTCGCCGACATGCCGTAATGGACCTCAAATCGCTCGATCAGAGGACCGATGGCCCGATCGCCCGCCAGCGACAGGGTCTCGAACGGCAGAGACCAGAGAATCCCGTCAGGGATGATGACGATCTTTTCCAATCCATGATCTTGAATCGTCTGCAGCGGAAAAAGGAGTTCACGCCCAATCCGCGCCGAGGCCGCGTCGGCGACCGGCGCGCGTCCCGGCGGGGACGAAACATGCTTCAAATAAGCTCTCAGCGACTGTTCGATCTGCCCTTGGCCGGGGATCCGGGAGAGCCGGGCTTCTCTCTCTGTAACGGCCAGGACATAGGAGTTCCTTTCACCGAGGAAGTATTCGAGCAGAACGCTCCGCCGATCGAGGAGGCGCCTTTGGACGTCAGGGAGACCTCGGGCCCTGTCTTTCCTATCCAATCGGGTGCCGGGGTTCTTATCTTCGATTTCGTCGAGGAATGCTTGGGCTTTGGCGCGCTCCATGATGTCGAAGATGTCCGCAAGCGCGCTGGCCGTGGGTTCACGCGAGTAGGACACATAAAGTGCGTCCATCGCTCGTTGGAACGGCGCTATCCTGTCCCTGGCAAAACCGATCTTGTAGATGTCGCTGGGAGACGACCGCCGCGTTCTTTCGAGCGCGCTGATCGAATGCCTGTAAGCCCGAAGGGCCGCATGCTCATCCCCCAATCCCTCGTGACAGAGGCCGAGGCCGTAGTGAGCCTCCCACAGGATATCGAGATCGCTCGTCGCCGAAGCCGACCGGACGGTCGATTCGAGAATCGTTCTGGCCGCCGGGAATCTTTTATCCTGGAAAGCCGCCAAGCCCATATTCAGAAGAAATGTGTTCTCGGCTTCGAGGTAGCCGATTGACCGGGCCGCGTTCATACCCTCCTCAAAGAAGCGCCCCGCCATATCGTTCTGCCCCATGAGATGGTGGAGAGCCCCGATGTTGTTCATCACCTGAACCTTCGTGGCCGGCTGATCCTCGATTCCCGCCATCGACAGGCTTTCCTTGAAATAATCCAAGGCGATCGCCAGATTTTCCGACCTCCCCGTCATCTGGCCGATCTTCAGGTTGATATTACCCAGATTGTTCAGATCCATAATGACCGCGCCCGCATCGTCGAGGGACCTGTCGATGCTGTAGGCGCCAACGTACAGCCGTTCGGCTCGGTGGTAGTTGCCGAGATTCATATGGACGGTCGCCATATTGTTCAGACATTCCGCCCAAGTGCTCTTATCTTTCTCGGCCTCGGCGATGTCCCGTCCTTCCTCGAAATATTCCAAAGCCTTGTAGTGGTCGCCCCGGCTGCTCAGGAATATGCCGAGGTTATTCAAGAACCGGGCCTCCTCTTTCCGGTGATGGATCTGCCGGGCGACATCCAGACCGCGCTGGTTGCACTCGAAATAGTCCTCATAGGAGCCGACGCTCCAGCAGGCCAACCCCTTCTGGCGAAGGCTCTTGAGGTAGAAGGAAGGCAGCCCGGCCTCCCGGCTCGAACTCAAAGCCCGGTTGAAATGATCTATTGCTCTGCTATTTTCATTCGCCGCCCGTTCCTGCCGCCCCAGCATATAGAGTTCGATGATCTTCAGGGCCTCCGTACAGGAGCGAACAATCCCGGGGTCCTTCGCCTCCAGTCCGGCGGAGAGGGCTTCAGTCAATAAGTCAGCGGCCTCCCGGACATTCCCGAGGTCCCACGCGACATAGCCCAGCTCTCTCAGGCATCTCCCCGATTCGGTCAAATCGCCAGTTTCGCGGGCCAGCGCCAGAGCCCTCCGATAAAGAAGCCGGGAGCTATCAAACTTCCCTCTGGAGCGAAGATCGACGGCTTGACTGAAGTAATCCTGAGACCTTGTCTCGAGCTCGGCCGACCGTAGCACGTGCCCTTTGTGAGCGAAGCAAAGGGATACGAAAAGAACAAGGACCAAGCCTGCCTGCTTCATATGTTCACCCCATTATATGGAAAACCGAGAAAGATGCGAGGGGCCCGCCCCCCTCCATTGCCTTTTCCCCCTCCCCCGCATATACTCCTCCCATCCCGCATCCAAGGAGGACGACATGGCCCAGGACGACATTTTGGCCCTCACAGGAGAAAGAGACGCTTCGCCGGGGGGAAAATTCTCACGGCGCAGGTTCTTTTGTTCGGCGGCCGCGGCGGCGGCCGGCGCGGTGCTCGTCCCGCGTCTCGGGGCCCAGGAGCAGGCCCAGAGCGAGAAGCCCCCGGCGGCGGCCCCTCCGGCCGTCAAGACCAACGTCGATGAGGTCCGGGGCATCCCCCGTGTCGAGGGCTCGATGCCCGGGAAATACCCTGGGAAGGTCGTCCGGGTGGACACGGGCGAGACCGCCGGGGAAGGCCGGATCGACCCCGCCGGGGCCCGGGAGGCCGTCCGCAGGGGCATGGCCGCGCTGACGGGAGAGAAGGACCCGGGCAAGGCCTGGGCGAAGTTCGTCGGGCCGGGGGATGTGGTCGGGGTCAAGGTCAACCCCATCGGGGGGGCGCTGCTTTCGACCCGGCCCGAGGTCGTCGACGCCGTCGTCGAGGGGCTCCTCGCGGCGGGTGTGCCGAAGGCCGGCATCGTCATCTGGGACCGGCGCCTCTTCCAGCTCGAGGAGGCCGGCTTCACGGCCGAGCGCTTCCCGGGCCTGCGCATCCTGGGCACGGAGATGAAGGGGCCCAACGGCGAGTTCTACGACGAGCAGGGCGAGCTCTGGGCCCGGGCGAACATCGACCGCGAGGCCCTGCCCTACGTGGCCGACCTGGAGATGGCCTACAACCGCGACACCCTGCCCTACATGATCAACGAGGGCCGCGAGTCGTACTTCACGAGGATCGTCACCGAGAAGGTCACCAAGATCGTCAACGTCCCGGTGCTCAAGAACGCCGGGGCGACCGTGACCTGCTCGCTGAAGAACCTGTCGTACGGGTCGCTCAGCAACACCTCGCGGCTGCACAAGATCTGGATGCAGTCGGTGAGCGAGCCGTGCGCCTTCCCGGTGCTGCGCGACAAGGTCGTGCTGAACGTGGTGGACGGGCTGCGGGCCTGCTACGACGGGGGCCCCGGGGCCAACCCCAAGTTCATCTACGACGCCAACGTCATGCTCTTCGGCAGCGACCCGGTGGCCGTGGACGCCGTGGCCCACGACATCGTGGTCAAGGAGCGGATGGAGCGGGGCGTTCAGCAGGTGGACGCGGCGGGGAGGAGCGCGTTCCTGGAGATCGCGGCGGGGCTGGGGCTGGGGGTGGCGGAGAGAGGGAAGATCGAGCTGAAAGACCTGCATATCGGGTGAAGTCGGCCGTCGGTCGGCATTGATTGAGGGCGGGCCTTCCTGTATGATTTTCGTCTTATGAAACCGCGCACCGTTTTCGCTTCGATCCTTGCCCTCGCCGGCCTGGCCGGCCTCACGGCCGCCGAATCCTCCTCCCGCCGGTCACTGGCCGGCGCGCTCGACGATCCCGCGGTCCGGAGCTCGTTGAGCCGGATCGAAGGGAACGCGGAAAAGATGGCGGCCGGCCTGGCCGCGCTCGGCGCCATCCTCTCCCCCTCCGGAAGGGAGCACGAGCGGGCGGCGGCCGTGGCCGAGATGATGCGGACCGCCGGCCTGTCGGACGTGAGCGTCGACGACGTCCCGAACGCCGTCGGCAGGATCCCCGGCCGGTCCGGCCGCGCCCTGGTGTTCATATCCACGCTGGACGACCTGGAGACGGTGGCCGAGCACCAGCGACGGGCCGACGGGCCGCCGCGCGTCGAGGGCGACCGCGTCGTCGGCCCCGGCGTCAACACCTCGGCGACGACGATGGCCATGATCGGCGCCGCCGAGGCCTTCGTCAGGTCCGGCCTCCGGCCGGAACACGACCTGGTTTTCGCGGCCGTGGCCCAGGAAGAGACGGGCCTGACCGGGATGAGAAGCGTCTATGCCGGCCTCCGGGACCGGGCCATCGGGTTCGTCGATATCCTCGGCGACGGCCGGTCGATCTCCTACGGCGCCATCGGCATCCATTGGTGGAGGGTGACGGCCTCGGGACCGCCCGGGCACTCTCTGGGCGGCGGGCTGCCCAACGTCAACCAGGGCCTCGGACGGGCGGTCGACCGCATCCTGTCGCTCCCCCATCCGGCGCGCGAGAAGGACTCGCGCACGGTGATCAACGTCGGCGTCCTCCGCAGCGGCGCGGTCTTCAACCACAAGCCGGAAAGCGGCTGGTTCTCGCTCGACATCCGCTCCCTGGACATGGCCGTGATCGCGGCCATCGAAGAGGCCGTGCGGGCCGTTCTCGAGGAGGTCGGCGCGGAAACCGGGATCGCCTTCCAAATGGATCCCTTCCAGCTGACCCCGGGCGGCCAGATCCCCGACGCCGTGAACTCTCCCCTCGTGCAGACCGCGGCCGCCGTCTCCCGCCACCTCGGGTTCGAGCCCCGGCTCGGCAACGCCGGGTCCTCGAACATGAACATCGCCGTCGGCGGGGGCACGCCCGCCATCGGGCTCGGCGGAGAGCGGGGAGGGCGACGGGGATTCCCGGACGAATGGGCCGGCATCCCGGCCATGGTGCGGTCGGCCAAGCACGTGTTCCTGCTGGCCGTGACCCTGGGCGATGCCCGTGTTCGCTGAAACCGGGAGGGGGCCGGAAGCCGGAGAGCCGGCCGGCATTAAGCTCAGCGATCGCTGAATAGAAGCCAGGTCAGCCAAGGCGGCCTGGCGAGCTTAAGGCAGCGAAAGGAAGGTGCATCAATGGCGACAAGAACTCGGCTCCACCTCTATGAAGAAGTCATGCTCCTGGCCCTGCGCGACAGCAAGGGGACCGTGGTCTCGGGGACGATGTACAACTTCGCCGTCAGCGGGGCGCTGCTGGCCGAACTGATGATGGAGAAGCGCATCGAGGTCGAGACGGCCCGCAGGAGGAAGTTCGCCCGGGTCCTGAGCCCCGCGCCGCTCGGCGATCCCCTGCTCGACGAGTGCCTGGCCAAGATCGCCGGAGCCAAGAGGCGCGGCGAGCTTCGGACCTGGGTCGGCAAGTTCGCCCAGATGAGGAACCTCAAGCACCGGGCGGCCGAGAGGCTGGCCGGCCGCGGCATCCTCCGGGTCGACGAGGGCAAGGTGCTAGGGATCTTCACCCGCAAGATCTATCCCGAGGTCGATCCGGGGCCGGAGCGCGAGATCGTCGGGAGGCTGCGGCGGGCCATCTTCGAGGACGGCGGCGAGGTCGATCCGCGGACGGCCGTCCTGCTTTCCTTGGCGAAGAGCGCCGATCTCCTGAAGCTCGTCTTCGACCGGAAAGAGCTGAGGGGCCGCAAAGAGCGGATCGCGCGGGTCGTCAACGGGGAGCTGACCGGCAAGGCCACCCAGGAGGCCATCCAGGCCATGCAGGCCGCGGTCATGGTGGCGGTCATCATACCGGCGGCCGCGGCCGCCTCGTCGTGAGGGCCGGGCGTTAGGGGCCGGGATCGCGGATGGCGCATCAACCCTGCCGCGAGAAAGGCGCGTGGACGTGAACGACAAAGACTACGAGATCAGAACTTATCCCAAATCGAGGGTGGCGACCTTCGATATCGGCCGGCTCGGCCGGAACAAGCACCACATCGTCGGTCTGCTCGAGGTCGATGTCTCCGCGGCGAAGGAGAAGATCGCGCGCCGGCGCGAGGCCGGGGACGACATCGGGTTCACGGCCTGGATGATCAAGGCGATCGCCCGGACCGTGGCGGCGAACCCTCCTGTCCAGGCCTACAACAGGCGGGGCCGGCGCCAGGTCCTGTTCAAGAGCGTCGATGTTTCGCTGACGGTCGAGCGGGAGGTCGGGGGGGCCAAGGTCCCGCTGGTCGCCGTCGTCAGGAACGCCGACTCAAAGCAGGTCGGCGAGATCCACCGCGAGATCCAGGCCTTCAAGGAGCAGCGGGTCGGCTCCGAGAAGGATTACGTCCTGGGGAAAAAGAAGGCCCGGCGCCTGAACAAGCTCTTTTTCAACATGCCCCAATGGGCGCGCCTGCTCGTCTGGCGAGCCATCCTCAGGGATCCGTTCTCTATCAGGAAGAACATGGGGACCGTCATGCTGACGAACATCGGGCTCGCGGGGAACGCGTCCGGATGGATCATCCCCAAGAGCATTCACAACCTGGTCATCGGATTGGGATCGATAAGCCGGAAGCCTTGGGCCCGCGGCGGTGAGGTGGTCATCGCCGACATTCTGCACATGACCATCCTGGTCGATCACGACGCCGTCGACGGGGCCCCGGCGGCGCGGTTCGCGGCCCAGCTCGTCGACAACCTCGAAAAGGGCATCGAGCTGTAGCCGCGGCGGGGAATGCAGCAGGTGGACGCCCTGGTCCGGGCCGGGCATCAATCGAGCCCGTCCCAGAGGCGCAGGCCCGGGACGGCGGCGAAATGCGCGTCGTAGGTCACGAGAACGGAGGCCGTCTCGAGGGCGTGGGCGGCGATCCAGACGTCGTTAAGGGGGATCGGCCGGCCGGCCTTCTTGAGGGCGGCCTTGATCATCCCGAAATATTCGGCGGTCTCCCCCGTCGCCTCGAGGACGGAGACGCCGGGCTTGGCCAGGAACTGCTCGAGGATCCTCCGGTTGCGCTTCTCCCGGGCCCCGGAGCGGAATCCGGCGTAAAGCTCGCCCAGGACGAAGACGGACATGAGGACCCGCCCGGCCTTGGCCAGCGCATCGAGGACCTTTTCGTCCCCGGCCAGGTAGCGGACGTAGGCGTTCGTGTCGAGAAGGGCGGCCCTCATCACCAGTCCTTCTCGTCCACGGCGCCGAGGTCGGCGACGGCTGCCGCGAACTCCGCAGCCTCCTCCTCGGTCCACACGCCGCACAGGTCCGCGAACTCCGCCCGGTTGTCGGGAGGGCGCTCCCCCAGGCCGAGGGCCTTGGCGATGAGCTCTTTCACGACTCTATTGACGCTCTTGCCCTCGTTTTTTGCTCGCTCCCCGATCTTTTTTTCGGTCTCTTCGTCGATGCCGTGAACGCTGATCGATTTCATGCGGCCCTATCCTGTAAATGACTCATTATGTGGTTTATTACTATTCATAATATGCATCATAATGGAGCCGCTGTCAAGCGAGACATGCCGCTTCCGAGCGGCCCGAATCCGTTATTTGTCTGTTGCGGCCTTCAAGGCGCCGTAGAATTTCCATGTGGGCTTGTGGTCGAGGGCGAGCTTCTGGCCGGTCAGCTTGGCCCGCAGGAGCTCGATGGGGATGCTGTTCTCGCGGAGGACGGCGTCGTGGAACTCTTTGGCTGTCATCTTCCCCGCATCGACGAGTTCGCGCGACAGGGCGCAGAGCTGCAGGCCGCCCGTCAGGTAGGAGATCTGGGCCAGGGGACGACCGCCATAAGCCCTTCCGCTGAGATGGGCCTTGACCTCGACCTCGGCCAGGGCCCGCTCGTGGCCGACCCGGTCGACGAGAAGGTCGATGGCTTCGTCAACGCTCATCCGCCCCAGGTGATAGCTCATCGAGAAGATGATCCGGGCGCAGCGGTGCATCCTCCAGAAGAGCATGCCGATGCGGTCCTCGGGCGACCGCGCGAAGCCCATGTCCCAGAGCCGCATCTCCCAGTAGAGCGGCCAGCCCTCCCCGTAGAAGCTTGTCTGGAAGGGCCGGCGGTAGGCGCGGTGGCGGGCGGCCATGAAGCCCTGGAGGTTGTGCCCGGGGACGAGTTCGTGATGGACGACCGCCCGCGAGAAGTGGGGGTTGTTCCCGCGCATGGTCGAGACCTTCCGCTCGAAGGGCACGCTGTCGGCCGGATAGGCTACGCTTATGACCTCGCCGCCCGTGAAGAACGGCGTCGTCTCCTGACGGGCGAGCGACATCATGTTCATCCGGATGAGCTCCTTGACCATGGGCGGGATGGTCACGGCATCGTGCTCCTCCAGGAATTCGATGGCCTCGAAGGCGAGGCGACGGATGAGCTCCGGTTGCCCGCCGGGCCCGGCGTGGGCGTCCTTGACGCGGTCCATGGCCGCGTGCCAGTCGTCGCCGAAGCCCATCTCGCGGGAGGCGGCCAGGCGCTGCCGCTCGCACCATTCGAGCTCCTTCCAGCCGATGGCCAGGATCTCCTCGGGGGTGTAGGGGATGAACTCGTAGGCCAGCTCGTCGAGGAGGACGGCTCGGCCGACCGGCGGCTGGATGGCATAGGCCGCTCCCCCGTCGGGGCCCTCGCCCAGGGTCCGGCGAAGGGCGGAGCCGAAGGACTCGAGGGCCTTGTCGGCGGCCCGATAGGCCTCGTTCGCCCACCAGGTGAAGAGCGGATCGTAACCGTGGTAGAAGTCGAACCAGCCTTTAAGGGCGGGGCGGAGGTCGGCGCACATGGCGGCGGCCCGGCGGAGCGCGCCGAGGTCGGCCTTCGGGCTTTTCGCAAGGGCCTGTTCGGCGTGCGAGATCTGCGTCCGGATGGCGTTCAATTCGCCGGCCGCCGCTTTCCCTTCGATCCACGTCATTCGCTTCAGATCATGGCAAAGGGCCATGATCCTGTCGGCGAAGGGCAGGAGGGCGAGCGCCTTCTCCGCCTCTCGCTTTTCCTTGGCGAGGGCGGCGAGTTCGCGGTCGAGAAGGTTCTTGAAAAGCACATAGTCGATCCGGCCGTCGAGGCCGAGAGCCTCGAGATCAAGGCCCTTCAGCAGCCCGAGCCATTCCGCATAGAAGGCCTCATAGCGCGCGAAACGCTCGGGAGCGAACCGGATGTCGTAATGCCTGTGTAGGGAGCGCAGGTCGGCGGAGAAGCGCTCGATCAGGGGTATGAGCTCGCTCGAGGCCGCCAGGATGTCGCCGGAAGACAGCGCGGCGTTTTGCGGATCGAGGGCCCGTCCTTGAGCCGGCAGGAGAAGCGCGGCCGCCGCGGCCAACAGAAGAAGCCGTCCAGTGATCGTCTTTTTCATCGTCACCTCATCCATTGCCTCATTCTATCCGAGCCACCGGGAATAGACAACAAAGCGCCGACCTGCTGAAGCTCGTCTTCGACCGGAAAGAACTGAGGGGTTGCAAGGAGCGGATCGCGCGGGTCGTCAACGGGGAGCTGACCAGCAGGGCCACCCAGGAGGCCATCCAGGCCATGCAGGCGGCGGTCATGGTGGCGGTCATCATACCGGCGGCTGCGGCCGTCTCGTCGTGACGGCCGGGCGCTGAGGGCCCGCGACAGGGCGGGGGGGAGAAAGGGCGCGCGCCTGGTCCGGGCCGGGCATCAATCGAGCCCGTCCCAGAGGCGCAGACCCGGGACGGCGGCCAAGGGGCATTGAAATTGACAACCTGCCGCCCGTGAATTATCCTCCCCTGAGAAGAGAGGAGGGCCGTGCGCATGACCCGAACATACAGGATCGCCGTTTCCGCCGCCTTGCTTGTTATCCCGCTGCTCGCGCCCGGGTGCAGGCCGGCTCCCGCCGTCTCGTTCGCCGCCCTGCTCGAGGAGATCGTCGACCGCGACGAGCGGGCCCGCTACCCCGAGCCATACTACACGACGCGCCAATTCAGCAGCTACGACCGGGCCTCGGTCGCCCCTGGAGAGCCCTCCTGGTTCGCCAACTGGGACCGGTCGATGTTCATCCGCGAGGAGGAGCGGGACGGCCGCCGGGAATACGTCATGTTCGACGCCGAGGGGCCCGGGGCCGTGGTCAGGTTCTGGATGACCTTCGCCGGGGACAAGGCGGGGGAAGGGACCCTGCGCATCTACTTCGACCGGGAGGGGACGCCCGCGATCGAAGGGACGGCGCTCGAGATCCTGAGCGGCGGCGGACTCGCCGGCGAGCCGCTCTCGGCCTCGGTCTCGCCCGGGACCGACTACAAGATGCGCGGGCACAACCTCTATCTCCCCCTCCCCTACGCCGCGCACTGCAAGATCACCTACGAGAGCGGATCCGTGCGCGACCCCGGGGCCAAGACCGGCGGCGAGGCCGTTTACTACAACATCAACTACCGGCAGTACCAAAAAGGCGCGAGGGTCAAGACCTTCCGGATGAGCGACCTTGAAAGGCACGCCGGCGAGCTCGACAGGGTCCAGAGAAAACTCGCCGTGCGCGACAAGGACGGCGAGATCGGGGACCTCATCGAGGTCACGGAAACGTTCGCCGGGACCATCGCCCCAGGGGGCTCGCTCGCGCGGACTCTGGACGGGCCCGGGGCCGTCAGGAGGGTCCGCCTCCGGATCGAAGCGGAGAATCTCGGGCAGGCCCTCCGGTCGACGGTCCTGAAGATGTCGTTCGACGGCCGGGAGACGGTCTGGTGCCCGGCGGGCGACTTCTTCGGAACGGGATATCAGATCCGCCCTTCGGACACCTGGTATACGTCCGTGAGCGAGGACGGCACGATGGCGGCCTATTGGGTGATGCCGTTCGCCGAGCGGGCCGAGATCGCCCTGGTCAATCTGGGCGACCAGCCCGTCGAGGTCGCCGCGGGGGAGATCGCCGCGGGCGGCTGGGCCTGGGACGGGCGGTCCATGCATTTCGGGGCCTCCTGGCTTCAGTACACGGACCTCTACACCGGCGAGCGCAAGACCAACGAAGGCGGGGGCCGGCCCTTCGACCTCAATTACACCCATCTCGAGGGCCCGGGGGTCTACGTGGGCGACGCCCTGACGCTGTTCAACACGACCTACGCCTGGTGGGGGGAAGGCGACGAGAAGATCACCATCGACGGCGAGGATTTCCCCTCCCACTTCGGGACGGGGACCGAGGACTACTACGGCTACGCCTGGTGCCGGCCCGAGGTGTTCACCAACCATCCGTTCATCTCGCAGTCCGACGGCAGCGGCAATTTCTGGCCGGGCTATACGGTCAACATGAGGTTCCGCGGGCTCGACGACATCCCCTTCCGGACGGAGCTCCGGGTCGACATGGAGATGTGGCACTGGGGGACGACGCGCATCAATTTCGCCCCGGCCTGCTTCTTCTACCTGAAGCCCGGGGCGCGCTGCGTCCCTGAGCCCGACGAGAAGGGCGCCCGGGCCGCGGTGGCCCTCGAGCGGAGCCACATCATCCCCAAATGGATCGAGGGCGGGGTGATGGAGGGCGAGAACATGGTCCTGGGCGAGGCGTCCGGCGGCCGCATCAGCTACCAGTTCGGCGAGCTGTGGAGCAACGACCTGCAGCTCTGGTGGCGGGACGGGAAGCCCGGCGATACCCTGGTCAAGACATTCTTCGCCCCGGAGGCCGGGACGTTCGCCGTCACGGCCGTCCTGACCCGGGCGCCCGATTACGGCCGGGTGGCGATGACCTTGAACGGCCGGCCCTTCATCCCGGCCTTCAACGGGTACGACAAGGACGGGGTGACGACGGCCGTCGTCGAGGCCGGGAGGCACGCCCTGCGCCAGGGCGAGAACATCCTGCGTATTACCATCACCGGCTCGAGCCCCGTCGACGGCAGGGCCTTTTTCGGGCTCGACTGCCTGAGGTTCCGATAGCCGGCGAAAGACAAAATGAGGATCGAGAAAACGTTCGGGTCACAGAAAGGAGGCATATCGTGAAGAGAATGAGATTCGGTTTTGCGGCTACGGCCGTCGCTCTGACGGTCGTCGCTCTGGCGTTCGTTCCGGTTGCGGCCGGGGACGCGGCGCAGGCGCCGAAAAAGCTCAAGGTCTTCATCTCGGTGGACATGGAGGGCGTCGCCGGGGTCATCCATTGGGAGGACGTCAGCCGCGACGGGAAGGACTACGGATTGTTCCGCCGGCTGATGACCCTGGAGACGAACGCCGCCGTGGAGGGCGCCCTGGCGGCCGGAGCGACCGAGATCGTGGTCCGCGACGCCCACGGGTCGGCCCGCAACATCCTGCCCGATCTCCTCCATCCCGAAGCCCAGCTCATCCGCGACTGGTCCGGCGGGCCGCTGAGCATGATGGAAGGCATCGACGCGTCGTTCGACGCGGTCGTCTTCGTCGGGTATCACGCCCGGGCCGGGACGTCGGACGGCGTCCTCAAGCACACCATGAGCGGCACGCTTTACGACGTCATCCTCAACGGGACGCGGATGCCGGAGGCCGGGATCAACGCCGCGATCGCCGGCCATTTCGGCGTGCCGGTCGTTCTGGTGGCGGGAGACGGCGCCATCTGCCGGCAGGCCCGGGAGATCCTGGGCGAGGTCGAGACCGCGGCCGTCAAGGAGGGCATCGGCACGGCCGCCCGGATGCTGCACCCGGAGAAGGCCCAGGAGCTGATCCGCGAGAGAACGGAGGCCGCCCTCAAGGGCCTCGGCAAGTACAAGCCCTACCGCCCCAAGGCGCCCTACACCCTGGAGATCGTCTTCACCGACGAGAACCTGGCGGCCAAAGCCGCCTGGGTGCCGGGGGCGCGGAGGACGGCGGAGCGGGCGGTCGCGTTCACCTCGAGCGACCTTATGGAGATCATCAAGTTCTTCCGGCTTGCCAGGCTGTAGGCGCGGCGCCTTTATAGTTTGGGGCGGACGGCATCTCAAGGAACCGCGGGACCGGGATCGGCAAAGAACGGGAAAGGAGAACGGCATGGCTAAGATGGACATCGCGGCGCTGGAAAAGGCCCTGGACGCCGTGAACCTCGATCAAGCGACAAAGGACCAGGTTAGGGCCAAGTATCTCGAGAACATGCCGGAAAAGACGATCCATACGGCCGTCCTTTTTCTGGGGATCGCGACGCTCATCCTGGCCGTGGGAAGCGTCGGGTTGGCCATTTTCGGGAAACCCATCCCCGAGGCGCTGTGGACCGTTCTGGGGGCTTGCGTCGGCGGCCTGGCCGGCGTCTATATGGGGAAGCAGTAGGCCGAGCTCCCGACGAGGCGCTCACCACGACTCCGATAGTGCGGATATGAGAGATGAGCCCGAAGTGAACTGTGCCTTGGCTGTTGGATTTTGCTGATAATAAAACATTAAGGCATAGTATTTCAGCACGATCGAATAATCGCACATTGCCTCCGCCGAAAAACCCGATTAAGCAGGTTGGCATTGTTCGGCGGTTGGCCTTACTGATTTATTATCAATCAGTAACAGCAGCCAGGGCGCTGATCATTGCCCGGAGATTGGCCTGGGGCGTTTCGGCGGGGATGGCGCAGCCGGCGTTGAGGATGAACCGGGGGACGCCGGTGAAGATCTCCAGGAGCTCGCGCGTCTTGCGCTCGACGAGCTCGGGCGTCCCCAAGGCCAGGACCCCGGACGGATCGATGTTGCCGATGAAGGTCGCCCGGCCCCGCATGGCGTCGCGGGCCGCGACGGCGTCCGTCTTGTAATCCAGCTCCAGGGCGTCGGCCCCAGTCTCGAGCATGTCCTCGAGGATGCGGGTCGTGTCGCCGCAGATGTGCAGGACGTAGGGCAGGCCGAGTGCGTGGGCCTCCTCCACCAGCCGCTTCTCGTAGGGCTGGGCGAAGGCCCGGTAGAAGGCCGGCGAAACGAGGTCCGGGCCGGCCGGGCTGTCGCCGTTCGAGACCATGTCGGCCCCGGCCGCAGCCATCAGCCGTATGAAAGAGGTCCCGGCGTCAGCGCAATAATTGAGCAAGATATGGGCCTCGTCGCGGTTCCGCTCGTCGACCAGGTCCATCATCCACTCGACCGGGCCGCGCATCATCGAGGCCAGCGAGAAAGGCGCCTGGTCGCAGTTGCCGCGCACGAGGACCTGACCGCGGAAGCGGGCTTTGAGCTGTCGCACCGCTTCGAGCCAGACCTGGACGCGCGGATGGGCGCCGATGTCGACGGGCGCGAGGTCCCTCGCTTCGGCCAGGCTCGCGATCGCCGGCCCCGTCCAGCGAGCCGGCTGGTCCTCGGGATGGTCGACCGCCGCGCCCAGGGCCTCGGCCAGGGTCACGGTGTCGACATCGACCAGCACTCCGTCGTAATCGTAGGTCTCGACGGCCCGGATGAAGCTCGCGGCCACGGCCGCCGGGTCCTCGCGGAACCGGCGCTGGGTGAAGCCCGCCTCGCGGGCGGCCATCATGAAGTTGTGGAGCATGACCGGTACGCGGTCGGCCGGCTCGCCGCGAAGGGCGGCCTGGATGCGCTCGCAGCCGTTCAACGTCGCCCCCCCTCGAGGGCCGCGGCGTCGATCGTCTTCGGCACCCCGCCGGCCAGCCGGCTCTCCTCGGCCGCGAAGCCGATGAGGTGGCTTTCCATAGAGGCCTCGAGGGTCGTCGCCAGCAGGCCCTCGTCCCCCCGGCTGATCGCTTGGACCCAGTCGCAGACGAGCCCGTTGTCGCCGCCGCCGTGCCCCGAATCGATCTTCCCGTGCTCGCGCGTCGTCCAGAGGTAGCGCTGGCGCTCGTGGAAATCGTAGACGGCGAGCTCGCTTTCGTCGCCGACGATGTCGCCGCGGGTGCCGCTGATGCGCGTCCGGCGGCCGGCGTAGGAAGTCAGCCCCTCCATTGAAAAGGCCGCCGTGACCGGTCCGAACTCGAGGTTGACGACCTGGTGGTCGACGACGTCGTTGTCGCAGCGGAAAACGCACCGGCCGTAGTTGGTCCGCCCGAGCCACTCGATGATCGAGGCGTCCTCGTCGCCGGGCGTGTCCTTGTGTCCGAGCCAGCTCTTGCGGCGCAGGTAGATCTCGAGGGCAGAGAAGGGGCATGACGGCTCGACTGGGCAGCCGTCCGCGCACCGCTCCGGGGCTCCGGCCGGGGCCATCTCCCGGCGGAAGAAGCGCAGCCCGCCGAACGACTGGGCCTTGGTGCAGGCCCGCCCCGCGATCCAGCGCAGGATGTCGAGGTCGTGGCAGCTCTTCGACAGGAGCATGGGGTTCGACTCGCGGGCGTTGCGCCAATTGCCGCGGACGAACGAGTGCGACATGTGGATGTGCTCGACCGGCTCGAGGTGCTGGATGCTGACGATCTCGCCGATGCGCCCCGAGCGGACGACATGCTCCATCATCCGGAAGTAGGGCGTGTAGCGGAGCACGTGGCAGATCCCGACGATGGCCCGTTGCTTTCGGGCCAGGGTCAGGATATCGCTGCACTCGCCCCACGACTGGGCGATGGCCTTTTCCAGGAGGAGATGGTAGCCCTTGTCGAGCGCGGCCATGGCCGGCCCGTAGTGGAGATGGTCGGGGGTGGTGATGATAATCGCATCGCAGAACTTGGGGACCTCGAAGGCCCGCTCCCAGGTGTCCCAGCGGCGGGCGGCAGGGATGCCGTGGATGCCGGCCAGGAAATCGTTGCGGTACGGGATGGGCTCGGCCACGCCGACGATCCTCAGCTCGTCGGGGAAGGCCTGGGCGTAGGCCGCGTAGGTCCGGCCCCGGCCGCCGGCGCCCATGATGGCCGCGGTGACGGGCCGGTCGGGCTTGCGCCAGGTGAGGGCGGGCGGGCTCCCAAGCGGGTGGGGCAGGCCTTCCTGGGCGCGGACGAGACGGCAGGAGGCGGCCAGGGCCCCGGCCGTCGCGCCGAGGGTTTTCAGCATGTCACGGCGGTTCATGGGCATGGTCATTTCTCGGGGGCGGCGTAGAATTTCCGTGCGGCCTTGTAATCGGGGGAAAGCGCCCCGCCGGTCAGCTTGGACCGTAGGAGCTCGATGGGCATGCTGTTCTCGCGCAGGACGGCGTCGTGGAACTGCTTGGCCGTCACCCGGCCCGCGTCGACGAGCTCGAGCGAGAGGGCGCGGAGCTGCAGCTTGCCCGTGAGGTAGGAGATCTGGGCCAAGGGGCGGCCGCCGTAGGCCCTTCCGCTGAGATGGGCCTTGACCTCGACTTCGGCCAGGGCCCGCTCGTGGCCGACACGGTCGACGAGCAGATCGACGGCCTCGTCGACGCTCATCCGGCCCAAGCGGTAGCTCATCGAGAAGATGATCCGGGCGCAGCGGTGCATGCGCCAGAAGAGCATGCCGATGCGGTCCTCGGGCGACTGCGCGAAACCCATATCCCAGAGCCGCATCTCCCAGTAGAGCGGCCAGCCCTCGCCGTAGAAACTCGTCTGGAAGGGCCGGCGGTAGGCGCGGTGGCGGGCGGCCATGAAGCCCTGGCGGTTGTGGCCCGGCACGAGCTCGTGATGGACGACGGCCCGCGAGAAGTGCGGGTTGTTGCCGCGCATGGTCTGGAGCTTGCGCTCGAACGGCACGCTGTCGGCCGGATAGGCCACGCTGATGACCTCGCCGCCGGTGAAGAACGGCGTCGTCTGCTGTCGGACGGGCGGCATCATCTCCATGCGGATGAGCTCCTTGACCATGGGCGGGACGGTCACGGCGTCGTGCTTCTCCAGGAAGTCGATGGCTTCGAAGGCGAGCCGGCGGATGAGCTCGGGCTGTTCGCCGGGGCCGACGTGGGCGTCCTTGACACGGTCCATGGCCGCGCGCCAGTCGTCGCCGTGGCCCATCTCGCGGGCGGCGGCCAGGCGCTGGGCCTCGCACCATTCGAGCTCCTTCCAGCCGATAGCCAGGATCTCCTCGGGCGTGTAGGGGATGAACTCGAAGGCCAGCTCGTCGAGAAGGTTCTTGAAAAGCACAAGGTCGACACGGCCGTCGGCCCTATCTCATTTCGCTGTTCTCCAGGCCGTTGCTGCGTATCCGGAACAGCTTGGGGGCGACGCCGGTCTGCAGGACATAATAGAAAACCCAGGTGTCTTCCGGCGAGGGGCCGGCGGACTCCGGATAGAGCAGGGCCGTAGCGCCGGCGGGCAGCTGGACCAGCCTCTGGTTCTCCCGTCCGTTGGCGCGGACCTTGTGGATGCCGACGCTGTTGTAGTAGTAGAGCCAATTGTCGTGGTAGCTGAGCCCCTTGGCGGGCTGCTGGGGCGAGACGAGAAGGCCGGCCTTCCGCTTCTTCACATCGAGCGGGTTTTCGATGACCCGCAGCTCTCCGTTCTGGGAAATGTAAAAGACCCGCCCGGTGAGGTAGGAACCGCTCATGACGACGATCTCCACGGTGAACCCCTCGATCTCCTCGTCGGTCAGGAGGGTCACCGGCGCGGACCTGTCCAACCCTCTGTGGAAGATGGAGGACGGCCTCAGACCCCCCCCCTCAACGCGTCGCACGAGGGAGTAGAAGGCAGAGTCCCCCGCACGATGGAAGAAGCTCAGGCTACCTAGACCGGGCCAGTCGACGATCCGGCGCCCCGTCCCGTCCACGTTCATCCTGTAGAGGTTCAGCCGGTTTTCCGCCCCGGGAGAACTGTACATGATCTCACCGTCGTAGACTTGGGCGCTGGAGGCCGGGTTGGAGTCGTTGAGCCACTTCCGGTTCTGCCCGTAGATGTCGATGGAATAGAGTCTCCTCTGGTCGGAGACGTTGATGTAATAGACCGTGCCGCCCGAAACGTTGATGCTGACCGCCTGATCGTCGCAGAGCGGCGTCCTGGAGCTGCCGTCGAGTTTCATCTTGGACAACCGCATTCCCCGGCTCGGATCGGCGAAATAGAGCCAGCTCCCCTGGCGGGCCAGATATCCCCGGTTGTTCAGGTGGCTGACGCCGTTCCCGGAGGGCCTGTTCATGCTCTCGACCGTCACCCGGCATTCGGCCGCAAGCTTGTTGGCGACCGTGGTCGCCCGGACGATCGCCGTGCCCCGCCTCACGGGCGTCACGCGCCCCTCGGCGTCCACCGTGGCGACGCTCGGGTCGCTCGACTCCCAGACGACCTTCTTGGTGGTGGCCTCCGCCGGAAGAACGGTGGCTTCAAGCTTGTATCCCTCGCGCGTCGGGGAGATCATTTCGGGCCCCAGGAACACCCAGATCTCGGTCTGGTTCAGACTGACGCTCTCGGGCTCGACGACGGTGATCTTCTTGATCTGGTCGACCTTCTTCGGGGGCACGATTTGACCGACGGCCGCCAGGCCGGCCAGGAACAGGATCCCCGTCGCGGTGATGATGACGCGTTTCATGATTCCTCCTCGCTCAGTATTGATCCATTATGAGGGACCGGGATTCTCCGATGGATCCCGCCGGATGTCAAGCCGGCGGGTCTCCCACACGGAGAGATTTTGGTCGCCGCAGGGCCCGCCGGATTGAGAACCCGCCTCGGGGGCCCTAGGGCCGATTTTGACTTCCCCCGGGCCTTGTGCTATAGATGAGGACTCACCTTCATGCGCGCGAGCAGCAAGAACCACCCATGAGCCTCAACATCGTCCTCCTCGGTCTCGGCCAGGTCGGGTCCCATCTGGCCCAGGTCCTGTCCCGGGAAAGCCACAACATCGTCGCCGTCGACAGCAACCCCGAGACCTGCCGCGAGTCCGACGAGTGCCTGGACATCAAGGTCCTCCAGGGCCAGGGGAGCGACCGCCGCATCCTCGAGGAGGCCGGCATCGAGCACGCCGACATGCTGATCGCCGTCACCGGCAACGACGAGACCAACGTCCTGGCCTGCGCGATGGCCGCCCGCTATGACGTCCGACAGAAGATCGCCCGAATCCGAAACCCCCGCTTCTTCGACAATCCGCCGCGCTTCACCCTGGCCGACTGGGGCGTGGATCTGGCCATCCAGCCCGAGCTCGAGACGGCCAAGGAGATCGTCCTGCTCGTCAAGCGCAGCGCAGCCACCGACGTCCTGGAGTTCGCCGGCAACCGCGTCCAGCTCATCGGCGTCCGCATCGACGCCTCCTGCCCTGTCGTCCACAAGACCCTCGAATCGATCAGCCGCGAGAACCCCGACAAGGCTTTCCGCGTCGTGGCCATCCTTCGCGCGGCCGAGACCATCATCCCCGGAGGCAACGACATCCTCCAGAACCGCGACCAGCTGTTCGTCATCGCCGCCGCCGACGACGTCCCCGGGGTCATCGAGCTGCTCGGCAAGTCCGACGAGAAGCTCGAGCAGATCATGATCCTCGGCGGGGGGAGGGTCGGCCGGGAAGCCGCCCGCCTCCTCGACGCCGAGAAGGACCTGGCCATCAAGCTCATCGACTCCGACCCCGAGCGGGCCCAGGTCCTGGCCGACGAGCTCCAGCGGACCCTGGTCATTCACGGCGACGGCCGCGACTTCAACCTCCTGGCCACGGAGGGCATCCTGGAGACCGACGCCCTCATCGCCGCCACGGGCGACGAGGAGACCAACATCCTGACCAGCCTCCTGGCCAAGCACCTCGGGGTGACCAAGACGATCGCCCTCGTCAACCGCCGCGAGTACCTGCCCCTCATGGCGCCCATCGGGGTCAACGCCGCCATCAACACGAACCTCATCACCTCGAACGCCATCCTGCGGCTCATCCGCCGGGGCGACGTCGTCTCGCTGGCCGCGCTGTCGGGCATGGACGCCCAGGCCGTCGAGTACCTGGCGCATGCCAACTCGCGCATCACGCGCAAGCCGCTGAGCAAGATCGATTTCCCCAAGGGGGCCATCCTGGGCGCCGTGACCCGCGGCGAGGAGGTGTTCATCCCGGTGGGCGAAACGCGCATCAGGCCCGACGACCACGTCATCGTCTTTTCGCTGCCGCGGGCCTTGCCCGAGGTCGACAAGCTCTTCGCGAGCTAAGGTCCCACATGAACATCCGGATCATCGGCCGCGTTCTGGGATTCATCGTCCTCTTCGTCGGCCTGTTCATGGCCTTCCCGGCGCTTTTCGCCTGGCACTACGGGGGCGACGACCTCCAAGCCATTCTGATCGCCGCGGGGCTGACCGTGACGGCGGGCGGGCTGATGGCCCTCCTCTTCCGCCCCAAGGGCGAGCTCCGGGTGAGGGACAGCTTCGCGGTCGTGGCCATCGGCTGGCTCCTGGCCTCGGCCTTCGGCGCCCTGCCCTTCCTTCTGTCGGGATACATGCCGTCGTTCGCCGACGCCTTCTTCGAGAGCATGTCGGGATTCACGGCGACCGGGGCCTCGATCCTTGTCCGGGTCGAGGACCTGCCGCACGGCCTGCTTTTCTGGCGCAGTCTGACCCACTGGCTCGGGGGCATAGGCATCATCATCCTGTCGCTGGCCATCCTGCCGATGATCGGCGTCGGGGGCACCCAGCTCTACAAGGTCGAGATGCCGGGGCCGATGCCTGACAAGCTCGCGCCGCGCGTCCAAGAAACGGCCAAGACCCTATGGGGGGTCTACGTCATCCTTTCGGCCCTCGAAGCGGTGCTTCTCTTGGGCGGGGGGCTGAACCTCCACGAGGCCCTCTGCCAGACGTTCGGGACCATGGCCACGGGCGGCTTCTCGACGCGGACGGCCTCGATCGCCGGTTTCAACAGCCTGTTCGTCGAATCGGTCGTCATCGTCTTCATGCTCCTCGCGGGGACGAATTTCTCCCTCCACTACCACTGCCTGCGGGGGCGGATCGCGGACTACTGGAAGAGCGAGGAATTCCGCTTCTATCTGGGCATCGTCGCCGTGTTCGCGGCGCTGCTCGCGGTCAACAACGTGCTGGCCGGGACCTACCGGGCGGGCGAGGCGGTCCGCCATTCGGCCTTCCAGGCCGTGTCCATCACCACGACCACGGGATTCACGACGGCCGATTTCGGGAGCTGGTCGTCGTCGGCCCAGCTCATCCTGCTCTTCCTGATGTTCATCGGCGGGTGCGCCGGGTCGACGGGCGGCAGCATCAAGGTCCTGAGGGCCGTGATCATCCTCAAGCAAGGGCTGGCTGAACTGAAGAAACTGCTCCATCCGCGGGCCGTCATCCCCGTCCGCATCGACGGCAAGAGCGTTCCGCCCGGCGTCGTCATCAACATCCTGGGATTCATGTTCCTCTACCTCGGGCTGCTGGTCTTGTCGACTTTGGCCATGACCCTGATGGGCCTCGACCTGGTCACGGCGTTTTCGTCGGTCACCGCCTCGATCGGGAACATCGGCCCGGGGCTGGGAGGCGTCGGGCCGGCGGCGAACTACGCGCACATCCCGCTGGCCGGCAAGTGGCTGCTGTCGTTCTGCATGCTGGCCGGCCGCCTCGAGATCTACACCGTGCTCGTCCTCTTCACCCGCGATTTCTGGAAGTAGCCCGCCTTCTCGCCGGCCGCGACGGGCCGGGCCGCCGTCACTTGAAAAGATCCGGGAGCAGGGGGTACTGGGTCTTGAAGCCCAGGATGGCCAGGTAGAACCCGTAATCCGGATAGTTCCGCCGCAGCTCCTTGAGGTTCTCGATCGGATCGTAGGGCGTCCCTTCGGGGATCTCGTGGCCCACGCACTCAGACAGCAGATGCAGCTTTTTCGACATCCAGGCCTCGAGGATGACCGGCAGGCCGAACGGCTCGAGGCCGGCCAGCCGCTCGTCGCGGCCGAGGATGGGTTGGGTGATGATGAAGGTCGCGCCGGCGTCCTTCTTGCGCTTCATCTTCTCCAGCTCGAAATCCTGCGGCTCGTAGGGATTGAAGGCCACGCCGCAGGTGAACTGGCCGGGGTATTCGCGGTGGATATAGCGGAGGAGCTCGACGGACGTCACGGTCGGGCCCTCGACGCCGATCTCGTCCGGCTCGAGCCGGTGGAGCCGCTGGTTGCCGTCGCCGGAAACGACCAGCAGATACCGGCCGCCGGCCGCTTTGAACGCGGTCAGGGTCGCGTCGAGCTCTTCACGGCGGTGAAAGGTGTTGAGGTGGACCATGACCTGCTCGGGGCGCACGGGCAGGTCCAGGATCTCGATGGTCTCCATGGCCCCGTAGCTCAGCAAGCCCATGGGGTTGTCGGTGATGCAGACGGTCCAGCCGGCCTCCAGGACCTTCCGGTACTTGTCCTCGAAGACGCGGAGGTCCTTCTCGATGTCCTCGGAGCCGCGCTTGGGGGTCTGCAGCTCGACGTGGAAGACGTGGTCAGGCATAGAACTCCTTGAGACGCATAAGAGTGTCGAAGCCCTCGAGCTTCAGGATGTCCTCGAGGCAGGACAGGGCCGGGTGGCCGGCCGGAAGGATCTCGTACTTGCGGACCGTCGAGCCGATGATCATGTCGAGGCCGAGGGGCATGGCCAGGGTCAGGAATGCGCTTTCCAACGGCCCTTTCACCGGCGACCCGTCGGCCCGCTTCGAGGGCAGCATGACCGTGAAATTGCTCAATCCGACCGACCTGTGGACGCCGGCGAAGAACGGGTCGGCATGGATGAGCGCCAGGGACTCGAGGACGCGCTTGAGCTGGTCTTCGCAGTCGCTGCCGATCGGGGCGATCCCCGGGTCGACGATGGCCTGGTCGTTGGTGAAGCCGGGGATGCGGCGGCGGCACTCCTCGAGCAGCGCCCGGGCCGTCGCCCGGGTCTCCTCGGCGGTCCGGTTGGCGCCGGGACAGTCCGCCCCCCGTTCGTACCTCTCCGAGGACATGAGGATGGGTACGAACGGCCGGACGGCCCAGAGCTCGAACATCCCGGTCCGCAGGGGCGAGATGGAGTTCAGGATCGGCTTCGCTCCGCCGGCTTTCGCGGGATCGTAGGCCTTGAGGCCGGCCTCGGCGATGGCCGGATCGGGGGTGTCGATCGACAGGGGCTTGGCCGTCACCGACTGGATGCGCCGGACGAGGTCGGCCATGAATTCAGGCGGTCGCGCGCCGACGTTGACGTCGAGGTAGGCGGCCCCCTTCTCGTCCTGGCTCCGGGCCAGCTCGAGGAGGCCGGAAATGTCGCCCGCGTCGAACAGCTTCTTCGTCGAGGGCACGGAGTCGTTGATCGACTCGCCGATGATCGTCAGTCCGGGGATGGGCATGGCGTTTTCCTTTCCTTTCCAGCGAAGCGCCGAGGGCAAACCCGCGCCTCAGGATATTCCGGCGAGGGGAAAAAAACAACCTCCCCTTTTTGCCTTGGCTGCCATAACTCTCTGATAACAATATCACGCGCCGCATTTCGCAGGCCTAAATCGGGCCTTAATCAAGCTTTTCAGGCCTGAAAAACGCATTTATCCGCCAGCTTTGGTTTACAAACGCTCGGTGCCGGTCTATCATCGTGCGGGAGTGAACGACGAGGCCCGACCATGGTAATAAGCGTCTCCTTGGCCCTCAACACGCGCGGGAACGCGGATATCGTCGACATCACAGAGCGGATATCCGACGCGGTCTCAAAGAGCGGCCTGCAGAGCGGCACGGCGACGGTCTTCTGCCCGTCCGCCACGAGCGCGGTGACGACCATCGAATACGAGAGCGGCGCGCTGAGCGACCTGAGAAGGCTGTTCGACGAGATCGTTCCCGCCGGCCGGGACTACGCGCACAACGCCCGCTGGCATGACGGGAACGGGCATAGCCACGTGCGGGCCGCGCTGCTGGGGCCTTCGCTGACCGTCCCGTTCATCGACGGACGCCTGACACTGGGCACATGGCAGCAGGTGGTCTTCGTGGATTTCGACAATCGCCCCCGTCGCCGGGAGCTGGTCCTGCAGCTCGTCGGAGAGTAGCCGGCCGATGCCATTCTAGCGCTGGAGCCTCGCCAAGCGACTTCTCGGCATTACTCAGAGGAGCGGCCGCACCCTGACCCGTAAACCGCGTCGATTCAACCCGCTCCTCAACGCCTTTTGCGTGACGATGCGCCTATTTCGAAAAGATGCGAGGGGTGACGCTTAAACCGATACTGAATTGCCAAAATAAACCGCTCTCCCCGGGGTTGAAGCATATCCCGGCCTCGGGACGGATGGCCCACTTCGTGACATCGGAGCTGATCGCCGTTCCCAAATTGAAAGCGTCGAGGGTGTCTTGGCCTTTCTGGAATGGGATCATGACCTTCGCCGATGGATTGATCTCGAGGTACCTGGCGACCGGCACGGTGAAAAGCAACGTGGGATGTGTGGACCAGATATCGGCGGGATCCTCGATATCCCCTCCGAATGCGAAACCCACGGGGACATAGAGCGCGGCATGGTTCTTGTACAGCCGGAATTTCGGGCCGAAGCCAAGCACGTTGGCAGAGGGATCGTCGAATCTCTCATAGCGCAGACGGAAATCCAGCCCATTAAGGATGCCGATGCCTACCTGGCCTCCATAGTGATTCTGGACATGCTCCGATTCGCCTTCAGAGCTGATGCCGACGGTGGAAAAGCCCGGGGTGATCTCGATCTTCCCCGGCCCGAGGAGCCTGGCGCTTTGAAGATCGGAGAAGACCGGGACGCACCCGTAAAGGATGCATAAGACGCATGCCAGGAGAAAGCCGAAGCCGAGGCTCCCTCGCCAGAAGGATCCGTTTGTTGGAATCATCGAACGACCTCCCTTTGCAGACTGTCGAGCATCGGGATCCCGATGACTCGCCCTTAATATTGTTTCCTGCCGCCCGAAAGTTGTTATGGATCTGTCAAGATTTTGTCAATTCGTAAGTTTACATTTCTTCGTTGCTGCTTTAGTATCAGGCGGAGGCATAAGCGGAGGCGCGCGAGGGATGGCACGCAAGGAGTGAGCCATGCGGATGAGAATGATGACAGCAGCGATGGCGGCCGTTCGTACGAAGGCGGGAGCGCTGGCAGCACTGATGCTTTTGGCAACGGTGCTGGCGCTTCAGGCAGCGCCGGCACCGGCCGCGGCTGCCGAGAACGCGGATACGGATGTTAGGGGCGTGGGCGGAGCGGGGCTAGCCGAGTCCGAGCAGGCAGCCCTGAGCGCCCTGGCGGGCTGGATCGCTCTCGACGCTCCCCCCGGCTGGGAGGAGCTGGCCTCGCCGGCGCTCAAGGCGGCGCTCTCCGGTTGGGAGCGCGATCCGGCCGGGAACTGGGTGCTTCGCAAGGGGCGGGGAGGGCCTCGACGGGTCGTGGCCGCCAGCATCGATCTCGCCGGCTACGTCGTCAGCCAGATCCGCGAGGACGGCTGGCTGCGGGTGCAGACCGCGGGCTCGGTCAGCCGTCATCGCCTCTGGCACCAGTTCCATGAGGGACAACGCGTCCGCGTCTTGACTCGCGGCGGCCCGGTCATAGGGGTCATGGCGGTCCGCAGCACGCACTTGCGCGGCCCCGCCGGTCCGGACCTGCCCGCCGTGATCGAGGACCTCTATGTCGACGTCGGCGCCCGCGGCCCCGCGGAGGTGGCTGCCCAGGGCATCGAGCTTCTCGATCCCGTCGTTCGCGACTGGCCCCTCTGGACGTACGCAGAATATGTCGCGGGGCCCGGAGCGGCGTCGAGGATCGGCTGCGCGGCCGTGGCCGCCGCGGCCGCTGGCAGAGTTGAGGGCGGCGAGACGATCTTCGTGCTGGCCACGCTGGGTAGCTTCGGCAACGCCGGGCTCGGCGCGGCGCTGGCCCGGCTCGGCCGCGTCGACTCGCTCACCATGGTCGGCGACGGGGCCTTCGACGGCAAGCCCGACGCTCAAGGCGTGCTCTCCAAGCGCGTCGACGCGCCCCGCTGGGTCCCGGCGAGCGCGGGGCTCAAGTCGATCGACATCTTATCGCCGCCCGTCCTCCATGCCGGAAGCCTCGCGGAGAGCGTTTCTCTCGCGGACGCCGTCGCCCTTCGCCACCGCGTGGCCGAAGCCGCGGGAGTCCCGGCGGAGAGGGGCGGGTGGGTCGCGTTGCCGGCTCGGGCCGATGGGGCGGCGCAGCCGAAGGATGATCTCGACCGCATCGCCGGGACGCTCGCCGCCCTGGCCGACCTGCCGGCCGTCTCGGGCCATGAAGGGCCGGTGCGTGACGCCGTCCTTGCGAAGCTCCCCGCCTGGGCCCGCGGCCGGGCCCGGACGGACGCCTCCGGCAACATCGTCCTGGAGATGGGCCCCGAGAGGGACCCGATCATCTTCCTCGCCCACATGGACGAGGTGGGCTGGGAGGTCCAGTCCGTAGCCTCTGACGGCACGGTGACGCTCCGGCCGCGCGGCTCCATGATGCGCTCGCTGTGGGAGGGCCAGCCGGCCCTCCTTCACATCGACCCCGGGGCCGTGAAGCCCCCCCTGCGCGGGATATTCGTGCCGCGCGACAAGCCGGATGGCAAACAGCCGTCGGCCCTGACGGCCTGGTTCGGCATGGATGCGGCCGCTCTGGCCGCGGCCGGGGTCCGCGAAGGCGTCTCCGTGACGGCCTACAAAAAGGCCGCGCGCATGGGCCGGAGCCTGTTCACCGGCCGCGCCCTGGACGACCGCGCGGGCGTCACGGCGCTGCTCCTGGCCCTCACGGAGATCGATCCCGACATGCTGGAGCGCCGGGTCATTTTCGCTTGGACCGTCGAGGAGGAAGTCGGCCTGGTTGGCGCCCATGCGCTCGCCGACCGCTGCGGGCCCGCGATCCGGACAGCCTATGCCGTTGACACCTTCGTTTCCTCCGATTCGCCCCTCGAGAGCCCCCGGTTCGCCTACGCCCTTCTCGGCAGGGGGCCGGTGTTCCGCGGGCTGGACGGAGCGAGCGTCAGCAAGCCTGTGGAGATGGCCCGGATCGGCGATGTAGCGCGCAGGGTGGGGCTCCCGCTCCAGCGGGGAGCGTCAGGCGGCGGGACGGACGGCGCCGCCTTCATGCGCTACGGCGCGCTCTACGCCGGGCTCGGGTGGCCCGGCCGCCACAGCCACTCGCCCGTCGAGGTCCTGGACCTGAACGACCTGCGAAACCTGGCCCGCCTCATCGTCGCCGTGGCCAAGCTTTGATCGTTCGACGATGGCCGAGCCCTATCCTCTCGCGACCCCGTTTACGACCGAAGCACAAAGCGATCGCTAGAACCGCAGGCTCACGGCGACGAGGTTCGGCGCCGTGTGCCCCGAGATGAAGCTCGACGTGGCGTCGCCGCCGACCGCCAGCCTCTCCTCGACGGTCAGGCCGAAGTTGTAGAGATAGGGGCGCTTGCGGTCGACCGTCCCTTTCGTCAGATAGACGCCCCCCCGACGAGCAGCGCCGTCTCCGCCAGCATGGTCGCCATGGTTAAGGCCTCTGACCAATGGGCGTGGAAGAGCGGGGGACCCGGCAGGGCCTTAGAACCTAGAGGGCCTTTGAACCTGCCTTGGCTGTTGTATATTATTGATATAAAAAGAATTATTATAGTTTTGTTACTATAAGTCGGGCCTTAATCGACCTTTTTGGCCCCAATTAGCGCGTTTAGGAGACCTCACGAGAAGGCTCATCCGCTATCTTTGCCGAAGCCCATTTTTCGCCCCAAAAATCGATTTAGCCTTCTGGATCAGTTTACATTTTTGGTTCTTCAGACATTCTTGTGGGTAACAGGGTAAAGGTTTAGGCCGCCGCA
>CAYREO010000016.1:0-67628 GCA_964423315.1 uncultured Eubacteriales bacterium | reverse complement strand
ACACGCCGCTTTTTTTGCGCTTAAAATAGGACATTAATTATGCAGGTATCAATAAGCGCCGCGCATCATATCCGATTCCCAACCGAATCTCCCGAAAACCGACCTTGACGAGCATCTGCCGGATCTCTTCGGGCGGGACATAGCGGCGGATTGTTTCAATCTGCGTGTCCTGGCCGTCAAACGTGTACATCTGGATACGGGTTTCCTGGCAGTTGACGACCGTGCGCCGGTCGCGAGAGATGACCCATTGGCCCTGATACGGAATGGTCTGTGTCGTCCAGACGCCTTCTAATTCCGGTTTGAATAGCGTGCGCGGATGAAACAGAGCCATCACCAGCCGCGCTCCGGCAATCATGGATTGGAAAACATTGCGCAAAAAGCGTCTCGGCTGATCGAGCATGTGGTTGAAGGTGTAGAATGTCATTAGGGCCAGATCATATTGTTCAGCGAGCGGCGCATCCATAATATCATGTCGCAGCACGCGGCCTGTGCCGCAGCCGATTTCGACAATCCGGTCATCTGGCTGACAAAGTGCTGAATAAAGTGGGAAATCTTCCGCAAAATTGTGCATATAGGGTGGCTTAGCGATAGGTATGCTTGAAACAGTTGGTTATATTGTCGGCTCATTATTGTCAATTGAAATTGAATATTTTTCTACCAGAACTTCTTACTCTAACCGCTAACTTTATCACCCCCACGGGTCCAATCAATGGGTGGGCAGTCCGCCGCCCACGTGGAAGTGAGCATGATTGTCCAATGGCAGAAGGTGATATCATCTCAGGTACTCCTTTAAGCCTACCGCCTTCAAGAAGGTAGTTGTTGAGTTCGGTTCTCCGCGGACCTCTGTTTGAGATCAAGGGCGCCGAGGAAGCCCAGCAGGAGGAGTCCCTTCTGAAAAAAGGTCATGGGGCCCATCGTATCCGACAGGTTCGAGGGATGTCGATGATTTCTGTGGATCTGGCTGGCGGCCTACTTCTCGAGCTCAAAGATCAAATGATTTGTAAAAAATGATGTATGATATACGATATATATTTATGATATGAGACTTAACGGAGATGGCTTTTCTATGTGCCGCGTAGGCAATGGATCAGGGCCGGTGCTCCAAGGCTCTAAGAAGAGCTCTCTAATCTACTCGGCAGGCCTGGGTCGCGGGTGTTTTTCCTCTAGAAGGGGGTCGGCTTGACATCGGGATTCGACGCCGCCATCGTCATCGGCTACTTTATCATCGTGTTCGTCGCCGGCTACCTGGTAAGTCGGCGCCATCGTTCAGATTCGGCTGAAGACTTCATTACCGGGGGCCGGACCATGCCGTGGCACAAGACGGCCTTGACCATCGCCGCCATGGCCGTCGACCCGGGGATCATGGGGCTGGCCGGGCTGGGCTTCCTCTGGGGCTTCTATCCGCTGCAGTGGAACGCCGTCCACATCTGGTCGACGGCCTGGTTCGCGGCGATGTTCCTCGTGCCGGTCTACTGGCGGACGAGGATCGTCACCACCCCGGAGTTGCTCGAAAAGCGCTTCAGCGCGGCCAGCCGGGTGTTCTTCTCGTCGGTCATGATCGCTATTCTAGTCACGACGTTGGCCTTCGGTCTCTATTTCGGGGCTATCTTGCTTCGTAATTTCCTGGGATGGCCGCTGTGGGCCAGCGTCATTTTCGTCGCCCTGGTGGCCGCGTTCTACGTCATCAAGGGCGGCATGCGGACCGTACTGGCTATCGACGTCTATCAGGCCCTGTTCCTGCTGATCACGATCTTCGCGGTCATGGCCATGGTGTTGGCCAAGGTCGGCGGCCCGTCCGGGCTGGCCTCGATCAGGATCCTCGGAAAGGCCGGTACCCGCCTCTCCAGCACGATACCTCCCGGGGACTGGAGCCTGACCAGCCCCTCGTTCTTCCCCCTCCCTGCCGTCCTGACCTGGGCATTGGTGGCCGGCCTGTCGTGGCTGGCCTGCAACTTCGGGATGGTCCAGAGGCTCCTTGCCGCCCGCAGCGAGAAGGACGCTCAGAAATCCTTGCTGTTCACGGGGTTCATCGTAACGCTACTGGTGTCCTTGCCGGGGTACGTCATCGGCGTCGGGGCCCGTAGCCTGATGCCGGGACTTCGGCCCGACGAGGCTTTCTCCAGAATCATCCTCGACTATTTTCCGGCCGGGGCTAAGGGTCTTCTCATTGCTGGGCTAATGGCTGCCCTGCTTTCGACGATCGACGGCATGTTTACCGCCTCGAGCGCCCTGTTCACTGAGGACGTCTACCGGAGGTTCATCAAGCCCGGAGCGACGGAGAAGGATCTAAAGCGTGTCGCGCGGCTTTCTGCGGCCGCCGTCCTGGTCATCACTCTGGCCATCGTCCCGTTTGTGTTCAAGAGCGAGACTGGCCATGGTTTCCTCCAGAGCTTCTACGGGGATGTTCTGGGCGTGGTCCTGGCGCTCTACCTGGTGGGGATTTTCTCCCGCCGGGCCGCGCCCCGGGCCGCGTTCTTCGGGATGGTCGGGGGGATCGTCCTGGCCGTTGTCTTAGACGTTGGAACGACTTTGAATTTCGCCTACGTCGGCTTCTTTTCCTTTCTCTTTTCGATCGCCGCCATCCTCGTTCTCAGCCGTTGGGAGCCGCCGCCGGCTCCGGACAAGCTTGCGGATCTAACGATTTTCACCCTGCGCGACGTCCGGGGGCCGTGGGTCGGGCTCAAGTCCTGGCCCGGACTCTGGAAATGGTCGGTCGGGCTTGGACTTCTATGGTTCGCGCTGACGATCGCCTGGGAGATCTACGTCAAGAGCCGGTGACGGCCGGAGGCACTGGGCCGACCACGACATCCCGTTGCCGCTCGGGAGGGGTGACGGAGAGCTCCACGATACGCCCGGCCCTCACGCGTCCTTGGAGCACGGTACGGTACGGGGCGTGGACCCGGAAATCGACATCCCAATCCGCTGGCCAAGCCGGCAGTAGGAAGATCCGTTTGCCGTCGGTTTGGATCAGCATCGCCTGAAGCGCTTTGATCAGGACGCCGCCGTGGTCCTGATCGGGGATCCAGTCGAAATTGGGCCCCCAGAAAGCCGGGAATCGAGAGCCGTCGTGCTTGTTGCTCGCCCGGGCCAGGATGTTCACCTTGGCTTCGTCGGCCAGGCCTAGAAAGGCCATGAAGATCTCGTCCTGGCACCATCCGAAATTCCCCCTGTCCCACCGGTGCTCGAGGGCAGCTAAGGCCAGCTCGAGCCCGGCTCGACCTATGGCGATCCGTCGATAAGGAAAGACGGCATAGAGTTCTGGGTTCTCGAGGTTCTGCTTATCGGCGAAGCTCTCGGCGGGGGCGAGCATCCTGATCCCGGCTTCCTCCCGCGTTGGGAGCGCGGGCATCTTATCGTGGAGCCGCCGCCACAGCCGGACGTCTTCTTCGCATGCCGAGGCTCCGGCCAGTTCCAGCAACCGCTCGGTGACCGACATTAAGCCGGCGATCTCGGGCATCGGGTTGCGGCACTCCCACCAGGTTTCGAGAGCTTGGGCCGGGGCCATGACGATCTTACCGCGGTCGTCCACCGGGTAATGGAGATCGTAGAAGGTCAGGATATCCCGGGCGAACGGAAGGACGGTTCCCATTAAAAAATCCACCTCGAGCGTGTGCTCGAATTGGTCGATCATCATCGACAGGAGCTCGATTCCTCCCTGCCATTCCCAGCGGTGCCACCGGCTCTCATTCTCGACGACCTTACGTTTCTCGCGGGGCGTCCAGCCGTAGGACTCGTTGAAGGCCGCCCCCCAGAAGTACATGCACTCATTGAAATATGCCCCCTCGTGACCGAAGTAGCGCCGGGTCCGATAGCGGGCCATTTCCAACGCTTCTCCGATGTACATGCCGGTCAGGGAGGGGAGAAGATCAAAGTCGCCTGAGGTGCACATGCCCATGTAGGGCAGTCTTGTGTTTTGCCACCAGTAGCCCGGTCCCCAAAGGCGGTAGTCAGCGTCTCCCGGGCGTCCCGGGCAGGGGACCGTGAAAATCGAGCCATTGAACTTGATGGGGTAGGACCCGCGGCCTCCGCAGGCGTTGATGAAGCGCTGCAAGGCGTAGGCCCGGCTGAGGACGAAAGCGCCGTCATTGCCGCTCGGGGCGCAGACGTCGATCCAGCTTCGTCTCCAGAACTCCTCCCACCACAGCCGATGGGAGCTCCGGCGCTCGTCGAGAGGGGTCCTTTCGACATCGGCGATCTTCGACTCCGCATCCTCCAGCCAGGAGGCGGGCGATGCCGGGTGCCGGGTCAGGACACAAATCCGGAAATGATGGGTCCAGGAAGAGGGCGAGACGAGGACGGCATCCCCGGCCGGGTTTCCTTTATCTGCCAGGATCAAGGCCCCGAAAGTCCTGCCTAGGAGCGGATCGGGCTGAGCGAACCCCTCCATGTCCTGAAGACGGGCCGAAAGCGCCGGTCCGACCGATTTGACGTTGTGGTGATACCAACCGATGCGGCCTGGTCGTTCCGGGACCAGAGTGTCGGGCTCGACGATGGTCGGGAAGTGTTTGTGGTCGGGGAGATCGTGATCGTAATGGACATCACTGACCTCGATCGTCGGAAGCTCGGTGGGGGAGGTTCGCCACAGCTCGATCGAGGCGGCGGCTTCTGCGGGCTCCGAGCTGTCGATAAGAACGTGGATAACGGGATGATGGGCGTCGGCCCAGACCAGGGCCGTGGCCTCATCGCCCCGTTCTCCCCGAGTGACAACCTCGATCGTTGCGTCACGAAGGCGCAAAGTCTGGCGGAAGAACGGAGTGCGTGCCAGGCCGCCTGGGGACAGGCGGATGCGGATTCGTCCGACCTTCAGGAGACGGCCGTTGTCGTCCCATGCATCAGTTTTTCCGATATAGAGAAGAAGGTCGCCGCCGGTCTCGACCCAGACATTCAGTCCGATGTCGCCGTTGCCCGTGGGCATCGTTCCCCAGGCATCGGGGCTGGGAGAGTCCCAGACGATATTGAACTTATCCAGGGACTCCAAAGGGTCAAACGGATCATCCTTTTTCGGCCCCTGGGACCTCTCTCTCATGTCCTGCGTCCCCAACGCCCGGGCGTCTGCGCCAAGGGCTCAGTCCCTTTCTCTTTCTGGTATCCTCACCACAAGGATGGCGGGGTTGCCGTAAAATGGTTGAATACGGGGCTTGAAGGCGCCGTTGAGATTGAAGACGAGCGTGCCGCCGTCAGCCGACAAGGCCAGGCCGTGGGCCCCTCCGTTGAAGTAGCCGTACGTTTCGTGAAGGAAGTCGTCGAGGAAGGCGATGACCTTCCGGCGGTGGCTCCGGGTGTCGAACTGGACGACCGGCTGATGATAGGAATGGTTCTGCAGCAGGTTGGGCATCGCGTAGATGTAGCGTCCGTCTTCGCTCATCTCGATGCGCGGGGCGTAGGTCTCGTCCCCCCACAGCCTGCCGATGACCTCGGTCCGCCGGGTGTCCGGCCAGAACTTGTAAAGCGTGCCTAGGTGGCTGTTCATCCAGATGAAGCCGCCCTCGGACCGTTTGTGAGCGTGGGCCCTGACGGGCGAGTTCGAACCGGCTTGCGCGCCGAGTTCCCCCGGGGTCGTCTCGGGATACCGAGTGAAGATGTTCGTCCGGGGATCGAAGCTCATGAAGGCGTGGGGGGGGACCGCTTCGGACGTCCAGAAAAGACCTGTGTCGGGATCCAGCATGGTGCAGCGCAGGCCCCACTTGAGCCCATCCGGGGGGTACCCGAGGAACGTCGGAGCGCCCTTGATGACGTCGTAGCAAAGAACTTCCCCCCGGAAGCCGACGGCGAACAGTCGGCCCCGCTGCGGATCGAGGGAATAATACGGCCAGCCGGCCTTGGGCATGACGACCCCCAGGTCCCGAGCCCGGCCGGTGAACGTGTCGTAGACGACGAGGTGGCTTCCAGGCCACTTGGCTTCGTCCTCCGGCGTGGGCTTCGGGTCGGGGTCCCAATAGGTCAGGATCCAGAGGGTGCCGTCGGGCATAGCCCCCATATCGCCGTGGATCTTGGAGTCTCCGACGCCGCGCAGGTTCCACCCGCACAATTCGGCAAAGTCGAGGACCCGCCGGATGTCGTCGGTCACGGGGTCGTACTCCCAGAGGAACATCCGAGCGTCCCGGCCGCGGTGATCGCCCGCGGCGAGGTAGAACCTCCCATTGGGGGCCCGGGTGACGTCTGCCCAGTTCGACCAGAGGCTCTTGTTGTCCTCGGGGAAATACATCGGGTCGAGGCCGCGCAGGGGCGCGAAGGCGATGACCGGAGGCCGGGAGGCGATGCTTACTCCCGCCATCCAGGCCGGGTCGATCTCCTTCGGGACACGCAGAAAAGACCTGTCGGATGCCTTGACCATGCCCGTCGAGGCGTAAAGCCCGAGTTTGTCGTAGGTTTCGTTCCATTTCCGGCGCTGGGCTTCCGAAACCGGCTCCCAACTTTGCCCCAGGAGGAGAGGTCCTAGAAGGGCCGCCGCCAGCAATATTGGCATCATACGGTTCGTGCGGTTCATGAAAAGTCCTCCGATGTTCGGCCCTTGGCCCTGTCCTTACGGGCCTCGGGGTCACTCATGGCGACACATCGGAATCCGGTGTTATGAGCGGCCTGGGTATCGCGGTACCCGGCCGCGATGCACTTGGCCTGCTTGGTCCAGGCGCCCCCACGGTTGATCCACGGCGAGGGCCTCTCGCCGAAGGGCGGCCTGAAGAACGGTTGATTGAACCAGCGCTCGTATTCCGCCCCTCCCGGGTAAGGATCGAGCCGTGACGTTGTCCACTCCTTGACGTTCCCGCACATGTCGAAGAGGCCCTCAGGAGTCGCTCCCTCCGGCAAGCTTCCCACAGGAAGGGTCCCTCCGTAATGGAAATCGTAGTTCGCTTTCCGGGGAGTCGGAGGTTCATCACCCCAGGGGTAGAGGCGACCCTCCGACCCTCGGGCCGCCCTTTCCCACATGGCTTCTGTCGGCAAGGTTTTCCCGAAACTGGCCGCGTAGGCCATAGCATCCTCCTGGGATACGAAGACCACAGGGTAATGCTCGCGTCCCGGGACGACGCGATATTTACCGGCCCCGGTCTTCAGGATACCGCACAACTCGGGGATCATCATCCGGTCATGGTAATGTTGATCGCGCCCGCCGCCGTTAAGGAAGGCCGTGTATTCGGCGACGGTGACCTCGTAGCGGTCCATCCAGAACTCCGGGATATCGACCCGATGGGCCGGGCTGTGCTTGGGATCGGTCGGGTCCGGCCCCAGGGTGAAGGCCCCGGCCGGGAAGCGGACCATCTCTGTCTTTTTCGTGGTAGGAGTCGGTGGGGCGAGGATGGGGAAGGAATCCTCCAATTCGTCGTCCAGGACGGGTCCGGAGGTCCGGTCCGAGAACAAGACCTTGGCCCACATCTCCGGGATGTGAAGGTCTCCGCTGTGGGTCGTGTTCCAGACCCAGTCCTCGCAGGGACTGTAAGGGAGGAGGTAGGGGAAAAGTTGGGTGTAGATATGCAGGTACTGGACCCGGCTGAAGTTCATCCGCCACATGTCTCCCCGCCTGACTGGCAGCGACATGCCCGGGTTGGCGGCCTTCATGTCGACAAAGGGGATCATGACCTCAGCCGTCCAGCCGTCGTCGGTGTCGTGATGGTAGTTGAGCGTGCCCTGGACCCGGACCGCGCTGCGAAGTCCCGGCGAATCGTAGGTCCCGTCAGCCAGCGCGCCCCGGTGGTTGTCGTTCTCGTGCCACATGTCGAACATCGTGTTCAGGCAGGTCATCTCGTACTCGAAGTAGTTGACGCCGTCGGCGGTGGGGTCGACAAAGATCTCAATGTCATTGTCGAAATAGACGATGCTGTCCCGCTGGGTCAGGTGTCCCCAGACGTTCTCTTCCTGGAGCTGGATGGCGAAGTAGAGGGCGTCTTCGTCATAGAGGATCTTGGCCCGGGTCATCTTCCAAGGCAACGGGCAATAAGGTGACTGAGCGTCTTCGAAGGGCTCCGTCCATGGCGCGTCCTGCCAGGCCTTTTCGTGGATGTCCCCGTCGATGACGATAGGGCCCGACGTCCGGTAGATGACGTACTGGCGTGGTTTGTACTTTTTCAAGGTGTGGTTCAGGGCCATCGGAGGATTCAAGAAATCCGGCCTTTTGGAGTCGTCAGGGAAAACGCGGTCTCGGCCCCAAAGGAAGATCTGGCCGTAGCCGTCTCTGCGCCCGGGCAGGGCGACCCATACGGACGTGTGGGGCGTTTGCCAGCGGCTCTCGTGTTCGTTCACGCGGATGACCGGGCCAGCTGGAGGGTATTCCTTTTGTGCGATGGCCGCCGCGCGGGCGACCGCGTCGCGGCCCCGCATATCGATGCGGACCCCGTAGAGGACCGAGTTCCGGGTGGTGTAGGTGATGGCTGCGGCGGTCTCGCCGAAGACGGCATAATCCTCGTCCGGCCGAGTGAACAGGGTGTGGATGGAGCCGCCTTCGAGCTTCCAGGGACCCTCGTTCTGTCGTACGCACCAGTGGAAGCCGCGGAATCCCTCCGGTGACGGCGGCAAGGCGTTCTCGATCTTCAGCCATTGCGGGCCCTGGACCGTCGCCGTGAGCGACAGGGCGGCGGCGAGGAGAACGGCGAATATCAAGGCGTGAAGCGTTCTTTTCATGATTTACTTCCGTGCGGCTTCATTATTGCCCTTGAAGAGCTCCGGGATGGCCCCGCGGGGATCGACAACGACCTTCGTCCAAGAGTGCCCCCGGAGATCGAATCGGATATCAAATTTCTTGGGCGCGAGGTCGAGGGGTGCGGCGATCTCCGGGATGATGCGGCGCTCGACGAGCCGGTCACCGTCCAGGACGTCCACGGCGATGCGGCGGGCGGGTGCGCTCCCGATGTTGTGGACCGTGACCAGGAGAGTGCCGTTCTCTTCGCGGATGCCTCTCAGCGGGTCGACGGCCAGGTCGGGACGGGTGCCCGAAGGCGTCGTCCCTCTGACGAGTTCGATCTCAACGACGACGTTGGAGAGCGGCGGCACGACGAGGGGGACCTCCGCGAACCGTCCCAACCGCAGGCGTTCGTCGCGCAGGATCGGGGCGCCACGGTCGATAAACCCGTCGTCGTCCCGGTCGGTCCCCATACGGAGGCGGTACGAACCGTCGCGGATCCGCCAAAGGCGCATGGAGACCTTAAGAGGATCGGCCTTGAAGTTGAACAGGTTGGCACGCACGGACCGGGCGTCGCCGTAGGACACAAGGCGCGCGAGGTCGGGGTCCGGATTGTCCCAGCTCACGACCATGGAATGCGGATGGGGCTCGATGCGCCCCTGGAGCCGGCCTCCCAGCGCGGCGGTGACAAGCTCGTTGCGTCCGGGCGCTCCGCCCTGGCGGTCCGTGTGGCGCAGGGCCTCCGTCCATTCGAACTCCTCGATCTTGTCGTAGCGGACGGCGATGGCCATCATCCGCCGGGCGAGCTCCTCGCGGTCCCCGAGGATGTGGGGCTCAGCCTCCGGCGTTCGCCCCCAATACCACTCCACTTGGGTCGTCTCGTAATCGCGGACCAGGCTTTCCCCCCACAGCTTGGGCTCCTTCTGGAAGGCGTCGGAATCGCGCTCGTAGGGGGGCAGGCCCGCCTCGGCCCGATCTTCGTTGTTCCGATCCATGATGCCCTGGTAGACGCGGGCCGTGATCATCTCCCGCTCGAGGACATGGGGATCGCCGAGCGCGTAGGGGACCATCAGCCCGCGGCTGGTCAGGAAGTCCGTGATGTGGAGGTAATCGATCGGCCAGATGTCGCAGTATCCGTCCTTGAAGACGCCGAACTCCTCGAGTCCATCGTAGAGGCGGAGGAACGACCGACGGGACACCTCGTCGCCCATGAGCGGGACGGCGGAGTATCCGAGCGGGATGAAGACATCGTCGTTCGAGCCCCCCCAGAACATGCCATCCGCGCGTTGCCTGCCGGCGATCCAATGGATCGTCTTCAGTTGCCGAGAATACATCTCCCGTTCCCAGACGGCCCAAGCGGGCGCGTGGGCCGGGGAACCGGGGACGAGCGGCACCTTCTCGACCGGAGTGAAGCCCCGGATGTTATAGCCTCCGTAGGTCTGGGCCCGTTCGCCGGTGATGGCCCGGTAGATCCGGGCGATCTCGTTGTCGGGGTCGTGCCGCAAGACGGCGTCGGGCGGGTACCACATGTCGTAAGGCCCCCCGAAGTTCGACCAGTAGTTGAGGCCGGGGACTTGCCCCGAGATGAAGCTGAACGCCGAAGGGACCGAACCTCCGTTGAAGGCGATCTCCGGACGGTTCCGCTGCTCGCCCGTGAAATGCCACGGTTGGTAGTTGTATTCCTTGATGTACTGCATCCGGGCGGGGATCATCACGTGACGTGAGTACTCGGCCAGCGATCGGCTTCGGTCCTTGCTGAGGACGACGCCCATCCTCGGGGCCTGGTCGGCCCGGGTCACGATCCTCTGCCGCCCGGCGAACCGCAGTTCGACCCACAGCCGATCCTCGCTGGCCAGCATCAGGTCCACGGGGTCGATATCGAGATCGATCCTCTGGGGCTTGCCGGGCTCGGAGAACCGGACCCGGACGACGCTGTGAGCCCACAGCCGATGGGGATTAGCCGGGTCCCTCAGGCTGACCCAGAGCACATCGGACGGGCCCTCGGGGACGATCCAAAGGGTCAGGCGGACTCGATCGACGGCCAAGTCCGGGTTGAGATCGGGGCTGAAAAGGTGGATGGCCTTCAGGGCTTCGATGTCCAGCATAGGCCTATCGGACAGTCCCGGACCGGCGCGGCCGACGAGGATCGTCCGGTCGTCGGGCCCCATCAGCTTGAAGAGGGCATCCAGATAGCGGATGTCGAATCCCCGGGGCCGGTCCTCCAGAGGGCAGACCCAGGTGAAGTCGGGCGGAGGAGCCGTGTCCGTGACCGCCGCGTTCCAGAGCTGGAGCTCATGCAGGCGGATTTCGCCCGTCAACGGGAAACGGAGCGTGCCCCGATCGACCAGGCCGGGAGGGGTCCCGTAGCCCTTGAGCATGGGCAGGTGGAGGTGCCGCGACCCTCCCAGGTCCAGACGCTGGGAGAAGAAGTGGGACGTGTAGCCGTTGAGATCGACGAGCTTGGGACTCGGCCCTCCCGCCCCGGTCTTCCCGGGCGTGACTTCGACGCCATCCAGATTCCCCTCCAAGGAGATGAAATTGGCGGTTTCCCCCTCCTCAAGCTCGATGTCGACCTTGGTGCCGTGAAAGTCGACATCGCCAAGGATGAATGTGAAGAGAAGGTAGGGGTGAGGCCAGGCCAGCTCGTAGCGGCCGTCCATGACCCACCAAGCCGGGATCTTTTCGTCGGCGCACTCGGCAACCCTGGTCTGGTGCATGGTCAGAGTGCTCTCGCCCGCGGAGAAGGTTGGGAGATCGAGGGTCTCCACGGGTCCGTAGGAGGCCAGCCGTCGCCGGCGGGCCTGCGCATCAAGGACCCGTGGCGGTTCGGGGGCTTCGGGAGTCCGGTTGGACTCAAAGAGCCTGAGGATCTCGTCTTCGGTCAGGACCCGTTCGAAGGCGTAGATCTCGTCGTAAAGGGATTCCGGGTGGAAGGGGCTGAAAAGGCCCGGAAGCGGCGCTTTCCACCAGGCGTCCTGGCCCCAGTTCGAGGCCACCAGCCGGCCGTTGTGATAGAGCTTCAGGCCGAAGGCGCTATCGTAGGCGACGGCCACATGCTGCCACTCCCCGTTGCGCCAAACGGGCGTTTCCGACTTCACTTCGTGGTATTGATAGAAGATGTCGCGGATGGAGGTCGTGAGCCGGCCCTCGGCATCGCCGTCGACCCTGAAGACGTCGCGCTCGTTCCTCCCCCAGTGGATGCCCGTCTGGATAAAGAGGGGATAAAGCGGTTCGCCGACGAGCTTGTCGGCCTTGATCCAAAAAGCGAGCGTGCCCCTGTCCCCGCGGAACTTTCCGAGTCCCCAATAATGGGGCTTGGTCCGCCAGTCCCCCCAGATGGTAGCCACGATCAGATCGAGGTCGGCCCCCGATTCGTTCGACGTTCCTTTGGTCTTGGACCAGCCGTCCTTGACCCGTAGGGCACCTCCGAACCTTCCTGGGACGATCTCGAGCTGCCTGGTTTGTAGAGGGTTGGGAAGGACTTGGCCGGGAAGGGCGGTGCGGAACATGTGGGCTTCCGACAGGAAGTCGGACAGGATGTCCGCCTCGGTGTCGAAGGACAGGTGCAGGGTCTGACCGAGGGCCCAACGGTCCTCGGCCGTCTTTCCGAGCGCCGCCAAGGCGAGGATCAGTCCTGCGACTGCGATGGCTTTCTTCAAGGTGACCTCCAACAAATGGGATGATCGTGCCGGGCTCACCACGTGGTCTCCGAAAAAACGAGCCGGCCGAAGTGCTCGGGGGAGTGATTGCTCTTCCCTTCGGGGATATAGAACAGGTTGCGCCGGAAAGAGTCGGTCCGGCCCCCGAGCCGGAATAGATTGAACCGCCACTCATCCCCGGGCCTCGGAGGTTCCGTCAACCCGAGATAGCGAAGGGCCCGGAAGGGAAGGCTGAACTCGATGATCCACCAGGCGTCCGTATCTGCGTCGTCGTTGATCGTGCCCGAGTGGGAGCGACCGATCTGGAGGCCCGGAGGGTGCCAGTGGGGCCTGAGGCTTTCCGGATCGGCAACCCCCGGCGCGCCGCGGACCGCCTCGATCGGCTCGTCCTGGATCATGCGGGAAAGATAGGTGCCGAGAACATTGATCTCGATGTTGGTATAGACGCGGGGCCTTGCGGGAAAGGGCGATAGGAAGGCCTCCACGCAGTCGTCCTGGGAGACGTCGGAGTTCCTTTGCGTCCGCTCGGCCGAGATGTGCCGATCCTGGCAACGAAAAGCTATGTAGAGATTGACCTCGTCCCAAAGGACCCAGGCTTCCGTGAGATCCTCGGATTCGGGCTCCCGGGTGGGATGAACCAGGAAAGTCCCGACGCGGCGGGCCCGCTGCCAATCCGGTTCGTCCAGGTTCCCGTCGATGAAGATCGGTCCGGCGGCCTTTCGGACAATGACCGGTCCGCTCTCCTCCCGGGCCGGAGCCGGCGCGAGACAAACCAGGAACAGCGAGATCATGATGAACACTTTCATTGCTCAGCTCCCCTCTCTTGGGCAATCTTCGCGGCGAATTCCCTGCCGATGGCATTTTCGCGGCTGAGGCAAACCTCGGCGGAAAAAGCGACCGCTGCCCCCAGGATCTCGGCCCACAGCTGCGAGGTCAGACTGGGCAGCCTTTCGCGGTCGATCCCGAGGCGGGTCAAGCCGAAAAGAAGGCCGGCGTTGAAGGCATCCCCGGCGCCGATGGTGCTTACGGGACGCAGGGGCGGAACGGGCACTGACAGCTTCAGTCCCTCGCCCACAAGGAGGACGTCATCCGGACCGCGTGTAACGATCAAGGCGAAGCACCCTCTCTCCCTGAGGGGAGGGAAGAGGCGTTCAGGGTCGGCTGTCCCGTAAACTGTCATAAAATCCTCATCCGATCCCTTGACGATATCGGACAACCCGGCGTTCTCCTCGAAAAGGGCCTTGAGTCGGGAAGACGAATCCAGGCTCCGGGTCCTTATGTTGGGATCATAGACGTTGAGCCCTAACCCGTGGAACGATCGGAGCCATGGCATGAGGGCGGGCCGGATGGCCGGGTCAACGGCAAAAAAGGACCCGAAGAGCAGGATATCGCCGGGGGCCGGGCGGGGGAGGGGACCGCTCAACCGGTCGGGAGGATATAGCTTGTAGAAGTCATAAAATGCGTCGCCCTTGTCATCGAGAAAAGCCAGGGCCACAGGCGTCTTTCCCGGGACAAGCGTCCCCACGAAACTGGTGTCCACGCCGTTGTCCGCAAGGGCTCGCCGGATGATGTCCCCGGGCTGGTCCTCGCCGAGCTCAGTGACGAATGTCACGCGGAGGCCGAGACGACCCAAGCTTAGGGATACATTGAGCATGGAGCCGCCGGGCGTCGCGCTCAAAGGCTGTCCGTCGCGGAAGAGGATATCGAGAAGGGATTCGCCGATGACTATGATGCGACTTTGCATTAGCGCTTGATATCATATATCATATTTTATAGAGAAAAACAATTGTTGTACTTAGACTGGACCCGGGGATGAGGGACGTCTACAATAGATTATGAAGAGCAGGCCTCATTGTCGGAGCCGTTGAGCATCGAGGGAATGCGTCATGGGTCGACTGAGAGCGGGTTTCGCCAAAGTTGATATCACCCCGGATGTGCCCGTATCGTTGGCCGGATATTTCAACTTCCGATCGGCGGAGCGGGTGATGGACCCCCTGTTCGCCCGTATTGCGGTGTTTGAAAGAGATGGGAGTGTTCTGGTTTTCGTCCAGGTCGATACCCTCGCGCTTCTGTCGGAAGACGTCGAGGAAATCCGGAACAAAATCTCGAGCCGGACGGGATACCCCGGCCCATCCATCATGATCCATACCTCTCATATTCATACAGGGCCTGACGTGGTCGGTCTCTTCGGGCTTCCACGGGAGACCGTATATCTCAGTTCCTTGAAGGAAAAGCTCATCGGGGCGGCGGCCTCCCTCCTCCCCGACTTGCCTGTCGAGGTCGCCGTCGGGCGGGCGCAGGCCGTGGGGCTATCCTTCAACCGCCGATGGTTCCTCGAGGACGGCTCCGTCGTCACGAACCCTCCGAAGCGGCACCCGTCTCGGGTCCGCCCCGAGGGCCCTGTCGACCCCCAGGTCCGGGTCGTGGCCATCCGTGACGGGACGGGCGCCGACGCCGCCCTGTTCGTCAATGCGTCGAACCATACTGACACCATAGGAGAGAACTTCGTCTCCGCCGACTGGCCCGGTTTCATGGAGCGGGAGATTGTCTCCTTGTGGGGCCGGGATGTCCCCGTCTTCCCGTTCATCGCCCCCCAGGGCAACATCAATCACTTCAACTTCGAGGACGCCAGGGGCCAGTCGTCCTACGAGGAGGCTCGGCGCCTTGGCGAGGCCTATGCCGTTGTCGTGGCCGGTCTCCGGTCGGCTATGAAGCCCGCCCGCGTGGACCGCCTTGATGCCAGCCTGGCCTTGCTCGAACTTCGGCCCCGCCGGGTTGAGGCATCCCTGATCGAGAAAGCCCGGGCGCTCGTCGAGCGGCGGGAGGGGGCGAGAACCGGGACCGCCCCGGCCAACCTGACCTCAGAGGACTTGAACCGGGGAGACCCCCATTTGGAAAGGCTGTTTGCCGAGAGCCTGCTGCTTTTCCTTGAGACAGGCCCCGGCGTTTATCGCCTCCCTCTCCAAGCTTTTGCCATGGGGGAGATCGCGTTCGCCGCCGTTCCGGGAGAGCCGTTTGTAGAGATCGGCCTGGAGATCATGAGGATCGGAGGATACGATATGATCCTCCCCGTGGCCTTGGCCAACGGGTACTTCGGCTACATCCCGACGGAAGAGGCATTGGCACGGGGAGGGTATGAGAGCCGCCCCGGAGTGAGCAGCCTTCTCGAGGAGGGGGCAGCCCGTAAGATCATCGAAACTTTTCGGAGGATGCTCGACTGCCAAAAAGCCGGAGGGGAAGGTGGATCATGAGGATGAGCGGATCCTGCACACGACTCGTTACCGTTTTCGTGGCGGTCGTTTCTCTCTATGGGCAGGTGCCGAATACGGCGAGGGAGTTGTCGGTCCAGCACCGGGAATGGCTCGATCTGGTGGCCTACATCATTCTTCCCGAGGAGGAAAAGGTCTTCCGTCAGCTGGCCGACGACCGGGACCGCGAGATCTTCATCATCTCCTTTTGGAATCAGCGGGACCCGACTCCCGGAACTCCGCAGAATGAATTCAAGGACGAGCATATCAGGCGCTTCAACTATGCCAACGCCCATCTGGCCCGGGGGACATCCCGCCCCGGATGGACGACCGACCAGGGCCGGATCTATATCATCCTCGGGCCCCCTCATTCCAAGGAAGATTTCTTCGGCACCAGCGGCCTCCTCGATTGCGAGGTCTGGTATTACTACGGCGACCCCGCAAAAAGCCTTCCCACCCATTTCGGGCTGATCTTCTTCCGGAAAGGCCAAGCGGGCCCATTCCGCCTCTACGACCCGGTATCGGACGGCCCGGCGGCCCTGCTCGAGGACCCATCGCCCAGAGACCTCACGGAGGTCCGGGAGGTCTACGCGCGGATCCATGCGGAAGCGCCGGACCTGGCGCCCTTGACACTGTCTCTCATTCCGGGGACCGTACCGTACACCTTCCAGCCGTCCATGCAGGCCAGCATGATCCTCGCCAACATCGCCTTAGCCCCGAAAAAAGACATTCGAACGAGCTACGCGACCCATTTCCTGAACTACAAGGGCGTCGTTAGCATGGAGTATCTGACGAACTTCGTGGAATGCGAGGCCAAGGTCGTCATTTTTCATGATCCGACGCTGGGGCAGCCGTTCGTCCACTTCATGGTCAAACCGGCCAGCATCTCCGTCGACTATTTCCAAGCTAACGACCAGTATTTCACCAACTTCGAACTGGACGTCAGCCTGAGGCGCGGGGACACCCTCGTCCATCAGTACTCCAAGGAGTTCCCGCTGTATTTCCCCGAGGAGGAGGTCAAGGGCGTGACCGGCAGCGGAGTTTGTCTCCAGGATGCCTTCCCCGCGGCCGAGGGGGATTTCCGTTTGACCATCCTCTACAAGAACTCGGTGGGCAAGGAGTTCGCGGTGCTCGAGCGGGATATCTCGATCCCGGCCGCAGGTCCTCCGCGGATCACCGGTCCGCTTCTCGGCTACCGCTTCGAGCAGGATGCCCGGGACGTGATCACGGCTTTCAAGGTCCGCTCCCAGAGGATCTTTCCCGATCCTGCAGACCTCTTCGCCGCCCGCGACACGATCGTCGTCCTGACAGGGGTGACAGGGATCGGGCGTGATCTCTGGGAACAGGGCGCTGTGGAGATCGGGATCAGGGGGCTGCGAGAAAAGGAGGCCTACACCCGGTCCGTGAGGCACTCGCTTAACGAGCGGGTTTTCGAGGACGTCCTCATCTTCGAGACCACTTTTTTGGCCTCGGACGTCCCCCCGGATTATTATGAGATGGCCGTCAAACTTATCGGCCCCGACGGCCAAGCCATCGACCTGCGTGTCGTGCCCTTCACGGTCTCTCCCAAGAGCGCCTTGGCGCGCCCCCGGGTGATCTCCCGAACGCTGGCTCAGAACTCGGGCTATCTCCTCCTTGTCGCCCTCGCTTCCCAATACGAAGTGCTGGGGGACGTCGATCGGGCCGGATCTCTGTACCGAAAAGCCTTTGAGGCCGGGGCCGGCGATCCCGAAAGCGCGGTCCCCTATGCCCGATTCTTATTGAAAACCGGGGAGTACGACCGAGCGCTGGCCGCGGTCGAGCCGCTGAACGGCCGCCAGGACATGGCCTTCGAGTACCACCTTTTGCGCGGAAAGGCCTATCTTGGCAAAGCGATGTACGCCGAAGCGTCGGAGGCGCTCCTCGCCGGGAACCGGATCTACGACAGCGATGTCGGATTGCTGAACGCCTTGGGTTATACCTTGGACAAGCTGGGGAAGACGGAGATGGCTCTCCAGGCGCTTCGGGCCTCGCTTCGGCTCGACCCGGACCAGGAGCAGGTCAAGAATCTCGTCGCGGAGATCACGGCCCGAAAAAGACCACCCGAGGCCCTCTGAGTCGGGCCCGCCGTCCGGGAACTGCTACTTTCTTTCCTCCCATCCGGTCTTGGTCGGATCCGTATATATCTCGTCGGGGATCCGGACCCTAGGGTCCTTTTCGTCCACAACGGAGATCCGCAGGGGCTTGGCCAGGCGTTCCTCGAGATCCGAAAGCGCCCGGAAGCGGTCCGGCCCGGCGGAGATGACGAACGGCAGATAGGCCCATTTCTCCCAATAGGAGTTGCCGGCGGGCACAGGGACGATCTGCTGGATGTTGTGGGTGAGATAAGGGGCGGCGATCACTCTTGTCCAATAGACCCAGGGGCCCCGGATGAAATAGAGGTTGGGATTGTAGGTCAGGGGCTCGATGTCCATGCCTGCTTCACCGGCTTCCAAGGGGATGCCGCCGAAGGCGATCCGCGTGCCGGCGTGGTAGAATGCCATCCACCGGGTGTCGAGAGGCATGTGGGTTTCGGTGAGCAGGGGGACGCTGTCCAGAGTGATCTCATGAGGCCGGGCGGCCGCCGGATCCAGCCAGGCCGCGCTGTCGATCAGCTTATGGTCGAGGACGATCTCCGCGTTCCTGAGGGCCTGCAGGGGGACATCCTCGAGGATTTCCATATTGCTGGTCATAAGGAAATAAGGGCTGTGGGCGAAGAACTTATAGGTGATGCTGAGGGCGATCTCGGGCATCCCCGGCATCATTCCCTTGCGATGCAACGCGAACATCACGGGCCCCATGATCTTTGAGGCTGTCTCGGGAGGGTCCCAATCCGAAGCGTGCATCCACGGCCGCGGAGGGGAGTACGCATCGGGATTCCAGTGGATGGCCCCGTTAGTCTCGAGCTTGTGAAGGAGGGTGACCTCGGGGTGGGCGTGGATCCGGATCTCGTCCAGCATCCCCGATTGGGGGTGGAGCTTGACGGAGTAGATTCCGTTCTCCACGGTCAGGCCCAGCCCCTCGCCGGAAACGCGCAGGGCCCCATCGGCCTCCTGGGCCTCCGCATCGGGATTCCCATAGAAGGCGAGCAGCACAGCGCTGCGGTTGGCTTTGACGCTTATGGGAGCGACGACCTTGGCGTAGACCGAGGGAAGCCAGTATGCCGGCCGAACAAGGCCGTCCGCTCCGACTCTTTCGGGATCCTCGCTCAGGTGGGAGCGCTGGCCGTAGACCTGCGACGGGATCAGGGTCGCCCGTCCGTCCTCGTCCAGCCGGACCAGCCTCAGCTCCCTGGCGAGGTCCGTGATCTGGTCGGGATAGACGATCATCGAGAACTCGACGGGCTCGTCGGTCCGGTCCAGGCCGAACGCCTCACTGACGACGATGCTCTTATAATATTTCCAGCGCTCGTCCCAGTATCCGCCTTTTTCCGGGGCGCGGGCCATGGCCCTCAGGGTCATAGGCGAACTGGCCCCCTCGCGCTGGATCTCGACTTCCAGTTCGTAGACCTCCCCGTTGCGCCAATCCAGGCGAACAAAGATCCAAGGGTCGCGGAACGGGAACTTCTTGATCTGCTCAGCGGCGAACAGGGGCCAGGTGAAGAGATAGGGCTCGGCCTCGGCCAGGGGGCGTCCGCCGAGCTCCCGGATCTCGTAATGGTGGGACGGGCGGCCGTTGACGGCGACGTTCTTGACCTCGAACGGCCCCGGGTCCTCCAGCCGCACTGCGGCCCGGATGTGATAATAAGGGACAGCAGGGACCGGGGGAGCGATCCCGGTCTCCGCCAGGCCCAGGGCCGGCTTCGGCGCACAGGCGCCCCCCACCAGCAACAAGGCAGCCAGGCTTCCCAAGGCGATTAGGCCTTTCTTCATGACGAACCTCCTTTTCCCCGAAGCGGCGGGCTCATATGTTGAGCTTGATGGGCTCCGGTCTTCCCGATTTCAGCGATTTGTGGATGGCTTCGAGGACCGCACTGCTCCGGACCCCGTCTCGAACGCTGACGTGAGGCTCCGTGTCTTCGAGAATGGCGCGGCAAAAGCTTTTGATGGCCGCGGGGAACGCACCCTGCCAGGATTCGAACACCTTATAATTCAAGAACGTCCGGGGACAGACGAATTTTTCCTCGATGATGGCGTCGATGGCCTCGGCCTGACGGTCGAGCTGTAGGGTCCCCTTTGAGCCCACCAGCTCCATGAAGGAGTCCGGCATGTACGGGCTGGTGTTGGGATAGATCCAGACGGCTTCAAAGGTGGCGAACCGGCCGCCCTCGTAGGTCACGAGCGAATGGATCCCGTCGTAAGTGTCGAAGCCCCGCTCCACGAGGACCTTTTTCATGCCTTTGGCATAGGCCTCGACGGGATCGGCGTCGAACCACCAGGTGACGAGATCGATGTCGTGTGACGAGAGGAACCAGGCCGGTGTTGTCCGGCTGGACCAGGGCCCGATCATCTCCGTCGGGACATGCAGCGGGTTGTTCTTTCGGGCGAAGGCCATGAGCGGTTCACCGATCTGACCACCGAGGACCATCTCCTTAACCTTATGGTAAGGGGAGAGCCACCGGTGATTGAAATCGATCTGGAGCTTCTTGCCCGTCTTGCGGACGACCGTGTAGATCCTCTCGGCGTCCTGCTGGTTCGTCGTCAGCGGCTTTTCGACGAACACGTGACAGCCGGCGCTCAGGGAGTCGATGACGGGCGCGGTGTGAAAGTCGTCCGGAGTGGCGACCGCCACGGCGTCCAGGGCGCCTTTGTCCAACATCCTCTTGTAATCTTCATAGAGAGCGTCGACCTTGAACTCACGTCCGCTCTCCTCGAGGCGTTCCCTGGACGGGTCGGCCAGGGCGACGACCTCTGCCTCGGGCAAGAGGTGAAGCACTCGGGCCACGGCCTTACCCATGATCCCAGTCCCGATGACGCCGAAACGAATAGACATAATGACCTCCTTGCTCCCGGGCCATCGCCCGGCCCAAGCTTAGAAAAAGATGTTGCCGAACTGGCTCCAGAGCCCCTTGACGGCGATGAAGCTGGCGAACAAGGCCAGGGCCATCGTATAGATCAGGAATACGTTCCGTAGGGGGGACGCCTTGAACTCCCTCATCAGGGACTTCTTGTTGGCCAGATAGATCAAGAGGATCATGGTCAGCGGCGTAACAATGGTGTTAATGACCATGGCGATGACGACCTTGAGCATGTTGGGATACTGCCAGAACGAGCTGATGAGGGCCGGGACGATGATGAATGTCAAGAACGGCACCAGGAACAGTTTGTTGTCCTTCGAGAAACGCCAGTTCTTGTTGAAGGCGTCGAGGACGAAGTAGGAGCAGAGCTGGGAAACGACGGTCAGAGTATTGAAGCCGCAGATGAACAACCCCAGCGAGAAGAAAACGGTCCCGAGCGGACCGAGCACGCCGCGCAGGGCCATGCCCATCTCCTGCGCACCCTGAAAACCCGCGAAGCCCGGCCGGCCGTAGAGGGCATAGCCGCCGGCGACCATGAGGATGAGCGAGTAGATGCCGAACAGGAGCCCGTAGGTGATGAGGTGCTTCCTGAAAGCGGCCTTGATGTTGGACCGGTCGTAGCCGCCTTCCCTCATGAAGTAGGGGTAGGACAGAATGGCCGTTGACGCCAGTCCCCCTCCGATGATCGCCGCGGCGAAGACCAGCGAGCTCCGGACCACTGGCGTTCCGTCCGACGCCCTTCCGGCGAGGTCGGCCGGCAGCTGGGGAACGAGGCCCTTGAGGATAAGCAGGATCTCCTTGGCATGGGCGAAGGCCTGGACGGCGACGATGAAGAAGGAGATGATGACGACGAAGAGCAGGTAGAATAGGAGCTTCTCAATCCTCTTGTAGCCGCCCGTGGCGTTGGCCAGGATGACCAGGATCATGAGGGGCAGGAAGAGGAGCATGTTGACGAGCGTCGAGGGAGAGGCGGAAATGATCGTCCGCCCGCCGGCGAGGTTGATGAAATTCGTCAACGCCGAGGCCATGGCGCCCAGCTGCCCCATGTTGGCGCTGACGGCGATGAGCAGGACGGGAATGATGATGACCCACTTGAGGCCTTTGACGGTCTCCCGGTCGATCAGCTGCATCATCCCGACATCGGCAGTCGCCCCGATCCGGCTCGCCGTGTCCTGAGCGGTAATGATCGCCGGCAGGGACAGGACGACGGCCCAGAGAAGGCTGTACTGAAAGTAGGTGCCGGAGCTCAGCAGGGAAACGGTGGACCCGGCTCCCATGATCCCGGCGGTCATGACGATGGCGGGGCCGATCAGCCATTGGATCGCCCGCCTGAGGGCTCCGCTTGTCCTTTCGGTCATATTGCGCTCCTCTCCCGGTCGTTGTCAGGGTTGTTCTATGGGAGGAACAGGCCCTTGAGGCCGTCTTTCTCTTCCAGCGCCCGGAAGAACTCTTCCCATCTCTCGAGGCCGCCCTTGTGAGTGATCAAAGAGACCGCCTCTATCTTCCTCGCCGCCATCAGGTGAATGGCTTTATCCCAGGAAGTGTAGGAGGTGGACATATTAAAGACCAGGGTGGCGGCCTTATAGAGCCCCGCGTCGTAGGGGAACGGCACGGTCTCCCGTCCCGTGAAGCCAATGGCCGTGATCCGGCCGAGCTTGCGCACAAGAGCGAAGGCCGAAGCGATCCCTGGCGCGGAGCCGCTTGCTTCGACCACGAGATCGGCCCCCCGGCCCCCGGTCAGCTCGCCGACCGTTTGGGGGACATTGTCGCGGTTGGCGTTCAGAACCAGATCGACGGCCGCCAGGCGCCGGGCCGCCGCGAGGCGAATCGCCTCGTCGACCTCAGTCCCGACCACGACTACGGTCCCCGCGCCGCCCGCCTTAGCCGCCATGGCGCACAGGAGCCCGACCGGGCCGGGCCCGATGACGACGACGGTGTCGGCCGTGTCCACACGGCCCCTCTCAAGGACATGATGGACGGCGTTGGCGGCCGGCTCGACCAAGGCCGCTTCCTCAAAAGAGAGAGCTTCGGGGATGGCATGGAGCAGGGCCGGCTCCGGGAATCGCATGTAGCGGGCGAAACAGCCGTCTATGCCCCATCCCGGCGACCGCTTGTCGGGGCAGAGCTGTCGATATCCCGTTCGGCAGAGCCGGCAGCGCCCGCAGGCCAGGGTGTGGGGCTCCCCGACGACCCGGTCGCCTGGCTCCCAGCCCTCGACGTCTCGGCCGCACTCGGCAATGACCCCGGCGAATTCATGGCCCAAGATGACGGGGGGCCAGTAGGGGAACCGGTCGTGGAAGATGTGGAGGTCCGTGCCGCAGATCCCGGCGGCCTTGACCTCAATGAGGACATCGGTGTCCCCGACGTGGGGGACGGGAACCTCCCGTAGTTCGACGAGACCGGGTCCGCGGGCCGTTTTCACTAAAGCTTGCATTGTTTCAGTCATGGGTCCATCCGCACCACAGGTCAATGAAGTTCATCAGGGCCTCGGCGGCCTTCATGATATCGGCCATGACGATATGCTCGTCCGCGGAATGAGCATGCGCGAGCGAGCCGGGGCCGAATACGACGGTCGGGATGCCCTGCTGGACCGAATAGCGCCAGGCATCGCACGAGGCATTCATGAACGCTGGCCGGGCGACGATCCCAGCAAGCCGGGCCGCGGCCAGGAGGCCTTGTACTAACGGGTGGTCCTCAGATAGGACGGAGGGATCGTTGTTCAGCATGTCGAAACGGATCTCGGCCGTCAGATCCTTCAGGGCGCCCCTCAATTCGTTCTGGATCTCTTCTCGCCGGAACGGCGGGAGAAAACCGAAAACGCCTTTCAGCAGGGCCTTCGAGGGCGCCGTCGCTGGCCATTCCCCCGAATGAAGGATGCCGAAATTGCAGGGCATGGGATTCGGGTGTTCAGAGAGCGAAGGGAGTTCCTCTCGAGAAACGGCCAAGAGCTTCTCCCGCACGGCCTCCAGGGCCTGCATCGCCCGGATGGCCTTTTTCAGGGCGCTCGATGTCGATCCCGGGCTGCCGCTGTGGCCGGCTTTTCCGTGGGCCTCGACCGTGAACCAGACGGCGCCGCGGACCAGGTGGACCACTTGGAGATCCGTTGGCTCCAGAACGATCGCCGCATCGGCCTCGATGCCGTTCCGGATGACGGCAAGAGTGCCGTTGCCGCCGCATTCCTCCTCGATGACGAAGTCCATGGTTACTCGCCCTAGGGGATTGAGCCGGAGATCGTGGAGAGTCTTGAGGAGGAGCCAGAGGACGACGATCTGCCCCTTGGCGTCGACCGCTCCCCGGCCATAGATCCTGCCCTCGGCCTCTACGGCGGCAAAGGGAGATTCCTGACCCTCGGAGGGCGGTACGACGTCCATATGGGTGTTCAGTGCTAACGACCGGCCATCTCCTCCGCCCAAGGTTACTCGGAGATTGAACGTGCCTTCATAAGAAGGGGCCGATTCCCGGAAGGAAAAGTCAGGGTCTTTCATCAGGGAGGAGGGGATAGGAACGAGTTCGATCTTTCCCAGTCCTGTCAATCTTTGCTGCAGGACACGTCCGACCTCGCTCTCACGGCCCCGGGTCGAAGGGATGGCGATGAGGTCGATAAGGAGATCTGCCGCCGCAGGCAGATTGGATGAGAGGGTGGATAACAGAGAAGGGTGGGTGGCGGACGATGCTCCCGAGAGATAACCCTTCCTCATCTTTGATGTATACCAGATATCGTATATTATTAATGACCTCTATCTTTACAGATTATTCGATGAGAGTCAAGGCCATTGTTCTAAAGGAAAAGCTTATCACAAAGTCGCCGTTGTTGATACCCGAAATTGATGGAACTAGGTCGGTCGGGATCTCCTGGTTGTTTGGCCTGCCTCACAAAATTAGTTTGACGATTATAAGATATATGATATATTTTTGGTGCCTTGACTTTTACCCAACTTTTCAGGAGATAAACGCGTGTTTAATCACCGGGTCTTGATCATCGCGGTTTCGTGCTTGTTCTCCGCCGGCCTGGCTTTAGCCGAGGACATCATCGTCAAACAGTGGCAGGCGATCGGGCCTTTCCTTTCTGGGCCCAGGGACTTCGACGTTGATTACCTCCTTGACCATGGAGGAGAGGAAGCCATCGTTCCTTCACCGGATCAGATCTTCTCTTCTGTCCAATCCAACGGCGGGGTTCTGCGATGGTTCGATCTCCCGGCGACGGGTCCCGATGTTCAAGTCCGGTATCCGGCGACGGATTGGCCGTTCCTTGAGAAGCTCTTCGGGCGGGATGCGGCTGAACTGACCAACAGCGGCTACGCCTATGCCGAGCTGATATTCGAAAAGAAGACCAGAGCCATAATCCTTGTGAAATCTGCCCATACGTTCTGGGTCAACGGTGTCCGCCAGGACGGAGAATTCTATACCCACGTCCACAACGCCACACCAGTCACTTTCCGGGCCGGCAGGAACCGGTTGCTTCTCAAGTATCACTCCCAAGGTGACGCGTCCTTCTCATGCGTCATCCGCCCTGTGGATTCCGACATTCATATCCTGGAGGATCTGACGACCCCCGACTTGGTCCGCGGATACCCCCTCAAAGATGGCGTGATGGGACTGCCCCTCGCCAATACCACTGATGACTGGCTTCGGGGGCTTAAAGCCGTCGTCGCCTCCGACGGCGTGTTCTCCGAGAGCATCTGTTCTGTGCCGCCTATGGCTCCGCTCTCGGTCATGAAGGTGCCCGTCCCGTTCTCGCAAAAGGCCGATGTGCCCGAGGCGGCTAAGAAGCATACCCTTAAGGTCAAAATTCTTCAGGGAGACCGGGTCCTCGCAAATCGGGATGTCTCCTTGAGAGTCCAAACCCTTGACCAGCCCTTCCGCGAGACCTTTGTTTCGGAGGCGGACGGGTCGGCCCAGTACTACGCCGTTCGCCTTCCCCGGCGGTTCGACCCGGGACGAAGCTATGGGCTCATCATGTCGCTTCACGGGGGAGGGGACGAGGGACAGATCATGGCTGAGGCCCACGATCCTAAGGACTGGGCCTTCGTGGCGGCACCGACCAACCGGCGGCCAAGGGGGTTCGCCTGGCACGACCTGGGGCGGATCGATCTCTTTGAATCCATCGCCCGGATGAAGGCCCGCTACGTCGTTGATCCCGACCGCGTCATCCTGACGGGCGCTTCCATGGGCGGCCAGGGGGCCTGGTACAACGGGTTGATTTTTCCCCATCTTTTCGCGGCCGTGGCCCCGGAGGCCGGCTACTCCTCCCGGCAGATCTACTCACCCTTCCATTTGCAAAAGGGGGTCGTTTTCGGTCACCCAGGAGTCAAGGCTCTTATCGACCGGCTCTACCTTGACACCCATCTCCCATACTTCTTGGAAAATGCCCTTCATCTCCCCCTTATGGTGACACACGGAGGGGCCGATGACGTTGTGCCCCCCATCCATGCCCGTTTGATGGTCTCCGGCCTTAGGGACCTGGGCTATCCCGTCGTTTATCGCGAGTTCCCGGGCAAGCCCCATTTCTGGTTCGAGCCGAGAACCGAGGAAGGCCAAGGTCCGCTCTGGGGTGTCTGTATCGACCACCCTGAGATCATGGCCTTCCTCGAGAAAAATAGGCGAGTCAAGCTCCCCCGGGAGATCCGTTTTCGGCTCATCGATCTCTCGGTCAACGACACGTATTATTGGATCACCGTTAAGGAGCAGTTCAGGTCTTTCTTCCCGAGCCGCGTCGAAGCCTCCCTCGGCGACGGCCGTCTTGAGATCACATCGACCAACATCCGACAGATGGAGATCCATCTGCCGACGGAACTGATCGCCGCCGACACCGTGACCGTCGATTGGAACGGACGAACGCAGCCGTTCCGCATTCCTGCGTCGCGGCGACTCGTCGTCGGTGACGGATCGCCTGGCCCGCTCAAGAAGACCTCCGCGCTTCACGGGCCCCTCAAGAACGTTTTCTTCCGGCCGTTCGTGCTGGTCTACGGGACGGCCGGAACCCCCGGCGAGACCGAAGCCCTCCTCGACAATGCCCGCTATTTCGCCAAGCGGTTCTGGCGCTGGGCCAACGGATTCACCCGCATCATCCCCGACAAGGAGGTTGACGAGGCCGTGATCCGCGATTTCAACGTGATCCTCTTCGGGTCGTCAGCGAGGAACTCGGTGACGGCCCGCATCGCAGCGGGCCTTCCCATCCGGGTCGAAGGGGACAGGGTCGTTTTCGGCGGACGGGTCTTGTCCGGAACGGACCTCATGATCGCGATGGTCTATCCCAACCCGCTCAACCCGGAGAGGCTGGCGGCGGTCTATGCGGGGACGAGCCTCGAGATGGAGAAGGCTGCTGTTAAGGTCCTCCCAATCTTCAGGAATTTTTCACTGCCAGACTTCCTGGTCGCCGGCAAAGAAATCCACAGGTGGGGGTGGGCGGGCGTCCGGGCAGCGGGCTTCTTCTCTCCGTCCTGGGATCTTGGGAATCGGGATTATTTCCTCGATGAGGATGAGCCCGAGGACTGAGGGCCTTCGACGAGCATCCCATAAGCAGGAGGGCATCATGAAAAAATGGACGATCGCTCTCGCCCTGTGTCTGGCGGTTTCCGCCGGCCTTGCCGCGGCGGAGATCCCCGTGACAAGTTGGCAGGTCCTGGGTCCGTTCCTCGACGGGCTCCAAGAGATGGACCTCGATTTCCTGATTCCCCACGGAGGGGAGGAGACCATCGTTCCGTCCGCCGGCCACGTGTTCTACGCCCCCCAGCCGGACGGGGGGGTCCTCCGATGGTTCGAACTCAAGGCCGACGGGCCGAACGTCAAGGTTGAGTACCCGAACACGAACTGGGCCTTTCTCCACCAACGCTATGGATCTGACAGCCGCTCGGAAGGCTATATGAATGTCGGCTATGCGCATGCCGAACTGGAGGTCAAGGACAGGACCGCCGTCCTCGTCTTCACCAGGAGCGTCCCGACGTTCTGGGTCAACGGAGTGCGCATGGACGGGGAATTCTACGGTTTCGGGTACAACGGCGTGCCGGTAATCCTCCGCCCGGGCAAAAACCGCCTCCTCCTCAAGTTCCGCGGATCCGGGGATCCCAGCTTCAGCTGCTCTGTACGGAAGGCGGAGTCGCCGGTCCAGATCCTGGATGATCTCACCCGGCCGGATATCCTGAGGGACGAACGGTTGTCATCGCACATGGGCGTCCCGATCGTCAACACGACAGACAAGTGGCAGAAGGGTCTCAAGGTGGTCATTGAGGGCGACGGCTTGTTCCGGAGGACGGAATCAGCCGTCCCGCCCCTGGCGCCGTTATCGGTCATGAAGGTCCCCCTGCCGTTGTCTCAGGCCGAAGCGCTGCCCGCCGAAGCGGACGGCCACGAGCTGACCATCCTCGTCAAGGACGGCCCACGGACCCTGACGCTCTTCAAAGCGTCCCTGCGGGCCAAGGACCGGCGGCAGCCGCACAAGGTGACATTCCTGTCGCGGATCGACGGTTCGGTCCAGTACTACGCCATCCGCTATCCGCGCCACTACGATCCCCTGAAATCCTATGGGATACTGTTCTCCCTCCATGGTTCGGGGGACGAAGGCCTCATCATGGCCGAGGCCCACGACAACAAGGACTGGGCCTTCGTAGTGGCCACGACCGACCGCCGGCCGTGGGGTCTCGAGTACCACGCCTGGGGGCAGATCGACCTTCATGAGGTGCTGGATGAGGTCGCTGACCGGCACAGGATCGATCTCGACCGGGTCTGCCTGACCGGGGCCTCGATGGGGGGCCACGGAAGCCTCTATCACGCCCTGATGTTCCCCTCGAAGTTCGCGGCGTCGGCGCCCGAAGCGTCCTATGCGTCCCCGATGGTCCTATCGTCGCCCCACCTCGGCCGAAGCCACATTTATGCGGCGCCAGGCATCCGGGGGATGATGGCCCGGATGTCCCTTGATCGGCACCTCCTGGGTTACGCCGAGAACGCGCGGCTCATACCCCTCTACATGATCCATGGGGGCAGCGACAACGTCGTCTATCCCATCAATCCTCGCCTCTTTCAGGCCCGGGTGCGGGATCTCGGCATCCCGTTCCGGTATTTGGAAGTCCCGGGAAGGCCCCATTTCTGGTTCGAGCCCAGGATCGACGAGGGGGAGGGACGCCTATGGGCGGTCTGCATCGATCATCCCGAGGTCATCGGCTTCCTGGAGAAGCAGCGGCGATTGGAATTCCCGGAAGAGTTCGACGTCCGGATGATCGACATCGGCGTCAACGATACGTTTTATTGGGTCCGGGTCCTCGAGCAGGAGCGGGCCTTCGATCTGACGCCCATCCGAGCCGAGGTCCGCGGAGGGAGCATCCTCTTGAAGACCAAGAATGTCTCGCGCTTGGAGCTCCATCTACCGGAAGCCCTAATCCGGGGCTCGGAGGTCTCTGTGGACTGGAACGGCCGGGAGAGCCGGGTGACCATCCCACCGAACCGCAAAGTCGTCCTGGGTCCCGATCCGGGGCCGGGGTTGCGCAAGACCCCGGACCTGTCGGGCCCTCTGCGGAACGCTTTCTATAAGCCCGCCGTTCTCGTCTACGGCACCCAGGGAAGCCCCGAGGAGACTGAGGCCCTTCTGAACAACGCCCGCATATACGCCCGGAGGTTCTGGCGTTGGGCCAACGGCTTCATCCGCATCGTCGCCGACCGAGATGTCGAGGACGCCACGCTTCGGGATTTCAACCTCATCCTCTTCGGGTCTCCCGAGAGGAACTCGATGACGGCCCGGGTCTCCGCCGAGCTCCCCCTGAGGATCGAGGGCGACACGGTAATTTTCGACGGTCAGCCGTTGGAGGAGAAGGACCTGGGTGTGGCCATGGTCTATCCCAATCCTCTCAACCCCTCGAGGCTGATGGCCATCTACGCGGGGACGACGATGAGGATGGAAAAAGACATCGTCCGGATCCAGCCGATCGACAAGAGGATGAGCACCCCGGACTTCGTGGTCGCCGGGCGGGAGCTGGCCGGGTACGGGTGGTCCGCCGCCAGGGCGATGGGCTTTTTCTCGCCCTCCTGGGACCTCAAGAACGGGGACTATTTCCTCGATCTGAGGTGAGGAGCGAGCCTGGCCCTCCGGGCCAAGGACCCGACCCATTCGTCCCACCGGGTTTCCGGAAATTCGCGTTTAGCGGCTGAACGGCTGGTTGACATGGTTGATGGTAAGGACCGCCGGCTTGCCTCCGACCCCCATCCGACTGACCGCCCGGGCCCTGAGCGTGTTCCGGCCCGCCTGCAGGTGCCAGGTCCAGCGGCTTCCCGTCCGGACCCACCCCGCGCCGTCGACGTCGACCTCGAAGTGGCTAAAGTTCGGAGTGTAGGTCTCGAAGTGGAGGAAGAGGACGTCGTTGCCGGCCCCGCTCGTTGCGTCGATGCGGACCCGATTGAGGTCCGGCCACAGGTCCCGGGGCCGGTCGGTGAACCGGGAGTACTGCCGCTTGGGAGGGGTCCTGTCATCGTACCAATTGACATACCCGTCCCACGGCCACTGGGAGAGGCCGTGGTTGAGGGGCCGCGGTGTGGGTTTCTCATACCAGTTGTTGCGGGGAATGATCCTCAGGAATGCGGCGTTGATGAAGCCGCTCATGACCGCGTCGGGAAGGTATACGGAGGAGCCCCTCAGAACAGGGAAGGGGCGGCCGTCTTCGGGGGCCATCCAACTCATGCGGTCGGCCATCCAGTCGATCGGCCGGTCCGGGAAATAATAGTCGAGGAACATCCGATGCAGCTCGAGTAGGCTCATGGGCTCCCCTGTCCGGGCGTCCGCGTTGTAGTGCTGGAGATAATCGGCGTCGAAAAAGACCCACTTGCCGAGATCGTCGTTCCAGACCTCGATGACCTCGTGCCCGATGACGTTGACATGGCGGGCCTGCCAGCCATAGGCCATGCAGGCGCCGCCTAAGGCCAGGTTGAGTTGGATGCACATGCCCCCGCCCCCCGCCCTCGATATCCGATCGAAGATGGACAATGCGCCCCAACCGGGGTAGTCTGGCAACGGGCTGCTGTTGCGCCATCGTTTGGCGACGTAGGCGCCGAGTCTGACCATGGCCTCGAAGGGCGTCCGGCTCCCCTGGACGACTTCATCGAGGTTCTCTTGGAGGCGGAGGGCCGCGAACTCTGGCCGGTCGTCTTTCTCCCATTCCCAGTCGAGCGAGGAGTACTGGATGGGAGGATTATCGGCGCTCACGACGAAGAGGTTCCCCGGATCGGGGACGTTCTGGGTCAGTTCCGCTTCCACCCGGGCCGACTTGACGAGTGGAGTGATGAGCGGGTCCGCCGTCGACAGCTCGGCCTTGAACTGGATGTACCGGCGGTTGAGCTCGTGCCCCTCCAGAGCCATGTCCAAAACCGGCCCCGCCCCGACGGGCTCATAAGGCGTCCAGCCGTCGGCTTGGGGGCCGGGCTCGTCTCCCTTTCGAAGGAAGTATCGGACCTGAGTTCCGCGAGGGGCGTCGGCTGCGACCCTCAGACGCATACGCTCGAGGCGCCGAAGCGGGACGATGACCTCATCGCCGCCACCCTTCCACAGGTCGATGACGGGGGAGGCCAGCCATCCCGACGGGATGTATCGGTCCAGGCTCAGCCGCACCGTATACTCGGCCCGGGTCTTCTCGTCTGGCCCGAAAGGGCTTTTCCTCCAAGTGCGCCCGCCGTCGGCGGACTTGAAGGATGTTTCGCCGGCCAGGCGGGGATCGCCCCCGCCGTCGATGAACTCGTCGGCCCGCGCCAGCTGGATCTCCCATCCTTCTTCGGGCGATGAGGCCTCGGGGCAGTAAAGGTCGATATTGTTGTTCCCTTTGACCAGCCATGAGACTGGAAACTCCGCCCATCTATACCATTCGTGATTGGCTTGATCGTCCCAGGACAGAATCCGGCTTTCGCGGCCGTTGACGGCGAAGGTCAGCGGGTGGGGGCCTTTCTTCATGACATAGACCACGATCCATGCCCGGACGGCCCTCGGGTCTTCGAGGCGAAGCACCTTGCGGGCCCTGGATCCTTCCCAGATGATGTCCGTGTTGGCTCCCTTCTCGCTGATCCCCGAGCCGGGGGCATCGTTCTCTATGAGATCCATGTTGAACAGGCCGACGCCGTCGGCGAGCCTCATCACGCCGGACGCGAATCCGGTCTCGTAGATCGCGGCGGCCCCTTTTTCCCAGACCGATACAAGGTTCTTGGCCGCTTTGACCGGCGGAGCGCCGTGGCCCAGAACGGCCGTCACGGCCAGAAGCAGGGCGAGCTTTCTCATTTTTCCTCCACCTTCCTCTCGGAGGCCGGGATCTCGACGACCAGGAGACCCGGGTGGCCGAAGGCCTGGTCCCGTCCCTCGAAAGCCCCGTTGACCCCCACGACGAGGGTCGACCCATCAGCGGAAATCTCCATTCCGTAGACCTGGCCCATCAGATAGCCGTACTTCTCGAAAAAATAATCCTGCAGCCAGGCGATGACCTTGCGCCGGCCCGTCTTGACGTCGTATTGGACGATGGGGGAGTTCTCCTTCGGATAATAGTAGATATAGCGACCCGTGGGCTCCATGGCCAACTGAAGGGCGTCGCGCCCCTCGTCCCATGTCGGCGTCAGGGTTTCGACCAGCGGCCCTTCGGGGGTTTCCGGCTTGAACCGGAACAGAATGCCGTTCCAGGTCGCCCAGTAGTACCAGCCGTCCATCGCCGGGCGGTCGGTGTGTCCTCGGGGGATGCCCCGCTTGTTGTCCAGGGGGCTCACCGGCGGGCGAACGTCGAACTTCTGGAAGCTGTTGAACTCCGGATCGAAGCTGAAGAAGGCGTTATCGTCGTCGTAATCGACCGACCAAAATTTCCCGGTGGCCTGGTCCAGCAGAAGCGTCCGGGATCCCCATTTCCATCCGCCGGGAGGGTAGCCCGCGAAACGGGCCTGCTTGTTGATCACGTCGTAGCAGAGGACCATATGACTGAATGAACCGGTGCCGACCAGGCGGCCCCGACGGGCGTCCAGCTGGAAGCTGTCGAGGTTGCTGCCGACGAGGGGGATGCCCCAGTTCCGGGCTTCGCGGGTGAAGATATTGTAGCTGAGCAGCCAGCTTCCTCGGTAGCCGTTGGCGAACCACCGATCGTCCGGGTGCGGTCCGTAGTGGGTGGCGGCCCAGAGCGTCCCGTCCGGCATAAGGCCCATCTTGCCGTGGATCTTGCCGTCGGTGTAGCTCTGAGGCGTCCAGCCGAGGAGCTTGGTCACGTCGACGACCCGGTGCAGGAGGTCGCGGTCGGGGACATACTCGTAGATGTTGATTTGGCACCCGAATCCCCGGTGGTTGCTGGCCGAGAGGTAAAAACGGCCGTCACCGCTGCGGACGACATACGCCCAGTTGGCCCAGGAAAACATGTAGGCGTCCCCGGGGTCCTTGATGTCTAGGAAATACTCGGGCTCGAGATCGGGGAGGATCATGAGCTTTACCGTCGGCGGCGTCTGGGCCTTCAGGAAATCACCTTTCGGGGACTCCGTCTTGGGGATTCTGAGGAAAGCTTCGGAACGCTCGACGGTGAACTCCCTCTTGGCCCTCAGATTGTACCGGTCGTATTTACGGTTGAGGGCCATCCGCTCATTTTCCTTCTCCAGAATGGACTTTTCCTGTCCGGATGCCGGCCATGCGGCCGCCAAGGCGGCCAAGGCCAGGCATCCTAGCAGTCGGCGGAATCTCATCGTTCTCTCCTTCCGTGGATTATGTCATGATAGAATAGGCCCTCCGGCGAGATCATCCGGGGCCGAGCTCATAGTCGGGCTGGTCAACATTCTTTGTCGAGGCCTTGATTAAAATATATGATATCGGATATTATCATATCCTAATGGGGCTGAGCAAGCTTTTCGATAGGGCCAATCCAGGGAGACAGGCTTGTCTCCAATCCTCCTTTCCGCCCAAATGAAGGAGTCTGTCATGAAAAGAACCGTATTTTTTGTTATTGTTTTCCTTACCGCGACGCTGGCTTTCGGGGCTTCTTACCGAAAGACCTTTGCGACCTCCGAGGACTGGGATGCGACCCTCTATGATTGGCGGATCGACGCCACCTCGGTCCCCGGGGAGATCCGTCTCCTCAAGACCGAGCTGATCACCGATGAAACCGGTGTGACCACGGGTCGCATGCATGAAATGTTGAAGGGGGACATCCGCATCCTCAAGGAGTTCCAGCTCGACCGAATCGAGGCCGAGTCGGCCGTCCTCCTCATCCATTGGAACCGGTACGATCTCAAGGACTTCAAGGAAAAAGGGGCCTTCCTCTGGGTCGAGGTCAACGGCCGGCCGCTCCGCCTGGACATCGATCACGATCGCATGTTGACGGGCGGCTGGATCCGCTGCGACGTGCCCGTCGAATGGCTTCGCCCCGGTTTGAACAGCTTCGTCCTGCGCAACACGACGGAGTACGACTTCTATTTCAGCCTGGAGGCCTCGCGGTATCCCAACCGCAGCGCCCGCAGTCTCGACGGGGGACGGACCTGGGATCGGGACAGGCTGGGGACCGAAGGGTTCATCGACGGCGAATACCTCATCCGTCTCCGGCTGGGACGATATCCGGAAAAGGGCGAGATCCTCTCGGACTTCATCGATGCGGCCTCCTTGATCGCGGCAACGGCCGTCAAACCCGCGATCCGGCTGCGGCGGCTGGCTCTCAGGTTGGACGCCACGACGCCGGCCGGGACGTCGATCGTCCCGGCGGTCCGCGGCGGCCGGACGCCCTCCTATGACCCGGCCACTTGGGGAGCTTGGACCGATCCGGCTCGCGTGTCCTCGGAGACCTTGAGTGAGTGGCGTTACGTCCAATGGAAGGCGGAGTTGCGGACATCCCACCACGGCCGCACGCCCGTCCTCAGGTCCCTGTCCCTGTCGGCGGACATCGACCTCGTCCACCAGCCAGGAAAGCTCGCCGCCGACGATCGCGAGAACCGAAGGATCGTCCGCGGGTACTATCCCTATACGTTCCAAGATGCCGGCGAAAGCCGGCTCGAGGTCCTCCGGGAACGGTTCCGGCTGAACGAGGTCGTAGGTGGCTGTTCCACGGAGTTCCAGGAATACCGGACGCTGGCCTTTTGGCTCAAGGGCATTTGGCGGGACGGATGGAGCCCGCAAGGAGAGGCCGCCCTCCATACCCCTTGGGACGCGCTTATCTCGCTCGAACTGGTCCCCCAGTACAAAGCGTCCGGGATGTGCACGATCTACGCCAACACCTTCGTCCAGACCTGCCTGGCCGTCGGCCTTCAGGCGAGGGGCATCATCCTCGACCATCATTTCACGGCCGAGGTCTGGTCCAACGACCACGAGAAATGGGTCGTCATCGATGTAGGAAATACCTCCAACTCGCTGCGGGCGGCCTTCCAGAAGCACGAGGGAAGACCCCTGGATTCCCTGGAGATCCATGAGTTGGCCCGAGCCTCGCGAACGGAGGAGATCTGGATCGTCCCTGTCGGTACCCATGATCGCTTTCCGGGCGCCGAGGACGTCGAACAAGGGGTCCTCGGTCCCCGGCAATGGAAATCCCGCTTCGGGATGCCGATGCGAAACAATTTTCTGACCAGCTGGATGCCTGGGGAACTGGAACATGGGTTCATCCAATACCATTACGACGGGTACCTCTGGTGGAAAGACTCGGCGCTGCCAGCCTACGAGGAATACACGTTCCACAGCTCCCACGCCCGGGACTTCGCCTGGACCCTCAATCAAGCGGAGATCCACTTGACGGCGACCGACCGGCCCAACCTTCTCGATGTCCACCTCGATACGGTGACGCCCAACTTCAAGACCTTCGAGGTCCGCATCAATGGAGGGGAATGGACACCGTCTGCGGCATCCTTCACCTGGAGTCTGGCCCCGGGAGATAACATCCTTGAGGCCCGGCCCGTGAGTCGATTCGGCAGGGAGGGCATCGTCAGCCGCATAGCTTTGGCCTTCCAGGGGGAGGCGAAGTGAGGGCCGCGTCCGCTGTCGCGGCCATTGTGGCGGCCCTAGCCCTGTTCGGAGGAGCGCTTGGGGCTGATCGCCCTTCGCTCCTTCCCAACGGCGGGGCCGAGAGCGTCATGGTCAATGACATCGAGCAGTTCCCGTCCTACTCCTCCGTCATTCATCCCGACGGCCGCGGTTATCTTCCCTATTGGACCCTCTCAACTGGGGCCCGGGTCACGGAGGAAGACCAATTCTCGGGGAAGCGGAGCGTGCATTTGACAGGAGGGGAGGAGGAGGTCAAAGCAGTCCTTCAGGCCGACTTTTGGACGGTCAAGGACGGCCGCATGCCGTTCGGACTTCCCATTGTGCCGGGTGAGGACATCGAGATCACTTTTGCGTATAAGACGGCGGGCATAACGGGAGACCGCCCTTTCCGCGCCGTTATACGTCTCGGGGCGGTCCGTGATCGCCCCTCGCTAGTTAAGGAACTGACCTTGCCGGCCGCCGCCGATTGGACCATCGTCAGGGAGTCCCTGCGTTCGGCGGATTGGAAGTGGGGAGCGGAGATCTCCTTCCTTCTGCCGGCGGGTTCCCCGGAAGCGGCGGCCTGGGTGGACGATGTCGAGCTGTTTCAGGACATTGAAGGAGTCAATCTGGTCAGGAACCCGGGTTTCGAGGAAGTTTCGGCGATCACGCCTTTTCCGGAGTGGGGTGTTCCCTCGGAGGACCAGTGGGTCAGCTGGGTCGGGGCCTCCTACCGCCCCCCCGAGATCGAGACCGGCGAGTCCGCGTCGGGGCGCCGATCCCTTCGCGCCAGCGTGGTTTATACGGAAGGATCGGGAATCTCGCAAAGGATCCGCATCAACCAGCGATCTCTCCGCCCGATCGTCCTGTCCGCAAAATCCAAGCTCGACAACTCCGTCGGGAACTCGCCACCCGGCTACTGGGGCCCCGACAACCTGGCCAACCTGACGGTGTTCGTGTTCTTCACGGACGGCACCATGCAGGAGGTCTCCCCGACGTTCTCGCTGGGAGTCAGCGATCACGATTGGGCCGATTTTCGTTTCGGATTCCTGCCCTTGAAGCCCGTTGAGGAGATCGAGGTCCGGATCACCGTCCTCGGGAGCGAGCCGACCACGACGTTGTGGGTCGACGACATACGCGCTTTCGAGTGGGCGACACCGGAGGCCGAGCTGATCCGGCGGGGAGTGGCCATTCCCCCGCGGGTCCTGAGCGCGAGCTGGGGTGATGGGACCCGGCTTGCCGCGCGGAAGGGGATCCGCGCGGAGAACGATGCGACCCATCTCTTTCTGTGGATCCCCCAGCGTGGGAAGACCGACATGCGCGTCTACCTTCATCCGAGGGTCCGCAGCGATTTCCTGAATCACGAGCGTTTCCTTTTCAGTGTCCTCCGCATATCGGCGGACGGATCGGGAAGCCTGGGGACAGTGGTTGAAAAACAGGGCTACACTTCGGAAGGACTTTTCGCGCCGGCCGCCGAGAAGGGGGTCCGGATAGAAGAAGCCGGCACCGGCTGGAGGATCAGCGTTCCGTTCGCCGCGCTCGGCCTCGAAGGGCCAGGACAGGACGAATTTGGCTTCACTATCGCCTGGAAGGCGGGTCGCCGGGAGACCCTATGGTCGGGCCGCGCGCCCAACAGTAGAGAGATGGGGCGCATCGAGTTGGCCCGCCCCCCCTCGATCCGGGTGAAATCCGTCAGGTTCGGGAGGCGCTATTTCGAAGAGACGGACCAGTCCCAGGACTTCATCTCCCATCCCCAGATCTATGCTGGCCTGAACCAGGCCGAGGTCGTTCTCGTCAATGAGGACGTCCGGCCGCGCTCCCTGTCCTTACGGGCGGGAATGAGCGACGGTCCGGCCGTGAGGCGGCAGGTCGACATAGAAGCCGGAGAATGCTGTGCGGTCCCTCTGGAATATGACGCCGGCCTGGGCAGGATGTCCAGCTTCCAACTGGTCATCGAGGAGGGCGGACGATCCCTTTTGGACCGTTATTATCCGTTAATCGTCCCGCCGGCCATCGAAGCGGTCCTCGACCAGGACCACTATTTCCCGGAGGAACAAGCCCGGCTAGAGATCCATGCTAGGCTGCGCCCGCTCGGCGCGGGAGGCAAGGTCCGTGTGGAGCTGCGCGACCGAACCCAAGACAAGGTCCTAATGGTCCTTGATAGAGCGATTTCGGAGAGCCTGACTGAGATCCCTCTCGATATCTCTGACCTGCGTGTCAACCCTCTGCCGGTCCAGGATTACGAGATGGTGGCCTCCTACCGTGACCGTACGGGCCGGGAGCTCGGCCGGGCCCGGATCCCGTTCGGGCGCATCCGCCCGATCGAGAGACGGCCTCTACCTCCCATCCAGAAGGTCGAACTGGATGAGAACGGCTTTTTGGTCCTCAACGGCAATGTCCGCTTCTTCCCTATCGTGCCCTCGGTCAACGTCATGGAATGGGACGATGCCATCCGTCTCGGGGCCAACGTCTACCGTGGCCAGTATCATCAGGGTGCCGCCTCGTTGGAGGACAGGGACAAGGCCTGGGCCTTGAACGCCTATTCGATCATCATCGGCCCGGGATCCCCTCATCCGGGAGATCCGGATATCCTCGACCGCTTCGCCGCCGAGGCCGAAGGCCTGCTCGTACATCCCGGATTTCTCGGCTGCTATGGGAAGCAGTTCTATTACTGGAGGCTCACGGATGACCTCGTTCGGTACCGGAGGCGGGTCGAGGAGATCGTCGCTGGTTTGACTTCTCCTAGGCTGGTCATCTGGGGTCATCATGATTCAAGCTTTCTTTACGACCGTAAAGGTCCAGACTGGGACATCGGGCCCCGGCCGCCGGTCGGATACTGCTATGTGAAGATCATGGGGCGCCCGGGATCGGCCTGGAGGAACGCGCCTTTCCTGACGAAGACGGAGACCGTGCTCAATCCCGGCCGGTTCCGTCTGGCCGAGGTCAACTACTATGTCAGCTTTCACGCCGACGAAGTCGTTCCCGAGCAGTACCCGGGATACCTCTCTTTGAGGGGGGACGACTGGCGCGGATTCCGGGCGGAATCCTATCTGGCCGTGATCTACGGGGCCAACGGCCTTTATCATTGGGTCTGTACCCAAAAGCATCAGCTCCAGAGGCTTCGCGGCTGGTTCCAGGAGATGGACTTCATGTGGCCCATACTGGCCGCCCGGGATTCGGACATCCCGGTCCGGGTCGAGCCCGTTTCGGGGCGGATCGAAACACGGCTCAAAACTTGGGAAGGCAAGCTCTACCTCCTTGCGGCGCTCGTTGGGGATGCGGGGACGGAAGCTGAGATTGCTTTGAACGGTCTCGGGGGGATGAAGGTCAGGAAGCTATTCGATGTACCTGGGGAGATGCGGGTCGAACGGGATGTGATCAAGGATGTCTGGCACCAGTATGACGTCCATGTCTACGAAATCGAGCCGAGCGGCCCGGCAAAGGCCGGGTCGGCCGACAGCCGATGATCGCATCCGGGCCCCGCGGCCCGGACTCACTTTTTCCCGGCTGGAGGCGGCCCTTGGGCCGCCGGCAACCGGGCGATCAGCTTCTGCATGTTGTTCAGGTAAGTCCTGGTCTGTATCCCCGGGATGGTCCGGCCTTTCTCGCGGTCCCGGAAGTCCGGATAATATCGGACGAAGGTCGTCTCGACCCAGGCGCCGCGACCGTCCATGGCAGAGATGATCTTGCGGATCTCCTCCGGGGAGGGGGGGGCCGGCAGAGCGTTTTTGCCCGCCTCGTATTCGATCCGCGCTTCTTCGGGGCTGAGCCGGCTGACCCGGTCGTATTCTGCGCGGATTGACGGAATGTCGAAAAAACCGATCATCCCGTAATGTCCGGGGAAGTTCCCGAACTCGTAATCCACCCAGTAACCCTTGCTCGGGTCTTCGGGATCGAGCTCGGCCCTCGTGGCCTTCCGGTGGACGTAGAGCGGCCGGTTCGTTCCCAACTCGTAGAACGAGGCGTGGGTGTAGGCCATCCCTTCGTGCCGCCGATCGGGGTCACTATTGATGACCGAGTCCTCGAGCCAGCGCAGGGCGTCCGGGATACCCCGGAGATATTTTCGGTCCCCGGTGATTTTGTAATATTTCTGCAGAGACCGGATGTTGTTGATCGTTTCGGAAGGGGTGATCCCGGCCGGCTCAAAATTGCGTCCCTTGGCCGGCTTCATGTCCGGCCCGTACTGAAGACCCCAGCCGGCTTGAGGCGGAGGCATCTGGGAGAGAATGATAAAATCCATTCCTCTGAGAGCCGCTGCCTTGTAAGCCGGGTTTCCCAAGTTCTCAAAGGCTTCCCAAAGAAGATCGATGTTACCGCTGATGACATCATCGTTGAAGGTGTATAACGAGCTGTAGTCGTGCTGGAGGGGAAAACGTTGCGGCCAGGAACCGTTTGGAAACTGGGCGTCCAGAACGAACTGCAACGCCTTGTCAAGAGCGGTTTTGTAGCGCGGATCGAGCGTGGCCAGATAAAGGCGCATCAGAAGGCGGGTCGGCGCCGTATGGACCTCATCGTCGAACGTGCCATTGTAGTGGTAGTGATAGAACTCTTCGTAGCCCCAGCATTGGGAGGCGACGGTTTCATAGTAATACGGGATGCCCGGGGGATCGAAGTCGATGAAATAATGCCACCCTCCGAACGGGAGCTGGCCGAAGGCAAGCATCCGGCCGACCTCCTCGGCGTCCCGCAAGTACTCGGGGTCCCCGGTCGCTTCGTAGGCGTCCATCAAGAGCAACCCCACGGCCGGAGTCCCGGGCGGCTGCACCCAGACTTGAGAGGCCCGGACCGGTATCTCTCCCCAACGTTCGGTGAGATCCGAACTGTAATGCCAGAAATACCCTCCACGCTCGCCCGCATGATCGACCATGAAGCGGGTCGCTTTTTTCATGGCCGCAAGGATCTCCCCCTTTTCGTTAGAGGCAGGGGCCGCCGCCGACGACAGGAGAATGGCTAGCGTAGCGATTACATATCTGTTCTTTCTCATGGCATCTCCTTCTGATTTTTTTGATGTGTTCCTATCAATAGCCAGGATTTTGCGTCCAGCCGCGTCGTCGGACCGGGCTATTTTAGCCTTGATTCGTCCTACCAGATATGATATATGATATATGCTCCTAAAATGCAAGTGCCAATTTTGCCTGACGCTGAAGGGACGGACCCTCTAATATGAAAGACTGTGACATTCTCCCCGATTTCAACGCCGGCCAAATCGAGATCCCGCCTATCCCTCTTTATGCTTATCGCCTCAACCTCGAAGCGGAACTGAAGGCCCGGTCCATCGATTCTGCCGAGGCGCTACGTCTTCATCGTCTCATGATCATGAACCGGGCCCTCGAAGAGATGATCGTTGAGATGAAACAGGGGACTTTCGCTCCCATTGAAGGCTTCCCGTTCATCGGCGCGACCCATCTGTCGATCGGCCAGGAAGCGACGGCCGCCGGGGCCATCTCGGCGATCCGGGCCGATGATTACATCACCTCCACCCATCGAGGGCACGGTCACTCCATCGCCAAGGGGGCCGTCCGGATATTCAGAATGTCGCGCTCGGAGCTGGAGGCCTTCGCCGGCCCCTCTCCGGCCAGGCTGGACGAGAGCGAGGGGGATCTTCAAGAACGCGCCTTGGACCGTCACCTCTACCGGACGATCTGCGAGCTGTTCGGCAAGGAGGACGGATATTGCCGGGGCCGGGGCGGCGGAATGCACATCGCCGACTTCGAGGCCCATCATCTGGGGGCGAACGCGATTGTCGGCGGGAGCTTCGCCATTGGGACGGGGGCGGCGCTGGCCCAGCATCTTCTGGGGACCGACCGCATCGTGATCACCTTCGTCGGCGACGGGGCAACCAACAACGGCATAGCCCACGAAGCGATGAATTTCGCTGCTCAAGCGCAATTCGAAAAGGGCCTGCCGGTTATCTTCCTGATCGAGAACAATCAGTACGGCATGACCGGGCAGCAATGCCTGGAAGTCACCGGAATCCGGCACCTCGCCAGGCGCGGGGCCGCGTATGATCATCGGAACATGAACGCAGAGGTCGTCAACGGCATGGACGTCCTTGCTGTGCGGGACGCGGTCGCCCGGGCGGCCGTCAAGTGCCGCCGAGGCGAAGGGCCCGTTCTGCTGGAATGCATGACCTACCGGTACCTGGGCCATTCTCTGAGCGATAAACGGACGAGCTATCGGTCTGCCGAGGAGGAGAAAGCCTGGAAGGATTGGGATCCCATCGCCCGTTTCGAGGCGCAGCTCGATGCGGCCGGTGTGCTCAGCCGGGAACAGGCCGAGCTCGCCCGGCTCGAAATGAAGCGTAGGACGAGGGAAGCGGCTGTCCGGGCCGCACTCTCTCCGGAACCGAGGGTCGAGGAGATCGCTGAAGGGCTATGGGTTGACGAACCTCCTGCCACCCCCGAACCTTGTTGGAGGACTACCCAACTCCTCAAACCTGTCCGGCGCATCAAACGGATGTCCGGTGGGCGGATCCTTTTCCGCCATGCGATCTGGGAGGCCCTGGCCGAGGAGATGGAGCGCGACCGGCGGGTCGTTCTCTACGGCGAGGATGTGGCGGATTACGGAGGCGCTTTCGGCGTGACCATGGACCTCCTGGATACCTTCGGTCGCCGCCGGGTCTTCAATGCTCCTATCTCGGAAGCCGCCATCGTCGGAACGGCCTGCGGGGCGGCCATGACCGGCCTCCGCCCCGTCATCGAGATCATGTACATCGATTTCATCCCCCTGGCATTGGACCAGCTGGCCAATCAAGTCGCCAAGACCCGCTACATGTTCGGAGGTAAAGCCCGTATCCCGCTTGTTCTCCGGACGACCGTAGGCGGTGGGAAAGGCTATGCCGGACAACATTCCCAAAGCCTCGAGGCCATCATGGCCCATTTTCCTGGGCTCAAGGTCGTTGCGCCCTTCGCCCCTCGGGACGCCAAGGGCCTCTTGAAAACCGCCATTCGCGACGACAACCCCGTGGTCTTCATCGAGCATCAGATGCTCTACGCTGACCTCGGTCAGGTCCCGGAACCGGACGAAGACGTAACTCTCCCATTCGGTAGCGCGGCCGTCCTTCGGGCCGGAGGGGACGTGACTCTGGTCAGCTATCTGAACCTTCTGAAAAACACCCTGGCCGCCGCCGAAACGCTCAAGGCCCGCGATGGGGTCGAGGCCGAGGTCATCGACCTGCGGAGCCTGATCCCGATGGATTCCGCGACTGTAGTTGACTCCGTGAAGAAGACAGGGCGCTGCGTGGTGGTCGTCCAATCCCCCCTGACATGCAGCTTCGCCCAGCACGTCGCCTTTGAGGTCCAGCGCAACGCTTTTCCGTTCCTCAAAGCTCCGGTCGAGATCGTTTCGGCCCATTCCGTTCCCCCGCCCATGGCGGCCCCCCTTGAGAACGAGAATATCCCGTCCCCCGAGCGCATCAGTCAAGCCGTCCGACGCCTCCTGGGAGGCCCGGCGTGATCGCCCTCTGCGACAGCGAGGTCCACATCTTGGCCGCGGCCAGGACCCCTATTGGCCGGTTCCGGGGCTGTCTGGCCTCCTCTTCTGCTCCCGAACTGGGTGGGAGAGCCATTGAGGCCGCCCTGAGGAAAGCCGGCCTTTCCCCCGACCGTGTCGAATTGGTCACGATGGGCTGCGTCGTGCCTTCTGGGCTGGGTGAGGCGCCGTCCAAACAAGCGGCCCTGGCCGCCGGCATTTCGCCGTCGGTCCCCTCCCGCACGATCGAGAACGTCTGCGGTTCTTCCTTGGAGGCTGTCATGATCTCCGCCGACGCGCTGCTTTTGGGAAGGGCCCGGCTGGCCGTGGCCGGAGGAATGGAATCGCGCTCCAACGCTCCCTATCTCCTCGACCCGAGGTTCTTCCGCCAAGGGAAAGGATATCAGCAGGGGGGCTATCTCCGGATGAAGAAAGCGGGGGCCTACCGCTGGCAGTTCGCGGAGAACGCCGAGGATCAGCTCTCCCTCTCGGCGATCGTCGATGCCGTGGCCTACGACGGCCTTTTTTGGCCGGTCGAGAGAAAGTTCATGCGGGAGTACGCCCTGGCCTTCGCCCGCCGCCGCGGGATCACGATCGAGGCCGTCAACCGGAAAGCCGCCGAGAGTCACGAGCGGGCCCGCAGGGCCAGGGAAGAAGGCCTGTTCGATGCCGAACTGGCTCCGGTCGGGGACGTCATCCGGGACGAACTCGCGGCCGACGAGGAGCTCGAGCGGATGCGGGCGGAGAGCGAGCAGGACATCGCCTCGGCCTACAATTCCTCGGCCCCCGCCGACAACGCAGCAGCCGTCGTTCTGGCCGGCCCAGGGGTCGCTGCCGCCTCCGGTCTCGTGCCCATGGCCAGAATTCTGGGGTTCAGCAGAATTGACCGGCCCGCGGCCGATTTCATCGATTCGCCCGTCGAAGCTGTCCGCCTCCTGACCTCTGCTTTGTCGTCTCGAGGCCCGGCCGCCGACGATTTCACCATCATGGAGATCAATGAGGCCTTCGGGATCCAGCTCCCCGTTTTCGAAGAGAATTTCCCGGGGGCGGAGATCAACGTCCATGGCGGGGCCATCGCGTTGGGCCATCCTCTCGGATCAGCCGGCGCCCGGCTCCTAGTCACGCTCGTTCACGTCCTAAAGGCCCATCGCCGCCGTTTTGGCATCGTTGCCATTTGCTTCGGAGGTGGCGGGGCGACGGCGGCGGCTATAGAGGCTCTTTGAATTCCAAAGGAAGGAGGGGCACAAAGAGAGCCATGATCAGGCCTGTGAGAACATGGGGCTCCCCCGGCCCTCGGATCCCCGCAGACATGGACGCGCTGGTCCTTTCGGGACGGGGATTCGAGAACCTGGCCCTCCAGCGCGTGCCTGTACCTCGCCCTGGGCCCGGCCAGATATTGGCCCGCGTGGACGCTGTCTTTGCCTGCTCGTCCGACGGCAAGCTGATCGAGAACGGGCGAGAGCATCCCCTTCTCTACGGATGGGACGTCGAGCGCTGGCCGGTCGTTATCGGGCATGAAGGGTGCGTCACCACCGTCCTGGTAGGAGAGGACCTCCGCAGCCGCTTTCGTGAGGACGCATCGTTCGCCGTCCAGCCCGCCGTCGATATCTCCCCGATCAACCACCGTGAACGGTATGAACAGGTCGATCAGGTCGAGAAGGTCGCCATCGGCTACACCCTCGGCGGGCTGTTTGCCGAATACGTTCTCATCACGGAAGAGGTCATCCAAGCGGATTGCCTCATCCCTTATGAGCCCGCCGAGGTCCCGTTCTTCGCTGCCGCCTTCAGCGAGCCCTTGTCCTGCGTCCACTCGGCGCTCAACCGCATCGCCCACATCACCAAGGAAGGGCCTCTCGGACCCCGCCGGGCCAGCCTCGGCCCGCTTCGCGGGGGCGTCACGCTCATTCTGGGCGCCGGTTCGATGGGCATCCTGCTGGCCGACATGGCCATGACCTACGGACCCCGGGCGGTCATCCTCTCCGAGCCCATCGAGGACCGCCGCCGGGCCGCAGCTGACATCCTCGTCCCGCGAAGCCGCGAGCGAGGCGTCGAGCTCGTCCTGACCGTTCCCTCAGACCTCGAGGGAGCCATCCGAGCCCTCTCGGGCGGCAGGGGAGTCGATGACTGCATCGTCGCCCTGGGTATCGCCGCCGTCCAGGAGAAGAGCCTGGACTATCTGTCCAAGGGCGGCGTTGCCCACTTTTTCGGCGGGACGCCGGCGGGGGCCAGCGAAATCCGGGTGGACACCCGGCGCGTCCATTACGACGGCATTTCCATGGTCGGGTCTTCAGGGGGCGATCCGTCCGATGTCCGCGCTGTCATGACCCTCCTGGCGGAGGGACAGTTCTCCGCCGAGCCCTACATCCGAAGGGTCGGGGGGCTGGACGCGGCGCGGGACCTCATACTGTCCGTGCGGGCCCAGGAGTTCTTTGGCAAAGGCCTGATCTATCCGGGAGTTCGCCGGCAGCTCTTCTCTGTTGGCTCCTGGAGCGCTGAGGACGAGAAGGGCCTCCTGGAAGGAGACGAAACGGGCCAACGATGAAGAAACTCGTACAATTCGGGGCCGGAAACATCGGGCGTTCGTTCATCGGGCAGCTTTTCGCTCGCGCCGGTTACGAAGTCATCTTCGTCGATATCGACCCCGTCCTGGTTTCGGCCCTCAACGAAAAGCGGGAATACACGGTCGAGATCCGGGATGAGAAAAGCGAGCGGCTCATCATCCAGAATGTTCGGGCTGTCAGCGCCCTGGACCCTGAGGCGATAGCGGGGGAGATCGTTTTGGCGGATGTCATCGGGACTGCCGTGGGCAAGGGGGCCCTTGAAGCGCTCGTCCCTCAGCTCGCTCGCGGGATCCTGAGGCGGCATCATGCGGGGCGGCCTCCCGTCGATATAATCATTTGCGAGAATATTCTCGACGGGGCCGGATTCCTCCGCTCCCGGCTGACAACGGCCCTGCCCCCCGATTTCCCGCCCGAAGCGATGCCCGGCCTCGTGGAGACCAGCATCGGCAAGATGGTGCCCATCATGCCGGACGAGCAAAGGCGCCAGGACCCGCTCCTCATTTACGCCGAGGCCTACAACTCCCTCATCGTCGATCGCAAGGGGTTTAAGGCCGGCGTTCCGCACGTCCCCGGCCTCGAGCCCCGGGACAACATGCGGGCCTACGTGGAGAGGAAGTCTTTCGTTCACAACCTGGGGCACGCGATGACCGCCTATATGTCGGCGGTCGAGAGACGGGGGCATGTCTTTACCTGGCAAGCCATGAGGGACTCCGATTTACGCCGGAGAGTTCGGCAGGCGATGCGGGAGTCTGGACAGGCGCTGGTCCGCGCTTATCCGGGCGAGTTCGATGGGACGGCAATGGAGGCCCATATCGAGGATCTTCTCAAGCGTTTCGGGAACATCCACCTGGGCGATACGATCCACCGCGTTGGCAGGGATATACGCCGGAAGCTGGCCCGGGATGACCGGCTGATCGGTGCTATGCGTTTCCAGCTGGCCCAGGGCGTCGAGCCGCTCCAGACGGCCGAAGGAGCGGCGGCGGCGTGTTTCTTCGATGTACCGGACGCAGACGGCCGGCTGTACGAGGGAGATGAGGAGTTCCTTAACTCCGTGCTTCCCCTAGGGATCGAACATATCCTTGAGGACGTCTGCGCGCTTTCCGAACGAGACCCCGTCGATGCGAAGATCATGGCCGCGGTCCGGGTCCATTTCCGCCGGCTCGAGGCCGGCCGGTCCGTTCGGAAGACCGCGGGAGATTAGATCGATGACCGAAGACTTTCGTTGGGATGTGGCGGCGGCCGGGCTCCTCTGTCTCGATCTCACCCCGGAGATTCCCCCCAAGGGATCTCAGGACCTTTCCATTTTGCTGGCCCCGGGCAAGCTTCTGAACGTCGGACCGGCCGCCTTCAGCACGGGGGGGGCCGTCTCCAACACCGGGATCGTCCTCAAAAAGCTGGGGATGAAGGTCCTGTTCATGTCCCAGGTCGGTGACGACGGCTTCGGGGAGATTACCGTCCGGTTGCTCCAAAAGTACGGGGAAACGGGAGGGGTCAAGGTTACGTCCCGGATGGGAAGCTCCTATTCCATTATCCTGGCTTTTCCGGGCATCGATCGGATGATCCTCCATTACCCGGGCTGCAACGACACTTTCTCCTCGGAAAGCCTAGACTACGGGCTTGTGGCGGGCTGCCGGGCGTTCCATTTCGGATATCCGCCTCTGATGCGGGCCCTGTTCCGTGGCGCCGGGCGGGAGCTGGCGGCCGTCTTCCGGAGGGTGCGCGGTCTGGGCGTTGTGACGTCGCTCGACACATCCCTGCCCGATCCCGACAGCGAATCGGGGCGCGTGCCGTGGCGTGACGTCCTCGCTTCGGTTCTGCCCTATGTCGACATCTTCACCCCCAGCCTTGAAGAGGCTCTGTATTTCCTTGATCCGGAGAGGACGCTTCGACGCAAGCGCGACCACCCGAGCTTCACCGATTCCCTGTCATTTGCCGACCACCGCTCGATCGCCCGGGACTTTCTGGCTATGGGATGCGGGGCCGTCCTTCTGAAGTGCGGCGCCCGCGGCCTCTATCTTAGAACGGGTGGGCTGTCCTCGTCGGGCACTCTCGAGGCCCGGACGCCGGCCCGAGCCGGCTCCTGGGACCATCGGGAGATCTGGGCGCCGCCCTTTGCCATCGAGACCATCCTCTCCGCGACCGGGGCGGGGGATACCAGCATCGGCGGGTTCCTGGCCGCCATGCTTCGCGGGCTCGACCCGGAGGACGCCGCCCGCCTTGCGTCCTGCGCAGGGCGCCAGAACCTGACCGCCCTGGACGCCACGAGCGGGGTCGGCGGCTGGGACGCCGTTCTCAAGGATGCCGAGGAGCTTCCTGTCGCCGAACTTCCCTGGGAGAAGGCCGATGCGCGGTGGGATGAGCGGTCGCGGATCTGGATAGGCGCCGAGGACGGCCTCACTTCTGTCAGGAGGGAGGGCGGGTGAAGGGAAAGTCTATGGAAAAGATCCGTTACGCCCTCATCGGATTCGGGGGGATCGCCGAGAACCGGCTGGCCCGGGAGGGATTTGCATTGGACACGGCTCGCTTCCCCCTCCTTCCCGAGGCCGAGCTCGCGGCCGTCACGGATGTTGATCCAGGGCGGAGACAAGCAGCCGAAAGGTGGGGGATCCCTTGGCGGGATACGGCCGAGGAGATCTTCGAGGACCCGGCCGTCGACGCCGTATTCATCGCCACTCCGAACTCCTCGCACTATTCGTTGGGAATGCGGGCCATGGAGGCGGGCAAACACGTCCTCGTCGAGAAGCCGGCGGCGACCTCGCTGGAGGACGCCGAAGAGCTCGTCTCAGTCGCCGAAAAAAGGTCGCTTTCCCTGGCCGTCGATCACATGATGACGGCCAACGCCTACAACCGCAGGGCCCGGGAGATGGTCGCAAGCGGAGCTCTGGGAAGGATCAATGATATCTGCCTGCACATGGAGTTCCTATACGGTGCAACGCCCGAGGAAGCTCGCACTTGGAGATGCGATCGTCCCGAAGAACTCGGCGGTCCCATCGGCGATGTTGGCAGCCATTGCCTGTACATGGCGGAATTCCTGATCGGCGAAACGATCCGAGCGGTGCGGGCGGCCTTTACGCCGAAGACCCTGGCCACCCGCGTCGAGGACGGCGCGTCGATCCGCTTCGAGACGCGCAGCCTTGAGGGCACCATCCGGGTCTCCTTTGCCGAGCCGCGCGGAGGGCTGGCCGGTACTTTGAGGAACCTCGGTTATGAGATCTACGGCGAAAAGGGAACCCTCCGGGCGCGGGGGACCCTCTTCCAACTCTCCGGGCACGCCGGGGAGCCTGTCGCCCTGGACCTCGAGCTGGATGACGGTCACGCCGCGACGATCGTCCGGCTGGACGAGGTCGACAACATTTACCGCCATATCATCGCTGGCCACGCCCGGTCCATCCTTGGCGGTGACCGCAGAGACGGCCGCGAGGCCGTCCACAATCTGCGTCTCGTCTTGGCCGCGTATGCCTCGGCCCGGACGGGTGGCGCGAAAATCCCTATCCCTGAAGGAGCGTGAGCATGAAAATTGAATTGGCCCTCAACGGCGGCGAGCGGATCGCCCGCGAGCCGTTCCCCATGTGGCCCAGCCTGTCCGAGGATGGCATCCGGAAAACCCAGGAGGTCCTCCGCTCCGGGCGCGTGAACTACTGGACGGGGCCCTTGGGCATGGAATTCGAGAAGGCCTGGGCGGAATACAACGGGGCCAAGTTCGGCATCTCCACGTCGAACGGGACCGCGGCCCTCCACACGGCGGTCGCCTCTCTGGGCATCGGACCCGGGGATGAGGTCATCTGCCCGTCCTACTCGTTCATCGCCTCGAGCTTCTGCATCCTCCAGGCCGGGGCCCTGCCGGTGTTCGCCGACACGGGTTACGACCATGTCATCTCGCCGAAGTCCGTGGAGGAGCGCATAACCGACCGGACCCGGGCCATCATCGTCGTTCATCTTTACGGGATCGTGGCCGATATGGACCCCATCATGGACATCGCCCGCCGCCGCGGCCTGTTCGTCATCGAAGACTGCGCCCAGGCCCCCGGCGGGGAGTACAAAGGGAAGAAGGTGGGGACGATCGGTGATGTGGGGTGCTTCAGCTTCTGTCAGAGCAAGCATTTCACGACCGGAGGGGAAGGCGGGGCCATCATCACCGACGACGAGGATCTGGCCTGGCGCTGCCGGTCGTTCCGGGACCATGGCTATGATGTCAAGAAACGGATGAACCTCCTCGATCTGGAATCCAAGCTGATGTACATCCATTCCCAGGTCGGCTTCAACTACCGGATGACGGAGGTCCAATCGGCGATTGGGCTGGCCGAGCTGGCCCGCTTCGACTCGTGGAACCTGCCCAACCGCCGTCGCAACGGCCGGCAGCTGATCGAAGCTCTCAAGGACCACCCGCTGGTCCTGCACATCCCGCCGGACTCCGAAGAGAGAAAGAACGCCTTCTGGTGGTGCCCCTTTGTCCTCGACACGGACCGCCTTTCGGTCTCGACCAAGGAGTTCGTGGCGGCCATCAATGCCGAGGGCGTCCCCGCCTATACCGTCCTCTGGCCCGAGATGTACAAGGAGGCCGCGTATTTGAAGCCTATGGGCTTCGGCAGGGCTAATTACCCCTTCCGGGACCCTTCGGCCCGGATGATCGACTACTCGACGGTCTCTTGCCCGACGGCCCACTGGCTGACGGACCGGACGATCTCCTTCTTCACCCATCCAGTTTACGAGGAGAAGCATGTCCGGATGATGATCGAGGCCTTTCGGAAGGTGGGGGGGGCTTTCGCCCGCAGGACATGAACCTCAGTCTTCTTGACGGACTGTTCGTCGTCCTCTATGTCGGAGGCGTCTTCTACGCCGGTTTCGTCGTCAAGAAGTACGTCAAGGGCATCGACGACTACCTCGTGGCCGGCCGGTCGATGGGCTTCCATCTCGGTCTGCTCTCGCTGATGTGCACCGAGATCGGGATGATCACCTATATGTACTTTGCGGAGCTGGGCTACAACGCCGGTTTCGCGGCCCTGATCGTCGGCCTGGCCCCGTTCGCCGTCTTCTTGTTCATCGGCCGGACAGGATTCATCCTGAAGCCTCTGCTCGACATGAAGATCCGGACGCTTCCGGAGTTCTTCGACCGTAAGTTCGGACGCGGAGTGCGGTTCTACGCCGGGCTCTTGATGGCCATCGGCGGCGTCCTGAATTTCGGAGTCTTCCCGGGGGTCGAGGCCCGGTTCATCAACATCGTCACCGGGATCTCGGAGGACCATCTGCTCCTGACGATGACCGTCCTCCTGACCGTGGTCCTCATCTACACCCTTGTCGGAGGCATGGTCTCGGTCATCGTCACCAATTATATCCAGTACGTCCTGCTCAGCCTGAGCATGATCGCCATCACCCTGTTCGGCCTCTTCAAGATCGGGTTGCCCCGGATCATTGACGCCGTGGAGTCCACACTCGGACCCAAGGGCCTGAATCCATTCACGCCCTCGCTTCTCAAAGGGGAGTTCGGGCTTGGATTCATCGTCTGGCAGATCCTTCTCTGGACGGCCGTGCTGACCAGCTGGCAGGTCGTTGCCATGCGCATATTCAGCGCCAAGGACAGCCGAACGGGACGGAAGATCTTCACCTGGTCGAGTTTTATGTTCTTGTCGCGGGCCGTTCTGCCGATCTTCTGGGGTGTTGTGGCCCTGGCCGTCCTCGGCCCAGTCGAGGACCCGTTGACCGCCCTGCCGACCATGTTGGCCCGGATTACGCCCCACGGATGGCTGGGCCTGCTCCTGGGCGCCCTTCTGGCGGCTTCGATGTCGACCTATGCCAGCTATCTCCTCTCCTGGAGCTCGGTCATTTCACAGGATCTGATCGGCAGCGTCGTCCGGCAATTCACCGGCCGCGAGATGAGTTCAAAGTCCCAGCTCGTCGTCAGCCGGGTCTGCCTGACGGCCCTGATGCTTTTCCTGATTTGGTGGTCCCTGTTCCACAGGATCGAGGGCTATCTTTATTTCTATCTCAATATGACCATCATGCTCTTTGTGCCCGGCACCCTCGTTGCCGTGGCCCTGGGGCTGTACTGGAAGAAGGCTCGGTCCGGCGGGGCTTACGCGGCGTTCACTTTGGGAGCTGTCCCGCCTCTCGTCTATTTCATACCCGGCTCGCCCAACGCGTCCTTGTTGGGTTGGGGGAGTTTCGTCCTAGCCCTAGCGGGCATGGTCTTGGGATCGATCCTCCACGAGGCCGTCCGACCCCGCCTGAAGGGGGTATCGTTATGACCGCATGGGTCGCCGGCTGGACAGGTCTCGTCGTCTTTAGTCTGGTCGCTTTCACCGCCCTGTCGGTGCTGATCGTCGTCCGGGGTCTGAGGGAGCTGACGCAGATGTTCCGGGACCTCCGGGACCCGGGGGGAAAAGACGGAGAACAGGTCACTCGAAAGTGAGGAGGCCGAAGAAGCGGGGCAAATGGAAATCGGGATAGGGATGGCGAATCGGTGCCCAACACCCATAGTGGGGAGGGCTGGCGGCGTCCCCGCACTTATAGAAATTGCCGCGGCCGGTGATCCCGGACCGAATCCTCTCGCCGTAAAGGCGCTCGAAGAACGCGGCGGGGATCCGGTAGGAAACCCACCAGGCGTCGCTCCCGTGTTCGCCCTCCAGGGGGGCCGACACCGAGGACGCGACCTCGAAACCGGCGATCTCATCTCGCGACAAAGGCCGGCGCCCCGACCGTTCAGGGCCGAGCCCGATGAGCATGGTGCCGAGAGCGTTGGCCTCGATATTGACATAGCCGATCCCCCTGTCCGGGAAGGGATCGAAAAAGAACTCCACGCAGCTGTCTTCATAGACCGGATCTTGGAACGAGGTGCAGCGGGCCCGGATGACCCGTTCGTACGCTTTGAAATGAAGCGACAGGAAATTCTCGGACCGATAGATGCGAACCTCAACGCGGGGCGTGTAGCCGTCTGGTGCCCAGGGATAGCGCTCGATGACGGCATCGGATGGGGCGCGCCACGCCCCCGGATCGGAGATCGAAGGCGGGTCGGCTCCGTAGCGGACATGGAGCGAGCTGGTCTTATTAGTATAGTGCATGGGACAACCATCCCATCTTAGCTGTTTTGAGAGTGGCCGTAAAGCGAGCGGGGCCCCTCTCAGGAACCGGAAATGACCGAGGAAAGGAGAACATCATGAGACAAATGAGCGCTTTGGCGCCGGGCTGGTGGGATTATACGACTTTGGACGACAAGATCCTCGAGGACGCCATGCGACTGACCGTGCGGGACATCGAGCAGCTGTCCCGGCCGGGCTTTACGATCCGGATTTATGACACTCGGGAGGCTTTCTATATGGCCGAAGCCCTCGAATATATCGAGGCATGGCGCCAAGCGACTCCCTCGCATCCGGCGGGGGTCTGTGGCCCCATCGGGCCGACCGAGCAGCTGCCTCTGGTGGCGATGCTCGTCAACGCCCTGGGGCTCGATCTTCGTCACGCGCACTTCTGGGGTATGGACGAGTGGGTCATCGGCGACCGGGAGGTCGGACGCAGCCACCCCCTGAGTTTCGCCCGGGCCGACATGGAGCTTTGCTTCGACCGGATCGATCCGAAGCTGGCCCCTCCTCCCGAGAACCTCCACTTCCCCGGCATCGAGAGCCTGGAAGAATATTCAAAGAGCTTCGACCAGGCCCGATGCGCGATCATGCAAGGAGGGCAGGGCGAGATCAAGCACTGGGCCTTCAACGACCCCGTGAAGAGAGATGGCTGCTTCCTCGAAGAGCCGCCGTCTCCCGCGGAATACCGCAAGTTAAAGGCGCGGGTTGTTGACCTCCACCCTGTCACCCTCATTCAGAATGCCCGGACATCCGGCGGAGGAGTTGTCAGCAAGATCCCGACCCGGGCGGTCACGGTCGGGCCGGTCGAGACCTGGAAATCCGACAAGGTCTCGATCTGGCATTACGGGAACCACGATAATCCCTTCGGCATCCGACTGACGGCGTTCATGATCTCCAAGCGGCTCCCGGATTCCTCCGTTCCTATGTCTCTCCTGGCCGATCATCCCGAAGTCCAGTTCAATTATTTCCGGCCTGGCATCGGCTCTTGCGATGTGGAGATGCATTGAGAGTCTTTGCTGTCGGTTGCCACCCGGACGATATCGAATTCATGATGGGCGGGACACTCTGTCGGCTCCATGACCGGGGATGCGAGATTCACATCATGAACATCGCCAACGGGAGCTGCGGGACCAAGGTCCATGACCGGGAGTCCATCGTCCGCATCCGCCGCCAGGAGGCCCAGGAATCGGCTTCGATCCTGGGAGCGGTTTACCACGAAAGCCTCGTCGACGACCTGGATGTTTTCTATTCGCCGGGCCTCGTTCGGAGGATGGCCGCTCGGATCCGGGAGGTCAGGCCCCGAATGGTCCTGACGCTATCTCTCGAGGATTACATGGAAGACCACATGAACGCAGCCCGCGTCACGGTCACCGCCGCTTTCGTCCGAGGGATGGTGAACTTCGTCACCGATCCGCCCCAAGGGCCGTTCCTCGACGAGATCGTCCTTTACCATGCTCTTCCCTATGGCCTGAGAGACATGATGGACCGTCCTGTCCTTCCTGATTATTTTATCGACATCGGGGGGGTCATGGACAGGAAAACTGCGATGCTCTCCCGTCACGCCAGCCAGCAGGACTGGCTCGACCGGAGCCAGAAGCTCGGTTCTTATCTCTCGGCCATGGAGGAAATGACGAGAGAGGTCGGCCGGATGTCCGGGCGATTCGCCTATGCCGAGGGTTGGCGGCGCCACAATCCATTGGGATTCGCGCCGGCCGGGACCGACCCCCTCCGGGAGATCCTCAAGGAGTTCTTCGCCGAACGGATTCCCCTTTGACGGGGGCTGCGGACCTATAGCCGGGCCAGCACGCCGTCGAGGATGTCTACCGAACGCTCGATTTGTTCGGGCGTGATGACCAGGGGAGGGGCGACCCTCATGACATTGCCGTGAAGGCCGAGCTTCCCGCACATCAGACCTGAGGCAACGCACTTGAGCACGATGTCCCGGGTCAAGTCAGGGGCCGGTTCCTTGGTCTTGCGATCGAGAACGAATTCCAATCCATAGACGAACCCCATACCACGAACGTCGCCAATCGTCCGGTGCTTTTTGGCCAGCCGCCGGAGACGCTCGCCTAGATAAGCCCCATTGACCGCGGCTTTCGTCACGAGGTCCTCTGTCTCTATGATCTCTAAGACGGCCAGGGCCCCGGCGCAGCTCAAGGGATTCCCCCCGGCGGTCGATGACATCTCCCCGGTGCCTACGGATCCCATGATTTGGGAGCGCGCCAAGAGGGCGGCGATGGGAACCCCGCTCCCGATCCCCTTACCCAAGCAGAGGACGTCGGGTTCAAGGGACTCGTGCTCGAGGGCCCAGAGCTTCCCAGTCCTTCCAAAGGACGACTGGATCTCGTCGAGGATGATGAGGATCTCTCTTTCCTTGGCCCATTTCTCCAAGCGCTTCAGATAGCCGGGTGGCGGGAAGATGAAGCCGGCCGCGCCCTGATAGGGCTCGACGATCAATCCTCCCAAGCTCCCCGTGGATTCCACCTCCAGGATCCTGTCCAGGAAGCCCAGGCAGAAAAGGTCGCACTCAGGAAAGGATTTCTCGAAGGGGCACCGATAGCAATAAGGATAAGGAGCGAAGATTGCCCCCGGGACCATGGGCCCGAAGGCCCGTTTTATCCTCATGTTCCCGCAAACGCTCATCGGGCCATAGCTGCGTCCGTGGAAGCCTCCCCAGAACGCCAGGATCTCGAATTTGTCTGTGTGGCGCTTGACGATGCGCATGGCGGCGTCCGTCGCCTCCGATCCCGTGCTCAGGAAAAAGACTTTGTCCAGGTGGGCCGGGGTCAGGTTGATGAGCTTCTGGGATAGGGCCAGGCGCTCCGGTGTCGGGAAGTCGTAGGTGTTAAGGAGGCGGCCGGCCTGCCGGCTGATGGCCTCGGCAAGGTGGGGATGGGCGTGGCCGACATTGGCCACCAGGACGCCGGAGGTCCAATCGATGTAGGCCCGCCCTTCGACGTCCCAGAGTTCGGCCCCCCTGCCGTGGTCCCAGACGACGGGCGCCTGCCAGTTCATGCACTCCGGTTCGCAGGCCCGGGCGTTTTCGAGTATGGTTTGTGTTCGTGTCTTCATATCTTAGCCACGCTTTCGATAAGGGTTCGGGCCCTGTGCGACAGGGCCTGCCAATCTTTTTCCGCGATGGCCTTCCTATCCAGAAGGGCCGTCCCGACCCCGACGCAGCAGGCGCCGGCTCGAATGAAATCTCCGGCGTTCTCCAAGGTAACGCCGCCGGTCGGCATGAGGCGGACCCGGGGGAGAGGCCCCTTGAGATCCTTGAAGTAGCCTGGGCCGACGGACGTCGCCGGGAAGATCTTGACGATGTCCGCACCGGCCTCCCAGGCGGTGATGACCTCGGTCGGAGTGAAGGCCCCGGGTGCGACCACGCGATCGTACCGCCGGCAGGCCTCGATTATCGCCGGCCGGGTGACCGGGGAGACCAAGAACTCCGCTCCGGCGTGAATGGCGGCCACGGCCGTGGCCTCATCGAGAACGGTGCCCGCGCCGACGACTGCGTCTGTCACCCCGCTCTTGACCAAAGAGGCGATGAGCTCGAGGGACCGGGGCGTTGTTATGGTTACTTCAATGGCCTTGATCCCGCCTCCCCGGAGGGCTGTGATGACCGGTCCCGCCGCATCGGCATTTGGCATGCGGATGACAGCGATGACCTTGGTGGATAGGATGATATCCAGCACGCGGTCCTTGTCCATGCTTGTTCCTTAGCCTCTAGCGGCGGACCCGCCCCGAGCTATCTCCCCTCATGAGATTGAGGACGTCCTTCTCGTCCGAGAGATTGAAATCGCCAGTCAGGGAATGCTTGAGACAGGAGGCGGCGACAGCGAAGGCCAGGGCCTCTGTGTCGTCCTCAGAGACGTCAAGCCCGTGGATAAGTCCGGCGGCGAAAGCGTCCCCCCCGCCAATACGGTCGACGATGTCACGGATCTCATAACGGGGCCCGACGAGGAAGGCGTTCCGGGTCCGCATCACGGCGCTCCATCCGTTGTGGTCCGCGCTGTGGCTGGTTCTCAGGGTGATTGCCATCCGGGACAAACGCGGGAAACGATCCATAACGCGCCGGGTCAATTCTTCGTAAGTCCCGAGCTCAAGCGTTCCTCCTCCGGGAATCCCCGACGCTTCGAGCCCGAGGGCCTTCTGGCAGTCCTCCTCATTGGCCACGCCGACATCGGCGTGCTCCATAATCCCGGTCATGACCTCGGGAGCGGCCTTGCCGTATTTCCAGAGCTTGGCGCGGTAATTGAGATCAACGGATACGGTAAGCCCTGCGGCTTTGGCGGCCTGCACGGCCTCCAAGGTCAGGTCGGCCGCCCGGCCGCTGACGGCCGGCGTGATACCGGTAACATGGAGCCACTCAGCGCCATTCAGCGCCCGGCCCCAATCGATGTCGCCCGAACCGGCCAGCGAGAGGGCTGAGTAAGCGCGGTCGTAGAGGACCAGTGAGGGCCGTTGCGCGGCCCCTGTCTCGGCGAAATAGATCCCCAGACGTCCTTTCCCCCTTACGATGTGCTCCGTTCCGACCCCCCACCTTCTCAATTCCCCTATGGCGGCATCCCCGAGAGGCCCCGGGGGCAGGACCGTCAGATACCGCACAGGGTGCCCGAAGCGGGCTAGGGACACAGCGACATTGGCCTCGCCGCCGCCGAAGCGGGCGGACAGGACCGATGATTGGAGGATTTTTTCCCCAAAAGGAGGGGACAACCTGAGCATGATCTCCCCGAAGGTGGCCACGGTCTTCATGGACGGATCTTTCATCGTGGGGCTCCCGGGGCCCCATCACTCGATGCGTTCGCTCTCCGGGATATGAACGAGCATGACTGCGCACTGCCCGAACACGTCCGGACGGTCCTTCTTCAGCTGGGCCTCAATATCGACGAAGCCCCCGTTCCAGAGGATGAAAAGACGCTCTCCCTTGTCATCCAGACGGATGGAGAACGTTCCTCCCGGCGTATATCCGTATTTCTCGTAATAGTAGGGGAAAAGAAAGGCCAGCACCTTCTTGCGTCCCGTTTGAGTATCGAATTGGATAAGGGGAGAGCCGTCTTGGAAGCCGAGACCGTGGGCGCCGGGGAGGTAATAGATGTAACGTCCTCCCGGGCTGCGGTCCATCGAACATGTATAGCGCTCCTGGCCGGGCCAGTTGATACCGCGGCCGCTGACGACACCGGTGACCGGGTCAAAGGTGAAAAGCTCCCCTGACTGGGTGACTCCATAGATCAGACCGTCAGGTCCGCGGTGTGGGGTTTGGGCCCTCATCTGGTCGACCGTTCCCGTGAGGCTGTTCTTAGGCATCCCAGCTTCGAGCTGGGTGAAACGGTTCTTATGGGGATCGTAGCAAATGAGGTGCTTGAGTCCCGCATCGGCATCGGCCATGTTCGTCGTATAGACCAGGCCGGTCTCCTCGTCGATCATGATCGCCCGGACCCACCATTTCATCCCCTCCGGTAGGTAACCTGCCCATTTCGTTTTCTGTTCTCGGATGTCCCAAGCCAAAAACTCGCCGAACATGCCGACGGCATAGAGCATCCCCCTCCGGGTATCGACTCGGTGGTAGGGCCAGGAAGCACGGACCATGGGCACACCGTAATCGACGATATCCCCGGTCTCGACGTTGAGGCTCATGATGTGGCCGCCTTCATAACCGGTTGCGTAGTCCTCCTCTGTCGGTTCCGGGTATTTGGCCCAGTAGGTGCAGTACCAAAGGTTCGGACCGTCGTAGAAATCGAGCCATCCGTGGATCTTACCCTCCGAGAACTGGGATTTTGTTCGCCCCAGGACCTGGTTGACCTCAGGGAGGACGCGGATGGCTTTGACTGCCGGATCATATTCCACGATATAGATATGCGCGTCATAGGAGGCGTGGTCGCCCACCGAGGAATAAAATTTACCCAAGGGAGGGTAGTAGTTGGCCTGGGACCAATTGGACCAGGGCCCGACCGTGTTCCCAGGGGGGGGATCGGCGAAGAAGAACGGGCGGACGGGGACGATCCCAAACTCGATCTCGGGAGGGGTTGCGGCAACCGTAAAATCTCGGCCTGCGAAACGCGCGACGGAAGGCGGCGGCACAAGCATTTTCTCGTCCTTGTCGACGGCAACCTTCGCGGAATAGAGAAGACCTGCCTTGTCCAGAGATTCGGCGGTCGTTTTGCGCTCGGCCTCCGAGGCGCTGAGGACGGAGGGTTCCTCGACGACAGTGGTGATCCCTTTGTGAAGAATGCCGCGGGGACCGACGGTTACCGGCCCGGACTTGTCGACCCCGTCCTCTGGGGCGCAGGCGGTGATGATCCAAGCGGCCAAAAGCAGAATGAGTAAACGAATCCTCGATGAAATCATGGAAGAGTCTCCTTATGAATTCCGCCCGCTGTGGATGTCAATCGAGCATAGCAGGCAATGGACATATTTCTTATACGATATATCATATCCGCCTGATAGGGAGTTGTCAAGAATGTTTTTGAATTATTACCAACAATTTATGAGTTTGTTATACAGCCCGGACGAATCTCAAAAACAGACTGAGAAGGGATCTTTTGGTGGGCTCACCCGAGCCTCTTCGGGTTTTTACGGGAGAATGCCGAGAAGCGAAGGTTATTCGCGCCGAAAACCTCTTTGTTGATTACATAGCGGGGGGGAGTTGCGGCAAGGACCGCCTTGATGTCGTCCATGATCATGCGCCGGATGTCCCAGCCTCCCTCCTCACTGTACCATGCGACATGTGGAGTTAGGACAACTGTCTCCATGGACAGAAGCTCGAGCCGGCGGTCGGGGGGTTCTTGCTCAAAAACGTCAAGCCCGGCACCGGCAATCCGGCCCTCCTTGAGAGCCGCCACGAGGTCATCGGTCTTAATGATGGCTCCCCGGGACGTATTGACGACGACAGCCCCCCTTTTCATCAGGGCGAACGCCCGGCTGTCGAGGAGGTGGTGAGTCTCAGGCGTGACCGGCAAGTGCAGAGACAGGATGTCGGAGCGCTCAAGGACTTCTTGGAAAGGCGTGTGCGACATGTTCAGTGCCGCCCATCTCTGTGGCTTCAGATAAGGGTCGCAGACGAGGACCTCTACTCCCAGCCCCGAGATCTTGGCGAGGACCCGGCTACCGATGTTCCCGCAGCCCAGAAGCCCAATGGTCTTGCCCTTGATGCGGTGGAGTGGTTGGAGCCGCTGCGAGCTCCAGCGCCTTGAGGCGATCCATTCATGAAGGAGACGCTCTTGGATGCGGCTCTTTTTGTAGGTTTGGAACATCAGCATGACGGCGTGCTCGGCGACGTCCTCGCTGGAGGCTGTTGCTTCGTTGGCGAAGACTATGCCGGCGCGCGTCAGGGCGGCCACGTCGACGTTGTCGTACCCGATGCCGTGGCGGATGATGACCTTGGCTGCGGTCAGGCCGGCGACGACCTCGGCGCTGATCCGCGCCATGTTGACAAGCAGGATATCGGCGTCGCCGACTTTGGCGATGATCTCTTCCGGGCCGGCCTCCTTGAGCTGGAAGGCCTCGAAGGTCAGGCCAAGCTTGCGGCACTCCTCCGCCTCCCAGAGAAGATCAGGCTCGATGTAATCGGTGACCTTGAAGATCATGGGTGCCGGGACTGTGGCCGGAGCAGGACGGGTTCAGTCATCGCTGGGCCGGGGTGCGCTCGAGGCGGGCTCCTGGGGAGGATGGCTGTGGCGGCTGAATCCGTAGTATTGGATGATGAATTCCTTTTGCTTTTCGAAGGACCAAATGGTGTTGCGTAGAAAATCGGCACCGGCGGCGAAATCGCCCTTCCTCAGATGATCGATAAGCGTCTGATGCTCGCCAATCGAAACATCCTCCCACTCCCGGATGAACTCGTTGGGCCTGGTGAATTCGTATAGCCTCTTTTTCAGGATGTCAATGGAGTGGACCATGAGGGTGTTGCCCGACAGCTGGATATATGTTTCGTGGAAACGGAGGTTCTTGCGGTAATAGGCATCGAAATCATGGGCGTCGATCGAGCGCTTCATCTCATCGTTGAGCTTCTGCATGGCTTCGACGTGTTTCTTGGTGATTCGCGGAGCAGCCTTGAGAAGCGTGGCGGCTTCCAGGGCCCCGATCACTTCGTAGCACTCCTCGAAATCCTTGAGAGATAAGGTGTTGACGACGACCCCGCTCCATGGGATAATCTTGACGAAGCCCTCGGCCTCGAGCTTGATGAGGGCCTCTCGGAGGGGGGTCTTGCTGATCCCCAGGCTTTTGGCCGTTTGGTCCATGTTGATGGAGTCGCCGGCCTTGAGATCACCTTTTTTCATTTGTTCCCGCAGGTAGTCGTAGACGAGATTTGTCGGTTTCCTCATGTCTCCGATATATATAATATCGGATATCGTGTCAAGTCATTTATATTCTATCAGGTTGAAAACATAGTGAATTTCGCGTAAAATGTAGACGGGAAGTGACAATGAGAAAACAACTGATAACTGTTTTTTGGCTAACCTTTTTATTGCTCCTCCCAGCAGCTTCCGAGCTAGCCGGACAGACCCAGGGCCGGGCGCGTGTCCGGGGCGTGGTGACCGATGAAGAGACGGGGGAACCCATTTCCGGTGTTGCCGTTCGGCTCTATTCTGTCATGGCCGGGCAGTACCACTCGAACTCGCCCAAAACCGGCAAAGAAAGGTAGTGGAAGGCCTAATATCTTCGGTCTGGGATGTGGAACATCGAATTCGATAAGCCAGGATACGAGACGAAGAAGATCACCGCGCGTGTCGTCGCCGAGTCCGGGGCCAAAATCCCGCTTCTGGAGACCACGATGCGGCCGATTAAAGGCATCAAGGTCTCGGCCGGCATCGTGGAGGAATTTGGGAAGGGCAACGCTCTGTTCGATGAGGGGAAATTCCTTGAGGCCCGGCAGTTCTTCGAGGGCCTTCTGGAGAAATACCCCGATGTGTTCATCATTTATACGAGCCTCGGCAATTGCGAGTTCAGCATGGAGAACTATGAGGCCGCGCTGGAGATGTTCATGCGGGTTTACCGGGAGATGCCGGAAAGCGAGGACATCATCAACAGGATCGCCGGAACCTACAACAACTGGGGCCGTATGGAGGAGGCTTTGGAGTGGTATCGAAAGATCCCCCTCGATGGGATCAAGGACATCGTCACGGCTTATAATACGGGGATTCTGTTCTATAACAACGGCAAAGCTGAGGAGTCCCTCCCGTATTTCCGGAAGGCCATCGACATCGACTCGGAATTCGGCGACGGTTTTTATCAGCTCGGGTTGGCCTATACGGCCCTCGGAAAAAACCCCGAGGCGGTCCAGGCCCTCATTCGGTTCTTGGAGCTGGCCCCCGACTCCCCCAACGCCGGCACGGCCAAGGCCATCATCGAGGCCCTGTCGAAGGGACGGCCGTAGCCGGCAGCCCCCGGGGAGGCTTCGGAGAGCAGCCTGCAGAGAGACGTGAGCAAGACGATCAGGGCCATCGGACTCCTTCTGGCCTGCGCAGCGGTGGCGGCGTTGGCCCTCTGGCTAATCAGAGGCGGAGGGGGCGGTGCGCGCCTCGGAGCGCCGCCCGCGGACTCGAACGTCCTTCTCATCACGGTCGACACCCTGAGAGCCGACCGTGTGGGGGCCTACGGTTATTCGAAAGCAGGGACTCCGAATATGGACGGATTGGCCGCCCGGGGCGTCCTTTTCGAGAATACCGTCACCCCCGTCCCACTCACCCTTCCCTCGCACGCATCGATCATGAGCGGCCTGTATCCGCCCAGCCACGGCGTTCGCAACAACGGCCTCTATTCCCTCCCAGGGAACGTGCCGACCCTGGCGGCCCTTCTCAAGGAACGAGGATTCAGGACATCGGCATTCGTGTCCGCGTTCGTCCTCGACGCCCGGTTCGGCCTCGACCAGGGATTCGACCATTACAGCGACGAGGTCAACGAGGCGCTGCCAGGGAGCTGGTACGCCGAACGGAACGCGGACGAGGTCCTTGCGGATTTCCTGGATTGGTTCCGTGGCCGAGAGAAGGGGAGATTCTTCTCATGGATACACTTCTGGGACCCTCACATGGAATACGATCCTCCCGAGCCCTACCGATCCCGGTTCGATGACCCATACGACGGGGAAATCGCCTTTGTCGATTCCGCTATCGGCCGGATCCTCGATGTGCTCAAGGCCGAAGGCCTGACCGACCGGACCATGGTCATTCTGACCGCGGATCACGGCGAAGCATTCGGCGAACACGGGGAGCTCGGGCATTCCATCTTCTGCTATGAAGAGAACATCCGAGTCCCGCTTATCATGTCCTTCCCCGGAGTCCTGCCGGCTGCGCTCCGCTCCCAGGAACGGGCCTCGCTCGTCGATCTCATGCCGACCGTCCTTGATCTGCTGGGGTTCGCCCCGCCGGGCCCCGGTGATGGCCTTTCTCTGCTCCCTGCGATCCGTGGCGGTCGACTTGCTAAGCGGGATTTTTATCTGGAAAGTCTCTATGCATTGGAGGACATGGGGGCCGCACCGGTCGTCGGTCTGATCACAGGGCGTTATAAATTCCTCGATTTGCCCCGGGCCGAGCTATATGATACGGAGAAGGACCCCTTCGAGCGGGAAAACCTGATCGCCAGGGACCCGGCTAGGGCTGAAGACATGAAAGAGGCCCTTTCCCGGCAGGCCGAGGCGTTGGCCTCCGCTGACCGCAGCTCGAGGCGGACGGTCACCAACGAGGAATGGTCGAAACTGGCTTCCCTGGGGTACCTCTCGAACGCCCGCCCCTCTGCCAAGGCCGAGGACCTGCCCGATCCCAAGGACGTCGTCGGCTCAGCCGCTGAGATCGTCCGGGGAAAAAGGGCCACGGCCGACGGCCGGGTTGGAGAAGCGACACGATGTTTCGAGCGGGCCATCGCCCTCCATCCTCAGAATCTGACGGCGTATCTCCTGCTCAGCGAGCTCCATAATCGAATAGGAGCCAAGGAGGAGGCCGTCGCCGTGCTCCTGAAAGGGATGGATGTCAATCCCCGCGACCACCGCCTCCGGTACCGCCTGGGGCTTCTCCATATCCAGCAAGGCGACCTTGAGCGGGGCCTTGCCGAGCTACTGACGGTTGAACGGGCAGGCGATTACCCCGATCCGGCCCGCCTTTACGAAGCGATCGGGATAGCTTATCAGAATCTGGGCCGGGAGGAAGACGCGCTGGCCAATTATCGAAAGTTCATCGAGATCGACGGGGACGACAGAGGGATGGGCCGGACCCGCGCGGGTCTTCTTTTATTGAAGATCGGACACCCGGAGGAGGCCCTCCGCCTCCTCGAAGGAATCGATCCCGCTAAGATCGACGAAGTGCGAACTGCTCACACATTGGCCGTGACCTTTGCCCGTCTGGGGCGATTTGAGAGAGCCGAAGCCTTCTTCCGGAAGTCGATGGACTTTTCCGGATTCCCGGCCAATGTGCTCTATAATTTCGCCCTTATGAAGAACGAGTCAGGGCAGCGCGCGGCCGCCCTGTCCTTGATGAAAGACTTCCTTGCGAGGGCCTCTGCTGATAATCCCCTGCGTCCGGAAGCTGCCCGTCTGGCTGAGGAGTGGGCTCGTTAGCGACTCCTTACAGCATCGGATCACGTGAGTCTTTACCGGATCGGGACTCCCTCGCGGCCGGCCCTTCTGCATATCAGCGTGCAAGTCGGGGAGAAGAGGCTCTCCCCGTTCGTGAGATCACTCCTCGGAAGAGGCGATGTTCTAACGAGTTTTGAAGAGAGGGAAGAAGGTCCCTTGACTCCATGCCCCAGAGATTGGGAGATGAACTAAAAAAAAGCCGCCCCCCGGAGGGGGGGCGGCTTGAACTCGTGCGTGAGCGGGTAGACTAGAAGTTGACGCGAGCGCCGAACTGGATGAGGCCGGGGTTGCTGACGTTGATGATGCTTCCCTGCCGGTCGCCGGGCCGCCATTCTCTTTTTTCGACGTTCAATTTGTTGAGTATGTTGAAGGCGTTCAGCATCAGGGTGGCCCGGATGTCATCGGACAAGTTGAAGACCTTTTCCAAGCCGATGTTCAGGAGGGAATTCGCGGGCAGCCGATCGTCGCCGAACTTGGTCGTCGGGTCATACACCCAAACCCCTTGGAATTGCTTCACGGGATAGCCACGGTCAACGGGGTAGCCCTCGCGGATGCGGAAGTTCCAGGAGGCGTTGATGCCCAGCGGCAACTGATAGAGCCCGTTGATTTTGAAAATCCAGCGGGAGTTGATGAAGTAGCCCTCGTTCAGGGCGCCTAACGCAAAGGGGCCATTATAGAAGTAGTCCCAATTAGTGGGCTTTTCACCCGCAGGGACGAGCTGCTCGTCGAGATAATCGCGGCGCCGCCAATCCTGGAGTACGAGAGAGGCCGCCATCATCCACTTCTTCGAGAGCCGCTTGGTGGCTTCCAGCTTGAGCCCGAGATATCGGTGGTGGGTCTTGTCGTAGTTCGTGAAGACCGACCCGACGCCGCCCCCAAGGGTGTTGAAGTAGACGTTCTGGTCCGTCTCTGGGTCGTAGGCCAGGATCTCGTAGTTGCTGGGGTTATCGACGGAGCCGTCGGGATAGTAGGTCAGCGTGCGCTCGTCGTCGAAGGAGCGCTTGAAGATGCCGGACACCGACACCGCGAAGTCCTGGAACATCTCCCGCTCCAAAGCCAGGGTCACTTCGAACGTCTTCGGGTTCTTGTAGTTGTCGGCGTACTTGTTTTTAGTGGAGGTGGCCGTGGGGTCGTTCTTGTCGAACCCGCCGTAGCCGTAATATCCGACGTAGGTCGCTCCGGGCGGCGGATCGTTCTTGAGGGCGTCGATCTCGAAGGGCGTCAGAGCGTCGAACTCACCGAGGTCGGGGATGTAATTGCCGTTGAGGTCCCAAAAGGGTACCGTGATCGACCGGAAGCTCAGGGGCCAGAATTGATGACCCTGGCTGCCTTCGAGCTTGGGGCCGTACAGGGCCGTGGTCAGCTTGACGACGGTCTTGCCGTCACCGGCCACGTCGTAGTTCAGGGACACGCGCGGCGAGAGTACCGAGGGCTGGGCATCGATCTTGTACCCCGGGATGGAAAGGTCTCCGAGATAGGGCTCCCAAGAGGGGATGACATCGGCGACGCCTTGGGCGGCGCCCACCACGCGGTGGCGGTAACCCGCCCCTACGGTGTCGAGGAACTGGTACCAGATCTTGTCGTAACGGAGCCCGAGGTTGAGCGTGAACCGGCCGTAGGTCGCCGTGTCCTGCAAATAGAAATTGATGCGACGGGAACGGGTGTTGCCGACGTTGGCCGTGTAGGCCATGAAGGTGTCGAACTGATCGTCATACTTGACGGGCGTAAAGCCTCTGGCCGTGCTTGGGGGGTCGCCGGGCCGGCGGATGTAGACCAGGCGATGGTTGGGGTAGATATTCTGGGGGATATAGGCGGCGTCGTGATACTCGCCGCCGAACTTGACCTCGTGGTCACCGTTTAGAACCTTCTCGGCGAACAGGTTGCCGTTGGCTTTGAGATGCTTTCTCTGGTTGGTGTCTTCCCACCAGGGGAGCGTACCCTGATACAGGACCCGGGTCTGGCCGTTGATGACGACCCAGAAGTCCGTGTCGGAGTACATGGTCTTCTCAAGGCTGTATGCTCCCTGGGTCGTGCCGTTGTCCAAGGTCGAGCCCCGGGGCTCGTCGACCTGTCCAGAGTTGAGGTAGGAGTACTTGAGGTTGAGGATCAGATTGCCCATGACGTGCTGAACGCCGAACTGGTAGAGTTTCGAGGAGCTGACGATATCCCAGACGCATCCCGAATCGAAATAAGAGGGGTCCGTCCAGACGTCGAAGAAATTAGTCGCTTTGTTCCTCTGGAATTGGACGTCGACCATCGTTTTCTTGTACTGAAAATTCAGTTTTCCGAAGTAGGCGGGCGCGAAGGATTCCTGAATGTCGTCGGCCACGGTCCTTGTCTTCGAGCTCTGGGCATTGTAGGAGACGAAGTACCAGACCTTGTCTCTGAAGATCGGCCCGCCCAGGTTAAATCCGTACTGAGCGATGTTGTCGACGCCGGGAGTGACGAAGCTAGGATTGATGGCCAGCATGTCGGCAGGCAGGGTTTTTCTAATCTCGAGATCATTGTTCTGGATGTAGGTGTAAAGATCGCCTGAGACCCGGTTGCCGCCGCGCTTGGTCACGAAGTTGACCCGCATGCCGCCCGCTTCGGCCTCGACGTCGTGGGCGCCCTGGCTGACCTCGACCTCCTCGACCGCATTCATGTTCATGGTCGCGCCCATCCGGCCCGAGAACCTTGAGCTGCTGACGTCCCCTCCGTCCATGACCCAGCTCGAGTTGCTCCGGTTGGAGCCCATGCCGACGATCTCGGCACCGTACTGGGACAGGCCAACGTCGGTGGCGTCAATGAGCACTCCGGGTATCATGTCGAGGACGCCCATCATGCTCTTGGCCGCAGGCAGCGACTCGTACATCTCCTTGGTCAGGGTCGAGGAAATGCTCGCCTTCTTCGTGTTGATGAGGACAGACGGGGCGATGACCGTAATCTCCTCGGAGATCTCTCCCACCTCCAGGGCGATCTTGAATTCGGCCACATCACCGGCGCTCAGGCGGAAGGACCTTGTTTGGGCCTTGAAACCCGCGAGCTCGACCCTCAGTTCATAAGTCCCAATGGGAAGAGATAGAAAACGGAAATTGCCCCCGGCCGTTGTCGCTGCGGCCATGAGCCCGATCCTCTGTCCGCGTAACTCTACGCTCACTCCGGGGAGGGGGTTGTTCTGGTCATCTGTGACGGTGCCGTAGATGGTCCCAACACCTTCCTGGGAGTAAGCGAAGGAGCCGGCGAGGAGCAAAAGGACCACGAAGAACGGATAGAACAGCTTTTTCATGATGCCTCCTTCATAAATTATCTATAAATAAAAAAGGATTGAGTGGGTAGGGAGGGGAGAAGACTTGGAAGATAACCGACCTCAGAAACTTGACTGATCCGTCGGCCTGTTCACGCATATGGCAAACTTCACAATTCAAATATCATATATCGTATATCTATGTCAAGCTTCTCGTTAATTTTTTTTTAATAATTTCTTAACCGCATCTTATTTATTTAAGACCCGAGTTTGACGCCGCTAGGCCCATTTTAGCCCCCTCGTACAAGTCATCTTG
>CAYREO010000015.1:0-74002 GCA_964423315.1 uncultured Eubacteriales bacterium | reverse complement strand
CGGTCGCTGCGGTGATTCCGGGCGCCTCCGAGGGGGCCGGATTCGGCGGCTCACGAAACTCGCGGGGTCGCTGCGGTGATCCCGGGCGCCTTCGAATTTGACAAGAAAAGGCGAGTTGGTATAATGAGGTGAATTTTCAGAGACATTCCAACAGGATACAACGATGCTGATCGACATTGACCGCCTCCCGAAGGACGGGCTCCACCTGTCCCGGGACTTCGAGTTCGGCAGCCCGGACTTCGTCGAAGAGAACGCCGTCGTCCTGGAACCGGCGCATGCCGAGATCTTCGTCCGGATGGTCGGCGACGAGATCTTCGTCGAGGGCGAGCTCACGGCCCGGCTGAGCTTCGTCTGCGCCCGCTGCCTGACGCCGTTCGAGTATCCCGTGTCCAGCCGTTTCGACCTCGTCTATTTGCCGGAGGAGCTCGATCCCCTTGCCGAGAGCCTGACCGATGAGGAAATCGACCGCATGTACTACAGCGGGCGGCAGCTCGACCTGCGGGCCGTCGTCCTCGAGCAGCTCAACCTGACCATGCCGGGAAAACCGCTGTGCGCGCCCGACTGCGAGGGCATCTGCACGGTCTGCGGCGAGCTCATCCGGACGGGGAAGTGCTCGTGTTTGGTCAAGGAGCATGATCCCCACTGGAACAGACTCAAATTCACGGTGAGAGACAAGAGATAAATGCCAAACCCCAAGAGACGACATTCGCCGACGAGGAAGGGCAAGCGCCGGTCCCACGACGGCCTGACCCTGCCCGCCTTCTCGATCTGCCCCAAGTGCGGCAATCCCATGCTGCCCCACCGGGCGTGCCCCGATTGCGGGCACTATAAGGGCCGGCAGGTCACCGAAGGCACCGAAGACTGATCCGGGGCCCCAACGATGAGGATCGCCGTCGATGCGATGGGGGGGGATCACGGCCCCAAGTCCACGGTCCCGGGCGCCGTCCGGGCGGCGGGCGAGCTCGGCGTGGACATCCTCCTCGTCGGGACCGAGCCCCTCATCCGCAGGGAACTTGACCGGCAGGGCCCGCCCCGGGCCCGGGTCACCATCGTCGACGCCCCGGAGGCCATCGGCATGAGCGACAGCCTTTTGGCGTTCCGCAAGAAGAAGGCCTCCTCCATCCGGGTCGGGGCCCAGCTCGTGAAGGACGGCGGGGCCGACGCGTTCGTTTCCATGGGCAACACGGGAGCGGTCGTCTACATCACCCGGGAGGTCCTCGGCGCCCTGAAGGGCGTGGACCGGCCGGCCCTGGCCCTGCTCGTGCCCGGCCTGTCGGGGCCGACGCTGCTCATCGACGTCGGGGCCAACGCCAACTGCCGGCCGCACAACCTCGTCCAATTCGCGGTCATGGGCAAGATCTTCATGGAGACGGTCGTCGGCCTGCCCGACCCCCGGGTGGGCCTCATGAGCATCGGTGAGGAGAAAGGCAAGGGCAACGAGCTCGTCCGGCAGACGTTCGAAAGGCTCCAGCGATCCCCCCTCCGGTTCGTCGGCAACGTCGAGGGCAAGGACCTCTTCTCCGGGGCGGCCGACGTCATCGTCAGCGACGGCTTCACGGGCAATGTGGCCCTCAAGGTCTCCGAGGGGGTCGTCGAGAGCATGATGTCCATGGCCCGGCGCGAGATCACCCGGAACATCTTCGCCAAGCTCGGCTACCTGCTCATGAAGAGGCATCTCAAGAGGATCTACAAGAGGGTCGATTATTCCGAATACGGCGGGGCCCAGCTCCTCGGGTTGAACGGCGTCTGCATCATCGGCCACGGGCGCTCGAATCCCGCCGCCGTCCGGAACGCGGTCGCCAGGGCGCGCGAATTCGTCGTCGGCCGGGTCCAGGAGAGGATCCAGGCGGAGATCCTGCGCACCGGAGGGACGCTGGAAGGAGCGAACGCATGAAGCGGTTCGAAGGACGGGTGTCCATCGTGACGGGGGCCTCCCAGGGCATCGGCGAGACCATCGCCCGGGACCTGGCGGCGGAAGGGGCCGCGGTCGTCCTCGTCGACGTCCAGAAGGACAAGCTCGACGCCGTCGCCGCGGCCATCCGCGGGGAGGGCGGGCGGGCCGACTGGCATGCGGCCGACGTCTCCGATGCGGCCGAGGCCCAGCGGGTCGTCGAGGCCGTCATGGCCGCCCACGGCCGCATCGACCACCTCGTCAACAACGCCGGCATCACCCGGGACGCTTTGCTCATGAGGATGAAGGAGGAGGACTGGGACGCCGTCCTGCGGGTCAACCTCAAGGGCATCTTCAACTTCTCCAGGGCCGTCGTCCGGCCCATGATCGGGGCCAAGTCCGGGCGGATCGTCAACATCGCCTCCGTCGTCGGGCTCATGGGCAATGCCGGTCAGGCGAACTACGCGGCCTCCAAGGCCGGGGCCATCGCCTTCGCCAAGTCCCTGGCCCGCGAGGTCGCCGCCCGGGGCATCACCGTCAACTGCGTCGCGCCCGGGTACATTCAGACGGCCATGACCGAGAACCTGCCCGAGGACGTCAAGAAGGCCTTCCTCGATTTCATCCCCATGAAAAAATTCGGGCTTCCCAAAGACGTGGCGTCTGCGGTAGAATTCCTTCTCTCGGAGGACGCCTCGTACATCACGGGCCAGGTCATCAGCGTCAACGGCGGAATGTATATGTAAGGGAAAGGAGGACAGGATGGACAGAGAAGAACTCCTCAAGAAAGTCAGGGCTATCGTATCGGACAAGCTGAGCATCAGCGAAGAGCAGGTCACCGAAGACGCGTCCTTCCTCGACGATCTCGGGGCGGACTCCCTGGACACGGTCGAGCTCGTCATGGCCCTCGAGGACGAGTTCGGGCTCGACATCCCCGACGACCAGGCCGAGAAGCTGACCACGGTGGGCAAGGCCCTCGACTACATCATGGCCCACGCCAAGTAACCCTCCGCCTCTCTTTCACGGATCGACGGCACGAATGACGAGGGACTTTCATCGGGAACGGCGCGTCGTTCTGACGGGTATCGGGCTCGTCTCTCCGCTCGGGGTGGGGACCGATAAGAACTGGCAGGCCCTCCTTCGCGGGGAGAGCGGCATCGGCCCCCTGACCCGTTTCGACACCTCCCGCCACGCGACCCGCTTCGGGGGCGAGGTCCACGGCTTCGACCCCCTCCAGTTCATGGACCGCAAAGAGGCCCGCAAGATGGACCTCTTCATCCAGTTCGCGATGGCCGCGGCACACTTCGCCGTGGAGGACTCGGGCCTGTCCCCGGAGGCCCTCGCCGGGGAGCGGACGGGGACCTACGTCGGCTCCGGGATCGGCGGCCTGGGGTCCATCGAGGAGACCCACAAGGTCCTCCTGGACAAGGGGCCGGAGCGCGTTTCGCCGTTCTTCCTCATCCAGACGATCATCAACGAGGCCTCCGGCCAGATCTCCATCCGGTACGGGGCCCGGGGGCCGAATTCGGCCACGGCCACGGCCTGCAGCACGGGAGCCCACGCCATCGGCGACTCCTTCCGGATGATCGCCCGGGGCGAAGCCGATGTCATGATCGCCGGCGGGGCCGAAGCGCCCCTGACCCCCCTCAGCATCGCCGGCTTCAACGCCATGAAGGCCATCTCGGAGCGCAACGACGAGCCCCGGCAAGCGTCGCGTCCTTTCGACGCGAAGCGGGACGGGTTCGTCATGGCCGAAGGGGCGGGGATCGTCATTCTCGAGGAGCTCGGGCGGGCCCTCAAGCGTGGCGCCCGGATCTACGCTGAGCTCGCCGGCTATGGGATGAGCGCGGACGCCCATCACGTCGCCGCGCCCGCCCCCGACGGCGACGGCGCCGTCCGGGTCATGCGGCTGGCCATGGAGGATGCCGGCGTCCGGCCCGAGGACATCCAGTACATCAACGCCCACGGCACATCGACCCCCTACAACGACAAGACCGAGACCCTGGCCGTCAAGAAGGCCTTCGGCGCCCACGCCGCGCGCGTGGCCGTCAATTCGACGAAGTCCATGACCGGCCATCTCCTCGGGGCGGCCGGGGGGCTCGAGGCGGGCATCACGGCCCTGTGCGTCTTCCATCAGATCATGACCCCGACCATCAACTACGAGTTCCCCGATCCGGAATGCGACCTGGACTACGTCCCGAACGAGGCCCGGAAGGCTGAGATCGTGTACGCCCTCAGCAACTCGTTCGGTTTCGGCGGGACCAACGGCTCGTTGCTGTTCAAGCGGTTCGAAGGGGCCTGAGCCGGACCGGCGGTCCCGGGGAAACGCGCGGCCGGACGGCCGCGTGAGACCTCGAAAGGAGCGAGACATGACCATCCTTGTCTTTGTCAAGAGGGTCCCCGACACGGAGTCGAAGATCCGCATCAACCACGAAACGACGTCCATCTTCGAGGACGGACTGAACTTCGTCATCAGCCCCTACGACGAGTACGCCGTCGAGGAAGCCCTCCGTCTCCGGGAGGCCAGGGGCGGCGCGGTCCGTGTCGTCTCCGTGGGCCGGGACGAATCCGTGGCCGTGCTCCGCAAAGCCCTGGCCATGGGCGCCGACGAGGCCGTTCTGATCAAGGACGTCGCCCCCGAGACATACGACGGTCTGCGGACGGCCAGGATCATCGCCCGGGCCGTGGAGCGCCGGTTCCCTGGGGCCGACCTGCTCCTGTTCGGCAAACAGTCCGTGGGCGCGGACAACAGCCAGGTGCCGGCCATGGTCGCCGAGCTCCTCGGGCTGCCCCAGGCGACCGTCGTGACCAAGCTCGAGGTGGCGGACGGGACCGCGACGGCCTTTCGGGAGATCGAGGGCGGCGCCGAAAAGGTGGCCCTGTCCCTGCCGGCCGTTGTCACCGCCCAGAAGGGCCTGAACGAACCACGCTACGAAACGCTCAAGGGCATCATGGCCGCCAAGAAGAAGGATATCCCCGTGGTCACGCTCGACGAGCTGGAACTTGCGGGGGAAGATCTCGTCCCGCAGGTCGAGATCATCGCGTTGGACGTTCCGGCCGCGCGCCAGGCCGGCAAGGTCCTGCAGGGCGAGCCCGCCCAAACGGCCCGGGAGCTGGCCGCCCTGCTCCGCAACGAGGCCAAGGCCATATAGAAGAGGAGAGGGCCCATGATCGCCGTATACATGGAATTGCGGGACGGGAAGATCAAGAAAAGCTCGCTCGAGGCCCTTTCCGAGGCCAAGCGGCGGGCCGCGGACCTCGGATGCGACGCCGTCGCGGTCCTGGCCGGGTCCGGGATCGAAGCGTCGGCGGCCGACGCTTTCGGAGCGGGCGCCTCCCGGGCCTACGTGCTCGAGAGCCCGGCCCTCGCCGAATACTCGGCTCAGGGCTTCGCCCTGGCCCTGACTGAATGGGCCGGGAAGGCGCGGCCGGCGGCCGTTCTCTTCGCGGCCACGGCCATGGGCCGGGACCTTGCGCCGCGGGTCGCGGCCCGGCTCGGCGTCGGACTTGTCTCGGACTGCACCGGCGTCGCCGTGAAGGACGGGAAGCTCGAGTTCACGAGGCCCATCTACTCGGGGAAAGCCGTCCTCAGATGCTCCCTGAGATCCTCACCCCAGCTGGCCACGCTCCGGCCCAACGTGTTCCCGCTCGGCGAGGCCGGGCCGGGGGCCGGGCCGGTCGTCCGCCAGGATGTCTCCGTGCCCGACGGCGCCGTCAAAGGCCGGGTCGTGGAGGTCCTCAGGGAGCAGAGCGGCGAGATCGATGTCACCGAGGCCGAGGTCATCGTCACGGGCGGCCGCGGGCTCAAGGGTCCCGAGAATTTCGCCCTTCTCCGGCAGCTGGCCGCCCTCTTCCCGAAGGCCGCCGTCGGCGCTTCGCGGTCGGCGGTCGATTCCGGATGGATCGGTCACCAGCACCAGGTCGGCCAGACGGGCAAGACCGTCTCGCCCAATATCTATTTCGCCGTCGGCGTCTCCGGGGCCATCCAGCACCTGGCCGGGATGTCATCCTCCAAGCTCATCGTGGCCGTCAACAAGGATCCCGAAGCGCCCATCTTCAAGGTCGCCGACTACGGGATCGTCGGCGACCTGTTCCAGGTCGTGCCGCTCCTCACCGAGGAGATCAAGAAGATCCTGGCGGAATAGGCCCGCTCCGATCCCGCGAGTTTCGTGAGCCGCCGAGGCCGGCCCGCTCGCAGGCGCCCGGGATCACCGCAGCGACCGAGGACGATCCCCGAGGCCCCGCCGGGCGTCAACGGGCGGGATCGTCGGGCGCATCCGGGATGATCTCGAGCAGGAGCCGGTTCTTGTCGGATCGGCGTTCGCCGACGCTGGTGACGAAGATGGCCGGCTCGTCCATGACCGGGCACTTGTTCTCGCAGATCCCGCACCCGATGCACAGCTCGATGTCCACGGCCGGGCCTTTCTGGACGACGACCCGCCCGTCGGCGAGGTGGGCCTCGACGTCGACGAGCTTGATGGCCTTGGGCGACACCGGGCAGTGTTCCTCGCAGACGATGCAGGGTTTGCCGAGGACGTACGGGATGCAGCGCTCCTTGCGGACCCAGGCCGTGCCGATCTTGACCTCGCTTTTCTCCTCGATGGTCAGCTCCTTGATGGCCCCGGTCGGGCAGACCTGCGTGCAGAGCGAACAGTAGTACTCGCAGTAGCCGATCTTGGGGACCAGGACGGGCGTCCAAAGACCCTCGGGACCGGCCTCGGCCAGGGCCGGCTGGAGGCCGTTCGTCGGGCAGGCCCGCATGCACTGGCCGCACTTGACGCATTTGGCCAAGAAGGCGCTCTCGGGAAGCGATCCCGGCGGCCGGATGAGCTTGAGGGAGGCCCGCCGGCGGAGGGGCGTCAGGCGGAAGAAGGGCACGGAGAAAAAGCCCAAGAAGGCCGACAGGAGGACCTTGCGACGGGCGAGGGCGATGTTCGAGACGTTGGATAGGCTCTCCGCCGAGAACCGGGCCGGGAAGCCGATGGCCCCGGTCGGGCAGATGGCGGCGCAGGTCTCGCAGAAGACGCATTCGCCGCTTTTCCATTCATCATTGGGGAAGGGCCGGGCCTGGGTCTGGCAGTGCTGGGTGCAGAGACCGCACTCGATGCACTTCTCGGGGTCGATCCGGAGCTTGAACACGCTGAGGCGGGAGAGCAGGCCCAACAGAGCTCCCGTCGGGCACAAGTAACGGCACCAGAAGCGCTCCTTCCGGGCGTTCAAGGCCAGGGCGCCGAGCAGGATGGAACCGACGGCGAATCCCTGGATGAACGTCGCATTGAGCGACCAGTCCTCGAGGAAATGGGAGATGGACCTGCCGACCGAGACGAGCCCCAGTCCGTAAAAGAGACCGTTCAGGCTCGAGAGTCCCTGGGCCAGGGCCGGGAACACGGCCGTCGAGAGCGCGCGGGTCAGGAAGGAGAAGGGATCGAGATATCCGGACAGATTGAGACCCAGGACGGCCGCGGCCAGGATGGCGAACAGGATGTAGTATTTCCAGGCCAGGCTCGACGTCTCCTCCTTGGGCGGCCGCAGGAATTTGGTGCGCTTGAAGGCGAAGGACGAGAACTGGTGGACCGATCCGAGGGGACACACCCAGCCGCAGAAGACGCGGCCGAGGAGGAGGGTCGCGACGACCGTGATCAGGGCGAACACGAATGACGCGACGAGGACCCTCGCCGAGACGATGGTCACCAGGGCCAGGAGCGGATCGAAGTGGAAGAAGCGTTGGACCGTCGAGCTGATATAGTCCTCGCCCGTGTACCGGGCCCCGATGAGGAGATAGAGGAAGAGGGCGAAGAAGGCCGCCTGGCTGGCCGCCCGGAGGCGCTGCAAGGCGATATATTTCTTAGATCTTTCTTTTTTCAATGGTCAGGCCCTCCAAGTCGATCCGGCCCAAGCCCCGCTCGTGCGCCAGACGCAGGGAGAGGAGGTCCTTGGGCCCGAGACCGAAGAATGACGCCCCCATGGTTTCGACGGCCGCGACGTCGACCCCGGCCACGATCGTCTCCCTGAGCTCCGTGTCCGAGGCCCGGCCTCCCTGGGGGCCGTTCCGGACGAGGATCCGGTAGGCGTCGAGGACGGTCAGAGCGGGCTTGAAGAAGGCGGCCAGGTCGACCATGGCCTCGTGGATCCTCTGATGGAGCTGGTTGCGGGCCCCGCCGATGGCCCCGAGCCAGTTCTTCATGCCCAAGGTCAGCTGGCACAGGGAATGGTGCTTGGCGATCGGGACGTTGATGACCTTGTCGGCCTCGATGACGTCGAGAACGACGTCCCATTCCTTGAGCCAGGTCCCTCCGAGGGACATTTTCCTGATGCGGTGCTGCTCGTCGACGAAGAGCATGGTCCCCCCCGCCTCTTTGACCGCGTCCTGGATGCCTGACCGGATGTAGCAGCGGCGGGCCTGGTTGGTCGTGTTGTCGATGACCACGACCCTCCTGGCTCCGGCGTCCTGGACGAGCTCGACGAGGGCCTTGACGACCTCGGGGTTCGTGTTGGCGGCCATCTCCGGGGTCCGGTCCCAGCCGATGTTGGGCTTGATGACGACCCGGTCGCCTTTGCCCACGAACCGGGACATCCCGCCCAAGACGGCGACGGCCTCCTTCGTGATCGCGTAGGGGGAGGCCCCCTCGACCACGGCGAGGTCGGGAGCCGGCGGGCGGGCCCGGCCGGCGAACAAATCATGGCCCCAGCGGAGGGCGATGCCTCCGGCGGCCGCGGCCCTGATGAAATCGCGTCTCTTCATGGGGATCATCCTTTCCCGAGGGATTTTATGTATTCCATGATGCCTTCGTAGATGCCCTCGGCGGCCAGTTCGCGGTACCTTCGGGTCTTGAGCTTTTCCTCCTCCCGCAGGTTGCTGAGATGGGAGATCTCGACGAGCACCGAGGGCATTTCGCCGCCGATGAGGACCCAGAACGGCCCGCCCTTGACCCCCAGGCTCGGGATGTCGGGGAGGTCCTTGGCCAGGGCTTGGACGAGGTTCCGTTGGATCTTGTCGGCCAAGTCCCGGGACTCCTGGATCTTGCTGTTCTGGACGATCTTCTGGAGGATGCTCTTCATCTCGCCGATATTCTTGGTCGAGGTGGCGTTCTCGACGGCCGCCAGCTCGTTGACCGCAGGGTCGGGGCTGATGTTGAGGTAGAAGGTCTCGACCCCGCCCCGCCGGGTGTCCCGGTGGGCGTTGACGTGGATGGAGACGAACAGGTCGGCCCGCTTCTGATTGGCGATGACCGTCCGGTTCTCGAGAGGCACATCGATGTCCGTCTCCCGGGTCAGGACGGCCTCCAGGCCGGCCTTGTCCTTGAGCAGTCTTTGAAGAGCCAGGGCGACATCGAGGTTGATGGTCTTTTCCTGAAGGCCGCTCCGGCCGATCGTCCCCGGCTTGGAGCCTCCGTGTCCGGGGTCGATGACGACGGTCCGCACGCCGAGGCCCAATTGCCGGGCCAAGGAGATCCCCGATGCGGACGGGTCCGCGGGCCTGGCCGGAGGCGCCGGGCCGCCCGGGTCGACGGGACGGATATCGATGACCAGGCGGAACGGGTCGAACAAAGGGTAGACCCGGTAGGACAGGACCTTGGCGAAATCGACATCGGCCACGACCCGGACCGTGCTCGAGGTCTTCTGGGAGAGCCGGACCTGGCTGATGTAGCCCGCCTGGACCGGATAGGACTGGTTGTGGAGGATGGGATTGAGCTTGGCCTGAAGGACATCGACGTAGATGCGGTCCGGGTCCCGAAGCTCCCCCGAGGTGTATTCGCGGAGGGTCCCGATGTCGAGGACGATGCGGGTGAAGGCTTGGTGGGTGTGCTGGCGGAGGTTGGCGATCTCGGCCCGGGGGTCCGCTTGGGGGCCGGCCCGCAGGAGGGCGCACATCGACAACAGAAGGGGAACGGACGAACCTCTCCGCGCGACTCTCAATTCACGTCAATTTTATAGGACCCGTCGGGCGTTGTCCACCCGCCGGCCCTGATCCTCAGGCCCCGTACTTCTTGAGCTTGAGGGCGTGGGCCAGCATCAGGGGCATGGCCGAAAGGGACCGGAAGCGGCCGAGAAGGCCGCCCGCGCAGGCCCGCTCCGTGAAGGCCCGGACGTCGTCGACGCCGGCCGTCGGCGAGACGAGGAGGAACGGGTTCGGATGCCACGAGTGTCCCTTGAGGACCGAGGGGGTCGAGTGGTCCGCGGTGACGACGAGAACGTCGGGCTTGAGGCCGAGGACGCGGGGGATGTACGCGTCGAGCTCCTCGATGGCTGCGACCTTGGCCGCGTAGTTGCCGTCCTCTCCGGCCGAGTCGGTCCTTTTGTAGTGAACGTAGAAGAAATCGTGGGCGGCGTAGTGGCTTTCCAGGGCCTCGAAGAGGTCGGCGGCCCTCCCGCCGGCATCCAGGACCTCCATGCCCAGAAGGCGGGCCAGCCCTTTGTACATGGGGTAGTTGGCCACGGCCGCCGGCCGGAGCTTGAACAGCTCCGGCATCGTCGGGATGGACGGGAACTTGGAGAAGCCGCGGAGCAAGGCCGCATTGGCCTTGGGCTCATTTTTAAGAACGGCCGGGACATCCTCGAGGAAGCGATTGACGATCGCGGCGGCCTTGGCCGCGCCGGGCTCGAGGGGGGCGGCCGCGACCGGCGGCCGGCCCTCCTTCTGGGGGTCGGCGTCGGACAGGGCGTCGGACAGCCCTTCGGCGGTGAACCGGGCGACGAACCGGTGCTCCTTGCCCGGGAAGATCCGGACCTCGGCGCCCTCCCGCCGGGGCAGCCCGGCGTTGAGTCGCCCGCAGATGCGGGCGTTCTCCTCGGTCGGGATGCGGCCCGCCCTCCTGTCGACGACGAGGCCGTCCCTGAGGGTGGCGAAGTTGCCGCGGGCCACGAGATCGTCGCGGCCGACCTCGACACCCGAGCCCAGGGCTTCGAGAATGCCGCGGCCGAGCCGGTAGCGGAGAGGGTCGTAGCCGAAAAGGGCCAGGTGGGCCGGGCCGCTCCCCGGCGTGATGCCCATGAAGACGGGGTCGGCGAGGCCGCAGACACCGCGCGCGGCGAGAGCGTCGAGGTTCGGCGTGCGGGCCGCCTCGAGCTCGGTCTTCCCGTCGACGGGCAGGCCGCCGACGCCGTCCATGACCAGCAGGACGATCTTCGAATCCGTCGTCTGGCTCAGCTCCCGGGCCATCTGTTCCCATTCCATGGTCGCGGCCTCCTTCGGTCCTCGGGCCCAGTGTAGCAGATATCGCCCGCCGCCGACAATTCCGCTCCGGATCTCCGGAAACGGCAGGAAAATGAAATGGAATGGCGCCGGCCGGTGCGGATCTGCAGGATAATAGCGCGGGGGTCGAACATGGCCGTTCTTTACATTTATACGGGCGAGGTCCTCGTCCTGTACACGGACGGGCTCACCGAGAGCCGGAACGCCGGGGAGGAGGAGTTCGGCGTCGAGCGCGGCCCATTTGAATCCGGGCCGTCGGTCTGATAAAATCCCTCCATGTCGAAAGTCCTCATCCTCGATTTCGGGTCGCAGTACACCCAGCTCATCGCCCGAAAGATCCGCGAGCTCGGCGTTTACTCCGAGATCCTGCCCTTTTCGACGCCGTTGGCCAGGATCCGCGAGGCCGCCCCGTCCGCCCTGGTCCTCTCGGGGGGGCCGCAAAGCGTGTACGAAAAGGGTGCCCCCCATCCGCCCGCCGGCCTCTTCGGACTTGGTGTCCCCATTTTAGGCATCTGTTACGGGGTCCAGCTCATGGCCCATTTCCTGGGAGGCAAGGTCGTGCCCTCCCCGGAACGTGAATACGGCTTCGCCTCCCTGCGGATCATCGACCGCGCCGGGCTCCTGGCCGGGGTCAAGGACAGGCGCCAGGTCTGGATGAGCCACGGCGACCGGCTGGGGAAAGTCCCGCCGGGATTCCGCGTCACCGGCAGCACGTCCAACACCCGGGCCGCCGTGATCGAGGATCGCGCCCGTGGGCTCTTCGGCGTCCAGTTCCACCCCGAGGTCATTCACACCCATGAGGGGCGGAAGGTCCTGTCGAACTTCCTCTTCCGGTTGGCCGGATTGGAGCCGGACTGGACCATATCCTCTTTCATCGACAGGAAGGTCCGGGAGATCCGCCAGACTGTCGGCGACGGGAAGGTCATTTGCGGCCTGAGCGGCGGCGTCGACTCGCTTGTCACCTCCCTCATCATCCATAAGGCCATCGGGAAGCACCTCGTCTGCATCTTCATCGACAACGGCCTGCTCCGGAAAGGCCAGTATGCGGCCCTCATGGAGGCCTTCCGGCACAAGTTCGCCCTCAAGGTCATCGGCATCGACGCCTCGGACCTGTTCCTCGAAAAGCTCAAGGGCATCGTGTCCCCCGAGCGGAAGCGGAAGACGATCGGCCGGCTCTTCGTGCACCTCTTCGATCGGGAAGCGACGCGGATCGGCGGGGCGGATTTCCTGGCTCAGGGCACGATCTATCCGGACGTCATCGAATCGAATCCCGTCAAGGGCCCGTCGTCGGTCATCAAGTCCCACCACAACGTCGGGGGGCTTCCCAAGGGCCTCCGGTTCAAGCTCATCGAGCCCCTCCGCGAGCTGTTCAAGGACGAGGTCCGCGCCCTGGCCCTCGAGTTGGGCGTGGACAAGGACTTCATCCACCAGCACCCCTTTCCGGGCCCGGGCCTGGCCGTCCGGATCATCGGCGAGGTCAACCGGGAGAGCCTGGAGATCCTCCGGGCCGCCGACGACATCGTCGTCCGGGAGGTCCGCAGGGCCGGGGTTTACAGGAGACTGTGGCAGGCCTTCGCCGTCCTGCTCCCCGTCCGTTCCGTGGGCGTCATGGGGGACCAGAGGACCTATCACCGGGTCGTCGTCGTCAGGCTCGTCCAGAGCACGGACGGGATGACGGCGAACTGGTACCCGGCGCCGGCGGGGCTCATGGCACGCATCTCGACGCGCATCGTCAACGAGGTCCGGGGCGTCAACCGGGTCGTCTACGACGTCACGACCAAGCCGCCCGGGACGATCGAATGGGAATAGGGCACGGCCGCCCGCCCGGCTGACGCCCGGGCCGGCCGACGGATCGATATGGAACCGACCTACGTCCACCTTCACAACCATACCGACTACTCCATCCTCGACGGCTGTCTGAAGATCCCCGATCTCGTGGATGCGGCGTACCGGAACGCCATGCCGGCCGTGGCCATCACGGACCACGGCAACATCTTCGGGGCCGTCGCTTTCTTCAAGGAGGCCAAGGCCCGGGGCGTCAAGCCCATCCTTGGCTGTGAGACCTACGTCGCCCCCGGCAGCCGGTTCGACAAGAGGGCCTCTGCGGACAACGATATCCACCACTTTCACCTGACCCTGCTCGTCAAGGACGAGGCCGGTTACAGGAACCTCTGCCGGCTGCTCACGAAAGCTTACCTGGAGGGGTTCTACTATCGGCCGCGGATCGACAAGGAGCTCCTGGCCGCCCACGCCGAGGGCCTCATCGCGCTGTCCGGATGTCTCAAGGGAGAGGTCTCGTCGTGGCTCGTCCGGGGCTTCCCGGAAAAGGCCGAGGAGGCCGCCCGCGAATACGCGGCCCTCTTCCCGCCGGGCGATTTCTACATCGAGCTCATGGACCACGGCCTGCCCGAGCAGAAGCTCGTCAACCCCCGGCTCGTGGCCATCGCCAACAAGCTCGAGCTGCCCCTCGTGGCCACCAACGACATCCACTTCGCCCGGCGGGAGGACGCCGAGAGCCAGGATGTCCTCGTCTGTATCCAGACCAACCGGAAGGTCTCCGACCCGGAGCGTCTCAAGTTCTCCTCCGACCAGTTCTACTTCAAGTCCGCCGGCGAGATGATCGAGCTCTTCCGGGACACGCCGGAGGCCATCCAGAACACGGGCCGCATCGCCGCCCGCTGCGGGTTCGATTTCCCCACGAAGTCCTATTTCCTGCCGAACTTCACGCCGCCCGTTGGCAAGGCCCTCGGAGAGTATTTCGAGGAAGTCGCCTGGGACGGGTTCCGCAAGCGGATGGCCCGGAGGGCCGAGCGTGATCCGGACCGGCCGGGCGCCCACTCCCTTGAGGACTACGAGGACCGGATGGACCGGGAGATCAAGCTCATCAAAAAGATGGGCTTCGAAGGCTATTTCCTCATCGTCTGGGACCTGCTCAAGGCCGCCCGGGAGAAGGGCATCCCCGTCGGACCGGGCCGCGGCTCGGCGGCCGGGAGCCTGCTGGCCTACGCTCTCGAGATCACCGAGATCGATCCCCTCGAATACGATCTCCTGTTCGAGCGCTTCCTCAATCCCGACCGCATCAGCCTGCCGGACATCGATATGGACTTCTGCGGCCGCCGCCGGGCGGAGATGATCGAGTACGTGACCAAGAAGTACGGGCAGGAGAACGTCTGCCAGATCATCACCTTCGGGACCATGGCCGCGCGGGCGGCCATCCGGGACGTCGGGCGGGTCCTCGAGGTCCCGCTGCCCGAGGTCGATAGGATCGCGAAGATGATCCCCCTCGGTCCCGACTCGACCATCGCCGAGGCCCTCAAGAGCGTCCCCGAGCTCAGGGCCCTCAGGGACCGCAACGCCAAGATCGCTCAGCTGCTGGCCATCGCCCAGCGGATCGAGGGTCAGGTCCGCCACCCGTCCATCCATGCCGCCGGCATCGTCATCACCCCCAAGCCGCTCGTCGAGTTCCTGCCCCTCTACCAGTCGGTCAAGGGGGAGATCACGACCCAGTTCGCGATGGGCGACGTCGAGGCCCTCGGTCTGCTCAAGATGGACCTTCTCGGGCTGCGGAACCTGACCGTCATCGACGACGCCCTGGAGCTCATCCGCCAGGAGACCGGCCGCGAGATCGTTGTCAACGACCTGCCGCTCGACGACGCCCGGACCTTCCAGGTCTTCCAAACCGGCAACACGGACGGCGTCTTCCAGTTCGAGAGCCCGGGCATGAAGGACCTCCTGCGCCGCTTCCGGCCCGACGAGTTCCGGGACCTCATCGCCCTCAACGCCCTCTACCGCCCCGGGCCGCTCAAGAGCGGCATGACCGACGAGTTCATCCACCGCCGCAACCACCCCGAGCGGATCGCCTACGAGTTCCCGGAAATGGAACCCGTTCTCAAGGAGACGCGGGGCATCATCGTCTATCAGGAACAGGTCATGCGGATCGCCACGGACCTCGGCGGCTTCACGTTGGCCGAAGCCGACCTCCTGCGCAAGGCCATGGGGAAGAAGGACAAGGCGACCATGAAGGCCCAGAAGCAGAAGTTCGTCCAGGGCGCCCGCAAGAGGGGGATCAGCCAGGCCAAGGCGGACAAGGTCTTCGAGCAGATCAAGGAGTTCGCCGAGTATGGGTTAACAAATACCCCAGCGCCGCCTACGCCCTGTTGGCCTACCAGACGGCCTACCTCAAGGCCCACTACCCGGTCCACTTCCTGGCCGCCCTGCTGACGTCCGAGGCCGAGCGCGGGGCCACCGCCCAGGTCGTCAAATACATCGGCGAGTGCCACGACATGGGCATCCAGGTCCTGCCTCCCGACGTCAACAAGAGCGAATTCCGGTTCACGGTCGAGGGCGGCCACATCCGGTTCGGGCTGGCCGCCGTCAAGGGCATCGGCCAGGCCGCCGTCGAGGAGCTCGTCGCCGCCCGCGCGGCCCGCGGCCCGTTCCGCTCGCCGTTCGATCTGTTCCTCGATCACGACACGAAGGTCCTCAACCGCAAGGCCGTGGAAAGCCTGATCAAGGCCGGGGCCTTCGATTCGCTCGGCTGGAAGCGGTCGCAGTGCTATCACATGCTCGACCGGATGATCGAGTTCGGCCACGAGGTCCAGAAGGCCCGGACGGCCCGCCAGTCGCTCCTGTTCGACCCCGGGACCGGAGAGCCGCCGGCCGTCCCCCGGGAGGTCCTGGAGATGAGGGAATGGGACGAGTCCCATGTCCTGTCCTATGAGATGGACGCCCTCGGCTTCTACATCACCGGCCACCCTCTGACCCGCTACAAGGACAGGCTCCGAAAACTCATCTCCCACGGTCTCGGAGAGTTCGACGACGAGCGGGACTTCGACAAGGAGGTCCGTGTCGCAGGCATCATCACCGCCCTCAAGCCGCTCCGGACGAAGAAGGACGAACGGATGGCGGCCTTCACCCTGGAGGACCTGACGGGGCGGATCGAGGCCGTGGCCTTCCCGGAGTGCTTCGCCAAGTTCGGGGCCTATCTTCGCGAAGGACAGCTCATCTGGGCCAAAGGGAAGTATCTCGGGGAGGGCGACAGCCGGCGGATCAGTCTGAGCCAGGTCATGCCCCTCAACGAAGCGTTCGAGAAACAGGCCCGGCGCGTCGTCGTCCGGATCTTCCTCCCGGGCCTCGAGGAGACGACGCTGGCCGAGCTCAAGGACATTCTCGACGCCCACGAGGGGCCCTGCCCCGTCTATTTCGAGCTCGAGACACCGCATTCTTACCGGCTGTTCACCCGCAGCGCCGAGGTCCAGCGGGTGACGCCCTCCGACGACCTCATCAAGAAGGTCGAAGCCCTGCTCGGCGAAAGATCGCTCACCGTGGACTACTGAGGAGGGGAGAGGTGGCCTACAGGATCATCGTCGCCGACCCCAGCCCGTCGGTCCAGAAACTGGCCCAGATGGTCTTTCCCGAGCCGGAATTCCGGATCTACGCGTTCGAGGACGTACCGAGCCTGTTCGAAGCGGTGGAAGACATCCGGCCCGACGCCGTCATCGTCAGCATGTCCTTGGAGCCCGCGAGCGGGGCGGGGGTCGCCCGGGCCCTTCGCGGCCGGACCGGATTGGAGAACGTCCCCCTCGTCGGGCTGAAGGGGGCTTTCGGATCGCCGCACGCGGAGGAGGACGAAGCCTCGGACTATGATGAGATCTTCCAAAAGCCGTTCGACTCGGAGCGGCTGGCCGCGGCGGTCCGCCGGCTCATCGCCCGGAAGACGGGGCCCTCCACGCTGCCCGAAGACCCTCTCGGACCGGGAACCGGGCCGGCCGGGCAGGCCCCCGAGTCCGGACGACGGGCGGAAGGCGGGCCCTCCGCGGAAGACCCGGGGGTCCGCGAATGGGTCCGGGGCGAATTGGTCGAGATGGAGAGGGAGATCGAGAAGCGGGTCCGGGCCCGGGTCCTCGCGGAGGTCAAGGAGTGGCTCGAACGCGGGGGCCGGCCGGACGGCGGCCGGGAATGAGGGCCTGGGCGGCCCCGGCGAGCTTCGGCGGGAGACCTTGATCATGCCCCTCGGGACGGTCGTCCACAGGCTGGAGGCCGTGCCCTCCACGAACGACGCGGCCCGGGACCTGGCCCGCGACGGCGCTCCCCACGGGACGGCCGTCATCGCCGAGGAACAGACTCGCGGCCGGGGGACGAAAGGCCGGGCCTGGCATTCGCCTCGCGGGCTGGGGCTCTACGTGTCGTTCATTTTGCGGTTCGCCGGGCCCGGTCCCGCCTTTCCCCTCCTGCCTCTCGCCGCGGGGCTGGCCGCCGCCGATGCGGTCCGGGATGCTGCGGGGATCGAGGCTCGGCTCAAGTGGCCCAACGACCTCGTCTGGGAGCGCAGGAAGCTCGGCGGCATCCTCGTCGAGAGCGTCTCCGCCGGAGCCTCGCCGGCCTTCGCCGTCGTGGGCGTGGGCCTCAACGTCGGCCACGAAAGCCGGGATTTCCCCGAGGACCTCAGGCTTCGCTCGACATCCCTGCGGATGATCGGAGGGCGCCCGGCCGGGAAGCAGGCTCTGTTCGACGCCCTTTGCCGGTCTCTCGACAACTGGTATAATGCGCTCATCCGGGGAGAAAAGGACGTGATCGTCACGGCCTTCGAGGAACGATCCGTGTTCTCCCCGGGGGACCCCGTGTTCGTGACCACCGCCGCCGGGAGCACCCCGGCGACCTATGTGGGGATCGACCGGGAAGGCCGGATGAGGGTCCGTCGGCGGGATGCCGCGGAGATCGTTTCTCTCGACGACATCCGGGGGCTCGATCGGGCCTGAGAAGGAGACGCGCCATGCTTCTCGCGGTCGACATCGGCAACACGACCATCGGCCTCGGCCTGTTCGACGGGAAAACGCTCGTCCGCGCCTGGAAGCTCAAGACCGACCGCGACAGGACCGGCGACGAGTACATCGTCACGGTCCTCGACCTCTTCCGGATCGCCGGGCAGGACGCCGGAGCCATCTCCGGAGCGATCATCTCGAGCGTCGTGCCGCCGCTGACCCCGGTCTGGGACGAGGTCTGCCGCAGCTGCTTCCGGACGGAACCCCGGATCGTCGGCCCCGGACTCAAGACGGGCATGCCGATCCTCTACGAGAACCCCCTCGAGGTCGGGGCGGACCGGATCGCGGCCGCGGTCGCGGCCTTCGAGAGATACGGGGGGCCGACGGTCGTCGTGGACTTCGGGACGGCCACGACCTTCGACGCCGTGTCGGCCAAAGGAGAGTACCTCGGAGGGGCCATCGCGCCCGGCATCCAGATCTCGGCGGAGGCTCTCTATCTCAAGACGGCCCGCCTGCCGAGGATCGAGATCCGCAAACCCAAAAGAGCCATCGGCCGGACGACGGTCTCCAGCATGCAATCGGGGCTCTACTTCGGCTACGTCGGCCTGGTCAAGAACACCATCGAAGAGATCCGCAAGGAGGTCGGTGCCGGGGCCCGCGTCGTGGCCACGGGCGGTTTCGGCGGCCTGATCGTCCCCGAGCTCGAGGGGATCGAAGCGTTCGAGCCGGGCCTCGTCCTCGAAGGGCTGAGGATCATCTTCGACCGCAACCGGGAGGGCTGAGCCCGGGCGGGCCGGGGCCTCAGGCGATGAACACGGACGACCGGAACCAGAGCGCCTATTACCGGACGATCGCCCGGGAATTCCTGTCGCGCAAAGGACGCGGATTCTTCATCTCCCCCCGGGACCTCGAAGTGATCGCCGGCTGGGAAGCCCGAGGGATCCCCCTCCGCGTCGTCCTCGAAGGTATCGAGCGGACCTTCGAAAAGTCCAAGAAGCAGGGGGTCGGGACGCGGACCCTGTCCCTCGCCCGTTGCGACCGGGAGGTCGGACGGGCCCTGGACCAGCACCGGGACCGGTCGGCCGGGCGCCGGGCGCGGGCCACGCCCGGTGCCGGCAAGCGGGACAGAGCCCGACGGGAGGTCGAGCAGGCCTTCCTCACGGCATCGTCCGGCGACCCCGCCCTGTCACGCCTCCTGGGCGAAGCCTTGACCGGACTGTCCGCAGAGGCGCCCGACGAGGAGGCCCTGGAACGGATCGAGGCGTCCATCGAGGACCTTCTCTACGACCGGGCGTCGCCCGAGGACAGAGCCCGCTCTCTCCGGGAAGCCGGCCGGGACCACCGGGGGCAGAGCGCCGAGGACATCGAGGCCGCGGCCCGCACGCGGGTCGTCAAGGCGATGAGAAAGAAGCTCAGGGTCCCGTATGTCTCCCTTTTCTATTATTGAGCTGTGAGTTCCATGCCGTCGTCCAGGATCCGCTCATCTCTCAAGGGAAAACCAAGCGGACGCGTCCCGCCTTCTTCCGGAGCGGGGACCGTCCGCGGGCGCTTCGTGACGTCGCGGCGGGGCTTCGGGTTCGTGACGCCGGCCGGAAGCGGCCCGGACATCTTCATCCCGGCCCGTTTCGCCGGCGGCGCCCTGCAGGGCGATGAGGTCGAGGTCGCCGTCGAGCCCCGGGGGAAGTTCGGCAAGCCCGAGGGCAGGATCGTCCGCGTTCTCGAAAAGGGAAGGGAGACCGTTCTCGGCGTCTACCGGGAGCGGAGCGGCGCGCCGTTCCTCCTGGCTTTCGATTCCCCGTCGCCGGAGGAGCTGCCTCTCAGGTCGCGGGGCCGTCTTGCGCCCCGCCCGGGGATGATCGTCGAGGCCGACCGGGCGACCCTGTCCGTTTCGCGCGTCCACGGGTTCCCGGACGAGGATGGGGTGGACACCGAGACCGTCATCCGGAGATTCGGGCTCCCCGCGCGCTTCTCGGAAGCCGCGCAAAGCGAGGCCGCCGCGGTCCCCGACCGCGTCCCCCGCGCGGCCGTCTCGGGCCGGCGCGATCTTCGGCGCTGGACGACGGTGACGATCGACGGGGAGAGCGCCCAGGACTTCGATGACGCGGTCTCCGTCCGCCCGTCGCCGGGAGGCGGCTGGCTGCTCGGCGTCCACATCGCGGACGTTTCACACTATGTGGCCCCGGGAAGCGCCCTCGACCGGGACGCCTATGAGCGGGGGACGAGCGTCTATTTTCCGGACCTCACGCTGCCGATGCTCCCCGAAAAGCTCTCGAACGGCATCTGCAGTCTGCGTCCCCGGCAGCCGAGGCTGACGTTCTCGGTCCTGATGGAGGTCGGCCCGGACGGCCGGATCCGCTCGAGCGAATTCACCCCGTCCGTCATCCGGACGGCCCACCGGATGACCTACACCTCGGTCTTCAAGATCTTCGAGGGGGACGACGGAGAGAGGGCAAGATACGCCGATGTCGTGCCCGACCTGTTGGTCATGAGGAACGCCGCAGAGGCCCTGAGGGCCAGGCGGCTCGCGGGCGGGAGCCTCGATCTCGACCTCGTCGAACCTGAGCTCGTCTACGAGGAAGGCCGGCTCAGGGCCGTGGCGGCCGTCGAGCGGAACGACGCCCACCGCCTCATCGAGGAATTCATGGTCGCCGCCAACGTCGCTGTGGCCTCCTTTTTCACCCGGCGCAAGGCCCCCGGCCTCTACCGTGTCCACGCCGTGCCTGCGGCCGCCGACCTCGAGAAGCTGCGGGACATCCTCTTCCGGTTCGGCTTCACCCTCCCCGAGGCCGCCCGGATCCGCTCGAGGGACCTGCAGGCGGTCCTGGAGAAGGCCCGCGGCCGGCCGGAGGAGAAGTTCGTCGGCATCCAGGTCCTGCGGGCCATGAAGCTGGCCGTGTATTCGGCCGAGAATGTCGGCCACTACGGCCTGGGGGAATCCGACTATACCCATTTCACTTCGCCCATCCGGAGGTATCCCGATCTGGTCGTCCACCGGCTCCTCAAGCACCTGCTGACGGAGAAAAAGGCCGGCGCCCTTCCCCTCGATGCGATCGCCCGTCATTCGTCCGAGCGGGAGCGGACCGCCGCCGAGGCCGAGCAGGCCCTCCTTGAATGGCGGATCTTCCGGCTGCTCAAGGAGAAGCTGGGCGAGGAATTCACCGGCATCGTCGTCGACGTCACCAAAGCGGGGCTGGTCGTCGAGCTCGACGGGTACTTCGTCGACGGGCTTCTCTCCTTTCCCTCTCTTCACGAGGCCCCGGCCCGGAGGGCGTCCGTCCGCAAGCGGGCGGTCCGCCGGGCCGCCAGGCGGTTTGACTTGGGCGATAGGGTTCGTGTAATCCTTGTGTCCTGCGACCCCATCCTCCAGCGCATGGGTTTCGTCCCGGCGCCGGAGCCGGAGGCCTGACCGCCGTGATGACGCCCGATTTCGATGCCGTCCTCGATTTTCCCATCGCGGGGGAGCGCGGCGTTCTCCGGGCCGAGGCCGATTTTCCCGGCGGCCGGTGTTCCGCCTCGCTCGTGGATTACGGGATGGGCGGACGGGCTTCCGCCCCCTTCGTCCGGGTCTGCCCCTCTCGCCCCGTCGATGTCCGGTGGAAGGACGAGTTCGGGGTCCTCGGCGAGGACGGCCGGCCCCTGGGCCGAGGGACCTGCCTCTATCCCCGGGCCCCGTCGCCCGAGGAGCTCAGAACGCCCAAGAGGAAAGCCCTCCTGGAAAAACTTGCCCGGGGGGAGAAAGAGATGCTCCTGGCCCTCACCGAAGAGGGCGGGCTCGGGGGCGTACGGGAGGACAGGGTGGCCGGTTTCAGCCGCCTCGACCCGGGCCGCATCGAAGGCCTCGCCCGGACACTCGAGGAGGAGGGCCTGGTCCGGATCCTCGCTTTTTCGCCCCTGTTCTTGGTCGCCCAGGAAGCGCTGGATTTCCTGGCGGCCCGGATCGCCTCCTATCTTGCAAGGTTCCATGACAAGCATCCGGGACGGCGAGGGGCCCCGCTCGACAAGATCGAAAAGAGGTTCGCGGCCCCGCGCCCCGTTCTGCTGCTGGCCGTCCGGAGCTTGGGCAAGGCCGGCCGGGTCGTCTCGGAGGGAGACCTCGTCTGGCTGGCGGATTTCCAGATCTCCCTTACGGACGATGACGAGCGCGTCCTCGGCGAGATCGAGCGGCTGTTCCTTGAAGGCCGGTTCTCGACGGCGACGATGGACGAGCTCGGATCGATGTTCCGGCTCAGCCCCCAGAAGCTCCAGACCCTGCTGGCCGTCCTGGCGGAGAGAAAGAGGATCGTCGAGGGCCGGGACGGCTTCATCGTCCACGCGAAGTGGCTGGAGGACCTCATCGGGCGGGTCCGCGGGTCCGGGAAGCGTCAGCTGAGCGTCGCGGATTTCAAGGCCCTGACGGGGTTGTCGAGAAAATACGCCATCCCCCTCCTCGAGCTCCTCGACGAGATGGGCGTCACCCGCCGCAAGGGCTCCTCCCGCGAGATCCTCTAGCCTGACCTATTCACAAATCTCCGGCTTTCCGAAGCCACTCAGGGCATTTGAGAATTCCTCTCAGAAAGACCGGCATTTTTGCCCTCCGGGCGAGCCGATCCGGCCGCATCTGCTGTGTTGCGAAGGGTTCGCAGGACTGGGAGTACAGCTTCACCCTCCGCGCCTTGCATCAGCAGCCGCCTCGAGTCGTGAATAGATCAGGCCAGATCAGTTTGGGCGGGGAGTTGGTTCCTCGCCCAAGCGATAGAAGTCACCGACTCTTTCATGAAATTCCGCCGAGCAGAGGACTCTCCGCGGGGATTGGCGGATTCACTTCTTTTCGGATTCGGGCTTCTTGACGTCCTTCTTCTTGAGCGCGGTCTTCAGCAGATCGCCGAAGATCCCGAACTTGGGTTCTTCCTTAGGGATGGGCTTGAACTCCTCTTTTTTCTCCCGGGCCCGCTGTTCGTCCTTGTCCTCCTCTTTCTCCTTGATGGCGGACAGGGCGGCCTGGACCGACTCTTCCTCTTCGATCTTTTCCTCGATGACCCGACGTTCGCTCTTCCTCGGGCGCTGGGCCTTGTCGCCCTCCGCCTTGGGCTTCCGCTTCTTGAAGGCCTTCTCCTTCTTCGGCGGGGCGGCCGGGGCGGCGGCCGGGGCCTTGCGGCGTTCCGGGGACGGCTCGGCGGGTACCGCTTCGGGGGCGGTCCTCAAGATCTCTTCCGCGGCGGCCTCGAGCTCGGCCTCTCCGAGCGGGATGTCGCCGATGAGGTAATCCGGGACCGCCGCTTCGGGGTAGACCTCGGCGAACGGGGCCTCGGCCGGGGCCTCCTCCTTGGGGACGTAGGGTTCTTGGTAGGAGAACACGCCCTTCTTCTTTTCGGACTTGGAGAATTCCGGGGAATTGAGGAGGGTGAACTCCACGTCCTCCTGCGTCGTCTGGCGGAGAAGGTCCACGAGATGATAGGCCCTCAGGAAATGGAGGGCATGCGACGTGGTCGCCAGGGCCGTATCCTTGAAGATCCGGACGAGAAGCTCCTTGAGGTCGAGGCCTTCCCGCGCTTCCGTGTAGGTCAGGAGCCGGGTCAGGGTCTCGCGCTCGATGAAGATGATCTTGTTCGGCTCGGCGAACGAGTAGGCCTCTTCGCCGGTGTCGATGAAGACATCCGCCGCGGGGTCGTAGGCCAGACGGGGCGCCGAGATCTTCTTCTTGGACTTCTTGACCCAGAACTTGAACGCGGTCGGCCCCGACCGCTCGAGCGTCAGGCTCGTTCCCTGAGGGATGTTGTGCTGGGCGTAGAAATCCTGGAGGCCCAGGAAAAAGTTCTGGGCGGGGTAGAAGTAGAGCGTGTGGGACTTGCCCTCCTCGGCGTCCGTGAAAACGTATTCCCGGGCTTTCGACAGCTCCTTGTTCAGGCTTCGGGGGACCTTGAGGCCGCCCGAGAGGATCTCGCGCCAGGTCAGGTAGACCTTGATGGGGAACCCCGGCACGACGCTCATCTCGGGCTTCTCGGCCTCCTCGAACTCGGGCCGAAGGACCATCGGGGCGGACACCGGCAGGCCCTCGGGCAGGGCGTTCAGGATCCTCTTGAGATGCCACCGGCCCCAGCCGGTTTCGGCCAGGAGGAGGAAGTCTTTCTTGTGCTTTTTTTCGAGCCAATAGCTCAGGCTCAGGCAGGTGAGGTCGAAAACGTCCTGGGAGGCCTCGAGCCCCATGTGCTTCTTGACGAGATCCTCGGTCGAGGCCGACTTGCGGGTCGCCTCGAACTCGCTCTCGATCTCCTTGAACCGTTCTTCGGGAATGTCCAGCCGTTTGGCCACGAGCTGCCAGTGATCGTTCCAGCCGAAGATCTTGGGATTCTTCGCCAGGGCCGACCGCAGGTTCTTCTCGAGGGTCCGAAGGTCGCGCTCGGTCATGGGCAGCTCGGTCAGCCGGGGGTCGTTCTCATGGGCCAGGATCTCCGGGGTCCGGTTCTGGCCGTCGGTGTTCGCGGGCAGGAGGACCTGGGTCCGGGTCTTCTTCATGTAGTCGATGTACTTCCGGAACGGCCCCCCTCCCGAATAGTCGACCTCCAGCATCTCGCAGCCGAAATTCGGATAGAAGGTTTTGCCTGTGACCTGGAGGATGACGGTCCCCTCGAAGTGTTCGACGGCCTTGCTGCCGACGGTCAAGGTTTCGTTGTATTCCTTGGAGATGTAATCGCCGATCTCGTAACGGGCATAGGGATCGTACTTTTTGACGGCCTGGGCCCGCTGGCCGGCCGTCTTGGCGAACGCCAGCGTCTTGGCCAGGTCCCGGAGAGAGAGGGGCCGCATGGTCCGCTCGAGCTCCTGCTCGACGAGCAGGATGTCGTCGGCCGTCACCGTGGTGAGATTGGAGGTCTCGGTGCTCATATCTTGTCTTTTTTGCCCATCAGGAGGGCCAGGATGACCTTCTGGACATGGAGCCGGTTCTCGGCCTGGTCGTAGACGACGGAGTTCGGCGAGTCGATGACCTCGTCGGTGACCTCCTCTCCGCGGTGGGCCGGGAGGCAGTGCATGAAGACGGCGTCCTTCTTGGCCCGGGCCATGAGCCTGGCGTTGACCTGGTACGGGGCGAAGATGAGGGCCCGCTTCTCCTTTTCCGACTCCTGACCCATGGACGCCCAGACGTCCGTGTAGACGGCGTCGGCGCCGCTCACGGCCTCGTCGGGGTCGTTCGTGATCGTCAGCTCGAAGCCCGTGTCCCGGCCGTCCTCCCTGGCGGCCCGGACCATCCCGGGGTCGGGCTCGTAGCCCGCCGGGGTGCCGACGGCCATCTTCGTGCCTCCCCGGGCGGCGGCCAGCATGAGGCTGTGGCAGACGTTGTTGCCGTCGCCGACATAGGCCAGCTTGACGCCGGTTAGGGAGCCCTTGTGCTCGCGGAGAGTGAAGAAATCAGCCATCCCCTGGCAGGGGTGGGAGAGGTCGGTCAGGGCGTTGATGACCGGGACCTTCGTGCTCTCGGCGAGGGCCACGGCGATCCCGTGACCGAAGGTCCGGATCATGATCCCGTCGACCCAGCGCTCGAGGTTCTTGCCGATGTCATAAGCGCCCTCCCGGCTCCCCATCTGGATGTCGGAGGGAGCCAGGTAGATGGCTTCCCCGCCCAGCTGGAGCATGCCGGCCTCGAAGGTCATCCTCGTCCGGAGAGAGGGTTTCTGGAAGATCATGGCCAGGATCTTGTTCTCGAGCGCCCGGCGGAACCGGCGGGGATGCTTCTTCATCTCCGCTGTGCGATCGAGGAGCATCCCGAATTCGTAGGTGCTCAGGTCGCGGACCGAGAGAAAATCTTTCTTCATGGCGGTGTCTCCTATGTCCCGGCGACGACGCGCGTCCCGGAGCGGTTGAGCAGGGCGGCCTTGAGGTGGGAGTCCTTGGTGATGAGGACCTCCTCCCCGCCGGCCTCGATGAATTCGATGGCGGCCCGAATCTTGGGGCCCATGGAGCCCGGCGGGAACTGGCCGTCCGCCAGGTGCCTGTGGGCCTCTCCCACGGTCAGGACCGGGACCTCGACCTGGTCCGGGCGGCCGAAGTTGAGGTAAACGCGCTCGATGGCCGTCAGGATGATGAACAGGTCGGCTTTGACCTCGCGGGCCAACAGGCTCGCGGCGTAGTCCTTGTCGATGACGGCCTCGACGCCCTCGAACAGCCCGCGGCCGTTGATGATGACGGGGACCCCCCCGCCGCCGGCGGCGATGACGATGCGTCCGGCCTCGACGAGGTCCCGGATGATCCTGTGGGGGACGACGTCGATCGGCCGGGGCGAGGCGACGACTTTGCGGTAGCCCCGCCCGGCGTCCTCGACCATCGTCCATTTCTTCTCCCGGGCCAGCTGCTGGGCCCGGTATTTCGGATAAAAGGGACCGACGGGCTTGGTCGGTTTGAGGAAGGCCGGGTCGTCCTTGTCGACGACGACCTGGGTGACGAGCGAGGCGACCTCCTTATCGACGGAGTGCCGGCGGAGCTCGTTCGTCAGGGCCCGTTCGAGCATATAGCCCATGCTGCCCTCGGTCATCGCGTCGCAGATGTCGAGCGTGTAGGGGGGGATCTTGTTGGCCGCCTCCTCCATCTGGATGAGGAGATTGCCGACCTGGGGGCCGTTGCCGTGGACGACGATGAGCTCGTAGCCCTTGCGGACGACCGACAGCATCAGGGCGGCGGCCCGGCGGGCGTTGGCCACCTGCTCGGCTTGCAGGCCCCGCTGGCCCTCGGGGAGCAGGGCGTTGCCGCCGAAGGCGACGAGCGCGATCCTCGGTCTCATCGGTCCTCAGAACTTCTTGAGCACGTCCTTGAGGGTCGGCGTTCCGATCTCCTCGAGCTCGTAGCGCACCCGGAGAATGGGCTTGCTGACGGTGATGACCCGGGTGATGTCGATGGGCGTCGCGCTGACGACGAGGTCGCAATCGACGGCCTCGATGGTCCGGGCCAGCTCGCGGGTCTGTTTGGCGCCGTAGCCCATGGCCGGCAGGACCCGGTCGAGGTGGCCGTACTTCTCGAACGTCGCCCGGATGCTGCCGACGGCGTAGGGCCGGGGATCGACGATCTCGGCGGCCCCGTATTTGCGGGCGGCGACGACGCCGGCGCCGAAGGTCATGCCGCCGTGGGTCAGGGTCGGGCCGTCCTCGATGACCAGGACGCGCCGGCCCTTGATGCGGCCGCCGTTGTCGACGAAGGTCGGGGAATTGGCCCGGATGACGGTCGCCTTGGGATTGATCCTCTTAAGGCTGCCGAGCACGGCCTGGACGTCCTCGGGCCGGGCCGTATCCATCTTGTTGACGACCACGACCCTGGCCCGGCGGACGTTCGTCTCGCCGGGATGGTAGCGGAGCTCGTGGCCGGCCCGATGGGGATCGGCCACGACGATCTCGAGGTCGGACCGGTAGAAGGGGAAGTCGTTGTTGCCGCCGTCCCAGAGGATGACGTCGGCCTCCTTCTCGGCCCGGCGGAGGATGGCCCCGTAATCGACGCCGGCGTAGACGACGATGCCCTTGTCGATGTGCGGCTCGTATTCCTCGCGCTCCTCGATCGTGCAGTCGTGCTTCTCGAGGTCGGCGTAGTCGGCGAAGCGCTGGACTTTCTGCTTGACGAGGTCCCCGTAGGGCATGGGATGGCGGATGACGGCCACGCGGCGGCCCTTGTCCTGGAGGATCTGGGCGACCTTGCGGCTCGTCTGGCTCTTGCCGGAACCGGTCCGCACGGCGCAGACGGAGACGACCGGCTTGCGGCTGCGGATCATCGTGTCCGCGGGGCCGAGCAGGACGAAATTCGCTCCGGCGGCCAGGACCTGGGAGGCCTTGTTCATGACATACTCGTGGGAGACGTCGCTGTAGGCGAAATGGACCTCGTCGACCTTATGGGCGGCGATCAGAGCGTCGAGCTCCTCTTCGGCGTGGATGGGAATGCCTTTGGGGTAGAGCTTGCCGGCCAGCTCCGCGGGATACTTGCGGCCCTCGATGTCCGGGATCTGGGTGGCCGTGAAGGCGACGACGCGATAGGCGGCGTTGTTCCGGAAGCAGGTATTGAAGTTATGGAAATCGCGCCCCGCGGCTCCCATGATGATGACTTTCTTCACTCCGTCCTCTCCTTTCAGATGGTAAAAAAACCTCTCCGCTTCAAAATGCGAGATCTTCAGTTGTCAAAAAGAAGGATAAGTATAGTCCAATAAGCCCTTTAATGCAAATGGGCCTCGGGGATCGTCCTCGGTCGCTGCGGTGATTCCGGGCGCCTTCGAGGGGACCGGTCTCGGCGGCTCCACGGCCAGCTTCGGCCTACCGGCCTTTGGCGGGGGGAGAGATCTTGCGGCCCGCCCGTTTTTTCGCCAATCCCGGCGGGCGGAAGGGCCGGACGGGCTTTCGGGTCTGCGTCCAAGCGGGCTTTTGGCGGCGGTTGACGGCATGGGTCATGGGTCTACTCCAGGGGGACGATGGTCGCCTCGAGAGTCGCCGGGTAGAGGAGGGCGGCCGTCCGTCGGCCGTTGAGCCAGCCACCGGTCTCGCCTGGGTTGATGATCAAGGCCCCGGCACGCCTTTCGACGAGAGGCCGGTGGGTGTGGCCGTAAATGAGGACATCACAGGGGTTCTCGGCCAGATAGCGGTTGACCGGGCCGTCGAGATGGCAGATAAGGAATCGGAGCCCGTCTTGAGAGAATAGGAAGGGCGCCTCGCGGATCTCGCCCCAGCCTTCGAACGCCCGGGCCAGGCCGGCCTTCTCCCCGTCGCAATTGCCGAAAACCGCCTTGACCGGGGCGGCCAGCTCCCGGAGCTCACGGGCCGTGAACGGGGCCACGAAATCGCCGGCGTGGACGACGAGCGAGCAACCGGCGTCGTTGAACAGCCGGACGGCCCGCCGGACGGCGTCGAGGTTGTCGTGGGTGTCGGACAGGATGCCGATCATGGATTTCGCCCTGAAAGGTCATTATAGCCCAAAGCCAGCGTGGTCACCAGCGCCTGATCTTCCGACGGCGGTTATCGCCCGCCCTCGCCCGTTGCGTAAATCTTCTGGAAAGATTAATGGCGATCGACATCCCCCTTTGCCCCCCAGACCCCCGGGAACCTGTCCCGGCGGTTCCCCCATCGGCTTCAGGCCGACGGGCCCCCCTCCGCTATGGGGGTCTTCAGGGGGACGTCGATCCCCATTCTCCTTTCCACGATTCCCGCCACGGGCGAGGGTCGCATTTTGTGCCCGTCCGGTTGACAGACACCGATGATTTCCATAATATATAACAGCTTTAAAAAGCGGATGTTAGGCGCGTAGCTCAGTGGGAGAGCGCTTCCTTGACGCGGAAGAGGCCGTGGGTTCGATCCCCTCCGCGCCTACCACTCGGCTCAAGCGGTCAGAATTCAAGAGGCCATCGGAACGGCCGGATTTGAATCCCCTGCCCTTGTGAACCCTTTTGGTCGTTGAACATGAGTGAACGGATCAGTATCAAGTTCGAGGGCGACTCTCTGTCCGTCGACAGGGGAACGCGCCCGTCCGATCTCGCCGCCCGGTCGGGCGCGCCCGGGCCGTTCATCGCGGCCCGGGTCAACGGCCGGCTGACCGACCTCACTGCGCCGCTCGAGGCGGACGCGGAGGTCGCTCTCGTCGGGCCGGGCGATCCCGAGGCCCTCGACGTCCTCCGCCACAGCGCCGCCCATCTCCTGGCCCACGCCGTCCTCGACCTCTACCCCGGAGCCCAGACCGGCGTCGGGCCCGCGGTGGAGACCGGCTTCTATTACGATTTCCTCAGGGAGGAGCCGTTCACGCCCGAGGATCTCGAGAAGATCGAGCGGCGGATGAGAGAGATCGCCCGCGAGAACGCTTCCGTCGAGCGCATCGTTCTCGACAAGGACAAGGCCATCGAGTTCTTCCAGGGCCAGGGCCAGACGCTCAAGGTCGAGCTCATCCGGGAAAAGGGCGCCGCGGCTGTCAGCATCTACCGGCAGGGCCCGTTCGCCGATTTCTGCCTCGGCCCCCATGTCCCCGCGACGGGCGTGCTGGCCAACGTCAAGCTCCTGTCCGTGTCCGGGGCCTACTGGAAGGGCGACGAGCGCAGCCACCAGCTCCAGCGGATCTACGGCGCCGTGTTCTTCACCCAAAAGGAGCTCGACGACCATCTCGTCATGCTCGAGGAGGCCAAGAAGCGCGACCACCGCAAGCTCGGCCCGGAGCTCGAGCTGTTCGGCACCTCGGACGACCTGGGCGGCGGCCTCATCCTTTGGTATCCCAAAGGGGCCCGGGTCCGGGCGGTCATCGAGCAGCACTGGCGCGAGCGCCACTGGGCCGGCGGGTACGAGGTCCTCTACACCCCCCACATCGGGCGGGAGACCCTCTGGGAGACCTCCGGGCACCTCGGCTTCTACAAGGACAGCATGTACTCCCCCATGGAGATCGACGGGCAGAACTACTATCTCAAGCCCATGAACTGCCCGTTCCACATCCAGATCTACAAGTCGCGGGTCCGCTCCTACCGGGACCTGCCCCTCCGCTGGGCCGAGCTGGGGACCGTCTACCGCTACGAGCGGAGCGGGACCCTCCACGGCCTGCTCCGGGTCCGGGGATTCACCCAGGACGACGCCCACATCTTCTGCACGCCGGACCAGATCGAGGACGAGATCCTCCGGGTCCTCGACTTCTCGATCTCCATCCTGGCCGACTTCGGCTTCACGGACAACAAGATCGAGCTGTCCGTGCGCGACCCGAGATGCGCCGAGAAGTACTGCGGGGCGGACGACCTCTGGTGCCGGGCGGAAACCTCTCTGGTCAAGGCCCTCGAGACCCGCGGCCTTCCGTATGAGCGGATGGAGGGCGAGGCCGTCTTCTACGGGCCGAAGATCGACATCAAGGTCAAGGACGCCATCGGCCGGCTCTGGCAGTGCACGACCATCCAGTTCGACTTCAACATGTCGGAGCGCTTCGACATGACCTTCGTCGGCGAGGACGGCAAAGAGCACCGCCCCTATATGGTCCACCGGGCCCTGCTCGGCAGCCTGGAGCGGTTCTTCGGCATCCTCGTCGAGCACTACAAGGGCAGCTTCCCTCTCTGGCTGGCGCCCGTCCAGGTCGCCGTTCTGCCCATCGCCGAGCGGCACGAACCCTACGCCCAGTCGCTCGTCCGGACGCTCACCGAGAACGGCTTGCGATCCGAGGCCGACCTCAACCGGGAGAAGGTCGGCAAGAAGATCCGCCAAGCCGAGTTGCGGAAGGTCCCCCTCATCCTCGTCGTCGGCGACAAGGAGGTCGAGCGGGGCACCGCCGCGCTCCGCGTCCACGGGCAGGGCGACAAGGGGGAGATCGAGCTGGCCGCCTTCCTTGCAAAAGCGAAGGAATTCCATCAGAATAAAAGTTTGACCGTGAGTTTCTAGAGGAGGACGGACATTTTCAAGAGACACGCGTTCCATCCTGTCGTCGCCAAAGCCAAGCCCCATCGGACCAACGAGATGATCCAGTCCCGGGAGATCCGGGTCCTTGACGAGGACAAGAAGCCGCTCGGGATCCTGCCGACCCACCAGGCCATCCAGATGGCCCGCGAGCGCGGGCTCGACCTCGTCGAGATCGCCCCGACGGCCCAGCCTCCGGTGTGCCGGATCATGGACTACGGGAAGTTCCTCTACGAGCAGCACAAGAAGGACCACGACGCCAAGAAGCACCAGAAACAGATCCAGGTCAAGGAGATCAAGTTCCGGCCGAAGATCAGCATCCACGACTACGAGTTCAAGATGAAGCATGTCAAGCGGTTCCTGGGGGAGGGCAACAAGGTCAAGATCACCGTCATGCTCCGCGGCCGCGAGAAGCAGAAGCCGGAGCTCGGCCTGCAGGTCCTCGACCGGGTCATGGGCGACTTGAAGGATCTGGCGACCCAGGACGGCAGCGCCCGGAAACAGGATTGGGCCGTTTCCGCGCTCTTGGTCCCCGTGAAAACAGGAGGAAAAGATGCCAAAGCTAAAAACCCACAAGGGAGCGAAAAAGCGGTTCAAGGTCACGTCCGGGAAAAAGGTCCTGCACAGCAAGGCGAATAAGAGCCACATCCTGACCAAGAAGGCCTCCAAGCGCAAGAGGCAGCTGGGCAGGAAAGCCGTCGCGAGCCCGGCCGATCGCCGGGCCGTCAAGGCCATGCTCCCTCACGACATGTAAGCGATCGCCCACCCCCACCGAGGAGATAGCCATGCCACGCGTCAAAAGAGGCACCAAGAGAAAAGACCGCCGGACCAAGGTCCTCAAGCTCGCCAAGGGATACTTCGGCGCCAAGAGCCGCAATTACCGGACGGCCAAGGAGGCCGTCGAGAAGTCCCTGCTCTACGCTTACCGGGACCGGCGGACCCGGAAACGGGACTTCCGGTCGCTCTGGATCGTCCGCATCAAGGCCGCGGCCCTCGAGAACGGGATCACCTACAGCCGGTTCATCAAGGCCCTGAAGAGCCTCGGCATCGCCCTGGACCGCAAGATCCTGGCCGAGCTCGCCGCGCGGTCGCCCCGCACGTTCGCCGAGCTGGCCCGGATGGCCAAGGAAGCGGCCGTCTAGAATCCCGGCGATGGCCGCTCTCAAGGACCGGGTCGAAGGTCACCGCAGGGACTTCGAGGAGCGCGCCCGCAAGGTCGCGGGCGCCAAGGACCTCGAGGACCTGAGGAACCTGTTCCTCAGCCGCAAGAAAGGCCTGGTCACCGGTCTGTTCGAGGAGATGAAGGGCCTGCCGCCGGAAGAGAAGAGGGAGGCCGGGAAGCTGGTTAACGAATTCAAGGCCTTCGTCCTGGACGGGCTTCAGACTCTCGGCAACGCGCTCTCGAAAAGCGTCGTCGGCGCAGGCGGGATCCCCGGAGAGGAAGCGTTCGGGAAAGTGTCGGTCAGGGCTCGTTCCAAGGTCATCGGCCGGCCGACCGGCGTCCGTCACGATGAGGCCGAGGACTTGACCCTCCCCGGACGCCGGCGCTATGTCGGCGCCCCGCACCCCATCGTCCTCTTCCAGCAGGAGATCGAGTCCATTTTCCGCGGCATGGGGTTCACCGTCGCGGAGGGCCCCGAGGTCGAGACCGATTATTACAATTTCGAGGCCCTGAACTTCCCTCCCCATCACCCGGCCCGCGACCAGTGGGATACGCTTTTCATCAAGGGCGACCTGCTCCTGCGGACCCACACCTCGCCCGTCCAGATCCGGGTCATGGAGCGGGCCAAGCCGCCGATCCGCATCATCTGCCCCGGCCGGGTCTTCCGCCACGAGACCCCGGACCCGACCCACCTGCCGATGTTCTACCAGGTCGAGGGCCTGGTCGTCGACGAGGGCGTCACCTTCGCCCATCTCAAGGGCACGCTCGAGCATTTCATCCGGGCCCTGTTCGGCGAGAGGATCAAGGTCCGCTTCCGCCCGAGCTTCTTCCCCTTCACCGAGCCCTCGGCCGAGGTCGACATCGAATGCATCGTCTGCGGCGGCCGGGGCGCCGACTGCCGCGTCTGCGGCGGGACCGGCTGGAAGGAGATCCTGGGCTCGGGCATGGTCCACCCCCAGGTCCTCAAGAACGTCAACATCGACCCGGAACGCTACTCGGGATGGGCGTTCGGTCTGGGCATCGAGCGGACGGCCATGTTCTCCTACGGCATCTCCGAGATGCGCCATTTCTACGAGAACGACCTTCGGTTCATCCGGCAGTTCCAACTCAAATGAAGATCAGTCTGGATTGGCTCCGCGAGTACGTCCCCGTCGATCTCCCCGTGCCGGAGCTCGTCGAGAGGCTGACGATGATCGGCCTGGTCGTCGAGGCGGTCGAGGAGCGGGACGGGGACACGCTTCTCGACATCGAGACCTACGCCAACCGGCCCGACACGCTCGGCCACCTGGGGATGGCCCGCGAGATCGCCGTCATGCTCGGCCGGCCCCTCGTCGAGAGGAGCTGGCCGATGACCGAGCTCGACGAGCCGACGACGCAACTGGCCGACGTCCAGATCCGGGACGAGAAGCTCTGCCCCCGGTATTGCGGCCTGGTCGTCCGCGGCGTCACGGTCGGGCCTTCGCCCGACTGGCTGAGGCGCCGGATCGAGGCCATGGGCCTGCGGCCGGTCAACAACGTCGTCGACGTCTCGAACTACGTCCTGTTCGCCACGGCCCAGCCCATCCACGCCTTCGACTTCGGCAAGATCGGCGGGGGCCGGATCGTCGTCCGCAAGGCCCAGCGGGGGGAGACGCTCGTCGACCTCGACGGACGGGAGCTCGCGCTCGGACCCGACATGCTGGTCATCGCCGACGAATCGCGCCCGGTGGCCCTGGCCGGGATCATCGGCGGCCGCGATTCCGGGATCAGCGAGGCGACCCGCGACGTGTTCATCGAGAGCGCGTGCTTCGATCCCGCCGGCATCCGGCGGACGGCCAAGGCGTTGGGCCTGGCGACCGACGCCTCTTACCGGTTCGAGCGGGGGTCGGACATCGCCTTCCCGCCGAGAGCGGCCCTCATGACGGCCTCGCTCCTGACCCAGATGGGAGGCCGGGCCAGCCGCGGCCTCATCGACGTCCACCCCAAGCCCGCCAAGCCCGTGTCGCTCCGCCTGCGGCCGCGCCGCATCGCGGGGCTTCTGGGCGTCGAAGTCCCCGAAGCGTTCGCCGAGGACGTCCTGCGGCGTCTGGGCTTCGGCGTCGAGAGCGCCCCCAAGGGCGCCTGGCGGGTCGAGGTCCCGAGCTTCCGCGTCGACATCGGCCGGGAGGCCGACCTCATCGAGGAAGTCGCCCGCTTCTACGGCTACGACCGCATCCCGTCGGAGTTCACCCCGGTCAAGTCGTTCGATCTCGGCGTCGATAAAGCCCGGGAACGGCGCGAGAAGATCCGGCGGATCCTCATGGGCCAGGGATTCGACGAGGTCCTCAATTGGAGCTTCGCCGACCCGGAGAGGGAGAAGGCGGCCGGGAGCGGGCGGGTGCCCGTGGCCATCCAGAACCCCATCTCGGCCCGGGCCTCGGTGCTGCGGACGACGCTCCTTCCGGGCCTTCTCGAGAACGCCGCCTGGAACCTCAATCGCGGGCTCGAGGGGGTCCACATCTTCGAGCTGGGCAACGTTTTTCATTGGCAAGGCGACAAGCACCGCGAGGAGCTCCACCTCGGGGTGCTGACGACGGGCCTTTTGGCCGACGCGGGGGCGGCCGGCCCGCCGGCCGAGACCGACCTCTTCGTTCTTAAGGGCGCTCTCGAGGCCCTCATGGAAGGACTCCGGTTCGAACCTCTCGTTTTCGAAAAGAGGGACCATCCCTATTTCGAGCCGGGCCGGGCGCTGGCCCTCCTCGTCAAGGGCCAGGCGTTCGGCTGCCTCGGCGAGGTGCGCCGGGCGTTCGCGGCCGCTTTGTCCGTCGAGCGGAAGGTCTATGCCGCCGAGATCGACCTGGCCGGCCTGTTCGAGAAAGCCCCGCGGCCTTTCCAGTACGCGCCGGCCCCGAGATTCCCCGGCATCCACCGCGACCTGTCCTTCTTCGTGGACCGCGAGGTCTCCTACGAGGACGTCCGGCAGGCCCTGGGCAAGCTGGCCCTGCCCCTCCTCGAGGGATTCGAGCTCCGTGACCGATTCGCGGGCGGCCCCGTCCCTGAGGGCAAGGTCAGCCTGACGCTCCGGTTCCGGTACCGGCATGCCCAAAGGACGCTGACGGCGGAGGAAGTGGACCGCGTCGAACAGGAGATCGTCGGACACCTGAGGTCCGTTCTCGACATCCAACTGAGGGAGGCGAAAAATTGACATCCGAACTTGAGCGTATTAAGATATTGGAAGGCAAGATCGGCCAGGTCGTCGACCACGTCCACAAGCTCACGGCCGAGAACGAGAAGCTGAAGCAGCAGATCAAGGAGTTGCGGGCCGAGCGGAAGGAGTCCGAGGAGAACGCCCGCAAGGTCGCCCGCCTGGACGAGGAACTGAAGAGATTCGAGGGCGAGCGGGAAGCCCTGAAGGGGAGGATCGAGGCCATCATCGGCCAGATCGATCAGCTCGGGCTATGACCGACAGGATTCTCGAGATCGAGATCTACGGACAACGATACAAGATCCGCGTCAAAGGAGAGGAGGATGAGCGATACATCGGCCACTTGACTTCGTACGTTGATCAGAAGATGCACGAGGTGGCTGTCAAATCCCAGTCCGCGGACACGACCAAGATCGCCGTCCTGGCGGCCTTGAACATCGCGGACGAGCTGTTCTTGAGCCAGAAGAAGCTCGATCAACTCAACGAAGCGCTTGGCCACATGGAGACGGAGATCGCAAGCCTGGAGGTTCATCTCTTCGAAGATGAAAAGACATACACGAAGCTGGACGAAGTCCCCTCTTAAGGGGGGCTTCCCGGGCGACAGCCCCTCGGGACGGCCGGATATCCGGCCCGGCCCGGGCGAGGCCCGGGTTCTCGTCGTCTGACCACCTCCTGCCTTCCGACGCCTCGTCTCCGCCCATTTCGAGAGGAGGTAATGCGCGTGAACGCCATCATGATCGTCGGCCTGGCCGTCATCGTCATACTCGCCGGGGCCGTCGTCTTCCTGCTCATCAAGAGGAGGGAGGGGACCCGCCGCATCTTCGAGGCCCAGGAGGAGGCCCGGCAGATCATCAGCCAGGCCAGGGAAGAAGGGGAAAAAGCCAAGCGGGAGGCGACCCTCGAGGCCCGGGAGCGGGACCTCAGCCGCCAGGCCGAGTTGGAGGCCCAATACCGGGAGAAACAGCGCAAGATCAATGATCTCGAGCGCCGGCTCCTCAACAAGGAAGAGAACCTCGAGCGCCGGATCCAATCCCAGGAGCGTAAGGAGAGGGACTTCGCCCAGAAGGAGAAGCGGCTCTTCCAGAAGGAGAAGGACCTCGAGCTCGAAGAGGCCAAGATTGCCGAGACCCTGAAAAGGACGACCGAGGAGCTCGAACGGGTCTCCGGCCTGACCCAGGAGGAGGCCAAGGCCATGCTCATCAAGCGGATCGAGGACCAGGCCAAGCTCGAGGCCATCGCCACGGTCCGCCGGATCGAGGAGGAGGCCAAGGAAAAAGCCAACGCCCGGGCCCGCGAGATCGTCACCAACGCCATCCAGCGCTCGGCCGCCGAGCACGTCGTCGAGACGACCGTCTCGGTCGTCGACCTGCCCTCCGACGACATGAAGGGCCGGATCATCGGCCGCGAGGGCCGCAACATCCGGGCCCTCGAGATGGCCACGGGCGTCGACATCATCGTCGATGACACCCCGGAGGCCGTCATCCTGTCGAGCTTCGACCCCATCCGCCGCGAGCTGGCCCGGTTGTCCATCCAGAAGCTGGTCACGGACGGCCGCATCCACCCGGCCCGGATCGAGGACATCGTCGAGTCGGTCAAGAACGACCTCGAACAGAAGATCAAGCAGGAGGGCGAATCGGCCGTCCTCGAGCTCAAGGTCCGGGACATCCACCCCGAGCTCATCAAGCTCCTCGGCAAGCTCAAGTACCGGACGAGCTACGGCCAGAACGTCCTTCAGCACACCAAGGAGGTCGCCATGCTGGCGGCCATGATGGCCCGGGAGATCGGCCTCGACCCCAACGTCGCCCTGAGGGCCGGCCTGCTCCACGACATCGGCAAGGCCGTCGACAAGGACACGGAAGGCACGCACACGGAGCTCGGCGTCGAGCTGGCCAAGAAGTACGGCGAGTCGGAGAAGGTCGTCCAGGCCATCGCCTCGCATCACCGCGACGTCGATTTCCCGTCCATCGAGGCCGTCCTCGTCCAGGCCGCCGACACCCTCTCGGCCGCCCGCCCCGGCGCCCGGCGGGAGCTCCTCGAGACCTACATCCAGCGGCTGGAGAAGCTCGAGGAGATCGCGGCGTCTTTTGAAGGCGTGTCCAAGGCCTTCGCCCTCCAGGCCGGCCGCGAGATCCGGATCATCGTCGAGAGCCTCAAGATCTCCGACGACCGGGCCGTCCTCCTGGCCAAGGAGACCGCCGAGAAGATCAAGAACGAGCTCGACTACCCCGGCCAGATCAAGGTCACCGTCATCCGGGAAATGAGGGCCGTCGAATATGCCCGCTGAGTTCGGCGTCCTGTTCCTCGGCGACATCGTCGGCCGGCCGGGCCGCCGGGCGATGGACAAGTTCCTGCCGGCCCTGGTCAAGAAGTACGCGCCGTCCATGATCATCGCCAACGGCGAGAACGCCGCCGGGGGCAGCGGCATCACCGAGGACATCGGCAAGGACCTCTTCCTCCACATCGACGTCCTGACCTCGGGCAACCACATCTGGGACAAGAAGGAGGCCCTGCCCTACCTCGAGCGCGAGGCCCGGCTCCTGCGGCCCGCGAACTATCCGGCCGTCAATCCCGGCCGGCATTCCTACGTCTTCCAGAACGCCGACGGGATCAAGGCGGCCGTCCTGAACCTCCAAGGACGGGTCTTCATGGAGCCCCTGGACTGCCCCTTCCGCCGGGCCGACGAGGAGGTCGCCGCCTTGGCCGCCGAGACGCCGATCATCATCGTCGACTTCCACGCCGAGGCGACCTCCGAGAAGCAGGCCCTCGGCTGGCACCTCGACGGCCGGGTCTCGGCGGTCATCGGGACCCACACCCATGTCCCGACGTCCGACGAGAGGGTCCTGCCGGGGGGAACGGCCTACATCACCGACGCGGGCATGGCCGGCGGCCGCAACTCCGTGATCGGCATCGCCCGCCAGCAGGCCCTCGAGCGGTTCCTGACCTCGCGCCCCCAGCGGTTCGAGCCCTCGCGCGACGGGCTGTTCCTGTCCGGCGTGTTCGTCCGCATCGACCCCGCGACGGGCAAGGCCCGGTCGATCGTCCGCGAGATCCTGTCGGAGGACGGAGGCGATGCCTGAGGGGCTGGTCGAGCGGGAGCGGGTCTACTCGGTCTCCGAGGTGACCGAGCTCGTCAAGACGGCCCTCGAGGTCGCCTTTCCCCAGGTCCTCGTCGAGGGCGAGGTCTCCGGCTACAAACGGGCCTCGTCCGGCCACGTCTTCTTCACCCTCAAGGACGAGAAAGTCACGCTCAACCCTCCCGTCCTGAAGGCCGTCATGTGGCAGAGCCACGCCCGCCGGGTCGCCTTCGAGATGAAGGACGGCCTTAAGGTCATCTGCCGGGGCAAGATCAGCGTCTACGAGCCGCGCGGCGACTACCAGCTCTACGTCGATCTCGTCGAGCCCAAGGGCAAGGGCGCTCTCCAGCTCCGCTTCGAGCAGCTCAAAGCCAAGCTCAAGGCCGAGGGCCTGTTCGAGCCCGGGCGGAAGAAGAAACTCCCCCTCCGTCCCCGGACGATCGGCGTCGTCACCTCGCCGACGGGAGCGGCCATCCGCGACATCCTCCGCGTCCTGGAGCGGCGCTACGCGAAGCTCCATGTCCTCATCTACCCGGCGCGGGTCCAGGGAGAGGGGGCGGCCCAAGAGATCGCCGAGGGCCTCGACCGCCTGGGCGAGTGCCCGGACATCGATGTCATCATCGTCGGCCGCGGCGGCGGGTCCATCGAGGACCTCTGGGCTTTCAACGAGGAGGTCGTGGCCCGAGCCATCGCCCGCTCGCCCAAGCCTGTCATCTCGGCGGTCGGGCATGAGATCGATTTCACGATCGCCGACTTCGTCGCCGACGTCCGGGCCTCGACGCCCTCGGCGGCCGCCGAGATGGTCATCGAGAAGGAGGAGGCCTTCCAGGAGCGCATCGATTCGCTGGCCCGGCGGGCGGCCGAGCTGCTGAAATACGAGCTCCAGGAGCGGCGCGCCGAGGTCGCCGACCTGGCCCGGCACCGGATCTTCGAGAACTTCCAGATCAGGCTCCTGAACCTCGTTCAGCGCGTGGACGACCTCGACGTCCGGGCCCGGAACGTCGTCCGCTCCGAGCGTCAGGGCCTCGCCGAGATGAAGGGCCGGACCCTTCTCCATGCCCAAAAGCTGGTCCACCTCGTTCGCGCCGGGCTCCGCGACCACCGCGGCGCGTGGGAGCGGCTCTCGGCGGCCCTCCACGCCCTCAGCCCCCTTGACGTCCTCAAGAAGGGCTACGCCCTGGTCTGGCACGAGGGCGGCCTGCGGCTCGTCCGCAAGGTCGAGGAGGTCGCCGAGGGGGAGACCGTGACCGTTTCGTTCTTCAAGGGCGAGTTCCAAGCCCAAGTCCGCAGCGTGGACCGCAAGAAGCTCCTGGGATCGCGGTTCCTGAAGGAGAGCCCATGACCAACATGACCTTCGAAAAAGCCTTGGCCGAGCTCGAACAGATCGTCGCCAAGCTCGAAAAGGGCGGCGTGGCCCTTGCCGACTCCCTGGCCCTGTTCGAGAAGGGCGTCAAGCTGACCCGCTTCCTCCGCTCCGAGCTGGACAAGGCCGAGCGCAAGATCGAGATCCTGCTCAAGGACGAGAAAGGGGCCCTGCGGACCGAGAACTTCGAGGCCGCCGAGGCCGGGGAAGACGACGGGGAGGACGCGTAGCCGTGGTCCTCGACCGGATCAGCGGACCCGCCGACGTCCGGACGCTCTCGCGGCAGGACCTCGCGCTCCTGGCCGCCGAGATCCGGGCCCTCATCCTCGAGACGGTCTCGAAGAACGGCGGGCACCTGGGCTCGAACCTCGGCGTCGTCGAGCTGACCCTGGCCCTCCACAAGGCCTTCGATTCGCCGCGGGACAAGATCGTCTGGGACGTCGGCCATCAGTGCTACACCCACAAGATCCTGACCGGCCGCCGGGAGAGCTTCTGCCGGCTCCGGAAGTGCGGCGGCATCCTGGGCTTCCCCTGCCGCGAGGAGAGCGAGCACGACTGCTGCAACACGGGTCACGCCTCGACGGCCTTGTCGACGGCCCTCGGCATGGCCGTCGCCAGGGACAAGGCCGGCCAGGACCATCACGTCATCGCGGTCGTCGGCGACGGGAGCCTGACCGGCGGCGTGGCCCTCGAGGCCCTCAACCAGATCGGCCACCTCAAGTCCCGGCTCATCATCGTCCTCAACTACAACGAGATGTCCATCTCGGCCAATGTCGGGGCCTGGTCGAAGTACCTCTCCTACCTCGTGTCCGGTCAGCACTACATCCGGATGAAGGACCAGGCCAAGTCCATCCTCAAGAACATCCCCAAGGTCGGCTGGCCGCTCATCCAGGCCGGCCGGGCCCTCGAGGAGCTCGTCAAGAAGACCATCTTCCCGGGCCTCGTCTTCACCGAGCTCGGGATCCGCTACGTCGGCCCCGTCCAGGGCCACAACGTCGAGTCCATGGTCGAGGCCTTCGAGCTGGCCAAGAAATACGACGGGCCCATCCTCATCCAGTGCGTCACCCAGAAAGGACGGGGCTACCAGCCGGCCCGGGCCCACCCGGCGAAGTTCCATGGGGCCGGCCCCTTTCACATCGCGACGGGCGAGCCGCTGAACAACGGATCCGGACTTTCCTTTTCCGGCGTCTTCGGCCGGACGCTGGAGGAGATCGCCGCCCGGGACAGGAAGGTCCTGGCCATCACCGCGGCTATGGGAGAGGGCACGGGTCTCGCCGGTTTCTCGGAGAGGTACCCGGACCGATTCTTCGACGTCGGCATCGCCGAGCAGCATGCCGTGACCTTCGCCTCGGGCCTGGCCCTCTCGGGCTTCAAGCCCGTCGTGGCCATCTATTCGACCTTCCTTCAGCGGGCCTACGACCAGGTCTATCACGATGTCTGCCTGATGGACCTGCCGGTCGTCTTCGCCTTGGACCGGGCCGGCATCGTCCCCGACGATGGGCCGACGCACCAGGGCGTCAACGACATCGTCTACCTCCGGCACATGCCCCACATGATCGTCTGCGCCCCGCGGGACGAGAACGAGCTGCGGCACATGATGTGGTCGGCCCTGTCCTACGGGCACCCCGTCTCCATCCGCTTCCCCAAGGCCAAGGGCGTGGGTGTGCCGCTGGACGCCGATCTCCGGACGATCCCCCCGGGCGAAAGCGAGCTCCTGAAGGACGGGCGCGACCTCATTCTGGCTTTCGGGAACATGGTCTATCCGGCCCTCGCGGCCGCCCGGATGCTGGAGAACGAAGGCCTGTCCCTGGCCGTCATCAACGCCCGGTTCGTCAAGCCCCTCGACGAAGAGGCCATCCTTCGCTATGCCGGGCCGGGCCGGACCATCGTCACCGTCGAGGAAGGGGTGCTGTCCGGGGGGGCGGGGAGCGCCGTCCGCGAGTTCCTCGACCGGCAGCGGCGCTTCGGCATCCGCTTCAAGTCCATCGGGCTGCCCGTGGATGTCTACCCCGTCGGAAAGGCCGAGGAGATCCGGCGCATGTACCGGCTGGATGTCGACGGCCTCGTCGGCCAGATCCGGGAGGTTTTCCGGGAGCCCCTCTGTTCCTGCGGCGATGAGAAAACGGACGGATAGACTCCTGGTCGAGCGCGGCCTTGCGCCGAGCCGGGAGAAGGCCCAGGCCCTGGTCATGGCCGGGCTCGTCTCGAGCGGCGGGCGGGCCGTCCTCAAGCCGGGGGCTCTCCTTGACGAAGAGGCCGAGCTGCTTGTCGAAACGCCCCCGCCCTATGTCGGCCGCGGCGGCCTGAAGCTCGAAGAGGCCCTCGACCGGTTCGGGGTCGACGTCGGCGGCGCGGTCGCCGTCGACCTCGGCAGCTCGACCGGCGGCTTCACCGATTGCCTGCTCAAAAGGGGTGCGCGGAAGGTCTACGCCGTGGACGTCGATACGAAACAGCTCGACTGGGCCCTGCGGCGGGACCCCCGGGTCGTCCCCGTCGAGAAGAACGCCCGCTATCTCGAGCCCGGGGACATCGGCGAGGCGCCCGACGTCGTCACCGCGGACCTGTCTTTCATCTCCCTTCTCAAGGTCCTGCCGGCCGTCCGCAAGCTGCCGGGGGACTGGGCCCTTCTGGCCCTCGTCAAGCCCCAGTTCGAGGCCGGCCGAAAGCAGGTCGGGAAAAAGGGCATCGTCCGCGACCCGGCCGTCCACGAGGACGTTCTGGGCCGGATCGTCGAGGGGGCCCGCGGGCTCGGCTTCGGGCTCGAAGGGATCATCGCCTGCTCGACGCGCGGCCAGAGAGGGAACCGCGAGTTCTTCGCCAAGTGGGCCAAGGGGAGACCGGACGCGAACCGGGACCTCATCCCGTTGTGGATCAAGGAGGCGGCAAGCCATGAATAAAAAGCGAGACGTGCGCAAGGCCGGCATCGTCATCAAGCCCCACGCCCCCTCGGTCGAGGGCATCCTGAAGATTTTGGTCGATTATTTCGAGGCTCGCGGGATCGCTCCCGTCCTGGAGGACGCGGCCGCCCGCAAGATCGGCCGCTCCGGCGGGCTGCCGAGGGCCGAGGTCGCCGCCGCTTCCGACCTTGTCGTCGTGCTCGGGGGCGACGGCACCCTGCTCAGCGTCGCCCACTACGCCGCCCGGGCCGGTGTCCCGGTCATGGGCGTCAATCTGGGGCGGCTGGGGTTCCTGACCGAGATCACCGTCAGCGAGGCGACGCCGGCCCTCGACAGCTTCCTAGGCGGGAACGCGGATGTCGTCAGCCCGCGCTGGCTCCTCGAGTGCCGGTCCGCCAACGGCCCGGCCTACTGCCTCAACGATATCGTCGTCACCAAGGGCGCCGTGGCCCGGATGATCGAGCTGGGCATCTCGATCGACGGACAGGAAGTGGCCTCGCTCAAGGCCGACGGCCTGATCGTCTCGACGCCGACCGGCTCGACGGCCTATTCGCTCTCCGCCGGCGGGCCCATCGTCCATCCGCGGGTGGCGGCCGTCGTCGTCACGCCCATCTGCCCGCACACCCTGACCTTCCGTCCCTTGGCCGTCCCTCCGACCTCGGTCATCGGCATCACGCTTTTAACGGCCGGGGAAGACGTCTTCCTGACCCTCGACGGCCAGCGCGGCGGGCTCATGGCCCCCCACGACGCGGTCGAGATCCGCAAGGCGCCGTTCGAGCTCCATCTCGTGACCTCGCCCCGCCGCAGCTATTACGCCCTGGTCAAAGAAAAGCTCGGCTGGGCGGAGTAGCGGGGCCCGGCGTTTGACAAGCCGGGCCGGCGCCGCTATCATGGAACGCGATTTGCCCGCGGAGAACCATAACCACAGGAGATAAAGATGTCCGACGCCATTTTCACCGGCACCGACGCCACGTTCGAGACCGAGGTCCTCAAGTCCGAGCTCCCGGTCCTGGTCGATTTCTGGGCCCCCTGGTGCGGGCCCTGCCTGATGGTCGCCCCCGCCCTCGAAGAGGTCGCCGAGGCCCACAAGGGCAAGCTCAAGGTCGTCAAGGTCAACGTCGACGAGAACGCGACGACCTCCCAGACCTACGGCATCATGGCCATCCCCACGCTCATCCTCTTCAAGGGGGGGGAGCTCAAGGAAAAGGCCGTCGGCGTCCTGCCGAAGGACAAGCTCGCCGCCCTGGTTACCAAGTATATCTAACCCTGGTGCTTCGTCCGGGACGCCCCTCGTACCAGCGAGGCGGCGCTCCCTGCGATCTCTTGAGGCTGGAGGGATCGTCCCTCATCTTTTCGGCGACCTTTTCCGTGCGCAGGTCCGCGGGATCCGACCACCTGGGGATCCTCAATCGATAACGGATCGCCCGCCCGCGCTCAGACGGCCGTGGCGGCCGGGGCCGCGGGGGGGGGCGGCGCGGCCGCCTCGCGGCGCTCGTTGAGCACGGCCGCGAGCTCCGCCCCCCAGAGCATGATGACCAGCGAGGCGGAGACCCACAGCAGGAAGAAGATGATCGAGGTCAAAGTTCCCTGGAGCAACCGGCTCATGACGATGCCGACGGCCGAAAGACGGACGACGTAGAAGGCGAAGATCCTCTTGAAGATCTCGTAGAGAAGGGCGGCCACCGCCGCCGACACGGCCGCCGAGTTCGTGTGGACCTTGGTCTCGGGGATGAACTTGTAGACGACGAAGAAGACCAGGAAGGTCAGCGCGTAGGGGATCACGAACTGCAGGAAGAAGTTGTTGACCAGGGCCACGGCGTCGGGGTTGATGGTCGTCCGGACGAGGGTGCTGGCCCGCACGGCCCGGTCCAGGGCCGACCACACGGCCGTGATGGCCAGCGAGAACAGCATGATGACGCCGATGACGAACATCAAGAGGTATTCCATCAGCCGGTTGTAGAAGAACGATTTGTGGTACTTCGTCCGGAAGATGTGGTTGATGGTCGCGATGACGTTGGAGAACAGGAGGCTCGCGGCGACGAACGAGCCGAGGATGCCGAACAGCCCGAGCCGGCCGACGCTTCCCGACACCGCCTCGAGGCTCTTGAAGAACGCCGGGTCCAGATGGACGAAGAACTCGTCGGTGAAGATGTTGAGGCTGCGCAGGGCCATCTCGGAGTCGCCCAGGAAGCGGGCCGTCGCGGCGAAGAACAGGGCGATCAGCGGGACGCTGCAGAGCAGGGAGAAGTACGAGATGACGATGGCCGCCGTCCAGCAATTGTCCTTGTTGAACCGCGTGAAGGACGCGGCCAGTATCTTGAACGTGAAGGGCGCCATCGGCTCCAGGGCCCGGGGGGTGGCAGGGCCCGTCCCGGGCCGCGGCCGGGATCAGCTTAGGTGTACTTGCCCCACTGGACCATCAGGATGATGATCGTGATGAGCAGGGCGTAGATGACCAGGGTCTCGATGAGGACCAACCCGAAGATGAGCAGGAACCGGATGTGGGGAGCGCACGCCGGGTTCCTGGAGATGCCCTCGCACCCGCTGCTGATGGCCTTGGCCTGGCAGAAGGCCCCGGCGGCCGCGGACAGCGTGATGACGGCCGCTCCGGCGATGAGCGACAGCTTGAAGAGCGATGCCCGGGATTCGCCCGGTTCCGCCGTTTCCTGGGCCAATAGAGGCAGGGCGGACAGGGCGACGAAGAAGAACAGCAAGCTCAGGGACCTCAGTTTCTTGGACATGACGGGACTCCTTTCCATTTAATGGTCTTGTTCGTGGGCCACGGCCCCGGCGATATAGATGCAAGAGAGCAGGACGAAGACGAAGGCTTGGATGAGCGAGGTGAAGATAGCTATGGCCATGAACGGCAGGGGCAGGAAGAAGGGGATGATCGAGGCCATGATGACGATGAGCAGCTCTTCGGCGAAGATGTTGCCGAACAGCCGCATCGAGAGCGAGACCGGGCGCGAGAAATGGCTGATGATCTCGATCGGGATCATCAGCGGGGCCAGGGCCGGGATGGGCCCCACGAAGTGCTTGAAGTACTTCAGCCCCTGGGCCCTGACGCCCTGCCAGTGGTAGTAGAGGAAGACGACCAGAGCGCAGCCGAGCGTGGCGTTGAGCTTGCTCGTCGGGGCCATGAAGCCGGGCACGAGGCCGATGAGGTTGCAGCCGAAGATGAACAGCCCGACCGTGCCGACGACCGGCAGGTACTTGCGGCCCTCCGGGCCGATGGTGTCCGCGAGCAGGCCGTCGAAGGCCTGAACGACGACCTCGAGGACGCTCTGGCGGCCCGACGGGACCAGGGACAGCCTCCGGGAGGCCAGGCCGAGGAGGACGATGAGCACGGCGGCGACGACGAGGGCCACGACGATGAAATCCGGGACGAGGTGAAGGGGATCGCGGACCTCGATGCCGAAAAGCCCCAGGGCCGCGGCCAGAGGCGGGCCGAAGACGCGGTTGAAGGCATCCACGATCCAGAGGCTGTGTTCTAGCTCTTCCATGTCTTCATCAGGGCCAGGGCCCTGACGCTTTCGACCAGGGCCACCGGGACGAGGACCGAGAACCCGGCGACGAAGGCCAGGACCTTCCCCGGGAAGAGGAGGATTATAAGCAAAAAGACCCCGCAAATCAACGCGAGCCGGAGGGCGTAGAGGGCGATCCCGGACCGCAGGGCCCCCGTCTTCCCCTGGCTGAGGACGCGCGAAAGGGAGCTTTTCAGCCAGGCGAAGCCCAGGGCCGAGAGCGCCCCGCCGGCGAAAAAGACCAGGCCCGTCAGGGGATCGAAGAGCAGGGCGGCGGCCGCGGCCAAAACGGCCGAGACCGCCAGGATCTCCCGGGGGACCCGCCGCAGAACGCGCTCGTCGAAGGACTCGGGGACGCTCACGGACGGTAGTATACCATCGATCGCTCTTCGCTTGACAACCTTTCCGCCTTCTTCAAGAATAGGTCCGCGACGATGTCCATCCCGCCCCGCCGTCCCGGCCTGCGCAGGCTCGCCGAGCTGAGCTCCCTGGGCCTCATCCTGCCGTCCTCCATCGCCGTCGGCCTGTTCATCGGCTACTTCCTCGACAAGTGGCTGGGGACGCACCCTGTCCTGCTGCTCGCCTTCACCGTGCTCGGCATCGCCTCGGGCCTCCTGAGCCTCGCCCGGGCCCTCCGCCGGGAGATGAAGGATGAGCCTCCCGACGAGTGAGCCCCGGCGGGCCGGTTTGCGTCCCTCCGCCGCGGTGTGCTAAATTTCCGGCGATGGCAGCCCGCCCCTCCGAGAAACGCCGAGCCCGTCATGCGTCCCGGCCGGGCCCGGCGATCCTCGCGCTCTTCGTCTTGTCCCGCTCCATGCCGGCGGCCGCCGCCTTCCAGGAGGGCCGTCCGGTCCAGGGAGAGGCCCGGATCGTCGCCCGGATCCAGGAGCGGGTCGGGGACCTGATCTTCGCCTCCGGGGACGTCGAGGTCCACTACGGCCGGTTCCGTCTGTTCGCCGACCGCGTGGAATTCCGGCTCGAGACCAAGGACGTCCTCGCCGAGGGCAACGTCGTCGCCCAAGGCGACGGCGAGGTCATCCGGGCCGAGCGGATCCGCTTCAACCTGGAGACCGGATTGGGGGCCATCGAGCGGGCCTCGGGCATGGTCCCGCCATCTTTCCTGTTCGAAGCCGATTCCGTCGAGAAGCGGGCGGCCGGCCGCTACAGTCTCAGGTCCGCCTCACTGACGCCCTGCACCCAGCCCAATCCGCGCTGGGGATTCTCCCTGTCCCGGGCCGACCTCCGCCAGGACGAATACGTGGCCATGTGGGATGCCGTGTTGAGGATCAAGAGCGTGCCGGTCCTCTACGTCCCCTACCTTCGCTATCCCCTCGAGGAGAGGGCCACGGGGTTCCTCATGCCCCGGGTCGGGCTCTCGGGCCCCAAGGGCTTCTCGCTCTCGCAGAGCTTCTACTGGGCCATCGCCCCGAACCTGGACGCCACGGTCGGCCTCGATTATTTCGCCCGGCGGGGCCTCGGGGCGGGGCTCGAGTTCCGCTACCTCTTCCCGGGCGAGACGCGCGGCAAGGCCGACCTGTACCATTTCCTGTACAAGCGGGACGCCTCGGGGGACAAGCCCGGCGCCTCGTCCATCGTCCGGATCGACCACTCCCAGGCCCTGCCCTGGGGCTTCCGCCTGGCCGCCAACGTCGACCTCCAGAGCTCGTACGATTTCCTGAAGGAGTTCGACGACGATTTCCGGCGGGCCGTGACCTTCAACCGCAGCTCCCAGGTCCATGTCACCCGTTCGTGGGCCCGGTTCAACCTCAGCGCCCGGGCCTCGCGCTTCGAGACGTATTTCTCCGAGCTCGGCGACGCCGCCGTCAACACCTCGCTGCCGCAGGTCCAGTTCAACGTCTTCAAGGTCCCCCTCGCCGGCCCGCTGTACTTCTCCCTGAGCTCGTCGTTCCACGCCTGGCGCTACGGGCGGCGATCCGAATACGAGGCCGGGACGGAGCGGCGGTCGGAGACCCTGACCGTCCACCCGACCCTCAGCCTGCCCCTCTCGCCCGCCCCCTGGCTGACGGCCGACACGGCCCTGACGGGCAAGTTCGTCTATTACGGACAGAGCCTCGACCCGGAGACCGGCCAGAGCGTGGCTGACCCGTTCTTCGCCCCGGGCTTCGGCCTCAAGATCGAGGTCACCGGCCCCGTCCTCTTCAGGGTCTTCCATGGACGGGACGGCCGGCCGAGGCTCAAGAACATCGTCGAGCCCTACGTCCATTACACCTACGACAGCCCGACGAGCCAGGCCGACCGGATCGTGACGGCCTACGGCTTTTACCGCTTCCACCAGATGAGCTACGGGGTCACCAGCCGCCTGCTGTTCAAGTCCGGCGACCGGCCGGTCGAGGTCCTGTCGGTCGGGCTTGGACAGACCTTCTACTTCTCCCCGGAGGAAGGTCCTCTGCGGGATTTCCCCGTCGACGGCCAACCGCCCCGCTTCTCGGAGATCACCGGGACGGTCCGTTTCTACCCCCAGGCCAAATTCAGCCTGGACGCATCGGCCGGCTACAACCCCTATTACGGGAACCTGTCGACCCTGAGGGTCGGCGCGATGGCCGGCTCGAAGGCCGAAGGCGATTTCCTGAGCCTGACCTGGTTCAAGAGCCGGAATGCCTGGATCACCGGCGTCGACCCGGCCCTCATCCCGTTCTACGACCGACACCAGCTCGGCCTGCTCGGGGGGCTGCGCCTGCCGCGCCTGTCCCTCGACATCCAGGCGGACGCCGATTACAACATCCGGGAGCGAAAGCTCCTCTACACCGGGTGCCGCGCGACCTACCACATCCAGTGCCTCGATCTCCAGGCCGAGCTCCGCGTCTATTATTTCCGGGCCCGGCCCGAGACCCAGTTCCGCTTCTCGGTCGGTCTGGGGGCCATCGGCCGGTCCCTCGGCCTCCTCGACGGCTTCGGATTCTAAGCTGTTCTCCCCCCGTTCCAGGGAGGATAGAACCTATCGTTGACGATAGATGTCCCCCTGAAGACCCCCATAGCGGAGGGGGTCCCGTCGCTTCAGCGACGGGGGAACCGTCGGGACTGGTTCCCGGGGGTTTGGGGGGCTAGGGGGATATCTATCGGCAAATAACGATAGGGAAGATCCTCCGGAACGGGGAGAGAACAGCCTGGTAAGGTCTCGGCGGACTCGGAGATTTGTGCGAGCGTCAGATATCGAGCTCCATTTGGCTGTCCTGGACGAGCTTGCGGTCGGCCTCGATGTCCTCCAGGAGGTCGGGGGTGATGTCGCCCGTGGGATAGATGCCGTCGAAGCAGGCGGCGCAGAAGTTCTTGATCTTCGGGTTCTCCGTCCGGACCGCCTTCTTGAGAGCGTTGAGGCTCTGGTAGATGACCTCGTCGGCCCCCAGCTTGTAGGCCACGATCTTCTCGTCGGCGTCCTGGGCCACGAACTCCGTCTTCGTCTGCATGTCGATGCCGTAGACGCAGGGGTGGCGCAGGGGCGGCGAATAGGAGGCGAAGTAGACCTTCTTGGCCCCGCACTCGCGGACCATCTCGATGATGGCCTTCGAGGTGTTGCCGCGGACGATGCTGTCGTCGACGAGCAGGACCTTGCGGCCCTTGATCTCCGAGGCGATGGGATTGAGCTTCTGGCGGACGGAGTCGCGCCGCTGGCCGGCCGCCGGCATGATGAACGTCCGGCCGATGTAGCGGTTCTTGACCAGGGCCTCGCTGTACTTGAGGCCGAGTTTGCGGGCGATCTCGATGGCCGCGTCGCGGGCCGAATCGGGGACCGGGACGACGACGTCGATGTCGAGCTTGCGCTTGCGGATCTCGACGGCCAGGGCCCGGCCCAGATTGACCCGGCACTTGTAGACGTTGGCCCGGTCGATGAACGAATCGGGCCGGGCGAAGTAGACCCACTCGAAAAGGCAGGGCGCGGCGCAGGCCCGGGCCAGCCTCTTCCGGTGAAGGGTCCGGCCCCGGTCGAGGAACAGGACCTCCCCGGCCTCGACGTCGCGGATCTCGCCGAAGTTCATGATGTTGAGGCTGACGGTCTCGGAGGCGAAGGCGTATGACGGAACGATGCCGTCGCGGCGGACCCCGAAAGCGAGGGGTTTGATGCCGTAGGGGTCGCGGAAAGCGACCATTCCCTCACCGGCGATGTAGGCGACCACGGAATAGCTGCCGCGGACCTTGTGGAACACGCTGCGGACGGCCCGGAAGACGTGCTCCGGCTCGAGCGTCCGGGCGTTCTCGTGGGCCAGGGACTCGGCGAAGATGTTGAGGATGATCTCGACGTCGTTGTCGGAGTTCAGGAGCCGGTGGTACTTGCGGTACAGCTCGTCCTTGAGCTCCCGGTAGTTGGCGACGTTCCCGTTGTGGGCCATGATCAGCCCGAAGGGGGAGTTGAGCTGGAAGGGCTGGGCGTCGTCGCCGCCGCCCCCGCCGATCGTCGGGTAGCGGGTGTGGCCGATGCCGATCGGGCCGCGCAGGTGATGGATGTTCTCCGGCGTGAAGATGTCGTGGACGAGGCCGTTGCCCTTCTTGGCGTGGAACCGGCCGTCGAAGGTGATGATGCCCGCGGAGTCCTGGCCCCGGTGCTGGATGGCCAGCAGTCCCTGGTAGAGATCGCGGAAGACGGGGCCGTTGCCCCAGATCCCTAGGACGCCGCACATGATGCGCTCATTCCTTGACGGGCCGGTCCGGGTCGACAGCCGCCTCGTCAACGATCATGATCGGGATGTCGTCCTTGACGGGATAGACGCGATGGCAGGAGACGCACTTGAGCCCTTGTTCGTCGGCCGTCAGCTTGATGTCGGCCCTGCAGAAGGGACAGGCCAGGATGGCCAGCAGAGAAGGGCTGATCGTCATCGATCCTCCACGCCTAGGATATTCCGGTCCGCCCCGGCCGTCAAGCGGGAGCCGGAGTGTCTTCAGAATCGGAAGCGGAGACCGGCTCTCAAAGTCGCCCCCGAGAGGTTGATGTCCGCCCTCCTGGCGCCCGAGATGTCGGGGCCCGACGGCCGTTCCCCGCGGACGAACAACAACGGATAGCTGGACGCGTCCAGGGCCTGTCTCCAGAAATAGAGCGTGCCTTCCTCGGTCACGGTCTCGTCGAGGAAATTGCGGAAGACGTTGCGGCCCTCGAGCCCGCTCCGGCGGGCCAGCCGGAATCCGGCCTCAGCGAAGAAGGCGAGGTTGCCGCCGACGTCCCAGTCCCCGCCGAACGCCGCCTCGGCGCCGAAGGCCCAGGCCGTGGCGGAGCCCTTGTCCTGCCTCCAGATGCCCTCCCGGTCGAACTTGTAGAGGTATCCGGCTTTCACCCGGTAGGCCCCCATGCCGCCCTTGAGGTAGAAGCCGCGCCCCGGGTAGAAGCGGACGAGGGCCCTCACGGGCATCGCCTGGAATGCGGGCTCGACGGTCAGGGTTTCCGTGAACAGCTCGGGGGCGTAGGTCACCCGGCTCGTGGTCCCGCCCCGCAGATGATCGAGGCCCAGACCGATGGAGAGCTCCGAGGAGATCCGGTAGGACAGCTCGAGACCGAGACCGACCCCGAGCCTGATGGTTCCCACGGAACCGGAGGGCTCGACGCCGAGCAGCGCCGCGTTGTGGGCGACGAGCCCTCGGGCGCCTTCGTTGAGGTCGGCCGGGTCGACCGGACCGCCCACGAGCGAGACGGAGAGCTCGAAAGGCCGGGACGCAGGGGCCGGCGGCCGCGGAGCTCGCGCAGGTCCGGGAGCGGGGGCCTTCGGTCGGGGCTCAGCCGGCGTCACGACCGGCGGCTCACGGGTCTCTTTGGCCGGCGGGCCGGCCGGCTCGGCCGTCACGACGACCAGGCTCTCGTGGATATAGCCGGCCCTCACGCCGCCGTCGTCGAGGATGTAGCGGACGAGAAACCACTCCCCCTCCTTGCGGTCGGCCTGGAGGACCGTGCCCTCGGGGATCTGCTGGACGACCGCGCTGCCGATGTCCGGCCGCTCCCGGAGGTTGGCCTGCTCGGCCGTGACCTTGACCCGGACCGCCTGGAGGGCCCGGTCCTGGGCCCCGAGCGGGATCGCGGCCGAGAGGACGATGACCAAGCCGATCGAAAGGGCGATTCGTTTCATGCGCATGGCGGGTTCACCTGTTTGGATTATAGTCGACTCGCTCCCTCCGGACAAGCGCCGCCCCCGCCGGCCGGGGTGTCACTCGTACTCGGCCCAGTGTTTGATCGGGAGGTCGTCCGTCCTTTTCGCGGCCAGGGCCTGGACGAAGAGGTCGGCGGCCTGGAGGTTGGTCAGGATGGGGACCGAGAAGTCGACGGCCAAGCGCCTCAGCTTGTAGGCCGAGTTGAACTCGACCCGCTTGTGCGGGTTGGGGATGGAGATGACGAGATCGATCTTGCCCCCGGCGAGGTGATCGCGGATATTGGGGCCCCGGCGCTCGTGGACCTTGAACAGGCGCGTGTTGGGGATGCCGTTGGCCTTGAAATAGGCCGAGGTCCGGTCGGTGGCGAAGATCCGGAAGCCCAGCCCGGCCAGTGTCCGGGCGGCCCCCAGGAACCGGTGCTTGGATTCCTCGCCGCCGACCGTCAGCAGGACGCTTCTCCTCGGCAGGGTGAAGCCGGTCGAGAGGATGGCCTTGAGGTAGGCCTCGTGGACGTCCTCCCCCAGGCAGGCGACCTCTCCCGTCGAGGCCATCTCCACGCCCAGGACCGGATCGGCGCCTTTGAGCCGGGAGAAGGAGAACTGAGGGGCCTTGACCCCGACATAGTTCAGGTCGAGCGTCGACTTCCGCTCGCCGAGCGGCCGGCCCATGATGGCGGCCACGGCCAGCTCGACGAAGTTCGTCCGGGCCACCTTGCTGACGAAGGGGAAGGAGCGCGAGGCCCGCAGGTTGCACTCGATGACCTTGATGGCGTTGTCCTTGGCGATGAGCTGGATGTTGAAGGGGCCGGTGATGTCCAGGGCCCGGGCGATCTCGCGGCCTATGGCCCGGATGCGCCGGATGGTCTCGATATAGAGCTTCTGGGGCGGCAGGACCATCGTCGCGTCGCCCGAGTGGACCCCGGCGTTCTCGACGTGCTCGATGATGGCCGAGGCCACGACCCGGCCGCGGTCGGCCACGGCGTCGAGCTCGATCTCCTTGGCGTTGATGATGAACTTGGAGATGACCACGGGGTACTCGGGCGTCACCCGGGAGGCCTTCTGGAGATAGCGGTCGAGGTAGGCCTCGTTGAAGACGATGCTCATGGCCGCCCCGCTCAGGACGTAGGACGGGCGGATGAGGACCGGGTAGCCGATCGACCGGGCGAAGGCCTTCGCCGCGGCGACGCTCGTCAGCTCGCGCCACGCCGGCTGGTCGACGCCGAGCTCGTCGAGGAGCCGGGAGAACTTGAAGCGGTTCTCGGCCCGGTCGATGCTCGCCGGAGGGGTGCCCAGGACCCGCATCCCGGCCCGGTGGCACTTGAGGGCGATGGTGTTCGGGATCTGGCCGCCCATGGAGAGCAGGACGCCGAGGGGCCGTTCCTTCTCGTAGATGTCGAGGACCCGCTCGAAGCTCAGCTCGTCGAAGTAGAGGCGGTCGCAGATGTCGTAGTCGGTCGAAACTGTCTCCGGGTTGTAGTTGACCATGACCGTCGCGTAGCCGAGCTTCTTGAGGGCCAGGGCGGCGTTGACGCAGCACCAGTCGAACTCGACCGAGGACCCGATGCTGTAGGATCCGGAGCCGAGGACAAGGACCTTGCCCTTCGTCCCCCGGCCGTTGCGGAAAAGGACATCGTCCTCGCGGCCGTGGTAGGTCGTGTAGAGATAATTCGTCCGCGCCGGGTACTCGGCGGCCAGGGTGTCGATCTGCTTGATCGCCGGCGCGAGGCGGGCCTCCTTGCGGCGGGCCCTGACGCGGAGCTCCGACGAGCCGGTGAGCAAGGCGATCTGCTTGTCCGAGAAGCCCTTGGCCTTGGCCTCGCGCAGCAGGTCGGGCGGGAGCGCGGCGAGCCGGTGTCTCCCGAGGCGGACGCCGCAGTCGACGATGTTGGCGATCTTGTGGAGGAACCATCTGTCGATCCGGGTCAGGCGGTGGATGCGCTCGACGGTGAACCCTTTCTTGAGGGCCTCGGCGATGCCGAACAGCCGCTCGTCGGTCGGTTGGCGGAGCTCCTTCTCCAGGTCCCGGAAGGAGTAGTTCTCGTTGGCCACCAGGCCGTACATCCCGACTTGGAGCATCCGGGCCGCCTTCTGGACGGCCTCCTCGAAGGACCGGCCGACGGCCATGACCTCGCCGACCGATTTCATCTCCGAGCCGATCTTCTTCGAGACGCGGGCGAACTTCTTGAGGTCCCAGCGCGGGATCTTGACGACGAGATAGTCGAGGGCCGGCTCGAAGCAGGCCGTGGTGACCTTGGTGATCGAGTTGGGCAGGTCCGGCAGGAGCCGGCCGAGGGCCAGCTTGGCGGCCACGAAGGCCAGCGGGTAGCCCGTCGCCTTGCTGGCCAGCGCCGAGCTGCGCGACAGGCGGGCGTTGACCTCGATGATCCGGTAGTCCCCGTCGCGGGGGTCGAGGGCATACTGGATGTTGCACTCGCCGACCACACCCAGGTGGCGGACGGCCCGGATGGCGATCTCCCGCAGGCGGTGGTATTCCTCGTTGGTCAGGGTCTGGGACGGGGCGATGACGATGCTCTCCCCCGTGTGGATGCCCATCGGATCGAAGTTCTCCATGTTGCAGACCGTGACGCAGTTGTCGGCCCGGTCGCGGACGACCTCGTACTCGATCTCCTTCCAGCCCGCGAGCGATTCCTCGACCAGGACCTGGGGGGCCGCGGCGAAGGCCTTGCGCAGGGACGCCCGGAGCTCGGCCGGGGTCGCGGCGATGCCGCTGCCGCGCCCGCCCAGGGCATAGGCGGCCCGGGCCATGACCGGATAGCCGATCCTCCTGGCCGCCCGCAGCCCGTCCTCGACGGACCGGACGGCGATGCCGCGGGGCGTTTTGAGCCCGGCTTCGGCCAGGGCCCGGTTGAAGAGCCGGCGGTCCTCGGTCCGTTCGATGGCCGCCAGGGGGGTCCCCAGGACGGACACGCCATGCCGTTCGAGCGCCCCGCTCTTCCAGAGCGCGACGCCGCAGTTGAGGGCGGTTTGCCCGCCGAAAGAGAGCAGGATGCCGTCGGGCCGCTCCCGGGCGATGATCTTCTCCGCGAACGGCAAGGTCACCGGCAGGAAATAGACCTTGTCGGCCATCCCCTCGGAGGTCTGGATGGTGGCGATGTTCGGATTGACGAGGACGACCTCGAGGCCCTCTTCTTTGAGGGCCTTGATGGCCTGGCTCCCGGAGTAGTCGAACTCGCCGGCCTCTCCGATCTTCAAAGCCCCGCTGCCGAGGAGAAGGACCTTGCGGAGCTTTTTCATCCGAGCGTCCCCAGGAAGCGGTCGAAGAGGAAGGCCGTGTCGGTCGGGCCCGGGCAGGCCTCGGGATGGAATTGGACGCTGAAGAATGGGCGCCGACGGTGGCGGATACCCTCGTTCGTCCCGTCATTGGCGTTGCGGAACCAAGGGGCCCAATCCCGGGGCAGGGTCCTCGTGTCGACGGCGTAGCCATGGTTCTGACTGGTGATGAAGCAGCGCTTTGTCCCCTCCTCGAGGCAAGGCTGATTCTGGCTGCGGTGGCCGAACTTGAGCTTGAAGGTGTCGGCGCCGGCGGCCAGGGCCAGGATCTGATTCCCCAGGCAGACGCCGAAGACGGGCAGTCCCTCGCGCATCAGCCGGCGGACGGTCCCGACCGTCGCGGCCAGCCTCTTGGGGTCGCCCGGGCCGTTCGACAGGACGACGCCTTTCGGCGAGAACGACAGGATCCGGATGGCGTCCGTCGAGGCGGGCACGCGGACGACCGAGACGCCGCGCTCGATGAGCGATCGGATGATGCCCATCTTGACGCCGCAGTCGACGACGACGACCGTCGTCCGGGCCCCGGAGTTATAGATCCTGATCTCCTCGGTCGTCACCTCGGCCACCAGGTCCCGGGCGTTGGGGTCGGCCGCGGCCAGGGCCTCGCGCCGGACCCGGGCCGCGCTGACTGGGCTGTCGGAGACGGCCAGGATGCCGGGCATGACCCCTTCGACGCGCAGCCTTTTTGTCAGGGCCCGGGTGTCGACGCCGGCGATGGCGGGGATGCCGTGCTCCCGGAGCCAGCCGTCGAGGGTCTTGACCGAAGTCGCGTGCGAGGGGCGCTCGCAGAGCTCGGAGACGACGTAGCCGGCGATCCGTGGCTTCTCCGACTCGAAGCGGGCCAGGTCGATGCCGTAATTGCCGACGAGGGGATAGGTCTGACAGAGGATCTGGCCGTGGTAGGAGGGATCGGTGATGGACTCGGGGTAGCCGACAAGCCCGGTGTTGAAAACGACTTCCCCCCCGACTTTGGCGCTCGCGCCGAACCCTATGCCCTCGCAGACGAAGCCGTCGGCCAGGGCCAGAACCGCTTTCCGGATGGGGCTCGCCTCCGTTCCATTTCGCGGCAGTATAGCACAGGCTCCCCGGGTCCTCAAGGGCCCAGTGTGAGGAGCGAGAATCACCCCTTGAATCACCCTTCACGGGCATGATATTTTGGCCCTGGAAGAGAAGAATCGAAGTGGATCCGCACGGGAACCGTCCGCTCCGACGGGGCCCGGCCTATATGCCTTGAGGTCCATCCATGACGCTCGAGAGAGACGGCGCGACACCGGCAGGGACGGCTGCGGCCTCCACCGCCCCCCGGTCGTCGTCCGCGCCGTCGGAGAAGGATGACCTCATCCGGTCCATGACCCGGGCCCTGCGGGTGTCTTTCAAGATGGCCTCCATGTACAACGCCGAGCACCCGGCCTTCAAGAGCAGCGTCAACGAGCTCATGGCCAAGCTCGAGGACCTGTTCGTCCACCTCAATCCCGTGTCCATCGGCTTCACGCCCCACGCCCTGTTCATCGACGGCCGGTTCTGGGAGGGCGAGCGCACCTATATGGACCTGGCCCAGCTCTTCCATTTCCGCAAGATCAAGCGCATGGAGATCCGCCCCGGGATCCCCCACGCCGAGTTCATGCGCTTCGCCTCCAAGATCATGCTGCCGGTCAAGGCCTTCGTCAAGGAGGGCGGGGGCGAGGCCATCCTTCGGAAGGAGAACATCGCCCACATCTCGCTCGAGGTCCTGAACTACTCCCAGCTCCTGCAGGGCGAGGGGGAGGAGATCAAGGACATCTGGCCTTATCTTCTCATGGAGGCCGCCGAGGAGAACGACGTCGCCAAGTTCGACCAGCTCGCCGGAAGCTTCGAGAGGGTCGTCGGCAAGTTCAACACCGAGGACCTCATCCAGAACGAGGAGCTGCACAAGAACTTCACGAAGTTCTTCGGCTACCTCAAGGCGACCTCCGAGGAGAAGCACCGGGCCTGCGCCAAACAGCTCCTCAAGACCTTGGCCGGGGCCCGCAAGACGCCGGCCGAGGCCAAGTTCGAGAACCTGAAGCTTCTCATCTCCGACCTGACCGAGGAGGACCTGGCCTCGACCCTCTGGGAGGAGATCATCGGCAACGACAAGTTCGACTCGCTGAGCTTCAGCATCTTCTCCCGGATCGTCGACAAGGAGCGGCACAAGAAGATCGCGACCTCGCTGAGGGCCTTGTTCCACACCGACAACCCCCAGAACCGGAAGTCGGAGGTCGAGAAGAAGATCCGCATCCTCCTGTCGGGTACCTCGACCCAGCTCCACTCCGAGATCTACCGCCAGACCCTGTCCAATCTCCTCAACGAGATCTCTTTCGAGAAGAAGCTGGCGCTCGACCATCAGCTCCTCCAGCGGAACTACCGGTTCCTGCTGCTCGTGATGCTGTCCCAGGAAACGAAGGGCGAGATGGCCGCCCACGTGCTGGGCCGGATCGCCGAGGAGTGGGTCAAGATCGTCGACGAGGGAGATCTCGAATATATGCGGGATCTCTACGAGGTCCTCGAGGCCCGGGCCATCGACTTCGGGGGCGAGCCGGGATTCGCCCAGGTCCGGGCCGACCTGACCGGCCACATCGAGGGCTGCCTGCTCCGGGGCGAGACGAGCCCGGCGCTCGACGACTTCATCGACAAGCTCGGCCGGAGCCTTCACCCGCCGGAGGCCTATCTGGACACGGTCTTCAAGGACCGGATCGTCTCCCCGTCTCTGATGAAAGCCTGCCTGCGGTTCTTCCCCGACCGGATCGAGGAGATCCGGCTCCGGATCAAGAAGAAGTCCTCGGACAGCGAGCTCCTGGGCCGGATCGCCGAGGGGCTGGCGGCCGTCGACGGGCCGGAGTCCCTGGATCTCCTCAAGAAGATCTACACCGTCGGTGACCCGGGCGCGAAGGTCAAAGCCCTCCAAGCCATGCGCTCCCTCAGGGAATTCGATGAGGCCTTCCTCTTCCCCGTCCTCGAGAAGAAGAACGAGCTCATCCAGGCCGAGGCCCTTCTCGCCCTGCTGAGGAACGAGCGGACCAAGCACGTCGCGTTCACCAAGCTCTTCCGCCTGCAGTCGCCCTACGGCATCCGGAACAAGACCCTGCTCCGCAACCTCCGGATCGTCGAGGGTCATGACCTGCGGGAGGCCATCCCCTATATCGAGCCGCTCGCCCAAAGAAAGGACTTCTGGCACCGCAAGGTCCGCCAGGAGGCGGGCCGGATCCTGGAGAAATGGCGTGAGGGATAAGGTCAAGATCAGCTTCATCTATCTGATGAACGCCATCCAGGCGGGCAAGATCTACGCCGGCGAGCATCCCAAGTTCCGGGAGTACCTGAACCGCTTCTACACCCTCGTCCAGGAGATCCTCGAGGACCGCAAAGAGCTCGTCCTGGGCCTCGTCGGCGGCGAGGCGGCCTGGGAGGACGAGATCTTCTTCAATCTCCGGACCAAGCTCGGCCCGCTCATCGACTTCCTGGAGAAGAACGGGGTCGAGCGGATCATCTTCCAGCAGGGCCTGCGGTTCGAGGAGCTGCGGGAGTTCATCATCTTCATGACCCGGGTCAAGCGGCAGGAGAAGATCAGCGAGCAGGAATACTTCAATCTCCACGGCATCCAGAACATCCGGGCCGGAAAGCTGCGGACGATGGTCAAGGGCGAGGCCCCGGCGGTCGAGGAGGACCCGACCCGCGTGAAGTACCAGGGCGCCGTCCAGACGGTCTCCCACGCCCTCAATGTCGTCCTCGAGGAGGAGGAGGTCGACTATCTGGACCTGCGGTTCAACATCCTCGGCATCATGGAGGACTTCGTCGGCCGCCACCAGGAGCTCCTCAACCTCGTCTCGGTCAAGAGGCGGGACCTGGTGACCTTCGTCCATCTCCTCAACGTCACCCTCCTGACCATGTTCTTCGGCTCCAAGCTCCAGTTCTCCAAGGACGAGGTCCTCGACCTGGGCATCGCCGCCCTCTACCACGACGTCGGCAAGCTCTACATCTCGCTCAAGGTCATCCAGAAGAAGGACAAACTGTCCGAGGGCGAGTTCGTCCAGGTCCGCAATCACCCGCTCCTCGGGGCCAAGATCCTGGACGGGTTCAAGGACTCGCTGGGCGTCCTGCCGATCGTCGTCGCCTACGAGCACCACCTCCGCTACGACATGACCGGCTATCCCCGCTCGCCCTACGCCCGCAAGCCCCACCCGGCGTCCATGATGGTCACGATCTGCGACGTCTACGACGCCCTGGCCCTCAAGCGCTCCTACAAAAAGGACTATCCCCCCGAGAAGATCCACGAGCTCATGGTCCTCGACCGGGGCAAGATCTTCGACCCCGAGCTCCTGGACAAGTTCTTCCAGTTCATGGGCGTCTGGCCTTTGGGGTCTCTCGTCTCTTTGAGCGACGGCCGCGTCGGGGTCGTCCGGGCCGTCAATGAGCAGGACATCTTCCGGCCGGGGGTCCAGATCATCGCCCCGGCCAACGAGGGCGAGACGATCGACTTGGCCGCGGCCGGCGGCCTCCATATCCTGAGGTCCCTGAACCCCCACGACGAGGGCGCGGCGTACCTGCCTCTCATCGGCCTCACGCCCCCCCCGCCCGGGCCGGACCCGGAGGACGGCGAGCCGTCGGACGACGATCTCGACCTGTAAAGGAGCGTTCCCATGTGCGGTATCATCGGTTGCGCCGGGGCCCGGGACACGGTCCCGGACCTCGTCGAAGGATTGCGCCGCCTCGAATACCGGGGCTACGATTCGGCCGGGATCGCCGTCCTCGACGGGGGCCGGATCGAGCGCCGGCGGGTCAAGGGCAAGATCCGGGACCTCGAGGGATATCTGCGGACAAGCCCCGTCGCGGGGACCTGCGGCATCGGCCACACGCGGTGGGCGACCCACGGCCGGCCGAGCGAGGACAACGCCCACCCCCATACGGACTGCACGGGCCATCTGGCCCTGGTCCACAACGGGATCATCGAGAACTACTGGGCCCTGAAGGACAGGCTGCGGGCCGAGGGCCACGTCTTCCGGACGGAGACGGACACCGAGGTCATCGTCCACCTCCTCGAGAAATACGACCAAGGCTCGCTCGAAGAGGCCGTCCGGAGGGCGGTCGCCGAGCTCGAGGGCTCGTTCGCGGTGGCCTGCATCTCGGTCCGCGAGCCGGGCTGCATCGTCGCCGCCCGCAACGGTCCGCCCGTCGTCGTCGGTCTCGGCGAGGGCGAGACCTTCGTCTCGTCGGACATCACGCCCCTCCTCCAGCACACGCGCCGCGTATCGTATCTCGGGGACCGCGAGATCGCCGTCCTCTCGCCCGCCGGGGCCCGCTATCGGACCTTCGCCGGCGAACCCGTCGTCAAGCCCGTCGAGGTCCTGACGTGGGAAGCGGAGATGATCGAGAAGAAGGGCTTCGCCCACTTCATGGCCAAGGAGATCTTCGAGCAGCCCGACGTCGTCCGCGACTCGCTGAAAAGCCGTCTGTCCCTCGAATCGGGCCGTGTCTTCCTCGGCGACGCCCGGCTCGACGCCCGCGTTTTCCGGGCCGCCCGGCGCGTCGTGATCGTGGCCTGCGGGACGTCCTACCATGCCGGACTGGTCGGGAAGTACCTCCTGGAGACGCTGGGCCGCGTCCCGGTCGACGTCGAATACGCCTCCGAGCTTCGGGCCCGCGACTTCACCATGGACCGCGGGACGCTCGTCCTGGGCATCTCCCAGTCCGGCGAGACGGCCGACACCCTGGCCGCTCTGCGGGCCGTGCGCGACAGGGCCCGAGCCGTCGTGGCCGTGACGAACAGCGTCAACTCGACCATGGCCCGCGAGGCCGACGGGATCCTCGACACCCATGCCGGGCCGGAGATCGGGGTCGCCGCGACCAAGACCTTCGTCGGCCAGGTGGCCGCCCTGTCCCTCTTCGCCCTGGCCTTCGCCCAGGCGAAAAAGACGCTCGAGCCGGAAGCCGTCCTGCCCCTCATCCAGGAGCTCCAGCGCGTCCCGCACAAGATGGAGGCCGTCCTCGGGCGGGCCGGCGAGGTCGAGCGGATCGCCAAGCGGTTCCTGGATTGCGAGCACTACCTCTTCCTCGGCCGCTGGATCAACTTCCCGATCGCCCTCGAAGGGGCCCTCAAGCTCAAGGAGATCTCATACACCCACGCCGAGGGCTACGCCGGCGGGGAGATGAAGCACGGCCCGATCGCCCTCATCGACGAGGGCATGACGACCCTGGCCATCGTCCCCCGCGACCGGGTCTACGAGAAGATGCTCGGGAACATCTCCGAGGTCCAGGCCCGCGGCGGGCGGGTCCTGGCCGTGGCCTTCGAGGACGACGCCAAGGCCCGGTCCGTGGCCGAGGAGGTCTTCCCCGTTCCCGCCGTCCATCAGCTCTTCTCGCCATTCCTGACGGTCCTGCCCCTGCAGCTCTTCGCCTATTATGCCGCCTCCGCCAAGGGCTTGGATGTCGATCAGCCGCGCAACCTCGCCAAAAGCGTTACGGTCGAGTGAGGGGCGACGAGGTTGCGAAAGGCCGGCCTTTTCCGGTATAAAAGATAGGCGTGACGGACACAAGGAGAGAACGATGAGACAACGTGTCGTATGGTGCGCCGGCGCCGTTCTCGTCGCGGCCGCGGCGGTGCTGCTCGCTTCAGGCGCCCCGGGCGCCGCGAAAAAAGCCCGCGCCGTGTTCAAGGAGACGGCCCACGACTTCGGCAAGGTCAAGCAGGGCGAGGTCCTGGTCCACGAGTTCGTCTTCAAGAACGAGGGCGACGAGCCGCTGGTCATCGAGCGCGTCGAGACGACCTGCGGCTGCACGGCGGCCCTGCTCTCCGAACAGACGATCGGGCCTGGACAGGAGGGCCGGGTCAAGGCGACCTTCGACACCCGCGGCTATTCCGGCCGCCTGACCAGGTACGTCATCCTCGTCTCCAACGACGCCGAGAAGAAGCGGCGTGAGCTGGCCCTGACGGTCGACATCCAGGTCCCGCCGTCGGCCAAGATCGACCTCGACGTCTATAACGTCGACATGGGATTGAGCCTCGAGGGCGAGGCGCCCACGGCCAAGGTCACGGTCAAGAACGTCGGGGAACGGGAGCTCCAGGTGGAGATGTCCCACGAGGAGATCCGTTTCTACTCCGGCGGCAAGCCGCTGTCCTTCCCCCTTCGCATCCCGCCCGGCAACTCCCGCGTGGTCGAGTTCCGGTTCGCGCCCCAGACGAGGACCGGCTCGCTCCGGGATTATGTTCTCATCAAGTCGAACGATCCCGTCCGCTCGGTCTGGTCGGTCTATATCAGCCGCTACGTCGTGACCCGCAAGGAGCTCAAGGACCTCTTCGAGCGCTACCGGTCGGTCCTCGAGGACCGCAGATAACCGCCGGCGGGACGATGCGGCCTTGCCGGGAGGGAGAGGCGGTCCTGCTCGCGGTCAAGGTCCAGCCCCGCTCCAGGAAGCCCGGGGTCGAGGAGACGGGAGAGGGGGAGTACCGCGTCCGTGTCGCGTCGGCCCCCGAGAAGGGCCGGGCCAACCGGGAGGTCATCGAGCGGCTGGCCGCTCACCTCGACGTCGCTCCCTCGCGGCTCAGGATCGTCCGCGGGGAGACGTCGTCGCGCAAGACCGTCCGCCTGGAGTAGGCGGGCCGGGGAGAAGGGGGAGGAGTCGTGAGCGTCCATAATCTGGTCAGCTTCGCCGGCCTGTTCGCCCTCATCGGCCTGGCCTGGCTCCTGTCGTCGAACAGGAAGGTCGTCAACTTTCGCGTCGTCGTCTGGGGCCTCGGGCTGCAGCTTCTCATGGCCCTGTTCGTCTTCATCGTCCCGGCCGGGGCCCGGGTCTTCCTGTGGGTCAACGAGGCCGTCGTGTCCGTCCTCGAGAGCGCCACGGCCGGGACCCGGTTCGTCTTCGGACGGCTGGCTCTGCCGCCGGGTTCCGTCAACGAGGCCGGCGAGACCTCGCTCGGTTATTTCCTGGCTTTTCAAGGGCTTCCGACCATCATCTTTTTCGCCGCCCTGCTCGGCGCCCTCTATTACCTCGGGGTCATGCCATTCCTCGTCCGGCTCTTCGCCCGGGTCTTCACCCGGCTCATGCACATCAGCGGGGCCGAGTCCCTGGCCGTGTCGTCCAATATCTTCGTCGGCGTCGAGTCGGCCCTGGTCGTCAAGCCCCACCTCGACGGCATGACCGAGTCCGAGCTGGGGACGATCCTCACGGCCGGCATGGGGACCATCGCCTCGACGGTCCTGGCCATGTACGTCATGATCCTGCACGGCGGGATCCCGACGATCGCCGGCCACCTCGTCTCGGCTTCGTTCATCTCGGCCCCGGCGTGCATCGTCATGGCCAAGCTCATCATGCCGGAGACCGGCAAGCCCCTGACACTCGGTGTCGACGTCCGGCCGCATTACGAGCGGGACGAGAACCTGATCATGGCCATCATCAAAGGCGCCTTTGACGGCCTGAAGCTTCTCGGCGGGATCGTCACCCTGCTCATCGCCTTCCTGGGGATCCTGGCCCTCGTCAACATGGGCCTGGGCTGGGCCGGCGGCTTCGTCAACGGGCTCTTCGGCTGGAACGTCGCCTGGTCGCTCGAGGGCCTTCTGGGCTATCTCTTCTACCCCCTCACCCTCATCCTCGGCGTGACCCCGGCTGACGCCGGGGCCGTCGCCCGGATCATCGGCGAGCGGGCGGTGACGACCGAGCTCGTCTCCTATGACCATCTCTCGGCGCTCATTGCGAACGGCGCCCTGCGCGACCCGCGTTCGGCCATCATCGCTTCGTACGCCCTCTGCGGTTTCGCCCACGTCGCCTCGCTGGCCATCTTCATCGGCGGAATCGGGGCCCTGGCCCCGGGCCGGCTCCGCGACCTGTCCCGGATCGGCTTCCGGGCCCTGCTCGCGGCGACCCTGGCCTGCCTGATGACCGGCGCCGTCGCCGGAACGTTCTACACCGGCGGCTCCATCCTCTTCGGAAAATAAGGTTCTTCCCCCGATCCCGGAGAGCTCTGGAAGGTCCTCTGCCGATAGATATCCCCCCTAGCCCCCCAAACCCCCGGGAACCAGTCCCGACGGTTCCCCCGCCTCTGGCGGGTCCCCCTCCGCTATGGGGGTCTTCGGGGGGATATCTATCGGCATTCCTCATCCTGAACTCTCCGGTATCGGGAGAAGAACCCGAGGTGAAAATGAGAAGGATGGCGGGCGCCGAGCGTCTGTCAAGATGAGGAGACGGCGGTATGGACGGCGCGGACCTTTCCTGGCTGGCGTTCCATATGCTTTTTCACGGCCAATCTCCGGCGGCCAGGAGGGCCCTGGAGCGCTTCGGCTCCCCGGGCCGGCTCTTCCGCGCCGGGGCGTCCGACCTGGACGGGCTCCGACTCGGCCGTGAGGTCGCCCAGGCTGTCGTCGATCGCCGGGCCCTGGACGAAGCCGGGCGGGAATTGGAAAAAATCCGGGAAAAGGGGTATACTCTTTTGACCTTCGAGGACCCCGGGTATCCGGGACACCTGAGAGAGATCTTCGATCCTCCCTTCGTCCTCTATTGCCGGGGACGGACGGAGGCCCTTCGAAATCCCGCGGTGGCCGTCGTCGGGTCGAGGAGGCCGAGCCCCTACGGGCGGGCCGTGGCCGAAAGGCTGGCCGGCGATCTGGCCGCGCGCGACTGCGTCATCGTGAGCGGTCTGGCGCTCGGGATCGACGCCTGCGCCCATTGGGGGGCCCTCAGACACGGAAGGACGGTGGCGGTGTTAGGTTCGGGCTTGGACGTCATGTATCCCGCCGAGAACGGCGGGCTGGCCGACAGGATCGCGGAGCAAGGCGCGGTCCTGAGCGAGTTCCCTTTGGGGACCGCTCCCCATGCGATGAATTTCCCGGTCCGCAACCGGATCATCAGCGGCCTCAGCCTCGGGCTGGTGGTCGTCGAAGCGGCCGAGCGGAGCGGATCTCTCATCACGGCCCGGCTGGCCCTGTCCCAGGACCGGGAGGTCATGGCCGTGCCCGGGACCACGATGTCGGCGCTCAGCCGGGGCTCGAACGGCCTGATCAAGGAAGGGGCCGGGCTCGTCGAGTCTTGGGAGGACGTCGCTGGGGAGCTCCCGAGCCCCTGGCGGGAAATACTCCTTGCGCAAAAGGAAGAGAAGATGGACAATAAGCCGGCGTTGAGCCGGGAGGAACGGACGCTGCTCGAGGCGCTCCCCGCCGACGAGGCGCGGCCCATCGACGACCTGGCCGAGAGCACGGACTTCAGCGTGTCCGAGCTGCTGGCCCTTCTTCTCGGCCTTGAGTTGAAGGGAGCCGTCATCCAGCACCCGGGCAAGCAGTTCCAGAGGAGAATCTAAGTGGCCAAATCGCTCGTCATCGTCGAATCCCCGGCCAAGGCCAAGACGGTCAACCATTATCTCGGCAAGGACTACGTCGTCAAAGCGTCCATGGGCCACGTCCGGGACCTGCCGAAGAAGAAGCTCGGCGTCGACATCGAGAACGGCTTCCGGCCGACCTACGAGATCATCCCGGACAAGAAGAAGGTCGTCGCCGAGCTCCGCAAGGCGGCCCGGGCGAGCGAGAGGGTCATCCTCGCGGCCGACCCCGACCGCGAGGGCGAGGCCATTTCCTGGCATCTCGGGCAGCTTCTCGAAGAGGACAATAAGAACATCTTCCGGGCCGTCTTCCACGAGATCACCGAGGAGGGCATCAAGGCGGCTTTCGACCACCTCGGGCAGATCGACCTCAACCTCCTCGACGCCCAGCAGACCCGGCGGGTCCTCGACCGGCTGGCCGGATACCGCATCAGCCCGCTGCTGTGGAAGAAGATCTCCCGGGGCCTGTCCGCCGGCCGTGTCCAGTCCGTCGCCCTGCGGCTCATCGTCGATCGGGAGAAGGAGATCCGGGCCTTCAAGCCCGAGGAATACTGGACGATCGCCGCCCGGTTGGAAGCCTCGGCCCCGCCGGCCTTCAAGGCCGCCCTGGCCAAGATCGACGGCAAGAAGGCCAAGGTCCAGAACGAGGAACAGGCCAAGATCGTCCGCGAGGAATGCGAGCGCTCGCCGTTCGTCCTGGACAAGGTCCAGGTCCGGGCCAAATCCAAGCACCCCGGCCCGCCTTACATCACGAGCACGCTCCAGCAGGACGGCTTCCGCCTGCTGCGCTTCCCGGTCAAGAAGACGATGTTCGTGGCCCAGAAGCTCTATGAGGGCATGCCCATCGGCGAGCAGGGCCAGACGGGGCTCATCACCTACATGCGCACCGACTCGTTCCGCGTCTCCGAAGCGGCCCAGGCCGCCGCGCGGGATTTTATCGCCGGGAGGTACTCGGCCGCCCATGTCCCGGCCAAGCCGAACGTCTACAAGAGCAAGAAGAAGACCCAGGACGCACACGAAGCTATCCGACCCGCACGCCTTGATCTGCCCCCGGAGAAGGTCAAACCCTTCCTCAAGAAGGAGGAATACGACCTCTACAGGCTCATCTGGATGAGGTTCATCGCCTCGCAGATGGCCCCGGCCGTCGTCGAGGAGACGGCCTTCGACATCGCGGCCGCCCGCCGCTACCTCTTCCAGGCCAAGGGCGAGGTCGTCAAGTTCGACGGCTTCCTGGCCGCCTGGCCCCACAACGGTGGCGACAAGGAGGCTGTCCTCCCAAAAGCCGAGGCCGGAGAGACCCTCAAGCTCCTGGAGCTCGAATCCAAGCAGAAGTTCACCGAGCCGCCGCCCCGCTACACGGAAGGCACCCTGGTCAAGGAGCTCGAGGCCCGCGGAATCGGCCGGCCGAGCACCTACGCGCCGACCATCGCCACCATCCAGACCCGGACCTACGTCGTCAAGGAGGAGGGCAAGTTCCGGCCGACCGAAATGGGGATCTACGTCACGGAGTTCCTCGTCAAGCACTTCGCCAAGCTCATGGAGTACAAGTTCACGGCCCACATGGAGGAGGAGCTCGACGGGATCTCCGAAGGCGTGCGCACGGGCCTCGAGAGCCTGCGGGAGTTCCATGCCCTGCTCGAGGGCTACCTTCAAGCGGCCGGCGAGACCGCGGGCGTCAAGCAGACGGGCATCCCCCTCGACCAGACATGTCCGAAGTGCGGCCGGCAGCTGGTCGTCAAGGGCGGCCGCTTCGGCCAGTTCAAGGCCTGCTCGGGGTATCCGGCCTGCAATTTCCGGGAGAGCCTGGACAAGAAAGAGTCCAAGCCTCTCGACGAGACGTGCCCCGATTGCGGTTCCCAGCTGGCCCAGAAATTCGGCCGGTTCGGGCCGTTCGTGGCCTGCTCGAATTACCCCAAGTGCAAATACATCAAGAAGGCCAAGCCCGTCGAGACCGGGATCGACTGCCCGACCGCAGGCTGCGGCGGCAAGATCGTCGGCCGCAAGAGCAAACGGGGCAAGATCTTCTTCGGGTGCGACCGCTATCCGAAGTGCACCTTCGCCTCGTGGGATGAGCCCCTCGACCGGGCCTGCCCGCAGTGCGGGGCCAAGATCCTATACCGGAAGAACCTCATCAAGGGCGATCCCTACGTCTACTGCAAGAACGAAAAGTGCACGTTCAAGGAGGCCGCCCCCCGGGCGAAGATCTGGGAGCAGGCGGCAGGCAAGGGGATGCCCGGGGGAGGGCCCGGCGGAGAGACGCCAGGGCCCGGAGCCGATGAACAAGGAAATCGCTGAGTTCCTGACCTACCTGAGGCACGAGAAGAACGCCTCGCCCCACACCATCTCGGGCTATGAGCGCGACCTCCGGCAGGTCGCCGCCTATCTCAAGGAGGCCGGCGTCCGGTGGGACAAGGCCGGCAACGTCGTCCTGCGCGGCTTCCTGGCCGGCCTGCACGAGAGCAGGAGAAAGAGATCGACGATCGGCCGCAAGCTGGCCGCCCTGCGCTCCTTCTATGATTATTGGGTCCGCCGGAAACGGATCGCGGACAACCCGGCCCGGGTCCTGGCAACACCCCGCCAGGAGAAGAAGGTCCCGTCGTTCCTCTCCGAGGAGGAGACAGCCGCCCTCCTCGACCTGCCGCGCACGGACAAGCCCCTCGACCTCCGGGACAGGGCCATTCTCGAGCTTTTCTACGCGACGGGCATCCGGGTCAGCGAGCTCGTCGGGATCGAGCCCGGCGACATCCACTTCGAGGAGCGCCTCGTCAGGGTCAAAGGCAAGGGCCGGAAGGAGAGGCTCGTGCCTTTCGGCCGCAAGGCCGAGGAAGCCCTGGAGGCCTACCGGCGCGTCCGGCCGCTTCTGGCGGCCGGCGAAAGCGGCGCGACGGCCTTTTTCCTGAACTACCGCGGCGGGCGCCTGACGCCCCGGTCGGTCCAGCGGATGGTCGGCAAGCACATCCGCCGGACGGCCGTGGCTCGCAGGATCAGTCCCCACTCCTTGCGGCACTCCTTCGCCTCCCATCTCCTGGGGCGCGGGGCCGACTTGAGGGTCATCCAGGAGCTGCTGGGTCACGCCAGCCTGGCCACGACCCAGAAATACACTCACATCGACCTCAAGCGGATGATGGACGTCTACCGGAAGAGCCACCCACGCTCTTGAACTGATCCACCACGCCTCGCATCCGCAGGCCCCTCGACTCGGGAATAGGCCAGGCCGGATACCGCCAACCTCCGTTTCCAGGCCCCGGCCGATCTGTCGACAGGACTTGACGTCCGGGCTCGGGTTCCTTCCTGTATCATAAAGATAATGAATAGGTTAATATCTTGGCCCGAATTGGCACCGCGCTTGCAAAATGGATGGGCGAAAGGAGGTCTCACCAATGACCACGAAACCCCACAAAGCGCTGGCCCTCGGGCTGGCGGCGGCCTTCCTCTTCGTGTCCCTGGCCTGGGCTCAGACCCAGGCGACGGCCCCGAAAGGCAAGGTCAACATCAACACGGCCGCGGTCGCGGACCTCGAGAGCCTGCCGCGGATCGGGCCGAAGGTGGCCCAGAGGATCGTCGATTACCGGACCAAGAACGGCAACTTCAAGAGGATCGAGGAGATCATGAAGGTCCAGGGGATCGGCGAGAAGGTCTTCGAGCAGATCAAGGACAGGATCACGGTCGGGCCGGAAACCGCGGCCAAGTGACGGTCAGCGCCCCTCTTTCTCCCTTCCGCTACGGCAGGGTCCGGCTCCCGGCGGGCCGGGCCCTGCCCATCTTTTCCAGGAACGCCCGCATCTTGCGGGCGGCCCGGCCCCGGTGGCTGAGCCCGTTCTTGACCTCGGGCGGGACCTCGGCGAAGGTCCGCCGCAGGCGGGGGTAATAGAAGAGGGGGTCGTAGCCGAATCCGCCCGTCCCCCGCGGCGTCATGGCGATCCGGCCCCGGACCTCGCCGCGGACCTCTTTGATGACCCGGCCCCGCTCGGAGAGAACGAAGACGCAGACGTAGCGGGCCCGGCGGGCCTTCTCAGGGACGCCGGCGAGCAGGCGGAGGACCTTGCGATTGTTCTTTTCGTCGGTCGGCCGGGGCGCCGAAAAGCGGGCCGAAACGACCCCCGGGGCCCCGCCGAGAGCCTCGATCTCCAGGCCGGAATCCTCGGCCAGCGTCAAGCCGTCCCACTTCCGGCTGAAGAAGAGGCTCTTGCCCCGGGCGTTCTCGGCGAAGGTTCTGCCTCGTTCTTTGAAGGACAGGCCTGGGCAGACGTCCTCCAGTCCGACGATCTTCCAGGGAAGGCCTTTGAAGAGAGCCCGGATCTCGCGGATCTTGCCCGGATTGGTCGTGGCCAGGAGCAGGGCGCGCTCAGTCAATCTTCAGCTCTTCGATGTCGGCCAGCTCGAGGAGCCCCTGGTTGAACTCCTGCTCCTTCTGCTCCGAGGCCGAGAAGGAGAATCCCATGACGTAGGACTGGTGCTCTTGCTTCATGGTCAGCTTCTCGAGCCGGACGCCGTGATGGAGGGCCAGCTTGCGGAGGCTCGCCAGGATATAGGGACGGGCCTTGGCCTTGAGATGGTAGTGGAACTGGGCCTTGCGGATGTAGGAATCCTCCACCCGTCGGAACATGAGCAGGGTTATGATCGTCAAGGCCGTGAACACGAGGGCCGGAACATAATAGCCGGCCCCGATGACCAGGCCCAGCCCGGCCACCAGCCAGATCGTCGAGGCCGTGGTCAAGCCGGCGATCTCTCCCCGGGCGTGGAGAATGGTCCCCGCGCCGAGGAAGCCGATCCCCGTGACGACCCCGGCGGCCATGCGGACCATCGTGTCGGCCGATCCCCCCTTGGCCTGGACGAGGAGGCTGGCCATGGTCATCATCATGGTCGCCCCGACGCAGACGAGGATGTTGGTCCGGAAGCCGGCCGGCTTCTGGCTGGCCTCGCGCTCGAGGCCGATGAGACCGCCCAGGGCGACGGCCAGGACGAGCTTCAGGACGACTTCTAGAATGACCATGAGGGTTCCCTCCGGATAGGCGGTGCGCCGCGGGCCGGATCGTTCATCGCGCCTCCTTTATTAGCATCGCGGAGAGAGGTTGTCAATTCGGGCCGCCCCGTCCGGCTGGAGAATTCGGGACGAGTCTGGTAGAATTCCCCGCACGGACGGGACGACGGACCGGCTCCGTCGCCCGCGGCCCGCCGCACGAGGCCGGAGAGACGCCGGAAAGAAAGGAGAGTGCGCCATGCCGACACGCATCAAGAGGATCAAGGCCAGGGAGATCCTGGATTCCCGCGGGAACCCGACCGTCGAGGCCGAGGTCACGCTCTCCGACGGGGCGTGGGGCCGGGCGGCCGTGCCCTCCGGGGCATCAACGGGCGTTTACGAAGCGCTGGAGCTGCGGGACGAGGACAAGGGCCGCTATCTCGGCAAGGGCGTTCTCAGGGCCGTCGAGCACATCGGGATCGACATCGCCGAGGTCGTCGAGGGTCTGGACGCCCTCGACCAGGCGGGAGTCGATCGGGCCATGCTGGCCCTGGACGGCACGGAGAACAAGAGCAAGCTCGGGGCCAACGCCATCCTCGGCGTCAGCATGGCCGTGGCCCGGGCCGCGGCCGCGTCCGTGGGCCTGCCCCTCTACCGCTATCTCGGCGGATCGGGGGCCAATCTCCTGCCCGTGCCGATGTTCAACATCCTCAACGGCGGGGTCCACGCCAACTGGCAGAGCACGGACCTCCAGGAGTTCATGATCGCCCCGGTCGGGGCCCCGGATTTCCGGGAAGCCCTGCGCTGGGGGGCTGAGACATATCACGCCTTGAAGGGCCTGCTCAAGAGCGGCGGCTTTTCGACCGGCGTCGGCGACGAGGGCGGTTTCGCCCCGGCCTTCAAAAAGAACTCGGACGCCGTCGAGACGATCCTCAAGGCCATCGAGAAGGCCGGCTACAAGCCCGGCGACGACATCGTTCTGGCCGTTGACGGGGCCGTGAGCGGCATCTACGAGGACGGGCTTTACCATCTGCGGACCGAGGGCAAAAAGGTCAAGGCGGAGGATATGGTCCGCATGTATGAGGACTGGGCCCGCAAGTACCCGATCAAAGTCCTCGAGGACGGCCTGGCCGAGGACGACTGGGAAGGATGGAAGCTGCTGAACAAGGCGCTCGGCGACCGCATCGAGCTCGTCGGCGACGACATCTTCGTCACCAACGTCCAACGCATCGCCCGGGGCATCGAGGAGGGGACGGCCAACGCCGTCCTCATCAAGCTCAATCAGATCGGGACGCTGACCGAGACCGTGGCGGCCATCGAAATGGCCCGCAAGGCCGGCTGGGGGGCCATGGTTTCCCACAGGAGCGGCGAGACGGTCGACAGCTTCATCGCCGACCTGACCGTGGCCATGGGCACCGGGCATCTCAAGACCGGCGCCCCCTGCCGCGGCGAGCGGGTCGAGAAGTACAACCAGCTCCTGCGGATCGAGGAGGACCTGGGCTCGAACGCCGTCTACGCCGGCCGCAACGCCTTCGTCCGCTGAGCCTTGAGGCCGGCCCCGAGGCGCTTGCCCGTCGACCGCTCCTCCCGTTTGACAAATGCGCCTACATTTGATAACAAAAATGCAGTCTGAATCTGATGATGAGAGGTTCCATGAAAACCAAGAAAAAAGGGTGGTATATGGTTCTGCTTATTGTGGCATTAGCCGCGGCTCTATATGCGGGAGATCGCATCAGTTGTTCTGCTGATAATTGTGGCCCAGGGTGCATTTATGGAATGTGCCTTGACGCGAGCTATTGCACCGCCTGCTCCATATTCGGCTGTCTTGATGAAACAACTGGGGACCGCATACAAGTACATTGCTCTTACGGGTCCCAATAAGAAGGCTTCCTAATACAAGATATTTCTTTCTCGCTCTTCGTTAGGGAGTAGATCGGGAAATGTCCTGTCATGCTAGTGCGAAGAGCGCGTCTTTCTTATTAAAGACTAGGATGTCGACCTAATATAAGGGATGACTTCGTTAGGCAGCCAAGAAAGGAGACATTATGAAAAAGGTTATGAAATGGTGTGCAACACTGGCCCTTATTGTTGCATTCAGCTTGGCTCTTTACGCGGGGGGATATATTCATTGTGGCCTCGATGCGTGCGGCCAAGACTGCAATTTTCCAGATTGTCCGGATGCTTCATGGTGTAATGGCTGCGTGATCCATGGTTGTCTTAATGGTCATTCGGGATGGCGATTTGATATACAGTGCTACTTTGAGCGGCCATAGAAAAAAAACGACAACCTATGACTGATACCTCTAAATGATTATTCTCGTAAGTCTCAAGCGGAGATATGATGTCTAAGAAGAAGTTTAGCCTACTTATTCCCGTCCTCCTAATGATGGTGAAACCAACATTTTCGGACTTCACTATCAAGAAGATAGAGATAGACGCAAAAGGCGAGGGCTTTTTTAGGAACGTTACCGATATGATCGTTTCCGGTGACCTCCTATACCTCGCTGATTTTACGAGTAACAGAGTTTTTTGTTACCAGTTCGCAGGGGCTGGGCTTGAATTTAAAAAATTCATCGGACGCCAAGGTCAAGGTCCCGGAGACATTCAAAAGCCTTTGGCATTGTCTGCTCACGGAAACCGTATCGCAATTAAGGATCAGGAGAGCGTTTCGATTTTTAGTGTAGATGGAACATTCCTCAATAAATTCAGGCAGTTTTCAACGTTCATAAGTTTCTCATTAGGGCCTGATAGTGTTTTCTATGTAGCCTCAAATCCTATAGATCGTTATTTAGTGAGCAGTTATAGTCATGAGGGGAGGTGGCTTTCCAACATATTGGAAAAGAAATTATGGGAAATTACTGGAGAGATCAGTCCATTAGAATCTTTTAAGGAGCTCTTAATTTATAGCGGACAACTATGGCTAGACCCGAGTTTGACACGGCTAGATGCCAAAAAGCCGCATAACCATTAGTAATCAAT
>CAYREO010000014.1:0-88409 GCA_964423315.1 uncultured Eubacteriales bacterium | reverse complement strand
TTTCGGTGGGCCTCACGGGCACTTACTACGTTTATGGATTTGATGGGCGGCTGCTTGCCGAGTATAATGGACTCGGCATCTGTGTGAGGGACGACATCACCATGAGCGGCCCCCTGAGAGCCCTGCCCGTGCCCCGTCCTTGACAGGGTCTCGGCGGGGCCATAGAATGGCCTTCCCCCGGATCGACGTGGAAAGGGAGAGACAGATGAAGAGAGCGAGTCTCAGATTCCTGATCGCGGTGGGCTTGGTCCTCTTGGCCGGCACGGCCTGGGGGGCCGGATTTTCGCTGACCCTCAAAGGCGGATATTTCATGCCGTCCGACGAGATCTTCAAGGAGGTCTACGGGAACGGTCCGGTGTTCGGGGCGGAGCTTGCGGTCACGCTTGCCGGAGGCCTCCACGCCTGGGCCGGGGCCGAGTACTTCACAAAAACGGGCGCCCTTCCCGTGACCGAGGACGCAACGAAGGTCCGGATCGTGCCTATCTTCGCCGGGCTCCGTTATCATGTTGGAAACTCCACCGTCCAACCCTATCTGGGGGCCGCGGCCGGCTATTTCATGCTCCACGAAGAGAATTCGCTCGGAAAAGCCGACCAGAACGGCTTCGGGTTCCTCGTCCGCGGGGGCCTGCTCATCAAGATCGCCGGCCCTGTTTCGCTCGATCTCCACGGGAACTACTCGGCCTGCACCGTCAAGACCGATGATCCCAATCCGCTCGAAGCCAAGATCGGCGGCCTCCAGGCCGGAGGCGGCCTGGTCATCCGCTTCTAAGCATCCTCCGCTTGAAAAACCGTGGGCGGGCCGCTACACTGGATTCCCACGGAATGACGCCCCGGGAGGAGCCATGAGAACCGTCCTCAGGTCCGCCGTCGCCGCCGCCGCGCTCTTCATGCTGACCGTCTCCTCCTTCGCCGTTCTTAATCCGGGGGATGCGCTCATCCCGTTCTCCCTGCTCGACGTCCACGACCGGCAGTACACGGTCTTCCTGGAGGACGGGAGATTGGCCTTGACCATCTCCGAGATGGCGGCGGGCGAGACCCGGACCGTCAAGTCCTATCCGGACGCGGTCCTCGTCGATTTCTGGGCCACATGGTGCGTCCCTTGCCGCAAGGCCATGCCCCACCTGCAAAGCCTCTTCGAGAAGTTCGGCCCGGCCGAGGGCCAGGAAGAAGGCGGCCTGTGGGTCATCGGCATCGCCCTCGACGACGCCGGCTCGAAGGTCGTCCGGCCGTTCTATCGCAAGCTCAAGATCACCTACCCCATCCTCGCCGATTCTCCCAAGGGAGGAGCGGCTGCCGGGACGCTTATCTCCGCCAAGGAGATGAAAAACCGGTACAGGGTCCAGGAGATCCCCGTCGTCTATCTCATCGACGCCCGGGGCCGCATCACCCATGTCCACGTCGGGTTCAAGGAGGAGTTCGTCGCCGAGCTCGATCACGCCGTAGTGGGTCTAGTCAAGGGAAAGACGTGATGAAGCGGAAGCTTCCCTGGATCCTGCTGGCGCTCTTTGCGGGGATCATGGCGGCCGGCCTCCTTCTCGGCGAATACAAGGTCGTCCTGGAGAAGGCCGTCATGGTCTGTCTCGACTGCATCGGGATCGGGTGAGGACGGACCGTGGCCGGCCCATCCAAGAGAAAGCCCAGGGACAGCAGAGCCTGGTACCAGGCCGCGAGCGCCCTGGCCATGAACGCCTGGCTCCCGGGCTGGCTCAAGGGCCGCATCTTCCAGGGCGGCATCAAGGGCGTCTGTGTCCCCGCCCTCAACTGCTACTCGTGTCCTTCGGCCCTCGGCGCGTGTCCCATCGGGGCCCTGCAGACCTCGTTCGGGGGGCTGCGCTTCAACCTCTCGATCGCCGAAAAGAAGTTCGGGCTCTACGTTATCGGCTTCCTTGGCGCGGTCGGCGCTCTGGTCGGCCGGCTGCCCTGCGGCTGGCTCTGCCCCTTCGGCTTCATCCAGGAGCTCGTCCACAAGATCCCCACGCCCAAGCTCCGGATGCCGTCGTTCTTCTCCTATTTCCGGTATGTCTTCCTGGCGATCTTCGTCGTCGCGCTGCCCCTCCTCATCGTCGACGAATTTGGATTTGGCGAGACCTGGTTCTGCAAGTGGATCTGCCCGGCCGGGACCCTTGAGGCCGGCCTGCCCCTCGTCGCCCTCAACGCCAACCTTCGGGCCCTCGTCGGCTTCATGTATTACTGGAAGGTCGGGCTGCTCGTCCTGTTCATGGCCGCCATGGTCCTCATCCGCCGGCCGTTCTGCCGGGCCGTCTGTCCGCTGGGCGCGATCCTCGGCCTGTTCAACAAGGCGAGCCTTTTCCGGATGGCCGTCGACGACGAGAAGTGCGTCCGCTGCGACCAATGCCTGAAGGACTGCCCCGTCGGCATCCGGATCTATGAATCGGCCGACACCCCGGATTGCGTCCGTTGCCTCAAGTGCGTTTCCTCGTGCAAATACGGGGCCGTGAGCTACTCCTTCCTCAAGAAGCATGAGGTCGCCGAGGACTTGCGAGCCGCCCGCGGCCGGGCCTGAACCGGGGCTTTTGGAACGCTCGAGCCCTACTTGATGACCACCTTGTCCCGCCAGACGGGTTCGGACCGCCCGTTGCCGTCGACATCGACATAGATGGGGTTGGTCAAGGCGTAGGGGAGGGCGGCATTCTCCGCCTGCCCGTCGCCGGAGCGTCGCTGGACGAGCGGATAGAGCGATGCCCGGCCGACGACCTCGACGGCGATCCAGGCGTCGCGCTCGAGGGTCAGGCGGATGCGGTCGCGGAACTTGACGACCGCTCCGGGCCTCGCCCGGACGGCCACCGGCTCCCGCCGCAATCCGTTGACAACGACCCGGACCTCAGAGACGTCCATCCAGGGCGCTGCCGTCACCGTGATATCGAGGTCGACACGCCCGTTCTTGGCCGTCAGAAGATCCCCGAATGTCGCCCGGCCGTTGGCCCGGACGGCGACGACCGGCCCGGTGCTGACGAAGGACCGGCCCGCCTTGACGGCTTCGATGAGGGCCCCGACGTCGAGGCCGGCGCCCTTGGGCCCTTTGTAGAGGACATAGGTCCGGGCGTAACCCGGTTCTCCGCCGTCGATCGTGTGGGCGTCCGAGGTCCCGACGATCCGGACGGGATAGCCCCGATTGAGCAGATGGAACCAGTCCTCGATGGACTGGCGGTTGGCCTCGTTGACGGCGGGCCCGTTCAGGGCCTCCATGACGTCGAAGCTCAGGTCGAAGGGCGCGGCCGCCGTGGCCGCGGATTCGGGGTCCAGCTGATAGGCGGTGAAATAATCCAGTCTGGGCGTGCGCGGATGGTTGACGTGGATGAGGGTCCCGGGGTTCTTCTCGCGGCTCAAGGCGAACAGCGTAGCCGGTGTCTCGTCGCGAACGCTGATGGCCCCGTGGCCGGGCTCGCCGGGCCTGACGGCGTCGGGGAAGGTGTTGTAGTGGATGCTGCCCGACCGGGCCGTGACCTCGTTGCCCGTGATGACCGCGAGGAACGCGTCCAATCCAAGCTCCTTCAGGTCGGGCCCGTAGTCGGTGACGAAATTGTGATCGGCGGCCACGGCGACCTCGATGCCCTCGGCGATGACGCTCCGCAGGCGCTCGGGGATGCCCACGGCCCCGTCCGAGTTCCGGGTGTGCATGTGCGAGTCGAGGGAGATGAGACCCCGGGTGTCGACCGCTTTCTCGATCGTCAGATCGAGGGCGGGGTTCTCGCCGCCGAGGATCTCGATGACCCGCGTCTCCCGCGTGTATTCGGGGCCGCGTGAGCAGGCCGCGAGATAGGTCCCGACGGGCAGCTTGACCTCGAGGACGTCACTGACCGGGAAGACGGAGTTCTTGAACGTCTCCCAGCTCCGCCCGGTTTCGATCGGGTCGTCGGGCCTGAAATAGGGGGAGGGGGTTGGGGCCAGCCCGATGAACGAGACCTTGCCGGGCTCGGCTTTGCCGCGCCCGTCCTTTATCGAGACCTTGAGGGTGCCGAAGGCCGGGGCGGCCAGCTTCCACGACCGGTTCTCCGGACGGCCGTCGACCACGAAGACCCGCTCGACGACCGCGGGGAAGAAGTGGGCCTGCGCGCGGTATGTCCCTTTCGGGGCCGGGAACGAGAGAGCGGTCGCCCCGGCGAGGAACGTCCGGAAGAAAACCGCCCCGGTCGCCGGCTCCCGAACGAGGACCTCGACCGGTCCGTCGAATTCGCCGAGGTCGAGCATGACGGTCTCGGTCGCGATGCCCGCCAGCCGATAGAGTCGCGCAAGGACGTCCGCGATATCCGAGCCGGCCAGAAGGCTGTACGTGACCTTGAAAGTCTGTCCGGGCCGCAGGGTGCCGGGGACGGGCTTCTCGGACGTTTCGAGAGGGTTCGGGTTGAACCAGGCCAAGACGTGATCGGGGCGCTCATAGATGCGGAAATTCAGTTTCGGGAACGCCGTGGCGTGGAAAGGGCTGAAGTTGAAGTTCTGCGCCGCGTTGGCCCCCAGTCCGAAGCTCAGACTCTCGACCGTCGTTTTGCCGGTGTTCCGGATCTCGGACGTAACGGTGATCCTCCCGGCGTCGAAGGCGAAATCGTAGCGGGTCCTGATCTCGAGGCGGGCCCCGCCGGGAGCTTCGCACGAGGAGAGGGCGACAACCCCCGCGCCTGCTTTTTCGACCGACCGGGTCGAAGCGACCACGGCCTTCCCGGCGATGCGAACCGCCGGAGCCCCGAACTGGGCCGCAAGCCTCGCTGAGGAGCCTTGAGGGGCGAAGGCCAGGACGAAGCCGTCGATCTCCGGATGATCGTAGTTGATGGTCGAGAACATCGTCCGCGTCGAGCCGGCGATGACCGCCGTGTAGTTACCGTCGGTGACCAGAAGATCGCCCTTGCGGACGATATCCCGCCATGGGACCGGGAGCTCTCCCGGGTCCCCGACGGTCTTGATCTCGAGGCTTGCGGCAAGGATCGGGCCACAGAGGACCAGCACGAGGATAGCCAAACGGGCGACTTTATTCATGGCTAATAACCTCCTTTAGTACGCTGGGGACACGTACAAAGAGTACGCGTCCCCGCTCTCGACCTACTTGGCCGGTGTCCGGAAGACGATCTTTTCAAAGATCTCGGCGTGGGTGTCGACGGTCTTCCGTGAGGCGGGCGCGATGGGAACCACAACTTCGAAGCCGATCTCCGCGGGCGGCAGGCAGGTCGCGTCGTCGCATGCCTGGTAGCTCAGGGACCCCCGGAGCTCGACGGTCCCCGGCGCTATCTTGTCGGCCGCCTTGAGAAGCAGGCCGAGGATGACCCGGCCCTCATAGACGGCGACCTCGACGTCGGAATAGTCGACCTTGGTCCGACGGCCGGTCGGATAGAAGGTCCCGAGGAGCTCGATCCCGGCCGTATCCTCGATGTCCAAGGACGTCGGGTAAAGGAATTCGTCCAAGGGCGCGCTGTCGTTGATGTGGAAGCCGGGCTTGACCTCGAGGACGACGGCGGCCTTGAAGGTCTCTCCGGGCCGGACGGCGTCGCGCGAAAGGAGGACTTCGATGGACGTGATGACCTGGACCTCCTGCCCGGCTGCGGTCGGGACCGCATTCGCGAAGAGCGTCAGGATCAACAGGGCGGCCGACAGGCGGACCACCGATAAAACCGTTCTTGCGTTTCTCATCTCAGACCTTGCCCTCCTTGACCCAGAGTCTCGGCAGAAGCTTGACGAGCCCGAGCCCGCTTGCGACGAAGACCGCCGTCCAGGCGAGCCCGAGCGCCGTTCGGCCGTAGATATAGCTTCCGGCCCCGAAGAGGGCGGAGTAGACGAAGGCGATGCCCGTGACCCAGCATAGGAGGGCGTTCGGCAGGCTGTCGGGCGAGGCCTCGACGCCGGCTTCGGCCCGGACGGGCTCCCAGCCGCGGCCTCCCGGCCGGACCAGCCGGTAGAAGCTCACCAGGGTCATCCGGTCCGCGGGTTTGGTCAGGAATGTCACCGTGAGCCAGACGATCGTCGTCACGGCGATGGTCATAACGAGCGAAATATGGGTGGGCACGGGATGCCCCGTCCGCCCCAGGATGAAGAACGTGAAGGCCATCAAGAAGGAGCTGGTCATGGCCGCGATCTCGCTCCAGGCGTTGATCCGCCACCAGAACCACCGCAGGAGGTAGATGAGCCCCGTGCCGGCCCCGACCGACAGCAGGAGGTCGAAGCTCGTCTTGGCCGTGTCCAGGACGAAGGTCAGGAGGGCCGCCAGGACCATCAACAGGGCCGTCATCACCCGGCCGGCCAGGACATAGTGCTTTTCGCCGGCGTCTTTCTTGATGAACCGGCGGTAAAAGTCGTGGACGACATAGGAGCTGCCCCAATTGAGGTGGGTGATGAGGGTCGAGACGTAGGCGGCCAGGAGCCCGGCGACCATCAATCCCAACAAACCCGCCGGCAGGAAACGGAGCATGGCCGGGTAGGCCATGTCGGGCCCGACGAGCTTGGGATCGACGCCGGGGAAGGCCGCCCGGATGTCGGAGAGCTCGGGGTAGACGATGAGAGAGCAGAGCCCGACGAGGATCCAGGGCCAGGGCCGCAGGGCATAGTGCATGGCGTTGAAGAGCAGGGTCCCGCCGAGCGCGTCCTTTTCCGATTTGGCGGCCAGCATGCGCTGGGCGATGTAGCTGCCGCCGCCCGGCTCGGCTCCCGGGTACCAGACCGACCACCATTGGACGGCGATGGGGATGATGAAGATGGACAAGGCCAGCCCCCAGTCCCCGAAGTCGGGCAGGATGCTGATCGTCTTCGGGTCGAGCTTCTCGAACAGGCCCGAGAGGCCCCCGATCTGGGGCTGTTTGACGGCGAAGTAGGCCGCCGAGAAGGCCCCCGTCATGGCGATGCCGAACTGGATGAGGTCGATGACCAGGACCCCCCACAGGCCGGACGAGACGGCGAAGAAGATGTTGATGGCCGCGCAGATGAGCAGGGTCTTGGTCATCGGCCAGCCCAGGAGGACATTGGCGATCTTGACCGCGGCCAGGTTGACGGTGGCCATGATGACGCAGTTGAAGAGCAGGCCCAGGTAGACGGCCCGGAAGCCGCGGACGAAGCTTGCCGGCTTGCCCGAGTAGCGGATCTCGTAGAACTCGAGATCGGTCAGGACCCCCGAGCGGCGCCACATCCGGGCATAGAAGAAAACGGTCATCATGCCGGTCAGAAGGAACGCCCACCAAACCCAGTTGCCCGCGACCCCCTGGGTCCGGACGATGTTCGTCACCAGGTTCGGCGTGTCGGTGCTGAAGGTCGTGGCGACCATGGAGATGCCGACCAGCCACCACGGCGCGGCCCGGCCCGAGGTGAAGAACTCGGCCGTGTTCTTCCCGGCCCGCCGGCTGAAGAGAAGAGCCGGCACGAAGCAGATGGACACGGAGACGGCGATGATGATCCAGTCGATCAAGACAAGTCGCATGGGGGCGTCCTTTCGGTCAATATCTCTGCCAGTCGGGCTTGTTGTCGTAGACCCACTTATAGTAGGCGGCCATCTCGAGCTCCGAGGCCGCCTCTTCGTCGAGAACGACCACGGTCCGGGGATGCATCTGAAGGACCGATCCGGGGACCATGGCCGTGACCGGCCCCTCGATGGCCTTGGCCACGGCCCGGGCCTTCTTGCGGCCGAAGGCGAGGAGAAGGCACATCCGGCTTTCCATGATCGTACCGAGGCCCATGGTGATGACGTGGGTCGGGACCCCTCCTGGCCCGCCGAAGCCGGCCGCCGTGCTCTTGCGGGACTCCTCCGTCAGGGTCTTGATCCTCGTCCGCGAGGACAAGGAGGAGGTCGGCTCGTTGAACCCGATGTGGCCGTTCGTGCCGATGCCGAGGATCTGGACGTCGATCCCGCCGGCCGAGCGGATGGCCTGCTCGTACTGCCGGCAGAAGGCCGGGATGTCCCGGGCCAGGCCGTCCGGGATATGGATATGCTCCTTAGGCACGTTGATGTGGCTGAACAGATGGGCCCACATGTAGCTGTGATACGAGGACGGGTGGGCGGGCGCGATGCCGACGTATTCGTCGAGGTTGAAGGTCGTGACGCCACTGAGATCGAGCCCATCCTCCCGATGCATCCGAACGAGCTCTCGATAGAGCGCCAGAGGCGTGTTGCCGGTGGCGAAGCCCAGGACGGCCCGGGGCTTGTCCTCGATCGTCCTGGCTACGATGCGGGCCGCGACCCGGCTGGCTTCGCGGCCGTCCTGCTGGATGATGATCTCCATCTCTCTCTCCTCCAGGCCGGTGCTCTTTCAGGGTTTCTTGAACCAGTATCGTTCGATCGCGCCGGCGACGCTCCGGCGGAACTTATCGACGTGCGACAGGACGAAATCCGGCACGTCCAGCGTGGCGTCGCGGACGACCGGGGTCAGATCCATGGCGAACCAGATCTCTTCGGCTGCGTCCGTGTTATGGGACTGGAAGTACGTAGCGTTGGCCCGGCGGCGGCCCATCGTCGCCAGATCATAGCGTTTACCGCCTGTGACCTGAGAATCATAGACGCCGACGAGGGCCATGGCCAGATCCTTGCGGGCCCCGACGTCGAGGGCGACCTTGTCGCCGTCGTCCATCCAATCCAAGCCCCTCCAGACCTCGCAGCCGTAGACGGTCCGGGGCCGGGCCTCCTCCGGGAGCTCGCGCAGGGCGGCCAGGGCCGTGAAGGCGACGGCCAGATGGGTCTCGTGCTTGTCGGCAGGATTGTGCGTGTAGACGATATCCGGTTTCGCGGCCCGGAGGATCTCCACGAGGTCGTTCTTGAGCCGGCCCGTCGATACGTCCTTGACGGCGGCGCTCGGGTGGTTGAGCTGAACGAGGAGGCCGTAGCTTCCGACGAGGGCGGCCTTCTCCTGTTCGGCCCTCCTCAGGGCGGCCATCTCCTCGTCCGAATAGGACGCGTATTTTCCGGTCCTCGGGCTGCCGGCGCCGTTCGTACAGACGACGGCCCCGAACCAGAGGTCATGGCGGCCGAAGCAGGCCTCGATGCCGTGAAAGGCCATGATCTCCAGGTCGTCCTGGTGGGCGCCGATGCCGAGATGAGTGATCCTCCGGACGGCATCCGCGACGGGTGTGCCGTCGGGCACGAGAACGGACGCTTCGGGGTTGTGGAATCTCATGACCGGGCTCCTTTGCCGATCTCGGGGAGGCTGGCCGCGGCCACGGCTTGGCCCACTCGCCGGCTCTTTTCGTCCAGGAGGTGGATCCGGACCCGGGCGGCTGTTTCGGGGAACGAGGACTCAAGGATCCGGCCCGCGGTGCGGACGATGATCTCGCCTCCCGGGCCTGACATGACCCGGCCCAGGACGAGCAGGTTCCTGAACGGATAGAAGACCTCGTACCAAGGGACGGTATGACCCAGATAGGCGCCGATGGACTCGTAGATGCGGGCGGCCCGCTCGTCGCCGGACTCCATGCGGGCCTGGATCTCCTTCAACCGGTCGGGAAGGGGCAGGTCCACGGGGAAATCGAATCCCGCGGCGATGGCCAGGCGGTTGGCGGCCTGCTGCGAGAAGTAGTTGGCCCCGACGCCCCTGTCTCCCGACCATTCGTCCACGGGGGCCTGAGGGTTCAGGTCGACGGGCACGAAGGCCAGCTCGTCGAGCCAGTCCATGAGATGCCCGTCCTCGTTGAGGAATCCGGCCGCCTGGCTGGAGCCCAGGGCGATACCTAGGACGGCTTTCTCTCCGAGGGACAGCATTCCGGCCAGGGCCGTGACCTCGCCGTCATTGAGGACTTCGAAGGGGACACCCCATTCGTCCCGGAGGCGGAGGAACAGGCCTTTGACCTTGTCCTCGAAGGCGTCCTCGGGTACGGCCCGGAAGAGCGAGGCGATGCGGACCTGGTTGTTGATGAAGACGCCCGCCGAGCTCCCGCCGATGGCGTCAACGCGCGGGAGATGGGCGGCCGCTCGCTTCAGCCCGTCCTGGATGAGCCGGTAATGATAGTCGGGGTCGGCCTCCGTGGACGGCGTCCAGGGGATCTCCTCGCTGAAGACGGGCTCTCCGTCCTTGACGGCGGCGATCTTGTAATCGCTCGCCCCAAGGTCGAAGCCGAGCCGGCAGCCGTCGAGGAAGCCGCCCAGATGACGGCCGGTCTCCCGGGCCTCGGGGAAGGACTCCGGACGGTGGACGGGGACCTCGAAGGGCCGCTCGTAAACGCGGCTCATGAGACGGACGTCGAAATCCCGCGGGCCGCCGGGGGCATATGCGCGCCGAAGGCGCTCGCCGATCCCGGCCGGGTCCTGAAGATGGATGCGCCAGCCGCCGCGCGACCAAAGGAGGAATTTGACGATCCGTTCGACGACCTGCCGCGTCTCTTCCCTTCGAGGGTCCTTGACCGGATCCGGAATGCGGCTCTCGAAGACGGAGACCTGGCCGTCCTCGCGCTCGATGCCGATCTTGACCGGGATCTCCCCGAAGCGGGCGGCGCGGTCCAGCATGTCCCGATAAGCGAAGATGATCGCCCGGAATCCGGGGTCGCAGGGAGGCGCGACCGGCGGCGGCCCGGGCCCGCGGGCGCTCGAGGAACCGGGTACGGTCATGGCCGGGGGCGGCTCTTAGCGGGCCTTGAATTCCACGTTGATCGGGGAGAGAAGACGATTGGCGAGGTTCTCGATCCGCAGGGCCCAGTTCTGGGCCGCCGGCACGCCGGGCGAGGTGATGCCCCTTTCCCAGGACCCCTCAACCCAGAATGTCAATGTTTGGGAAGCCCTGCCCCTGAGCTTGACGGTCCGGTCGGCCGCTCCCTCCTCCAATCCCGCGAACTGGTCAGGCGCGAAGATCGCGGCCAATCCGATCTCGCCGGAGCCGGGCGCCTTGCCCCACCCGGCGATAAAGCCCTTCGCTTCCTTGAGGACCCGGGTCTCGGAAGAGAGCTTCTTGAGTCCGGGGCCGACATGAAGCGGTCCTTCGACCTTCGTGTCGACGGTGACGTCATGGCGGGACCAGGCGTTGTCGGCGAAGGCCGAGAAGTGAACGGTCACGGTGGCCGGTATGCCGCCGTCGAGCTCGATGCTCCCGAATTCCGCCTTGACCAGGGCCCGGAGGGGCCCGGAGGCGACCACGGTCAGCTTGACCTCGGGCGCCGACGGTCCGAAAAGAGGCCGCCTGGCATCCCCGTCCCAGAGATACAGCCCGCCGAGACCGCCGGAGTCGCCGGCGTCGAGGACGTTCATGCCCCATTCCTGCAGGCGCCTCTCGTCGGCCGGCAGCTTCCTCAGCATGAGCTCGTCGTAGGACTTGCCGTAGAACTCGATTCGGCCGTTCACGAACTTGTAGGCGGCGAGGTTCGACTCCCAACCCGCCGTGGACGAGCCGGGCTCCCAGCCGATGCGGGCTCCGGCCTTGGCGACCGGCATGAGCTGGAAGCTCCGGGTGGGGGAGTAGTAGCAGACCAGCCTCGTCTTGGACTTCGGCCCGAGGCTGCGGACGAAGATGATCTCGTCGTGATAGCGGTCGCCGTCGAGATCGTCGGCTTGGGTGACGACGAGGTTGTATTCGCCGCCGGCCTCCTCGAACACGGCGTAGTTGTACGTGTTGAAGTCGGGGGCGAACGCGCGGACGGCCGCGACGTCGATGACGATGGGGTGCTTGTCGAGGGCCACGGGCCCCGGATTGGATATCTCGATGAAGAACCGTTTCTTGAATCCGAGGACCGAAGGATCCTGGGCCTGGGCGGCGGCCCATCCGGCCGTGAGCCAGATCAGGGCGAGAAGACCGGCCAGCCGGCGGGCGGCCTTATGGACAGGATGAGACATCGGCGTCTCCTTTCGGTGACGATTATGAGAGGTTCATTCTACCTCAAATTCCCGGAAACGGGTATGACCGGACCTTTCTCTCCACGAAGAATGCCGGCGATCTCCTCGACGAGCGGTTTCGAGCCGAGGTAGAGAGCCGTTCGCTGATGGTGGTGTTCGGGGACGATGTCGAGGATGGGCCGGCCGCTCTCGTCCACGGCCGATCCCCCGGCTTCGCAGCACATGAAGGCCACGACGGCCGCCTCGTACATCAGCCGGAGCTTGCCCTGGGGACGGTTCTTTTTGGGATCGGGGTGGTTGACGATGGCCGGGTACATGAACAGGCCGCCGTTGAGCAGGATCCGGTGGAAGTCGCCGGCCAGGGCCCCGAGATAGCGGAAAACGAAGGACGTCTCGTTCTTGCGGACCCACTCCTGGACGCCCGCGGCGTAGTGTTCGAGGTTGGCGGCGTTGAAGGACAGCTCCCATGTCTTGCGGTCCTCGGGCAGGACCATCCGATGGGGCTTGACGTAGTTCATCATCTCGTCGATGTGGAACCGCCAGCAGCCCGCGTCGCGAAGGGCCAGGGTGAACGTTCCCGTCGGGATGACGAACATCCCGGCCGCCCGGAACTCGTTGCCGGCCCGGAGGTGGTTGTCCTCCGGACCTTCCAGGTTCCGCTTGCCGATGCCGAAGAGAAAGCCCACGGGGAGGTTGTGGGGGACGTTGGACGTGCCGTCCATCGGGTCGTAGTAGAAGAAGTAGCGCCCCCCCTCGACGTTCATGGGGATGATCTCATCCTCCTCCTCGGAAACGGCATGGATAACCCGGCCCGACTTCAGGAGGTAGTGCTTGACGACCTCGTTGGCGATGTCGTCCATCTTCAGGACGTCCTCGCCCTGGACGTTGACCGAGCCGGCCAGGCCGAGGTTCCCGTGCAGGGCCCCGGTCAGATAGTAGTATTGGATGCGCTTGGCGGCGTTGAGGATGGAGTTCATGAGGATGAGGAAGTGATAGGTCCGGTGATGGCGTTCCTGGTGCTCGAGCAGGAAATCCATGAAGGTTTGTTCGAAGTTCAGCACGGCTCGTCCTCCTTGACAGGACCGGGCCCCGCCGGGGCCGGCCCGGCCTCCACCCCCGCTCTTCTTGTTAACACAGGCGGCGAGGGCGGTCAAGGGAAGGGCAGGTTTTGATTCCTCCCGGGGGGCTGTGGTATAGATGGGCCGAAGGAGAGGAGCCATGTCCGGTGTCGCGACGTTCGGCGAGATCATGCTCCGGCTGTCCCCGCCGGGGAAAGAGAGGTTCTTTCAATCCCCGCTTCTGTCGGCGCGGTTCGGGGGCGGGGAGGCCAACGTGGCGGTCTCCCTGGCCCTCCTGGGCCATACGTCCCGGTGGATCTCGGTCGTCCCCGCGAACGAGATCGGCGAAGCGGCCCTGGCCGAGCTCCGCCGATACGGTGTCGATACCGGCCGAGTGCGGCGGGCCGGCCGGCGGCTGGGGATCTATTTCGCCGAGACGGGGGCCAACGAGAGGGCCTCGCTCGTTGTCTACGATCGCGAAGGATCCGGCTTGGCCGAAGCGGCGGCCGGGGACATCGACTGGAGCGAGGCGTTCGCAGGGTTCGAATGGTTCCACGTGAGCGGCATCACGCCGGCGTTGAGCGCCTCGGCGGCCGGGCTGACCCTCGAGGCGATCCGGGCGGCCAAGGCGAGCGGAATGACCGTGTCGGTCGACTTGAATTACCGGTCCAAGCTCTGGCGGTACGGCCGCCGGGCCCCCGAGGTCATGCGGGAGATCGCGGCTGGCTCCGACCTGATCATCGGGAACGAAGAAGACTGCCAAAAGGCCCTTGGGATAGGGGCCGAGGGCGGAGGCCCGGTCACGGGCCCGCTCGACCCTGTGATCTATGAGGACTTGACGGCGGAGGTCATGGCCCTCTTCCCGAACGTGTCGCGCGTGGCCATCACCCTCCGGGAAAGCCGCGGAGCGGACCGGAACCGGTGGTCGGCTGTGCTGAGGGGCCGGACCGGCTTCCTCGCCGGACCGTCCTACGACATCCAGGACATCGTCGACCGCATCGGGACGGGCGACGCGTTCGCCGCCGGTCTCATTCACGGGCTGCTTTCGGGATGGGAGGACGAGAAGGCGCTGGCCTTCGGGGTCGCGGCGTCCTGTCTCAAGCACTCGATCCCGGGCGATTTCAATCTGGTCACGGAGCCGGAGGTCATGGCCCTCATGGCGGGCGACAGGTCGGGGCGGGTCCGGAGATAGGGGAGGGGGAGGACGATGAATAAGGACCAGGTCCTGGCGGGGCTCCTTCTCTCGAAGGTCGTGGCCGTCATCCGGATGAAAGACGCGGGCCGGCTGCAACAGGTGGCCACGGCTCTGCTCGAGGGTGGGGTCAGAGCTCTCGAGGTGACGATGACCGTCCCGGGAGCGGCCGGGATCATCCGGGAGATGGTCCGGGCGAAAGCGCCGGGGACGCTGGTCGGGGCGGGAACGGTCCTCGACGCGCGGACGGCCGGCGAGGTCATCGAGGCCGGAGCGGATTTCGTCGTCTCGCCCGTTTCCGACAGGGGGATGATCGAGACCTGCCGGGCCGCGGGAGTCCTCGTTGCGCCCGGAGCCTTCACACCGACCGAGATCGTGGCGGCCTGGAATGAGGGAGCCGACATCGTCAAGGTCTTCCCGGCGACATCGCTCGGCCCGCAGTTCTTTCGGGACATCCGGGGGCCGCTGCCGGGGATCCGGCTCATGCCGACGGGAGGAGTGACGATCGAGAATGCCGGGGCTTTCTTGGAAGCCGGGGCCTGCTGCGTCGGCATCGGGACGGCCCTGCTCGACAAGAAAGCGATCGAGGAGGGCGATTGGGCTGGGCTCACGGAGCGGGCGCGGCGGTTGACCCGCTCGGTCTCGTTGGTTCCGGCGACAGATATTTGATATTTTTGACGGCTATGGTATAATGTTCTCAATCGCTTTGCTTGGCTGGCTGTGCAAGGCACAAGGAATCACCCTCCTTCAATATCCCCCTAAAGCTTATAACCCCTAAAAACAGCCAGCTTACTCTTCTATCCGGAAGGGGAACCGATTTGACATCACCCGCCAGGTCCTTTATAAATCCTTGTCCGGCCGCCAAGGATCTATGATGCGGAGGGCCGGCAGCTCGCTATGAACAACGGCAACCGATCGTTCTGGAACCGGGATTTCTTGTGGGCCCTGTCCGGCTTTTTTTTCCTGTTCATGTCGATCTCGCTCTTCTTTCTCCTGCCCGTTTTCCTGGAGAGCCTGCAGGCCCGTCCGAGCCGCATCGGGCTCATCATGGGCGCCCACAGCGTCGTGGCCATCGCCGTCCGGCCGTTCTTCGGTCGGATGATCGATGCCCGAGGCGGCCGGAAGATCGCCCTTGCGGGTTTGGCCATCCTCGTTCTGGGCGTCCCGCTTTTCCATCTCGTCCGGGACGCGGGGTGGCTGCCGCTCGCGCTGCGGGCCCTGACCGGGCTCGGCTGGGGCATCGGCATGACGGCGACCATCGCCGTCTGCTCGGACCTCGCGCCCGTCGACCGGCTGGCCCGGTCGATGGGCATCATCGGGGTGGCCGGACTGGTCGCCAATGCCTTGGGGCCGCTCGTCGCCGAGGAGGTCATCAGCCGCTTCGGCTTCGCCGGGCTTTTCAACGCCAGCCTGCTGTTCCTGTTGGCCTCGGGCGCGTGTCTGATGGCGACGCGGGAGATCGTCCGGCCCGAGCCGAACGGCGGGACGAGCGACCTCGGCGTCCTGACGAGCATCCCGATCGTGACGGCCCTGGTCATCTCGGCCATGCCGGTCGTCCACGGGTCTATCCGGGGGGCGATGATCTATTTCATCGCCGTGTTCGGCAAGTCCATCCAGGTCGAGCGGGTCGGGGCCTTCTTCCTCGTCTTTTCGCTGGCGGCCATCCTGACGCGCTTTGGCGTCAGCGACCTTTCGGACCGCTTCGGGCGCAAGACGATCATCCTGCCGGCGGCCATGATCATCGCCGCCAACCTGTTCCTCATCTCCCAGGCGCGAAGTTATCCCTTCCTGATCCTGACGGGCTTCATCGGTGGGCTGGGCCAAGGGCTGATCTTCCCGGCGCTCAGCACCTACATCATCGATTTCCTGGGGCGTGGTCACAAGGGGCTGGCCATCAGCCTGTATCTGTCGCTTTTCGATGTCGGGATGGGACTCGGCTCGCCCTTCTTCGGCTGGATCTCCGACTTGGCCGGCTACCGGACGATGTACATGGCCGCGGGACTGTTCTTGGTCTTGTCGACGGCCGTGTTCATGTTCAAGGCCCCGAGGACGGAAACCCGAGCTTTGCAAGGAGGACCATGATGTGCGAGGACGGCCAAAGCCTTTTCGATCTCATCGTCTCGCGCCGGACGGTGCGGCGCTTCAAGCCGCAGGATGTGCCGCGGGAGGTCCTGGAAAGGATCGTCGATGCCGGCCGGCTGGCGCCGTCGGCCTCCAACATGCAGCCTCTGGCGTTCGTCGTCGTTGAGAGCCGGGAGATGCGGGAGAGGGTCTTTCCCTGCCTGAAATGGGCGGCCTACATCGCCCCCGAAGGCGATCCTCCACCGGGGCGGCAGCCCACGGCCTACGTCGTGACCCTGGTCGATATGCGCGTCCGGGATAAAATGTTCGAGTACGACGTCGGCGCGGCCATGGAGAACATGATCCTGGCTGCGATGAGCGAAGGCGTCGGCAGCTGCTGGCTCCTGTCCGTGGACCGGGACAAGGTCCGTGAGATCCTCGATATTTCCGTTGAGTACCGGATCGACTGCGTGCTGGCCCTCGGCTACCCGGACGAAGAGCCTGTGGCCGAGGAGATGGGCGAATCGCACCGCTACTGGAAGGACGCCGAAGGCCGGCTCCACGTCCCGAAGCGGGCTCTGTCGAGCATCGTCCGCTTTACTTAGCCTGCCGCATTATTTAGGGACATGATACCCTTTCCCCCTTTCCTACACGGCGCGTCAATCTGAGGAGCGCAAAGCCGATCGGCGGACTTCCGCGGGCAGTAGAGGTGGGTGGAAACAATCTGGAGATGGGTATCATGTCCCCCAATTAGAGGCCGCAATTAGAGGCCGGCGACGGTCATTTCGGCGACCTTGACCGTCGGTCCGGCCACGGGGCTCAGGAACTCGAGATCGCTGCCGACCTGCTCGACGCTCTCGAGGACCCGGCCGAGATTGCCCGAGATCGTGATCTCGGAGACGGGATAGGCGATCTCACCGCCCTCGACCCACAGCCCGAATGCCCCGCGGGAGATGTCGCCGGTGACGGGATTGAGCCCGTGCCCGAGCGTCCGGATGAGGATCAGCCCTCTTTTGGTGGACTTAACGATGTCCCCGGGCTCGCTCTTTCCGGGCACAAGAAAGAAATTGCTGGGTCCGACCCCGCCGCCGTCGGCGTTGCCCGTGGACTTCAGCCGGAGCTTGCGCGCCGCGTAGGCGTTGCAGAGGAAGTTCCTGAGAATGCCGCCCTCGACGACGACCGTCCTCTGCGAGGGGACACCGTCGGAGTCGAACGGCCTCGTGCCCAGCTCGCCGGGCAGGAGCCCGTCGTCGACGACCGTGACCAGGCCGTTGCCGATGCGCCGGCCGCGCTTGGCCGCGAGGAACGTCGACCTCTGATAGACGGCCGTTCCTGATACGCAGGAAAACAAGAAGCCCATGAGCCACGCGGTCTGGTGCGGCTCGAAGATGACCGGGACGTTCTGTGTCCGGATCTTCCGGGGCCGGAGCTGGCGGACCGTGCGCTCGACGGCCTTGCGGGCGATCGTCTCCGGGCTCTCGAGGTCCCGGAAACGGCGTTTCGATGACGACCAGGAGTCCTCGACCCGGCCGTCCGTGCCGCCGGCCTGCAGTCCGACCCCCAGCCCGCAATAGGTCTGCTCGTATTCGCCGACGAAGCCGTTCGAGTTGGCCAGGACGGTACGGACGACGTTGGTGACGAATCCGGCCCCGTGGGAGTTCGTGATGCGCCGGTCTCGGAGCGCGATCCTCTCGCATTCGAGGGCCAGCCGGATCTTGGTCTTGGCGTCGAGCCCGGCCACCTCCGGGTCGAAGAGCCGGAGCGCGGCGGCATCCACGGTCTTCCGGGAGAGAGGGGCCAGCCCCGCGAACGGATCGGGATTCCCCAGCCCGGCCCTCCGGACGGCGTTGCGGACGAGGCGCCGGAGCGTGATGGGATCGAGATCGGACGAACTGGCGAAAGCCGTCCGCTTGTCCTTGATGATCCGCAGGCCGCAGACCCGCGAGCCGGCCTCGATGAGCCGCTCGATCTTCCCCTTGCGGACATCGACGTTGAACTCGTCCCCGTCGACGACCGAGACCTCGACCTCGTCCGCGCCGCACCTGCGGGCATAGACGACGAGCGATTCGGCCAGCGCCGCAAGCGCCGGGGCCGTCCTCGACCGCCCCGACCTCACGATCGCCCTCCGACCGTCATCTTCGAGATCCGCAGGGTCGGGCAGCCGTCGGTCACCGGTACGTCCTGGCCCTCCTTGCTGCACGTCCCGGTCTGCAGGCCGAACTCGAGGTCCGCTCCGACCCGGTCGATGCGTTTCAAGATCTCGATATTCGAGCCGATCAGGGTCGCCTGCTTGACCGGAGCCGTCAGGCGCCCGCCCTCGATGAGGTAGCCGAGGCTGACCGAGAAGGTGAACTTCCCGGAGTCCTCGACCTGCCCTCCGGAGAGGCTCGAGACATAGAAACCCTTCCGGACCGATCGAATGATGTCCTCGGGCGCCTCCCCGCCTGCCGCGATATATGTGTTGGCCATCCGCGGGATGGGAGGACACGTGTAGTCCTGCCGGCGGCCGTGTCCGGTCAGCGGGCGCTTCATGAGCTTGGCCGACAGCCGGTCCTGGAGGAATTCCCGGACGACGCCGTTCTCGATCAACAGCGTCTTGCGCGGCGTCGTGCCCTCGTCATCGACGGAATACGAGCCCCGGAACCCGGGGATGGTCGGGTCGTCATAGATCGTCACCAGCTCGGAGCCGACCTTCCTCCCGCTCTTGTTCCAGAAGACCGAGGTCTTGCGGCGGTTGAAGTCGGCCTCGACGAGGTGACCGACAGCCTCGTGGATGAGGACGCCGCTGTGGCCGGGGGAGAGGACGATAGGCATCTCGCCCGCCGGCGCGTCGGCCGCTTCGAGCAGGATGAGGGCCTCGCGGGCGGCTTGCTCGCCGATCCGCCGCGGCGCAAGCTCGCCTTGGAAGTATTCGAGCCCGACCCGACCGCCGCCTCCCCAATAGCCGGATTCCCGCGACCCGCCCTTCTCGGAGATCGCTGTGCAGACCAGCTTGACCATCGGCCTCGTATCCCGGACGAGGAGGCCGTCGGAGTTGGCGACGCAGAGCTGTTGGAGGCTGTTCTGGAAAGAGGCCTTGACCTTGACGATGCGGCGGTCGAAGCCCCGGGCCGCCTCGTAGGCTTGGCGGACAAGCCCTATCTTGACCTCGAGCCCCGCCCGGTCGGCGGGGGACTCCGCGTGATAGACGCTCTTGGATGGGGATCTCTCGCGGAACGGCCGGGGTTGAGGCCCCTTGGCCCGTCCCGAGGCGATGGCCGCCGCGGTCCGGGCCGCCTGGCGGACCTTGTCGAACGCGAGGTCGTTCGTGTAGGCGAACCCCGTCTTGTCGCCGGCCAGGACCCGGATGCCGAGACCCAGGCTGACCGCCTCGGCGGACTCCTTGACGATGTCCTCCTCCATGGTCACGAAGTCGTAGGTTCGGCGCTCCATGAAGGCCTCGGCGAAGTCGCCGCCGCTCGAAAGAGCCAGGGCCAGGACCGCGCGGAGGTCGGCGGGGGACAGGCCGAAGGGATCGGCCCCATGCCGGTCGGTAGCCCCGGCCTTTTCCGGACTCGCGGTCTTGCGGCTCATGGCGGCGCCATGATGGCACATTTTCCGCGCCGGAGCAAACAGGCGGTTTGACGGGTGTCCGGGGAAAGGCCTATAATTCGCCGTGCCATGGATCCGTGCGATTTTGACGCCGTCATCGACGCCGCCCTCCGCGAGGACATGCCCTCGGGGGACATCACGTCGGAGACCGTCATATCGCCGAAGGCCGTGTCGCGGGCCGTTTTCCTGGCCAAAGAGGAGGGCGTCCTGGCCGGCCTGCCCATCGCCCGCCGGGTGTTCGAGACGCTCGACCCGGGCGTCGAATTCGCCGCCGAGGTCGAGGACGGCGCGTCCTTCGAGAAAGGCGCCCTCCTGGCCCGTGTCGAGGGGCCGACCGTCGTCCTGCTCAAGGGCGAGCGGACGGCCCTCAACTTCCTCCAGCGGCTGTCCGGCGTCGCCACGGCCACCCGGCGCTTCGTCGACGCCGTCCGGGGCACGCGGGCCCGCATCCTCGACACCCGCAAGACGACCCCCGGGCTCCGGGCCCTCGAGAAATACGCCGTCGCCGCCGGCGGCGGCACGAACCACCGGATGAGCCTCTCGGACATGGTCCTCATCAAGGACAACCACCTCCGCCATGTCGGCAGCATCGCCGAGGCCGTCCGCCGGGCCCGGGCGGCGGTCCGTCCCGGCATCCGCATCGAGGTCGAGACGAACGATGTGGCCCAGGTCCGCGAGGCCCTCTCGGCCGGCGCCGATATGATCATGCTCGACAACATGCCCCTCGAGTCCATGCGCGAAGCCGTGGCCGTCGTCGGCGGGCGCGTCCCCCTCGAAGCCTCCGGCAACATGAGCCTCGACCGTGTCCGGTCTGTCGCCGAGACCGGCGTCGACTATATCTCAGTGGGCGCCCTGACCCATTCGGTCCGGGCCGTCGACATCAGCCTGGAATTCCTGGATTGAGGGCGCCATGACCGAACACGACATCCGGGCCGACGTCCTGGTCATCGGCTGCGGGATCGCCGGGGCCGCCGCCGCTTATGAAGCCGCCCGCTGCGGGTTGCGGACCGTGGTCATCACCAAGGCCGACGAGCCGCAGGAGTCCAACACGCTCTATGCCCAGGGCGGGATCGTCTCGTTCGGCCCCGACGACCTCCCCCGTCTCCTCAAGGAGGACATCATCGAGGCCGGCGACGGGATCAACGACCCCCGGGCGGTCGACATCCTCGTCGAGGACGGCCCGTCTCTCGTCCGCGAGAGGCTTATGGGCGACCTCAAGATCCCTTTCACCCAAAGCGCTCCGGAAACCCTCGACTATGCCCAGGAGGCCGGCCATTCCCGCCGCCGCATCCTCCATGTCGAGGACGCGACGGGTCGGACGATCGAGGACAAGTTCCTGCGGGCCCTGAAAAAGGACCCGCGCGTCACCCTGTTCGCCGGCCACACGGCTGTCGACCTTCTGACCGTCCCGCACCATTCGAAGAATCCCATCGCCTACTACCGGGAGCCGCGGACGATCGGCGCCTATGTCCTGGAGAACAGGACGGGCCGCGTCCTGCGCATCCTCGCGCCCTATACGATCCTGGCCACGGGCGGCTGCGGCGCGGTCTACCTCCATACGTCCAATCCCTCGAGTGCCGACGGTTCGGGCTACGCCATGGCCCTGCGCGCCGGGGCCCGGATCGGGAACATGGAATACGTCCAGTTCCATCCGACGACGCTCGTCCGCAGAAACGGCGAGGGCTTCCTGATCTCCGAGACCGTTCGCGGCGAAGGGGCCCGGCTGAAGACCAAGGACGGACGGACGTTCATGGAGAAGTACAGCCCGAAGCGGGAATTGGCGCCCCGCGACGAAGTTTCCCGGGCCATTTACGAGGAGATGATCCAGACCAACTCCGACTACGTCCTCCTCGACCTGGCCAACTACGCCAAGATCGACATCCGCAAGCGGTTCCCGACCATCACCCGGACGTGCCTCGAGGAGGGCCTCGACATCACCCGCGAGCCCATCCCCGTGGTCCCGGCGGCCCACTACATGTGCGGAGGCGTGCTGGCCGACGGGCAGGGGCGGACCTCCCTCGAGGGACTGTACGCTGTGGGCGAGGTCGCCTGCACGGGCGTCCACGGCGCCAACCGTCTGGCCTCGACGTCCCTGCTGGAAGGCCTCGTCTGGGGGACCCGGGCGGCCCGCGACATCGCCGCCCGCTTCGAGGACGCCCGCCCCTACCGGGCCTCCGACATCCATCGTTGGTATCACGCCAAGCAGGTGGAGGACTTCGACCCGGCCCTCATCAACCAGGACTGGCTGACCATCCGCTCGACGATGTGGAACTACGCCGGCATCATCCGGACCCCCAAGCGCCTGGAGCGGGCCAAGTCGGACCTCGAATACCTCCGTCACCGCATCGAGAAGTTCTACCGGGAGGCCCGCATCGCCCCGTCCATCGTCGGGCTCCGTCACGGCATCCAGGTCGCCCTGATGATCACCCACGCCGCGCTGAGCAACCCGGTCAGCCGCGGCGCGCATTTCATCAAAAAGTGAGCCCGCGGCCCACGAGAGGGGGACGAGCTGGACGCGGGCAAAGGGCACATGTACTCTTTGTACATGTCCCCGGCGCTTAGATGGGGACACGTACCGGAGGTAGGTGTCCCCACCCTTGCCCACTCTTGGGGGGAACCGTCGGGACTAGCTCCTGAGGGTCTGGGGGACTGGTGAGGACATCGATCGACAAAGCGTATTCTCGAAGACCCGCGGAAACACCGAAGAGCGAGAAGACGACATATGGGATGATTCGATTCGGGGGGTGGCGGGGAAGGCCGAGTTGTCCTATAATAGCCAACTATACCCGATCGTGGGGAGACTTCCATGGCCGAAAAGCCCGACGTGAAGAGCACGCTGAACCTGCCCCGGACCGCCTTCGCCATGAAGGCCTCGCTGGCCCAAAATGAGCCCGAGATCATCCGGAAATGGGAGGAGGAGCGGCTCTACGAGTGCATCCTCGAGAAGAGGGCCGCCGACGGCCGCCCCCCGTTCATCCTCCACGACGGACCGCCCTACGCCAACGGCCACATCCATATGGGAACGGCTCTCAACAAAGTCCTCAAGGATTTCATTGTCAAGTCGCGCTCCATGGGCGGCCATTATGCCCCCTACATCCCCGGGTGGGACTGCCACGGCCTGCCCATCGAGATCCACGTCGACCGCCGGCTCGGCGAAAAGAAGAGATCGATGAGCGTCACCGAGGTCCGTGAGGAATGCCGCAAGTACGCCGAGACGTTCATCGGCATCCAGCGTGATGAGTTCAAGCGTCTGGGCGTCCTCGGCCGCTGGGCCGCTCCGTACCTGACGATGCATCCGGCCTATGAGGCCAAGGTCCTCGAATACCTGGCCGCGTTCTTCGAGAACGGCGAGGTCTACAAAGGCAAGCGGCCCGTCCACTGGTGCATCAGCTGCCGGACGGCCCTGGCCGAAGCCGAGATCGAGTACCACGACAAGACCTCACCCTCGATCTACGTCCGCTTCCCGGCCGGACCCGGTCTGGAAGCCAAGATCCCGGCCCTCGGCGGCCGCCGGGCCTGGGTCCTCATCTGGACGACGACGCCCTGGACGCTGCCGGGAAACCTGGCCATCGCCTTCCATCCCGATTCCGAGTACGTCGCGGCCGCGGTCGGCGACGACGTCTATGTCCTGGCCCGGCGGCTCCTGCCGGTCGTCGCCGAAGAGCTCGGCTGGCCCGAGCCCAAGGTCCTGGCCGCGTTCAGCGGCCGCGAGCTCGAGGGCCTCAAGGCCCGCCATCCGTGGATCGACCGGGACTCGCACCTCGTCCTCGGCGACTACGTCACCCTCGAGGACGGCACTGGCGCGGTCCACACGGCCCCCGGTCACGGTCACGACGACTATCTGACCGGCGTCGCCTACGGTCTCGACATCTACACGCCGGTCGACGACGAAGGCCGGTTCACGCCCGAGGTCGAGCGCTACGCCGGCATGCAGGTCTTCGAGGCCAATCCGCGCATCACCGCCGACATGAAGGCCGCCGGCAGCCTGCTCAAGGAAACGGAGATCACCCACTCCTACCCCCATTGCTGGCGCTGCAAGAAGCCGGTCATCTTCCGGGCCACCGAGCAGTGGTTCATCTCGCTCGACAAGAGCGGCCTGCGCTCCAGGTCGCGAGAGGCCATCGGCGGCGTCGCCTGGATCCCGGAGTGGAGCCGGGAGCGGATCGACGGCATGGTCGCCGGCCGGCCCGACTGGTGCATCTCGCGCCAGCGGTCCTGGGGCGTGCCCATCCCGGCCTTCAAGTGCCGGGCTTGCGGCGCTTCGCTGGCCGATGCCGGGGTCTGCCGCCACGTCGCGGCGGTCTTCGCGGCCGAGGGCTCCAACGCCTGGTTCGTCCGCGAGGCCGGCGCCCTTCTGCCCCACGGGGCCGCCTGCGCCGCCTGCGGCGGGCGGGAGTTCGACAAGGAGTTCAACATCCTCGACGTCTGGTTCGAGGCCGGCGCCTCCCACAATATCCTCGAGAGAGAATCGGGCCATGCCTGGCCGTCCGACGTTTACATCGAAGGCCACGACCAGCACCGCGGCTGGTTCCAGAGCTCGCTTCTCATCGGCGTCGGGGCCAAGGGCGGCAGCCCCTTCCGGACCTGCATCACTCACGGCTTCATCCTCGACGAGCAGGGGAGGGCCATGTCGAAGTCGATGGGCAACGTCATCGACCCCGCCGAGGTCATCGGCCGCAGCGGCGCCGAGATCGTCCGCCTCTGGGCGGCCATGCTCAACTACAAAGAGGATGCCCGATTCGGGCCGGAGATCGAACAACGGCTCGTCGAGGCCTACCGCAAGATCCGCAACACCTGGCGTTTTCTCCTCGGCAATGTCTCCGACTTCGACCCCGACCGCGACGCCGTGGCCGAAGCCGATCTCGTCGACCTCGATCGCTGGATCCTCCATCGTTTCGAAGAGGTCCGCCGCCGGGTCGTCGAGGCCTATGCGGACTTCGAGTTCCATCCCGTCCTCCACGACATGCTCGACTTCTTCACCGTGGACCTCAGCGCGTTCTATCTCGACGTGGTCAAGGACCGGGCCTACTGCTCGGCCAAGGGCTCGCTCCTGAGGCGCTCGGCCCAGACGGCGATGTTCCTCATCCTGCGGGACAGCCTGCTGCTCATGGCCCCCATCCTGTCGTTCACGGCCGAGGAGGCCTGGGGTCACATGCCCCCCTATCGGGACAAGGAGGGCTCGGTCCATCTCGGCGAGTTCCCCCCGGCGAGGGATTGGTTGGCCGGCCGCGGAGCGGCGTTCGTCGACAAGATGGAGCGTCTAGCCGCCGTCCGCGAAAAGGTCCTCAAAGAGCTCGAGAAGGCCCGCGAATCCAAGCTCATCGGCAACTCCCTGGAAGCCTGCGTCACATTGAAAGCCCCGGCCGCAGAAGCCGCCTTCCTCGAGGAGAACAAGGCCGACCTCGCGGCCCTGTTCATCGTCTCGTCCGTGGCCATCGAGAAAAGCGCGGGCGAGGGCCTCGAGATCTCGATCTCCCGGGCCCCCGGCGAGAAGTGCGAGCGGTGCTGGAACTACTCGCCCGACGTCGGCCGGAGCCGAGCCCATCCCACGTTCTGCGCCCGCTGCGAGAGGGCGGTCGAGGAGGACCGGCCGTGAGGAAGAACGGGCCCTACTTTTTCCTCATCATGGCCCTCGTGGCCCTCGACCAGGCCACCAAGCTCCTCGTCGCCCGGGCCGTCGACCTCTACGAGTCCGTGCCCGTCATCCCCGGGTTCTTCAACATCACCCGCATCCACAACAAGGGAGCCATCTTCGGGGCCTTCGCCCGGGCCGACAACCGGTTCGTCTTCTGGGCCCTGACGCTGGCCTCCCTGACGGCCCTCGCCCTGGTCGTCGTCTATTTCTTCAAGACGCCCCCTTCGGACCGGCTGCTGAAGATCGCGCTCTCCCTGATCCTGGCCGGCGCTCTGGGCAACCTTGTCGACCGGGTCTTTCGCGGCCATGTCATCGATTTCCTCGATTTCCATGTCGGGAGCGCCCACTGGCCGTTCTTCAACGCGGCCGATTCCTGCATCACCGTCGGCGCGTTCCTGATGCTGATCATCTTTTTCAGGAGAAAACCGGAATGCACCCCATCCTCTTGAAAATCGGCCCCCTGACCATTCACACCTACGGGTTCATGATGGCCCTCGGCGTGGCTCTGGGTTTGTGGTTTCTCTATGTCCGAGCGAAAAAAGCGGGCCTCGATGCCCCCAAGATCATGGACGCGGCCTTCTACACGATCATCGTCTCGCTCATCGGGGCCAAGCTCATCCTGCTCGCCGGCAACATCTCGTTCTACGTGAGCAATCCCCGGGAGCTTTTTTCGCTGGCCCGGTCGGGCGGCGTGTTCCAGGGCGGCCTGACCTTCGGCGTCATTTTCGCCTTGTGGTACTTCCGCCGCAAGAAGATCCCGACCTGGGCCACGGCGGACCTCATCGGGCCGGCCCTGGCCCTGGGCCACGGCTTCGGCCGCATCGGCTGCTTCAGCGCGGGGTGCTGCTACGGCAGTGAATGCGCCCTGCCTTGGGGCGCCGTCTTCCGGAACGAGTACGCCGCGCATCTGACGGGTGTGCCCCTCAACACGGCCGTCCACCCCGTCCAGCTTTATGAGGCGGCCCTCAATTTCCTGAACTTCGGTGTCCTGTTCCTGATCCTCAAACGGAAGAGGTTCGACGGCCAGGTCTTCTCTTTCTACATCATCAACTATTCCGTCATCCGGTTCTTCACGGAGTACTTCCGGGGCGACCACGACGAGGGCGTCTATTTCCTCCGCGGGGCCACGGCGCTCTCGAGCCTGTCCCTGCCCCAGCTGTTCTGCATCCTGGGGGTCATCGCGGGCGTCGCCCTGGCGGTCATCCTCAGGCGGCGGCAACGTGCCTAGAGCGGAGTTCACCATCGGGCCCGACACCGAGGCGGGCACGCGGCTCGACGTCTATCTCGCCGGGAAGTTGACCTTCCTGACAAGAACCCAGGTCCGCCGGGCCATCGATGCGGGCGGCGCCCTGGCCGACGGACGGGTCGCTAAGGCGGGGCATAGGCTGAGGTTGGGCGAACATGTCGTCTTCGACTACGACATCCCGGAGCCCGAACCGGGGATCCTGCCGGAGCCCATCCCGCTCAAGTTCATCTATGTCGACGAGGATGTCGTCCTCATCGACAAGCCGTACGGCCTCGTCGTCCACCCGGGCGCGGGCCATTTCTCGGGGACGCTGGCCAACGCCCTTCTCCATCACTTCCCCGAGATTGCCAGCGTCGGCCATGAGGAGAGGCCGGGCATCGTTCACCGGCTCGACAAGGACACCTCCGGGGTCATGGTCGCGGCCAGGTCGGCCAGGGCTTTCATGGCGCTTACGCGGCAGTTCAAGATGCGCGTCGTCTGGAAGACCTACCTCGGCCTGGCCTGGGGCCGGGTGATGGCCGGGGAAGGCCGGCTCAACTGGCCGCTCGGAAGGCACCCGAAAGACGGCGGGAGGATCTCCATCCGGACCCGGAGCCCGAAGAAAGCCGAGACCTTCTTCGAGGTCCAGAGGGTGTTCGCCGATACGACACTGCTCGAGATCCGGCCCGTGACCGGCAGGACCCATCAGATCCGGGTCCACATGGCCGCGGCCGGCCATCCTCTGGTCGGGGATCCGATCTATGGCCTGGGCCGCAAGAAGGAAGGCGGGCGGTTCCCCCGGCTTTTCCTCCACGCCCACACCCTATCGTTCCTCCACCCGGCGACCGACGAGCGGGTGACCTTCGCCTCGCCCCTGCCGCCCGACCTCGAGGCCGTCATCTCCCGCGAGCTCGCGCTTTGACGCTCTTATAAAGGGTTCTTCTCCCATTTCCGGGATCTGATAGGCCATGAGGTTCGCCGATAGACATCCCCCCTTGCCCCCCACGCCCCCGGGAACCAGTCCCGACGGTTCCCCCTATAAGTAGCGACACGTACCTCCGATACGTGTCCCTCATTTCCTTTCGTGCTCTCTTAAGAAATTTCTTGAAAGTGCAGCTACGAGTCGCTCCGCCGCACTTTCAATGGTCGCTCCCAAAAGTCCGCTCCCTGCCGGTCCACCCTTCGCTATGGGGGTCTTCAGGGGGACGTCCATCGTCCCCTCATGACCATCTGTTCCCCGGAAATGGGAGATGAACCTCTTAAAGGGCGGCGAGGCGGGCGCGGGCGTCCTCGACTTCCGGAAGCCCGGCGTCGGCGTTCTTCCAGAGCTCGAGGAACGTCTCGTAGGCGAGCCGGGCACGGGCTGTTTCTCCTTGGGTTTCCGCGATCCTGCCCAGGGCATAGTGGCTCAAGGCGAAGAGGTCCGGATGCTGGAGCCGGCCGCCGTTGAGGCCGATAAGTTTCAGAAAATGGTCCTGGGCGGCGGCCGTCTGCCCGTATCTTTTTTGATTTTTGTTCAACGGAGGCTCCCGCCGGAGTCCGTTGAATATGCGCGGAAGCTGATCCCCCGCCTCCGAAAGACCAGACGTCTCGTCTGGAAGGTCCTCAGCGGCCTGAGCGCCACGGGATCCCTCAAAGGACCGTTCACCATCATCCAATCAACGTTACGAGCGGGACCTTGGGGCTGGCGACGGACGGACGGTTCATCTATTTCACTTGGGAAGAGTTGCGCGCCGACATCTGGGTCGCCGATCTCATCTCTCCTCCGGGCAGGTGAAGCCGCGGAAATATCCGCAGGGCCCGGCGCTTGAGAAAATGCCCCGTTTTGGGTAGAATACCCCTTCGTTTCCGCCGAGAATCCCAGGAGGCTCCGGATGAAAGACTATTCCGCCGAGAAGATCCGAAACGTCGCCCTGGTCGGCCACGGCTCGTCCGGCAAGACGTCCCTGGCGGCGGCCTTCCTGTTCGACACGGGGGCCACGAGCCGCCTGACCAAGGTCGACAAGGGCAATACCGTCACCGACTACGAGCCCGAGGAGATCGAGCGCAAGATCTCCATCAACGCCACGCCCTGCTTCTGCGAGTGGAAAGACCACAAGATCAACGTCATCGACACGCCGGGCTACAGCAACTTCCTCTGGGATACCCGGGCCGCCCTGCGGGCCGTCGACGGCGCGGCCGTGCTCGTCGACGCCGTGGCCGGGGTCGAGGTCGGGACCGAGAAGGTCTGGGAGATGCTCGAGGAGCGGGGCCTGCCCCGGATCATCGTCATCAACAAGATGGACCGCGAGAACGCCAACTTCAGCCGGGCCCTCGCCTCGCTCCACGAGTTCTTCGGCCGCCAGGCCGTGCCCGTCCATCTGCCGATCGGCGAAGAGAAGGGCTTCGCCGGCGTCGTCGACATCGTCGAACGGAAGGCCTACGTCTTCGAAAAGGACGAAAGCGGCAAGATGAGCGAGGCTCACATCCCTGCCGGCCTCGCCGACGAGGTCGAGAAGCGCTACAAAGAGCTCATGGAGATGGTCGCCGAGTCGGACGAGAAGCTCATGGAGAAGTACTTCGATAAAGGCGAGCTTTCGCCGGAGGAGCTTCGAGCTGGACTCAAGAAAAGCATCCGCCATCACCAGATCTTCCCGGTCTTCGCGGCCTCGGCGGCGGCCAACATCGGCGCCGAGCCGCTCCTCGACGGCATCCTCGCCTACCTTCCATCGCCGGTCGAGGCCGGCCCCGTCAAGGCCGTGATCAAAGGCGAGGACAAGACCGTTGCGCCGTCGGCCGACGGCCCCTTCGCCGCTCTGGTCTTCAAGACCATCTCCGATCCCTACACCGGCCGTATCTCCCTGATGCGCGTCATCTCCGGCCGTGTCAATCCCGATGGAACGGTCACGAACGTCACCCGCGACACGGACGAGAAGCTCGGCGGGTTGTTTTTCCTCCAAGGCAAGGAGCAGGTCGCGGCCGGCCAGGCCAAGGCCGGGGACATCGTGGCCACGGCCAAGCTCAAGGTCACGGCGACCGGCGATACCCTGTCCGCCAAGGGATCCGGAATCGCCTTGCCGGCCATCCATTTCCCGTTGCCGTCGATCTCTTTCGCCATTGAGCCCAAGACGCGGGCCGACGAGGACCGCATCTCGCAGGCCACCCACCGGATCACCGAGGAGGACCCGACCGTCCGCATCGAGCGCGATCCGAACACCGCTCAGCTCCTCATCTCCGGCAACGGCGAGCTCCACGTCCGCATCATCACCGAGCGGCTGAAGAAACGCTACAACGTCGAGGTCGACCTCAAGCCGCCCAAGATCTCCTACCTCGAGACGATCAAGGGCCGCTCCGACGTCCAGGGCCGGCACAAGAAGCAGACCGGCGGCCGCGGCCAGTTCGGTGACACCTGGATCAAGTTCGAGCCCCTGCCCCGCGGCAAGGACTTCGAGTTCGAGGACAAGATCTTCGGCGGGGCCATCCCGCGCAACTTCATCCCCTCGGTCGAGAAGGGGCTCCAGGAGGCCCGCAAGAAGGGTGTGCTGGCCGGCTACCCGACCGTGGACTTCAAGGCCATCCTCTACGACGGCTCGTACCACGACGTCGACTCGTCGGACATCGCCTTCAAGATCGCGGCCAGCAAAGCCTACAAGAAAGGCATCCGCGAGGCCAAGCCGACCCTGCTCGAGCCGATCATGAACGTCGAGATCTACACGCCCGAAACGTACATGGGCGACATCATGGGCAACCTCAACGGCCGCCGCGGAAAGGTCCAAGGCATGGAGCAGAAGGGGACCATGCGCGTCCTCAAGGCCCAGGTTCCGATGTCGGAGATGCTCGACTTCGAGCCCACGCTGACGTCGATCACCGGAGGGCGCGGCTCGTTCCTCATGGAGTTCTCCCACTACGAGGAAGCCCCGTCCCACATCCAGCAGAAGATCATCGCCGAGGCGGTCAAGGAAGGCCGGGTCAAGGCCGAAGAAGAGGACTGACCCCCGAGCTGCGGAAGGCGTGGCCGTCCCGCGGGGCAACGTTCCCGGGAAGGGAATTCGGGGACATGTACCTTTGGTGCGTGTCCCCAATCAAAATACCCGATAAGCTCGGCGGCCCTCCTCGCTCCGCCGAGATTCTTTCACGGACAGGAGAAGAAGGGCGGCGACCGCCGTCAATCCCAGCGAAACGATGAAGGGAGTTTGCCGTCCCGCCTTGTCCCAAAGGAAGCCGGCCAGAAGCGACGCCGGCAGAGCGGCCAGCCCGATGACCATCTGGAACCCTCCCAGGACCGAGGCCCGGAACCGCTCAGGGGCGAGCTCGGCGGCCATGGCGCGCTGGACCGGTTCGAGGGCGGCCCTGTGGACGCCGAACAGGACAAGGATCGAGGCCGCCGCCGGCAGTCCGGGAACGAAAGCGGCCCCCGCGCAGACGGTTGCCCAGGCCCCGAAGGCCAGGAACAGGACGGGCTTTCGGCCGACGCGGTCGGAGAGACGGCCGAAGGGATAGGAGAGGGACGCAGCGGCCAACGAATATGCGAGGTAAAGGACAGGGATGAAGCCGGCCTTGAACCCGGCCGCCTTGGCGTTGAGGAGCAGGAAAGAATAGGTGAAAGCCCCGAGGGCGAAGACGCCGTTGAGGGCGACGTAGAGGGCCAGGTTGCGGTCGATGTCCCTGAAAGAGATGCCCTGGAAGGCTTTGGCTCCCGGGGTTCTCGGCTCTTTGATGGTCTTGAGGATGAGCAGGGCGCCGGCGAGAGAAGGGACGGCCGCCAGGGCGAAAAGTGCGCGGTAGCCGACGAGACGGACAAGTGAGATGGCGATGAGGACGCCGAAGACGGCCCCGAGATTGTCCATGGCCCGCAACAGTCCGAAGTGGCGGCCCCGGTTCTCGTCGGTCGAGATGTCGGCGATCAGGGCGTCGCGGGGCGCGCTGCGGATCTTGCCGGCCCGGTCGAGGATGCGGCAGGGGATGAGGTGTTGCCAGACGGCCGAGGCGGCATATCCGAGCCGTGAGACGGAGCCGCACAGATAGCCGACCCAGATGAAGATCTTGCGTTTGCGGAGCTTGTCCGAATAGTAGCCCGAGAGGGCCTGAGAGAGTGAGACGAGGGCTTCGCCCAGGCCGTCGAGAAAGCCCAGGGCGGCCATATTGGCCCGCAGGACCTGGGTGACGAAGAGCGGCCAGAGGGGGTAGATGATGTCCGAGCCCATGTCGTTGAGGAACGAGGCGGCGGCGAACGTCCGCATCGTTCGCCGGGTCTCGCGCTTGTTAGCGGCGGGGTCTTCGGGCATTTGCAGAATCCGTCCCAGGTCCCCGATTGTATCGCTTTCCGCTTCGGCTGAAAAGCGCCGGCTGGGCCGGGTCGATCCGTCCTCCTGAAGACCTTCATTTCGGCCTGACGGCCTCGATCGGTGCGGACTCGATCGCGGGACGATATTCGAAGGCGCGCGTTGACAGGTCCGGAAGCCCGCGGGTATGATACGAAGGAATTCCCGGACGGAGGAGCGCATGAGAGCCACCCGACGCACGATCCGTTTGGCCTTCGCCGCCCCGTGTCTTCTGGCCGGGATGTTCTTGGTGGCCCTGCCGCTCGAGGCGACGCCGGACGGTCCGTCTTCAGGATCGCAGGAGACCCCCAAGACCGCCGCCGTAAAGCCCGACTCGACATGGACCCTCAAGATCGGCGATCCCAAGCTCAAGGACAAGACCATGGACATCGCGGCCGGAGCGATCCTTTCCGGGACGACGGGCCGGGCGTTAGGCTTCGACCGGATGATCGCCGATATGCGGGGGAGCCGCTTCGTCCACGTCGGCGAGACCCACGATTCGATGCCCATGCACGACCTCCAATTCCGCGTTCTCCAAGCGCTCTACGCCCAGGACCGGCATCTGGCCGTCGGGATGGAGATGCTCCCGGTGACCGTCCAGGAAACGCTGAACAAATGGAGCGCGGGCATTCTGACGAAAGAGGAGTTCATCCGCGAGGTCCGCTGGTATGTCAACTGGAACTTCAACTTCGGCTACTACGAGAAGATCTTCGACTTCGCCAAAGAGCACCGTCTTCCCGTTTACGCCCTCAACATCCCCCGCGAGATCATCAGCAAGATCCGGATGCGGGGCTGGGACGCGCTGTCCGACGAGGAAAAGGCCCTCATCCCCGAGCCGCCCGACGTCTCGAACCAGGACCACCGGACGCTCATCCGGGCGATCTTCGAGAGCGCCGACCTGCCGCCCCAAATGAAGGGGCCCGGCCTGGACCAGGTCTTCGAGGGCCTCTACCGGTCGCAATCGGCCTGGGACGAGGTCATGGCCGCCAACGCCGTGCGCGGGGCGAGAAGCGAAGGGCGGCGCGTCGTGGTCCTGGCGGGGTCCGGACATCTCATTTATAATCTGGGGCTTAACAGAAGGGCCTTCGAGAGATCGGGGCTGCCGTTCAAGACCGTCGTCGCTGTTTCCGTGCCTGCGGACACGGACGCGGTCAGGGTGTCGAGATCCTACGCCGACTACGTCGTCGGTCTCGCCGAGGAGGCCGGGCCGGCTTTTCCGTCCATCGGGCTGTCCTTCAAGAATGTCGAGAACCTCACCAACCTCGTCATCGATCCCAAGCCGATGGGCGGCGAGGCGGCCAAGGCCGGCTTCGAGAGAGGCGACGTCATCCTTTCGGTGGACGGCGCGTTCTACGACGACATCAACGAGATCCGGGCGTTTCTGGCCCGTTTCCGGCCCGGCGACGAGGCCCGGTTCAAGGTCCTGAGGTCCGGCCAGGTCAAAGAGGTCGTCCTTCCGTTCGGCAAGGACGAACGGAAATAGCAGGGGAGGAGAGAGCATGAGGTGCTTCTGGGCCGGATCGGGTGTTGCCGCCGTGACGGCGATGGCAACGGTCCCGACGCCGGCCGAAGAGACCGGCTATCTGCGATACACGCAGAGCGAAGGCGTGAACGCGTTCTTGAGCCTCTTGGGAGCTCGCGCAGATGAGTTCTCGGTCCGCGTCGCCGGCCGGTCGCTCGCCAGGGCGGAGGACCCCGCCCAGGACATCCCGTTGGCCGTTCTGGCCGAAAAGGCCGCCGGGACGCCGGGAGAGCTGGTCAGGTCCAAGCCCACGATCCTCGTCGTGGCCGCCCAGCCGGGGGCCAACCTCGTGCCGGGCCTCCTCGAGCCCCAGTCCGAGTACGGCTTCATCCGCTACCGAAAGTTCGGGCTCGTGCCGGAACCCGGCGGGGTCTTCCCGATCCTGAGGTCCACCGGGAGCCGGGCCCTTCCCGTCGTGCCCTACGAGCTCTGGACGTACTGATCCTGGCTCTGCCAGGGCATAAGGAATGTCCTCCATCCTGATAGATAAATGACCTTTTTTTAGGACAGAAAGGGGCTGGCGCTGCCCATCGTCAGTTAAAAGTTTTGGCATGGAAGTTGCTGCATTGTTTGTTGATTCAGTGGCATATATGGTCTGTTTGATGAGCCAGAGGTGATGATCATGAAAAGGGGCAAAGTCCTTCTTCTTTTATTGGCGGCAGGGCTTCTCGTCCTCACGGCTTGCAGCCCGAAAGATATCCAGCCCTTCGAAGGCCGGCTGTTGTTTCAGGTCAAGGAGTCCTACCGCCAAATGGCCGAAGGGGTCGAGCCATCGATCTATCTGTCGATGGAGACCGAGAAGATCTACGAGTGCTGCAATTATTCGATCGTGGCGGATTTTCTGCGCACGAACGCCCTCCTGATGCTGGATATCAAAGGGATCGAACGGCCCGCTATCTGCCTGACGGCCTTGGGGCCGGCTGTTGGCGGCCGGTTTCTCGAGCTCGGCGAAGGGGTTCATTCGCTGGAATTCCGCCGCGGCTCGGCGCGGCGGAGCGTTTATGAGCTTGCCGTTAACGAAGAGGCCATAACGATCGCCGAGTTGTCCGGCTCCGGAGGGACATTCACTGTTCCCCAATTCACGCTGTGGTGGCGATACCCGGAGAACTCCTTCGCCGTGATCTGCGGAACGACCGTGGAGACAACCTGGGTCTTCGAGGATTTCCTAGGACGGCTTCAAGCCGGAGCGGACCTTGTTCCCCACGAGTTCCCGCTCACCGGAGAGATCGGGTACCCGCGGGAGTCACAAGGGCATTATGTCAACCACCCGAGTCGGTTCTTCCTTTATGGGGAAGACGGGGATTTCGCGGCGGCCGGCGAAATCCTGAGCGAATATGTCCGCGACGTCATCGGCGGGATGACAGGCGTCAGTATCTGGCTTCTTAACTGGAAGAACGAATCGTTCCGCTCCTGGATGATGGGGTCTGGGCCGGAATGAAGATGGTGTGGTGAACGGCCTGGGCTAGCGGAGCCTCCGGATCGCATCCATGATCTCCGGCGCGGGGCGGCCGCGGCTCAGCAGCTCGCGGGCCCGGAGGCGGTCCTCGCGACGGCCGAGGTCCTCGAGCGCCAGTCCCCCGAAATATCCGTAGGGGAGGGGCTCGCCCCAGTGGGCCAGCGTGTATTCTCGGATCCCTTCCCGGATCTCGGCGGCCCGGGTTCTCTGCCCCATCCTGTCCAGGCAAAGGGCGATGAGGAAGTCCTGCATCCGCGTGTCCGGATGGAAGGGAGCTCCGGTGCCCAGCTTTTCGGGATAGAGCTTCGACTTCTCCAGGGCCTCGACGGCCTCTGTCCAGGCGCCTTTCCGCATCGCCGCCAGGCCCCGGGCGACGTGGGTCCGGACGAAAAGGCCGTGGACGTCGCTGGCCCCCTCGTAGGGCAAGGACTCGATCCTGTCCAGGACCGCGGCCGCGTCGTCGGGCCGTTCGTTGGCGAGCCGGGCCTCGGCGAGGTCAACGTGGAGCCTGACATGCTCCGGGAAATCCGCGGCGGCCCTTTCGGCGGCGGACAGGGCCGCGGGCTTGTCTCCAGACCTCAGATAGAATGACGTCAGGGCATGCCGGGCCCGCCAGGACCCTGGTTCCAGGGCGACGGCCTTCCTGAGGTCGGCTAAGGCCTGCGAGGGATCGGTCCTTTCCAAAAGGGAAGCGCGGGCGATGTAGAACGGCGCGTAATCGGCCTCGTCGCACATCTGGAAGAGGTCGCGGGTCTCATCGAGGCGGCCCTTGCCCCATAGGATGAGGCCGAGATAGTACTTGGGCTTCCAGTCGGAAGGCCGGGCGGCGACGGCCCAGGAGAACGCCGCGATGGACTCTTCCCGGAAGGGGAAGACGAGGAATGGGGACAAGGACGAGGCCCGCTCGAGAAGCGCGGCGCTGCGCTGCGGCGAAGCGTCGCGGCCGAGGTAGGCCAGCCAGGTGAGCACGACCGGGTGTTCCCCGGCGTTCTCGAGAGCGGCCACGGCATCCTGCTCAAGGCCGTTGCGGACGTAGAACATGGCCATCTCGAGCCAGGTCTCGTGAGGGAGCTCGCCCCGGACAAGGGAGCGGCAAGCTTCGAGGTCGCGGGGCGAGCGCGTCCGGAGATAGCGTTCGAAGCGGGCCAGATGGTCGAGGGGATCGAGCTCGAGAAGGGTCTCGACGGTCCGGCGCGCCTCGATCCTATTTGCCGCCAGCCGATGAGCGACCGCCAGGACCTCGAGCGCCGTGACGTTCCGGGCGTCCGCCTCGAGGGCCTTGAGAGCGAACGCCGCGGCCGATGCGAATTCCTTTTCGAGGAGGGCGATCTCGGCCGATTGGACGAGCGCCGGGGCCCGGAACTGGGCCGAGCGGGCCGCCCACCCGAGGGTCTCTTTGGCGTCGACGAGGCGTCCCAGCCGTCGGGCGGCCACGGCGTACACATAGTTGGCCTCGGGGTCGTACATCGAGACCGATAGGGCGCGACCGGCATGCTCCAGGGCCCGGGAGGGTTCGCCCCGGCGGGTGTGGAGCTCGGCGACCCGGCAGAGCGCCCGCACGTGAAGAGGCTCGAGATCGATGCAGGCCATGTAGTTGTCGAGAGCTTCGGCCAGGCGCCTTTCGCGCTCGAGGCGGGCCGCCTGGAGGTAGAGGCCTTCGGCCGTGCCGTCCCGCACCGTGCGGAAGTCCAAGGGCCGATCGAGGCTTCGGGCTTCTGGGGCCGTCCGGTGGACGAGCTTGTCGCCGAGGCGGATCTCGAGGGCGGCGCCGGCCGCGGCGCCGGCCAGGGACAGGTCCTTTTTCCAGATTCCCTCGGGCCGCAAGGTCAGGCTCTCCCGGACGATCTCCCGGCCGTCCGCGCGAACGGTGAGGGTCTCCGCGAGGGGCCGGAGAGGGAAGAGGCCCAAGGCGAGCCGGTCGCCGTCGCGCGAGACGCTCAGGACGGCGTGCGGCGAGGCCTTGGCCATGGGACCGATGCCGCGGTAGGGGAACCAGATCTCCCGCCAGCGGTCGGATGCGCCGGGGGGGAACTCGCCGTGGTCGGATTGGTTGAGGAGGCGTCCGGCTTGGGGCTCGGTGTACTGACCGTCCTCGTCGGTCAGGAGATCGACCCAGATCTCGCCCGAACGCGACAGGTCCCAGATCCAGATCTTGCGGCCCGGCATGTCGGCGTAGGGGGACCAGTGGCCGAACCCGGCGTCCTCGCGCTCGTACCAGCCCCCATAGAAGTCCTCGTATTCGCCGACCGTGAAATAGCTCTTGGAGCCGGGCGTCGCGTTGTTCCTGTACCAGGCGAGGTCCCGGCCCGAACGGTCCACCGGCCAGGGCTCGAGAGGCACGGAGTAGTCGTGCCCGATGTGCCACCGTCCGGGGAAGATGTATCGCAGGTCATCGGCCGTCCTGACCGCGGCGCAGGACCATGCGTAGGAGGACTGGGAGAACGGCGTCGGGTTGACCCACAGGGCGTTGGTCTCAAAAGCGGCCCCGTCCGGGGGGAGAGCGATGGTGACGCTCCAGCGCGTCCGGGAGGGAAGGTCCATGGTCCCGACGATGCAGCTGACGCCGCCGTCGGGTTCGCGGCGTAAAACATGATCGACGGGGGAGGCCGTCCACGGGGCGTGCCCGACGACCCCGAAATTGAACTCGATGCCGCCCGATGTCCAGGGACCGCGGAGGGCGATCTGGCGGAACTTCAGGACCCGGTTCCAATAGAGGAAGTCCCGTCCCGCGGCCTTGTCGGCGGCCCCCCAGACCTTGCCGCCGACCTGGGGCAGGACCGCGACCTCGATGTGAGGATTGGAGAGCCGGACGACGGACCACTCCCGGTCGCTCCCGTCGGCCGTGAAGCCGTCGTAGAAAAAGTAGGGATAGAGGCGGGCGCCCTGGCCCCACATGGACGAACGGGCGAAGATGGGCACGGGGTCCGGGTCCGAGAACGGGTAGGTCCGGATGACCTCGGTCCGCTCCTCGATCCGAGCGCCGAGGGGCTCGGAGGTGAATCGGCAGGCCGGAATGAGCGAGGCGGCGACGGCGATGACGAACGCCGCGGCGGGGAAGGCCGAATGTTTCTTCATCGAGGGCTCCTTCCGTTCTTTCTGTGCGTCACGGAGGCCGGCTTTGGTGGGGGGCTCCGGCGACAAGAGAGGCCCGGGCTCACTTTTCGGTGAGCTCGAGGTAGATGGTTTCCACGAGGCTCAGCCAGCGGCGGCCGCCGGCCGCGGCGGGACGGTCCTCGATGCCGAAGGCGCTTTTGATGTCCTCGAGGCTCATGCCCTCGCCGATCATGGACTTGACCTTGGCTTGTTTCTCCTCCATCGAGGCCATGAGGCCCTCGACGCCGTCCCGGCCCAGGGGGTCGGCGTGGCCCGAAAGAAAGATCTCGACGCGCGGCGCGAGGTCGAGCAGACCCTTGAGGGTCTTGACGTAGCCGAAGGAATTCCCGTTCTTGTGACGGTGGATGAGCGGGTCGCGCCCGACGAAGAGCAGGTCGCCGACGAAGACGGCCTTTTCCCCCGGGAACCAGACGACGAGGTCGCCGCTCGTATGGGCCGGTCCGAAATACAAGAGCTCGATCCGGCCGTCATCCCCTTTGGCGAGAGACCGGCGGGGTCCGTCGAGGACCATGGTCGGCATGTAGTCCTTGAGCGCCGGAAGATCGGCGGCGGCCTTTTCCATGTCGGCCTTGCAGTTCTCGTGGGCGACGATCGTCAATCCCTTGGGGAACCCGGGCAGGCCGTTGATGTGGTCGCCGTCGCTGTGAGTGATGATGATGGTCGTCAGGGGAGCCGAGGTCCGCTTGCCGATCTCGGCCAGCATCGCGGCCGCGGATTCGGCGCTCATCTTGGCGTCGATGACAAAAACAGCCTTGTCCGTCACGTAGAAAGCGGTATTGGCGCCGGACCCGCCTTTGACCAGATGCAGGCCGCCGGCGATGGCCTCGACAACGAGCGGCGGGATCGCCGGCTGGGCCGGTTTTGCGGGAGCGGCCTGGGCGGCCGCGACGACGACCGGCGCGACGAGGAGAAGAACGGCCAGAGTAGCCGGGAGGATGCGCTTGACGGGAGCGAAGATCGATCTCATAAGGGTCCCTCCTAAACAATGTCCGATTAGGTCATACCCGGACGGCCCGCTTTTGTCAAACGGCCGAAAGAAATTTCGTCATTCTATTCCGGGGAAAAGATGGCCATGAAGGGACGATAGACGTCCCCCTGAAGACCCCCATAGCGGAGGGGGACCCGCCGGCCGCCGGCGGGGGAACCGTCGGGACCGGTTCCCGGGGCGTGGGGGGCAAGGGGGGATGTCTATCGGCGAACCTCATGGCCTATAGCCCCCAGGGATGTGAGAAGAGAAAAAAGGCCGAGGGCGTTTCCGCCCCCGGCCGTGAGAACGTGCGGGAAGCCGAAGCTCAGAGCTTCGTCTCTTCGACGGTCTTCTGGACGACGCCGACCGTCTTCTGGAGCATGGCCTTCTCCTCGTCGTTGAGCTGGATCTCGTAGATCTTCTCCATGCCCTTGGCCGAGATCATGACCGGCACGCCGATGAACAGGCCCTTGACGCCGTATTCGCCCTCGCACAGGGCGGCGCAGGGCAGGATGCGGCGCTTGTCCTTGAGGTAGGACTCGGCGATGACGATGGCGCTCCAGGCGGGGCTGAAGAACGCGGAGCCCTTGCCGAAGAGCTTGACGATCTCGGTCCCGGCCTCGCGGGTCCGGGTGACCAGCTTGTCGATCTGCTCCTTGGTCGCGATCTCCGTGAGCGGCACGCCGCCGACCGTTGTCAGCCGCGGCAGGGGGACCATGTCGGGGCCGTGGCCGCCGAGGACCGTGCCGGCGATGTCGCAGACCGACACGCCGAGCTCCATGCCGATGAAGGCCCGCCAACGGGCCGTGTCGAGCGTCCCGGCCATGCCGATGACCTGGTGGCGGGGGAAACCGGTCAGCTTGGAGAAGGCATAGACCATGGCATCGAGGGGGTTGGTGACGATGATGCAGAAGGCCTTGGGGGCATGCTGCTTGACGCCCGCGGCGACCTGCTTGATGATGTCGAGATTGACCGCCAACAGGTCCTCGCGGGTCATGCCGGCCTGGCGGGGCCGTCCGGCCGTGACGATGACGACGTCGGCGCCGGCGATGTCCTTGTAGTCCGACGTGCCGATGATGTTGGCGTCGTAGTTGCCATGGGGGGCCATCTCCATGAGGTCGAGGGCCTTGCCCTTGGCCGGGTTCTCGAACTCGGGGATCTCGAGAATGACGATGTCCCCGAGCTCCTTCTGGGCCGCGAGCATGGCCAGGATCTGACCGATCTGCCCGCCGCCGACGAGAGCGATCTTCTTGCGCATGTTTATATATCCCTCCATCCGTGGAAATTTGAGACAAAAAAACCGGACGGAAATTTTATCTTTTTCAGCTTCCTAATGCAACAAGATTCTGTCGCCCGGCGCGTTTTGACAAAGGGAGCGGGAACCCGATAACATAGGGAGGCGTCCGGACGGGCGCCCCATTCCATGACCGGGAGAGACACGATGCTCGAGACATATTTCGCCAAGGCCGAGGAAAGGACGAAGAACGGCGTGCCGCCGTTACCCTTGACGCCCGACGAAGTTGAAGAGGTCTGCCGGGGCCTCGAGACGGCGACCGGCGATCAGGCGGCACTGCTCCGCGGGCTCCTCGAAGACCGCGTGTCCCCGGGGGTCGATCCCGCGGCCGAGGTCAAGGCCCGTTGGCTGGCCTCGGTCGCCCGCGGGGGGATCAAGTCCCCATCGGTCCCGGACAAGGACGCCGTCTTCCTGCTCGGGACGATGCTCGGCGGTTACAATGTCGGTCCCCTTGTCGAGCTCCTGAGCCACCCGTCCCTGGCCCCGGCCGCCGCCGAGGCCCTCAAGCGGATCATCCTTGTCTACGGCCATTTCGACACCGTCGTCGCCCTGTCCGAGTCCAATCCCCACGCCCGTGAGGTCCTTGCGTCGTGGGCCGCGGGCGAATGGTTCCTGTCCCGCCCCGAGCTCCCGGGGACGATGACGCTCAAGGTCTTCAAGGTCGACGGCGAGATCAATACCGATGATTTTTCACCGGCCGGGCACGCTCCGACGCGACCCGACATCCCGCTCCATGCCCAATCCATGGGCCAGACCCGGTTCCCCGGGGGGATCGAGACCATCCGGGCGTTCCGGGAGGAAGGGCACCGGGTCGCGTTCGTCGGCGATGTCGTCGGGACAGGTTCGAGCCGCAAGTCGGCGTGCAATTCCCTGATGTGGCACATCGGGGAGGACATCCCCTACGTCCCCAACAAAAGGCGGGCGGGGGTCGTCATCGGCGGGCTCATCGCCCCCATCTTCTTCAACACGGCCGAGGATTCGGGCGGGTTGCCCCTCATTGCCGATGTCACGAAGATGAGGACCGGCGATGTCATCGCCATCGACACCCGGGCCGGCGTCATCCGGAACTCGGCCGGGGAGACCCTTTCCCGATTCGAATTCAAGCCCCCGACCCTCAAGGACGAGTTCCGGGCCGGAGGCCGCCTCCATCTCATCATCGGACGCCAGCTGACCGCCAAGGCCCGCCGGGTCCTCGGCCTCGGTGAAGCCGACTTCTTCACCCGCATCGAGAACCCCGTCCCTAAGAAAGGTCAAGGCTATACGCTGGCCCAGAAGATCGTCGGCCGGGCCTGCGGGCTCCCCGGGGTCCTGCCCGGAACGGCCTGTGAACCGCGCATGACCACGGTCGGGTCCCAGGACACGACGGGGCCGATGACCGCCGACGAGCTCAAGGAGCTGGCCTGCCTGGAATTCCAGACAGATCTGTTCATGCAGTCGTTCTGCCACACCGCCGCCTATCCGAAGGCGGCCGACGCCAGGATGCACAGAACGCTCCCGGCCTTCATGGTCGCCAGAAAAGGTGTCGTTCTCAAGCCGGGCGACGGCGTCATCCACTCCTGGCTGAACCGGCTGATCCTTCCCGACACGGTCGGGACCGGCGGTGATTCCCATACCCGGTTCCCCATCGGCATCAGCTTCCCGGCCGGCTCCGGCCTGGTCGCCTTCGCCGGGGCCCTGGGGTTCATGCCCCTGGACATGCCTGAGTCGGTTCTCGTGAGGTTCCGGGGACGCCGGAACCCGGGGATCACCCTGCGGGACGTCGTCAACGCCATCCCGTATTTCGCCATCCGGCGGGGCCTGCTGACCGTCGAGAAGAAGAACAAGAAGAACGTCTTCAACGGGTGTGTCCTGGAAATGGAGGGCCTCGAGGACCTGACCGTTGACCAGGCCTACGAGCTGACCGACGCCTCGGCCGAGCGCTCGGCCGCCGCGGCCGTCATCGCCCTCTCCGCGGAAAAGGTCGTCCAGGCCGTCAAGAGCAACATGGCCCTCATGGAGCGGATGATCGACGAGGGCTATGAGAGCGCCGAGACGCTCCGCCGGAGGATCGACGCCTGCCGGAAATGGCTGGGAGCCCCGGAGCTCCTCGAGCGGGACGCGCACGCCGAGTACAAGGCCGTCCTCGAGATCGACCTGGCCCAGATCACAGAGCCCATCCTCGCATGTCCCAACGATCCCGACGATGTCCGGACCTTGTCCGAGGTCGCCGGGAACAGGATCGACGAGGTCTTCATCGGCTCCTGCATGGTCAACATCGGCCACCTGAGGGCGGCGGGGAGGATCTTCGACGGCGCGGGACCGGCCAAGGCCAAGGTCTGGCTGACCCCGCCGACGAAGATGGATGCGGCCCAGCTCATGCGGGAAGGCTATTACGCGATCTTCAACGCCGCCGGGGCCCGGATGGAGATCCCCGGCTGTTCGCTGTGCATGGGGAACCAGGCCCGCGTCGCCCCCGGAGCCGTCGTCATGTCGACCTCGACGCGCAACTTCGACGACCGGATGGGGGACGGGGCCAAGGTTTACCTCGGCTCCGCCGTGCTGGCGGCGATCGCCGCCGTCAAGGGAGAGCTTCCCCAGCCGGAGGAGTACTTCGCGCTGTTCCGGGAGAAGATCGTCCCCGCGTCCGAGGCCATCCACCGCTATCTGAGGTTCGACGAGATGAAAGACCTCAGCTTGGGGTACGTCCGATGATCCGGCTCGACGGCCGAAAGGCCCTGATCACCGGAGGCTCGAGAGGGATCGGCCGGGCCACGGCTTTGCTCTTCGCCCGGGCCGGCGCCGATGTCGCCATCACCTTTGTCAGGGACGGGGCGGCGGCCGAGGAGGTCCGGGCAGGCGTCGAGGCCCTCGGGAGGCAAGCCCTGATCTACCAGGCCGACATGGCCGACAAGGGCGCCCTGGACCGGGCGGTAGGGGATATCCTCGACCGCTGGGGAGAGGTCGATACCCTGGTCAACAACGCCGGCATTTGGACCTACCTCGAGATGGGCCGGATGGACGAGGCCGTCTATCGGGAGACCGTCGCCGTCAACATCGACGGCGTCTTCTACGCCACCAATGCCGTTGTCCCGGGGATGAAGGACAAGGGCCGGGGATGGATCATCAATGTGACCTCCACGGCCGGCGTCAGGGGAGAGGCGTTCCACTCCCATTACGCGGCGAGCAAGGGGGCCCTCCACGCCCTGACCAAGTCCCTGGCCGTCGAACTCGCTCCCTATGGGATCAGGGTCAACTCCGTGGCCCCCGGCTGGGTCGATACCGACATGTCGGCCGGCAGCTTCAGCGACCCCGGATTCAAAGAAAAGGTCCGTCTGTCGATCCCGCTTCAGCGCATCCCCCCGGCCGAGGACATCGCCGGCCCCATCCTTTTCCTGGCCTCCGACCTGGCCCGGCACATCACGGGGGAGATCGTCAACGTCAACGGCGGGGCCGTTCTCTGCGGAGGGTGACCCTTTGCGGCTAACTCCCCGGGGGGATGAGATTTCCCCCTGAAAAAGCCTTGACAGGTCCGGCGCCGCTTGTTAATCTAGGGTCTGAATCATGGCCAAGAAACACCTGTCCCTGATCATCGTCCCCCATACGAAAACGAGCTGCCGGACCCTGACGTTCTCCCGGAAAGCCCTGCGGGCCCTGGGAGCCGGAACCGCCTTTTTCGCCCTGGCCCTGGCCGTGGTCCTCGTTGACTACGTCTCGATGAGCTCCCTTCGCCGGAAATATGAGGCCCTGGCCAAGGAAACGGGCGAGCAGAGGGTCCTCATCGCCGGCTACGAGAAGTCCATCGGCGAGCTACGGGAAACGGTCGCCAACCTCGAGAGCTACGCCAAGAAGATCAACGTCATGGCCGGCCTGAGATCCCCCGACGTCCTGACCTCCCCGGCCGGCCTCGGCGGCGGTCCTTCGGGCGAGGAGGCGGCCGCCGAAGGGGATCCGAACCGGAACGGGCCCCAAGTCCTGTCGCCCATCGCGGTCCAGAGCTTGAACGACAAGGCCCAGAGCATCGAACGGAACCTGAACAGCCTCGTCGGGTACTTCGAGAGCGAAAGCCTGAGGCTGGACTCGACGCCGTCCATCATGCCTGCCTCGGGCTGGCTGAGCTCGCCTTTCGGCCACCGGACCGATCCGTTCACCGGGACCTGGACGATGCACTGGGGCGTCGACATCTCCACGAACATGGGGAACCCCATTGTGGCCACCGCTGACGGCATCGTCATCAAGGTCCAAAACGATAAATACCTCGGCAACAGCGTGACCATCAGCCACGGGAACGGCTTCACGACCGTCTACGGGCACATGAGCAAGTTCGCCGTCAAGGCCGGCAAAAAGGTCAAGCGGGGAGAGGTCATCGGCTACATCGGCAAGACGGGGAAGGCCGCCGGGCCTCATGTCCACTACGAGGTCTGGAAGGACGGCAAGAAAGTCAATCCCTGGAACTACATGCTCGAAGAATAGGCCCGCGGGCCGGTTCTCAGACCTCTCCCAAGATTCCCCCGAGAAGGGATCTCGTCCCCAGAGAGAACGCGTAGGCGTCCATCTCGGCTTTGCCCTCGGCTTGGAGCCGTTCGACGAGATAGGACGTTCCGTCTCCGCAGGCGACGACGAGGCCCTCTTTGGCGGACCGCAGGATGGTCCCGGGTCTTGACGACGGGTCGCCGCCCGGAAGGACCCGTCCGCGGCGGATGAGGAGCCGCAGGCCCTTCGTGAACGTGTAGACGCCGGGGTTCGAAGCCAGGGCCCGGACCTTGCGGTCCACCGCGGCCGCCGGCGCCTGCCAATCGATCCGGCCGTCCTCCTTGCGGATCTTCGGGGCCAGGGTGGCCAGGGAGGGATCCTGCTTGACCGGGACGATCCGGTCGATCCCTTCCAGCGTTTCGAGGAGAAGGGCCGCACCCCTCTCCGCCAAGCGGGCTTCAAGCTCGGGGGCCGTTTCCCCCGGCCGCACGGGCACGCGGGCTTGGGCCAGGATGTCGCCTTCATCCATCCGGTCGTTGAGCTCGATGATCGTGACGCCGGTCTCCGTGTCCCCGTTGAGGATGGTCCATTGGACCGGGGCCGCCCCGCGGTAGCGGGGCAGGAGGGAGAAGTGAACGTTGAGGGACCGATGGGGCGGAAAATCGATGATGGGATCCGGGATGATCTGGCCGTAGGCGACGACGACGTTGACATCCGGGGCGGCCGCCCGGATGCGCTCGAAGGCCGATTCGTCTTTCTTGATCCGGAGCGGCTCCAGCGTGGGGATGCCGTGGGCGACGGCGAACGTCTTGACCTCGGAGGCCGCGAGCTTGCGCCCTCGTCCGGCCGGCTTGTCGGGTTGAGTGACGACGAGCGTGACGTTGTGCCCGGCCCGGATGAGCCCGGCGAGAGAGGGGAGGGCCGCGGCCGGGCTGCCGAAAAAGACGACGTTCATGCCTTGGCGCTGAGAGCCCGGGTCCTCTTGAGCCTCTTGCGGATGAGGGCCCGCTTCAAAGGCGAGAGCTTCTCGACGAACAGGATGCCGTCGAGATGATCGATCTCATGGCAAAAGACACGGGCCAGGAGGTCCTCGCCCTCGATCTCCACGGTCCGCCCGTCGAGGTTCCTGCCCCGGACAAGGACGCGGTGGGGCCGGGCGACCTTCTCCCGGATATCGGGCACGGAGAGACAGCCCTCCTCGCAGATGTCCTCACCCTCCCGGCTGACGAGCTCCGGATCGGCCAGGACGATCAGATTGTCCGGATTCCGGCCGACCGAGAGGTCGACGACGATGAGCCTCTTGCTGACATCGACCTGGGGCGCGGCCAGTCCGATGCCCGGGGCCGCGTGCATGGTTTCGACCATATCGCGAGCCAGGCTGACGATGCCCTCATCGATGGGGCCGACAGGGTCGGCTTTGCGGTTCAGCGTCGGGTGCCCGATGGTGATGATCTTCCTGACCGCCATGTCATCCTCCGGGGGACATTGTACCGCATCAAGAGGCCCCCACACAATCTGCGCTCCGGTCAAGTAATGGGTCTTCTCCCGATTCCCGGGATCATCAGGTTTTTCTTGATCCCGAATTCCCGGAATCGGGAGAAGAACCTAAATAATTGCGGAAGGAGGCGGCGGCTCGTCGGCCGCTCCGGCGTTCCTCAACGGGACCCGGATGAGATAGACCGCGATGAGGACGAGGATGACCAGCCCGCCGAAGTAGCGGTCGACGCCCCCGAAATAGGCGGCGCGCTTGAAGATCTCAGGGATGTCGATGCCGAAGACGCCCTGCAGGAAGAAGAATTTCCAAGCGGCCCGCACGAGACCGGTCAGGGCCTCGCCGGCGATCAGCCCGGCGGCCAGGAGGATGCCGATGTTGGACACGCGGGCCTTTTGGGCCTCGTTGAGCCCGCGCCGGGCGCTGAGCCTGTCGACGATGCCCTTGATCATGCCGCCGACGAAGATGGCGAAGGTCGTCTCGAGGGGCAGGTACATCCCGACGGCGACGAGCATCGGGGACCGGACCTGGACGAGGATCATGGCGAAGCCCAGGAGCATGCCGACGATGATGAGCGGCCAGGCCATCTCGCCGCCGACGATGCCCTGGGACAGGGCGGCCATGAGCCCGGCCTGGGGGGCGGGAAGCTCCTTGCTGCCGAACGTGAAGGCTCCGTGGAGCAGCATCAGGGGGAAGTACATGACCAAGGCCGAGAGAAGGGCCCCGATGATGTTGCCGGCCTGCATCTTGTAGGGCGTACCCCCGAGGATATGGCCGACCTTGAGGTCCTGGAGCATCTCGCCGGCCACGGCCGACGAAACGCAGACGACGGTGGCCACACCGAGCACGGCGGCGACGCCGCTGAGGCCCGAGGCCCCGACCACGACCATGAGCAGGGCGGCGATGATCAGGGTCGACAGGGTCAGCCCCGAGATCGGGTTGTTGGAGGACCCGATCGTCCCGACGAGGTTGCCCGAGACCGCGGCGAAGAAGAAGCCGGCGATGGCCATGACCACGGCCGCCACGATGGCCGCCACCCAGTTGCCGGCGAAGACCTTGTAGACGAAGGCCATGGCGATGAACATGACGGCCAGCCCGGCGAGGACGAACTTGATGTTGAGGTCCTTTTCGAGACGTGACGAGACCTCGGCCTGCCCGGCGGCCTTCTTGATGTCGCCGAGCGACCTCTTGATGCCCGCCCCCAGGTTCTTCCGCATCCGGTAGAGGGTGTAGCCCGCGCCGACCAGCATGCCGCCGACGGCGATCGGCCGGATGATGAACTTCCAGACGTTCATGACCATGTCGGGCCAGTCGACGTCGGCCATGGCGACTTCAGGTCCGTAGAATCTCGTGATGAGCTGGGGGCCGAGGAAGAACATCAGCAGCGGGGCGAACAGCCCCCAGGCCAGGACCCCGCCGGCGAAGTTCAGCGAGGCCAGCCGGGGACCGATGATGTAACCGACGCCGATGTAGGCCGGATAGACGCCCGGGCCGGAAACGACGACGGTGCCGCCTGCGCCGAGCGTGGGCGCCTCGCGGCCGGTTCCGAGCCGGACGAAGCTGGCCCCGAGCCTGCCGACCTTGAGGATGAAGTCCCGGCTGGCGGCGAAGAGCTGAACGACCCCCAGCGCGTAGAGGAGCGCCCCGAGGCCCATGGCCTGGAACAGGAACTTGGCGCCCTGGCTGCCCTTCTGGCCGGCCTTGTGGATCTCCGCCGCGGCCACGGACTCCGGAAAGGGGAGCTCGGGATCGGTGACCATGACCCGGCGGAGGAAGGTCACGAACAGGATCCCCAGGACGCCGCCGACGAACATCAACGCCGAGGACTTGATATAGGCCTCGACGGTGTTGAACTTCAGCCAGGCCCCGGTGATGAGGAAGGCCGGGATCGTGAAGATGGCCCCCGCGGCCACCGATTCGCCGATGGAACCGGCGGTCCGGGCGATGTTCTCCTCGAGGATGGAGCCCCGCAGGATGCGCAGCACGGCCATCCCGATGACGGCCGCCGGGTAGGTGGCGGCGATGGTCATCCCGGCCCGCAGGCCGAGGTACGCATTGGCCGCGCCGAGGACGACGGTCAGGACCAGGCCGATGACCAGGGCCCGGATGGTGAACTCTCTCATGTCCGTTTTCTCGGGGACGAAAGGCTGATAGCTCATCGCGCGCTCCTTGCCGGGGACTTGCCCTATGTATATGGGAAGTCCGAGGCCAAAGTCAAGACGGCGATTGCGTCGGAGGGGGAATTGTGCTAAATATCTCCCCGGTGAAGAGAGTGACCCCATGAGCGTTCTCAGCTGGCTGAAAGACAGGCTTTTTTGCGATCTGGCCGTGGACCTGGGAACGGCCAACACCCTCGTCTTTCTCAAGGGCAAGGGCATCATCGTCCAGGAGCCGTCCATCGTCGTCGTCAACAAGCTGACGGGGAAGGTCGAGGCCGTCGGAGGCCGGGCCAAGGAGATGCTGGGCAAGACGCCGACGAGCGTCATGGCCATCAAGCCCATGCGCGACGGCGTCATCGCCGATTTCGAGATCGCCGAGAAGATGCTCGACTTCTTCATCAGGAAGGCCATGAATAACCGGGGCTTCCTGCTGCGGCCGCGGATCGTCATCGGCATCCCGACGGGCATCACCCAGGTCGAGCGGCGGGCCGTCAAGGACGTGGCCATGCGGGCCAAGGCGTCCGAGGTCTATCTCATCGAACAGCCCATGTCGGCCGCCATCGGCGCCGATCTGCCCATCTCCGAGCCGACGGGGAACATGATCGTCGACATCGGAGGGGGGACCACGGACATCGCCGTCATCTCGCTTGACGGCATCGTCTTCAACCACTCCATCCGGGTCGCCGGCAACGAGATGGACGACGCCGTCATCCATTATCTCAAGAAGAAGTACAACCTCCTGATCGGGGAGCGGACCGCGGAGCTCGTCAAGATGCAGCTCGGGTCCGCCTATCCCCTCGACGAGCCGATGACCATGGAGATCAAAGGCCGCGACCTCCGGGAAGGCATCCCGAGGACCATCGTCGTCGACGACCAGGAGATCCGCGAGGCCATCGAGGAGACCGTGGCGGCCATCGTCAACGCCATCCGCATCGCCCTGGAGAGGACGCCCCCGGAGCTGTCGGCGGACATCATCGACCGCGGCATCATCCTGACCGGCGGCGGGGCGCTTCTCAAGAACCTCGACAAGAGGATCCGCGAGGAGACCCAGCTGCCGGTCTTCATCACCGAGGACCCGCTGACGACCGTCGTCCTCGGGGCGGGGAAGATGCTCGACGACCTCGAGCTGCTGAAGAAAATCTCCCTCATCTGAGGCCCGGGCCTCAAGGGCGCGAGAGGTTCCATGCCCCTTTGGGACAAGCGGCAAAGCGTTCTCATCCTGGCCGCCCTGGTCGTCTTCCACCTCGTCCTCATTTCGATCCAAGTCCCGCGGGGGCCGGACAAGTCGCTGTTCGAGAAATCCGTCTTCTTCGTCTATTCGCCCCTCCAACGGGCCGCCGTCGGGGCCGTGCGGGCCGTGCGGTCCGTCTGGACGGCGTATTTCGATCTCCGCGGCGCGCACAAGGAGAACCGGGAGCTCAAGGAGCGGCTCTTCTTCCTTCATCAGGAGAACCGCTTTCTCCAGGACCGTCTCGAGCTGTTCCGGTCCGAGGCCCGCATCCGGGACAGCCTCGATCGCTTTCGCGACGACCTCATCCCGGCCCGGGTCATCGGCATCGACAGCGCCAATCCTTTCCGTTCGCTCATCCTGGACAAAGGGAGCCTGGACGGCGTCAAGACGAACATGGCCGTATGCGACAAGTTCGGGAACCTCGTCGGCCGGACGATCGCGCCGGTCAGCCTGCGGGAGGCCATGGTCCAGCTCATCACGGATAAAGAGAGCAGCGTCAACGTCATGTCGGAGAAGGATAGGCTCGTCGGCTCGGTGACGGGGACGTCCGGCCCGATCTGCGAATTGCGCTACGTTTTGGCCAGCACGACAGGAGGCGAGGAGGGGGAGGAGCTGCGGACGACCGGGCATGATCGGATCTATCCCGCCGGCATTCGCGTCGGCGCCATCCGTTCGATCGAGAAGGATCCGTCCCTGCCCCTTTTCCGGAAGATCCTCGTCCGGCCCTTCTTTCAGTCCAACACGCTGGATGCCGTGGCCGTCCTGCCCCAGGTCCATGGAGGGGAGAAATGAGGGAGACGGTCCTCAAGGATGTCTTCCGGGCCGTACTGGCCACGGCGGCCGCTGTCCTGCTTTATTCCCTTGCCGGCGCCGCCGGCCCTTCCGTGCTCGTCGCTTTCAACGCCTTCTCGATCATCGTCGTCTCTTTCTCCGTCCGGCGCGGGGAGGTCTTCGGGGCCTTCACGGGCACGGCCTGCGGGCTGGTCCAGGACGCGTTCTCCCTGAGCGTCTTCGGCACGGCCGGACTGAGCAAGACCCTGTTGGGCTTCCTGACGGGTTATATCGCCGGCAGGATCGACGTCTCCCCGGCCCCGCGCATGGCGGCTTTCCTGACCGTTGTTTCGACGCTCGAGATGGGCGCATGGCTCCTTCTTTCGTGGGTTGTCCGCGGCGAGGCCGTCGGTCTCCACGGAGGGCTCCTTCTCGTTCAACCCCTCGTCACGGCGCTGTTAAGCACGGCTCTCGTCCTTGCGGAGCGCCGCTTCTCGGCCCGGAGGCGGGAGGCCTGAGGCCGGACATGACGGAAGAGAGGATCTACGAGGACCTGTCGACCGTGCGGGCCAGGGCCGCCATGGTCTTCCGGGTCGTCGCCGTTCTCATCTTGCTTGCGCTCTCCTACTATTGGAAAGTGCAGATCCTCGAGTTCAAGAAATACTGGGCCTTGGCCGAGTCGAACCGGACGCGGACCAGGGTCCTGGCGGCACCGCGGGGCCTCATCCGCGACCGCAACGGCGTCATCTTGGCCGACAACAGGGCCTCGTTCAAGGTCTCTCTCGTCCGGGAGAACATCGTCGACGCCGAGCGGTCGTACGCGGCCGTCGCAGACCTCTTGGCGATCGACGAAGGCACGATCAGGGAGCGGGTCGAGAGACACCGGAGCCTGCCGGCGTTCGAGCCCATCGTCATCAAGGACGGATTGAACACCCTGGACATCGCGCCGATCGAGAGCCGCCGGCTGGAGTTCCCCGAGCTTGTCGTCGAGGCCGAGCCCCAGCGCTATTATCCCCACGGTCCGCTGGCCGCCCATGCCCTCGGATACCTGCAGGAGAGGACCCCCGAGGAGGCCGCGGCGCTCCGGGACGGGCGGTCGGGCATCGGGCAGATGGGCGGGCGGACCGGGATCGAGAGGCAATACGACGGGATCCTGACGGGCGAGGACGGGACGGTCGTCGAGATCGTCGACAGCCTCGGCCGAGCCCATGGGGAGAGGGGCAGACGGGACCCCGTGCAGGGGCGGGATGTCGCGGTCTCTCTGGACATCCGGCTTCAGACGAAGGCCGAGGAGCTCCTCGAAGGCCGGGAAGGCGTCATCCTCGCCCTCGACCCCCGCTCGGGCGAGGTCCTGGCCATGGCCAGCTTCCCGACCTTCGACCCCAACCGCTTCATCACCCGGTTCACGCCCTTCGAGTGGCTCGAGCTCGTCAACGACCCGCTCTCGCCGCTGGAGAACAGGGCCCTGCGGGGCCTGTATCCGCCGGGTTCGATCTTCAAGCTCGTCATGGCCCTCGGGGGATTCGATTTCGGCTACGTCGACGAGCGGACGACGGTCTTCTGCAGCGGTTCGACGGTCATCTACGGCCAGCCGTTCGCTTGCTGGTTCCAGCCGGGCCACGGTTCGATGGACCTCGTCGAGGCCATCAAGAACTCCTGCAACGTCTATTTCTACCAGCTCGGCCGGCGCATGGGGATCGACATGATCGCTCTGGCCGGGGAACGGGCCGGCCTCGGCGCGCTCACGGGGATCGACCTGGCCGGGGAAAAGGACGGTTTGGTCCCGAGCTCGCAATGGAAGATGAGGACCTTCAAGACGCCCTGGTTCCCCGGCGAGACGATCTCGGTGGCCATCGGCCAGGGGCAGCTCCAGACAACGCCTCTTCAGATCGCGGCCATGACCGCCCTTATCGCCCGCCGAGGCGTCCGCGTCCGGCCCCATCTTCTCAAAGGGGCTTCCCCCGGGAAAGAGGAGAGGGCCCCATTCAAGGCGTCGTCCTTCGGACCGGTCATCGAGGGGATGTGGCGGTCCGTCAATGACATGGGAACGGGACGGGGCGCTTTCGTCGCCGGCTTGGACGTTTGCGGCAAGACGGGCTCGACCCAGGTCATGAGCCGGGAGCGGGCGGAAAAGCTGGCCTTGGCCGGCATCAAGATCAAGACCCACAGCTGGTTCTCAGGATTCGCCCCCCGGGACGACCCCCGCATCGTCGTGACCGTCCTCGTCGAGCGCGGCGGCGGGGGAGGAGAAACGGCGGCCCCGATAGCCGGCCGGCTCTTCTCCCTCTTCGCGGAGGTTGGCGACCGATGATGATCGATCGGCGCCTCCTTCAAGAAGTGGATTGGGTCCTCATCGGGCTCGTCCTCCTGAATTCGCTGATCGGGGTCCTCTTCATCCACAGCGCGTCCCATTTCGTTCCCGGGGCCTACGCCCTCAAGCAGGTTTTCTGGATCGGCGCCGGTCTTCTGGCCCTCGTCCTCATCGCCCTCATCGATTACAAGTTCCTGGTCTCCTTTTCGCCTTATTTTTTCGGCCTGACCGTCGCTCTGCTGGCCGGCCTGCTCGTGTTCGGGCGGGTCATTGCGGGAACGAAGAGCTGGATCGCCGTGGGTTCCTTCCGCTTCCAGCCGTCCGAGATCGCCAAGATCGTCATGATCCTCGTCTTCGCCCGCCTTTTCGCCGCCACCAAGAGCCCCTTCCTCACGGCCCGTCAGACGGCCGGAGCCCTGCTGCTGGCCGGCGTTCCCTGGGCCCTCATCGTCATCCAACCCGATCTGGGGACGGCCATGGTCTTTGCCGCGATCGTCGCCGGGGCTCTCCTCCTGGCCGGACTCAAAAAAAGAACGCTCGTGATCTTCCTCCTTCTGTCTTTGGCGCTGGGCTACGGAGGCTGGCATTACGGCCTCAAGGACTATCAGAAGAAGCGGTTGACGACCCTGCTGAGCCCCCATCAGGACCCCCAGGGATCGGGCTATCACATCATCCAGTCCAAGATCGCCATCGGCTCGGGGGGGTTGACGGGGAAAGGCTTCAAGAAGGGCACGCAGGTCCAGCTCCGCTTCCTCCCCGCCCGCCACACCGATTTCATCTTCTCGGTCGTCGGCGAGGAGTTCGGGTTCCTGGGCGTGTTCACGGTCATTCTTCTCTATTCCCTCATGCTGGCCAGGATGTTCGGTTCGGTGGCCAAGGCCAGGGATCGGGCCGGGGTCTACATCGTCTTCCTGGCGGCTCTGCTCATCGCCTTCCAGTTCCTCGTCAACATCCTCATGATCATCGGCCTCTTCCCAGTCACCGGCATCACCCTTCCGTTCCTGAGCTATGGAGGGTCGTCCCTTCTCGTGAGCTTCGTGGCCTGCGGTCTGATCTTGAACGTGCGAATGAGACGGTTCGCGAATGTCTGAAAGTCCCGCCCTGCGGAGGCTCTTATCCCGGGTCGAAAAACCGGGACGCTATGTCGGCGGCGAGTGGGACCAGGTCCGCAAAACTCCCTCGCCCGGCATGACGAAGGTCGCTTTGGCCTTTCCCGACGTCTACGAGATCGGGATGTCCTATCTCGGGCAGAAGATCCTCTACTCGCTGCTGAACAGGGACCGGAACGTGATCGCGGAGCGCGTTTTCGCCCCTTGGCCGGACTTCGAGAGGGAGCTCCGGGCCGCCGGGATGCCCTTGGCGAGCCTCGAGAGCGGACTCCCGCTCCGGGACTTCGACATCGTCGGGTTCTCGCTGCTCTACGAGCTCAACGGCTCCAACATCCTGACCATGCTGGACCTCGGCGGCCTGCCGCTCCGGGCGGCCGAGAGGGGAGACGGGCATTCCCTGGTCATCGCCGGGGGCCCGGCGGCCTTCAATCCCGAGCCTTTGGCCGAGTTCTTCGATCTGTTCGTCTTGGGCGACGGGGAAGAGGCCTTCCCCGAGATCGTCCGGGCCGTGCGGACGCGGAAGAAGGAGGGGCTCGAGCGGTCCGCCCTTCTCCGAGAGCTTTCGCGGATCGAAGGGGTGTATGTTCCGAGCCTCTATGAGCCCGTCATTCAGGCCGGCTCGTCCCTTATCGCCCCCCGCCCCGGCCCGGGCGCTCCGGCCCGCATCCGGAAACGGGTCCTCCGCGATTTCGGGAGGTCCCATTTCCCGGAGCGGATCGTCGTCCCCAGCATGCGGGTCGTCTTCGATCGCGTCGCCGTCGAAGCCGCCCGCGGCTGCCCTCAGAACTGCCGATTCTGCCAGGCCGCCGGGATCTATTTCCCCCATCGGCCCAAGGACGCCGATGTCCTTCACAGAACGGTCGTCCGGAGCCTCCGGAGGACGGGCTATGAGGACGCATCCCTGTCGGCCCTGTCGATAGGCGATCACCCCCATCTCGAGACGACGGTCCGCGGGCTCATGGACGAGCTGGCCCGGGACCGGATCTCCCTGTCCCTCTCATCGCTCCGGCCGGGCAAGCTCTCGCAGGATCTCGTGGAAAACATCCAACGCGTCAGGAAGACGGGATTCACCTTGGTCCCGGAAGCGGGGACCGAGCGCCTCCGCCGGGTCATCAATAAAAAGCTCGACGACGCCGAGATCACGGACGCCCTGACCTTCGCTTTCCGCGGGGGGTGGAAGCTCGTCAAGCTCTATTTCATGATCGGCCTGCCGACCGAGACCGAAGAGGACCTGGCGGCCATCGTCTCCCTCGTCCGCGGATGCCTCGACCTCGGAAAGTCCCTCCTCGGCTCCTCCCCGCGCCTCCACGTCAGCTTGTCCTCGTTCATCCCCAAGCCGCACACCCCGTTCCAGTGGCTCGGCATGGAGGACGAGCGGACCCTGGTCGAAAAACAGGAGTTCGTCCGGGCCGGCCTCCGCCGCCACCGTTCCGTCGAGCTCAAGACCCACTCCGTCGCCGCGTCCGTGCTCGAGGCCGTCTTCTCCCGGGGCGACCGCAGGCTGGGCCCGGTCCTCGCCCGGGCCTGGTCCATGGGCGCCCGCTTCGACGGCTGGGATGACCGCCTGGAACCGGATATCTGGCTGAAAGCTTTCGAGGCCGAGGGGCTCGATCACCGCGATTATCTGAAGCCGCTGGGCCGCGGGGAAGTTCTCCCCTGGGATCACATCGACACGGGTTTGACCAAGGTCCACCTATCCCGCGAACTCGACTTGGCCCTCAGAGGAGAACCCTCCCCCCCCTGCATGGAACGGGATTGCGCCGAGTGCGGCGGATGCGACCTCCGGTTCTGGAAAAAACCGACCCCGGCCCCTCGGATCACCAAGCTGCCTCCGCCCGCTCCGCCTCTCGGGGAACCCGCGGGAGAGCCGCTCCGCTATCGGGCCGTCTATGCCAAGTGCGGGCGGGCGCGCTATCTGTCCCACATCGACCTCATCCAGGTCCTCCAGCGGGGGTTCCGACGGGCCGGCATCGAGGTCCGGATGACCGAAGGTTACCACCCAAAGCCGGACTTCGCGTACGGCCCTGCCCTGCCGCTGGGGATGGAAGGCCTGCGGGAAGTCCTTGAGTTCCGCTCCCCCCGCATCATGGAGGAGGGGCCGTTCCTTCGCCGCGTGAACCGGAATCTGCCCGCCGGGATCCGGTTTTCAGAGCTGAAGCGGCTCGAGAAAACCTCGCCCTCCCTTCATGAAGCCGTGGAGAAGCTCGTCTACTCCCTGAACCGGACCGGCGAAGGCGCTGATCGGCCGGAGATGGGGAGCGGAGCGGGGGGGGGAGTGACAATGCTCAGGGATAAGAGGGCCCTCGCGAGGACTTTGGAGGCGGCCAAGGCGGCCGATACCGGGATGGCCGGTATGGAGTACGAGATCCGGGGCCGGAGGCTGATCCTGCGTCTGGACCCTCCGGGCCGGGGTCCCCGAGCACAGGATGTCGTGGCCGCCGTCCTGGGGGTGGACAACCCCGTCCTCTTTCTCCGGCGCGACGACATCGTTCTTCGGCCCGGCGCAAATTGACAGCGGTCCCCGAATCCGGTAAACTTGCCGGCGTTTTCCCAAAATTTCCCATGGACCGGATCCGGACAGAAAAGGAGACGCCATGATCGATTTCAGCTTGACCGAGGACCAGATCGCCCTGCGGGACATGGCCCGCGAATTCGCCGAGAAGGAAATGCGCCCCCGGGCGGCCGAGTACGACCGCGGCCACGACTTCCCCGAGGAGGTCATGAAAAAGGCCTTCGAGGTCGGGTTCCTGACCTGCACGGTCCCCGCCGAGTACGGCGGCGGGGGACTGGGCGACCTCGAAACGGCCCTTGTCAGCGAGGAGCTGGCCTGGGGCTGTGCGGGCATGTACACGACGATGATGGCCAACTCGCTGGCCTTCACGCCGATCCTCCTCTTCGGGACCGAGGACCAGAAGAGAACGTTCTTCGCGCCTTTCGTCAGGGGCCTGGCGTTCGCCTCCTACTGCCTGACGGAGCGGGAGGCGGGCTCGGATACGACGGCCATCAAGACGACCGCCCGCAAGGACGGAGGGTCCTATGTGATCAACGGATCCAAGTGCTTCATCACCAACGGGGGGGTCTCGAGCCTCTATGTCGTTTTCGCCAATGCCGCGCCCGAAAAAGGGGCCCGAGGACTGAGCGTCTTCCTTGTTCCCCGGGAGACCCCCGGGGTCACCGTCGGCAAGGTCGAGGACAAGCTGGGGCATCGGGCGTCGAACACGACGGAGCTGTTCTTCGAGGATGTCCGCGTTCCCGCCGATCACATCCTCGGCAGGGAAGGATTGGGCTTCACGGTGGCCATGAAGACCTTTGACAAGACCCGGGCGGCCGTCGGGGCGGCGGGCGTCGGGATCGCCAGGGCGGCCCTCGAGCATGCCGTGGCCTATTCCAAGACGCGGGTCCAGTTCGGCAAGCCGATCGCGACGCTCCAGGCCACGGCTTTCAAGCTCGCCCAGATGGCTATGGAGATCGAGGCCGCTCGGCTCCTTGTCTGGAGAGCCGCCTGGCTGATGGATCAGGGGAAGCCCAACGGCAAGGAGTCGGCCATGGCTAAATGCTTCGGCTCGGATGTGGCCATGAAGGCGGCCATGGAGGCTCTCCAGATCTTCGGCGGATACGGCTATATGAAGGACTATCCGGTGGAGAAGCTGGTGCGGGACGCGAAGCTGCTGCAGATCTACGAGGGAACGAACGAGATCCAGAGACTGGTCATCTCGCGAGAGGTGATCGGCCCCATCAGGAGCCGCTAGGGCCGGTGCAATGCGGCCGGCCTACTCGATGTATTCGGGGATGAGAGCCAGTGTTTCGACCCCCGCTCCGCGGGCGATGTCAAGGACTTCCATGACCCGGGAGAACGGGAGCTTGGCCAGGGCGCGGATGAAGATCGTCTTGTCCTGGCGCGTGGAGTAGAGCCGCCGCAGCTCCTCGAGGAGGCCGCGCATCTCGTAATTGATATTGTTGATCTCGACCGAGTCGCCTTCCTTGACCGTCAGAACGATCAGGCCCGTCGGCTGGCCGCCCCCGGCGGAGTCGGACTGGGTCTCGGGCAGCTTGACATCGATGCCTTTCTGGACGAGAGGCGTGATGACCATGAAGATGATGAGCAGGACCAGAAGGACGTCGCAGAGAGGAACGACATTGGGTTCAGCTTTAGCCATACGAGCCTCCTTGGATGCGTACTAAGAATTTATTTTAGGGCAATCGGTCGCCCTTGTCAACGGTTTTGTCGTTTATTTCAGGGTCTCCAGGGCCTTTTTATTGCGGTTCGTATTGAAGACGAGGAGGGTCTTTCCCTCTCCCGAGGACGAGCCGTAGGAGTAGCGGATATCGATGACGGCATTGCCGAGCAGGGCGCCGATCTCGGCCCCGGCCCCGATCCGGTCGTTGACGAGGGCCGTAATGACCTTCTTGGCCTTGACCTTGTACCCCAGGGTCCGCAGGGCGGTCTCGGCCTTTTTCGGGTCCGAGGTCACCAGATGAAAGTGGCCGGCGCTCCCTTCCGAGAAAACGAAGAGGGCCTTGACGTTGACCCCGGCGTTGGCCAGGGTGCCCAAGACGCGGCCGAAGATGCCGGGCTCGTCGGGCGTGATGACGATGAGTTCGGTATCCTCGTTGATGGATGTCACGGCTCGTTCTCCTTTGGGACGAAGAATTATACCAGAAACCGCCCGAAAAAACACAAGATTTTTCCCGAGAGACAGGCGGGCCCATTCCCAAGACGCCGGTGTTGTCCTACAATAGGTTGCGACCGGGATCGCCGTCGGCCGGCTCCCCGAACGGCCCCGGCGCGAACGGACCGGAGGCTGCGGACGATGATCAGGACGAAGGAACCTCGGGTGGCGCTCATCGACAATTCCATCGACCCGGAGCTCTACCGTCCGGCCGAGCATTGGAACCGATGCCTGCCCCGGCCCGCCGACGTCTTTGTCGCCAGGAAGAGGAGCCTTCCGGACCCCGGGGCCTATACGCACGTGATCCTCACCGGTTCGGAAGCCTCCATCCTGGACAGGGGCCCATGGGCCGATGAGGAGGCGCGTTTCGTCCGGGAGGCGTTCCGCCTGGGCGTCTGCCTTCTCGGCAGCTGTTGGGGCCATCAGCTCCTGGCCTACGCCCTGGCCGGCCCACGGCACGTTCGCCGATGCGCCCGTCCCGAGATCGGCTGGGCAAGGATCCGCGTGGACCGCGAGGACCCTCTCTTGGGCCCTCCCGGCGAATCCTTTGTCTTCTCCGTACATTATGATGAGGTCGTCGACCTGCCCGCTCCGTTCGTTGTCCTGGCCTCGACGCAAGCCTGCCCCGTTCAGGCCTTCCGGGCGGGGGAGAAGCCGGTCTGGGGGATCCAGCCGCATCCCGAGGTCGACATCCCCACCGGGCGGCGATTCCTCGAGGACCTGGTCGCCCGGGGATTCAAAGGACAGGAGTTCCTTCGCCAAGCCCTGACCTCCGAGCCGCGCGATTCCGGCCTCATCCATCGCATCGTGTCCGGATTCCTGGATGCCTCCCCTGTCGGCCCCCGGGAACCCGTTGATTTTGCTTGACAATCGGCTCTTGTCTCGCATATAAAAGGTATGTCATTATCAACATCCCTTAGGAGGGTCAGGAGATGACCAGAAGGAACAAGATTCTCATTCTCGTCTTGGCGGCGTTGGTCCTGGTTTCGACCATGTCCTTCGCCCAGACGACCAAGCTCAGGAGGATCGGCCTCTATACCTTTGTCGAGGTCCGGGGCCAGGTCCCGACACCCGAAGTCATGAAATCGCTGTTCGCCCGGTATTCCTCCGACGTCAAGACCGGCTTCGAGCTGGCCGGACACCCGGAGCTGTACGGGACGTTCATGGAGCAGCTCCCGGCGGCCGCGTTCTCGGAAGACGCCCTGCCGGTCGGCGGCCAGCTGATCTGGATGCTCTTCAAATCCCGCGGCGAGGTCAAGGTCGCCCGCAACATCGAATGGGCCGGCAAGGAGCCCCTGCCGATGTTCCGGTTCCAGATCAAGAAGGACTGGAAGATCTACCATTTCGTCATTCCCAAGGAATGCGGCAACCTGGCCCTTCTGGGGGTCGAGGACGCCATCCCGCCCGCCGTTTGCAGCCTTGTCGTCGTCCCCGAAAGGGCCAATGCCAACGACCCGATCACCGTCGACATGAGCGGAACGCAGCATGCCAAGAGCATGACCGTCGAGGTCTTCGACGCCCAGGGCCAGCGCCTGGCCACCCAGGAGCTGACGCCTCAGTCGCCGAAATGGCAGACGAAGTTCGACCGCCCGGGCGAATACTCGTTCAAGGCCAAGGCGGTCAACATGGAGGGCATCGTCTCCACGAACCCGTGCGAGGCCAAGGTGTCCATCAACTTCCCGCCCATCTGCAAGCTCTGGACGTCCTGCCTGCCCTGTGAGGATTACGTGGGCCGGCCCATCACCTTCGACGCCTCGGGGTCCAGCGATCCCGACGGGCAGATCGCCAAGGTCGTCTTCGAGCTCCTTGACGACCAGGGCAACGTCATCGACACCTGCGTGACGACGCGGAAGCCCTGGCTGTGGGAAAAGGTCTTCACCAAGCCCGGGACCTACACCATCAACGTCACGGTCTTCGACAATGACGGCGCCCAGTCCTCGGCCTCCGATCCCTGCCGCCTGACCTTCGAGGTGACCCAGAGGACCTTCTTCTGGCAGTTCGCCGGCGGGCCCGGCCTCTACGGCGGGAGCACCGCACTCTACGGCTTCCTGAGAGCCGGCATTTTCTACTGGCTCAGCCCCGACAAGTGGAGCTTGACCGTGACCGGCGGGGGCGGCATCCCGTTCAAGGGCGATCCCTGGAAATTCGTGTTCAACGCCGAAGCCCTTTTCAACGGCCACTACAAGCAGTACTTCCTGGGCACGGGATTGGGGTACAGCACCAGGACCCAGCCGGCCGACGACAACCACAAATCGGGGATCGATCTGGTCGGCCAGATGGGGTTCAACGTGTTCGAGACCTGGACGAGCAAAGGCGCCATCTTCTTCGAGTTCCGGGCGCCGCTCGGCCGGTCTTTCGAGCACAACTACAAGACCGGCGTCGGCTTCCGGTTCGTGTTCTGATCGAGCACGCCTGACACAGCCTGCAAAGGGCCGAGGAGAACGCTCCTCGGCCCTTTTTCTTTGCTGTTTTTCAAGTTTCCGCAGCGACTTCCGGGGCGCATCACTGGATCCCCATGGCGGAGGGGACCCTTCGGGTCCTCCTCGCGGACCGACGGGCGGTCTTCTGAGATGGGGATATCGAGAGGAGGGGATGGCCGCCATCGTCGTGGGATTCGTGGTGCCCCGATGTCGGGAAAGGACCTCAGGGGAGGGGAAGAAGGGGACCGGGCTCAGTCGCTGAGCTTGCCGAGCTTGGCCAGCTCGTCGTTGTAATATTTCCGGTAGAGGATCTCCCATTCACGGGAGCCCTCCTCGATGGCCTTTTTCTGGGACTGGATCTTTTCCACGGCCTTCTTGTCCAGGGCCTCGTAGAGCTTCATTTCCTCTTCGATCGACTTGACGACGACCAGCCGGATCTCGTTGGGATCGTCCAGGAAATCGACCTGGTCGTCCTTCTCGAGGACGTTCAGGATCTGGCGGGACAGATAGTTGATCTTTTCCCGGGACAGGCGTCCGCTCATAGGACGATCCCCTTTTCCCGGGCCAGCTTGGTCTTGATCATCTTGAACATCTGCTGGTACTCGATGTTTTCCCGGCGGATCTTCTCCATGTGCTGGCTGAGGATCTCGCGGACCTCCTGGTCGAGCCGGTCCTCCTTTTGGAACTCGTCCATGAGGAGGGCGGTGATCTCCTCAAGGAGGCGGGACTTGTCCTCCATGATGATCTTGCCTTCCCTGGTCAGGTTCCGCAGGATGACCGATGCGAGGTGCTCGATCTGGTTCTTGTTCAGCCGCATAACCCCGATACAATACAATAGGTCGGTCCAAAATTCAAGTCGTTCGGCCGAGAACGAGGACGGGCAGGAGGCGTTCTCCGTCCGGGTCCGTTCTGGCCAGGGCGAGGAGCCGGCCGTTCGTGTCGACGATCCGGAAGAGCGTCCGCGGCGTCCGCAGGGATTTCTCCACGGGACCGCCGCCGGCCAGGTGTTCCGGGAGGAGCGGGGCGCCGTTGGTGAGCCTGGACAGGGCCTCTGGCCGAACGCAGGCGAGAGGGACATCGGGGAGCAGCTTTTCGAGCGGCAGGACGACTTCGGATGATCTCCCCGCGGCAACCGCCTCCTCGATGCGGTCGAGGGGGACGGCCATATTGACCGTAAAGGGACCGGCCGAGGTTCGGCGGAGGAAGTGGAGATGGGCCCCGCACCCAAGGGCCCGGCCGAGATCGTGGGCCATGGACCGGACGTAGGTCCCCGGGGAGCAAACGGCCCGGAAATCGAGCCACGGGGGGTCGTACCTGACCGGCTCAAAGGCCCTGACCGTGACGGCCACAGGCCTCAGGTCGAATTCCTTCCCGGCTCGGGCCAAGCGATATCCGGGTATCCCGGCGACCTTCTTGGCCGAGTAGGGCGGAGGGGCCTGAGAGATCTCGCCCTGCAAGGCCTTCATGGCCGCCGCGACGGCCTCGAGTGGCGGAATGTCCCGGCTTTCGGGAGTGGTCGCCCGGCCGGAGGCGTCGTAGGTGTCCGTCGCGAAACCGAGCCGGATCCTGCCCTCATAGGATTTCTCATGATCGGAAAGGAACGGAAAGAACCTCGTCCCTTGCCCGACCGCGATGAGAAGGACTCCCGTGGCCTCAGGATCGAGCGTCCCTCCATGGCCGACCCTCCGGAGCCCGAAGATCTTCCGGATCCTCTGGACGATGTCATGGGAAGTGGGACCGGCGGGCTTATCGACGATGAGCAGGCCGTCCATGGGTCCCCCGCGGGGCGGTCAAGCCGAGGCCGGGCCGTCTTTGCCGGGCTCCTCGGCCAGCAGCGCCTCCACGGCCTTGGGGATGTCCTCGATGAGACGATCGTAGGGCCCGTAAACCGTGAATCCGGAGGCGTGGATGTGCCCCCCGCCCCCGAAGGCCTCGGCGACACGGGCGGCGTTGGCCCGACCCTTGGACCTGACGCTGACCCGGAAGGTCTCCGGCCCCATTTCTTTGAAAAAGAGGACCATCTCGACGCCGCGGATGGACCGGGCCAGGGTCGTCATGTCCTCGGTGTCGACAGCGCTCATAGCGAGGTCCTCGATGTCCTTCCGGAACATGCTGATGACGGCGATGCTTCCGCGGGCGTTCATGGTCAGGGTCGAGAGGACCCGGCCGAGGAGAAGGATCTTTTCCGGCGGATTATTGTTGAACAGCCGCTCCGAGACCCGGATGGGGCTGGCGCCGAGGCGGACGAGCTCCGTCGAGGCCGCCAGGGCCCGGGCCGTGGTGTTGGAGAACTGGAACGAGCCCGTGTCCGAAACGATGGCGCAATAAAGATGCTCGGCGATCTCGGGCGTGGGGATGAGACCGAGGAACGGAAAAAGCTCGAAGGCCATCTCGCCGACGGCCGGGGCTTCGGGATCGATCCAGTTGATGTCGGCGTAGGGGGTGTTCGAGTAGTGATGGTCGATGTTGATCTTGAACGCGTCCGCGAGGCCCTCCTGCCCCGAGCGCGAGACGTCCGCGCATTCGAGGAGGATGACGGTGTCGAACTCCGACGCGTCGATCTGGCCGACCCGGATCCGCCGCGCTTCGGGGAAGCTCGAGAAGGGCACGGGGGTTTCGTCGCGGTTGATGACGGCCGTTTCCTTTCCCAGGATCTCCCCGGCGCGGGCGAGGGCCAGCGCCGTGCAGAGGGAATCGCCGTCCGGTCGAAGGTGGGAGGTCACGGCGATGCGCCGGGACGCCTTGATCCTGGCCGCGATGCGCTCCCTCGGGTCATCCGCCATGGTCCCTCACCTTGTCGATCAGCCGATCGATCCGTTCCTGGCTCTCCGAGCTTTTGTCCAGGACGAAAAATAGTTGCGGATTATACTTCAATTTGAGGCGGGAGGCAAGGACCTTCCGGAGGGCGCCTGAATGTCTTTCGAGGCGTTCGACGACGGCTTCCGGGTCCGGGCTCCCGAAGACGCTCAGAAAGACGCGGGCCGTGAGCAGATCGGGCGAGACGTCCACGGTCGTCACGGTCAGCAGGCCCGACGAAGCATCCTGGACATCGCGGATGAGCAGACGCCCGAGCTCCTCTTGAATGAGCTCGGCGACGCGACGGTGACGGTAACTTGGACGTCTCATGTCCCTGGGGCCTCCGGTTCCCGTTCTAGAAGAACCGCATGTCGTGCCCGGCGAGTTCGGCCTCTTCGAGGTTGCGGGCATCGGCCAGGGCCCGAGCGAGGATCTCCTCGACGATCGCGGGCTGGCTGTTGAGGGTCGCGATGCCGACGAGGGCCCTCTGCCACTTGTCCTGGTGCCCGACCTCGGCCACGGCGGCCTGGTACCGGGTCCGGATGCGGTCCTTGAAGCCCCGGAGGATCCTCCTCTTGTCCTTGAGGGACCGGGCGTGCGGGAAGAACAGCTCGAGGGTCAGGACGCCGACGACCATGAGACCCCTCCCGCGTCCCTAGATGGGCTTGATCTTTTCCAGGACGAACGTCTCGATGACGTCGCCCGGCTGGAAGTCATGGAATCGATCGAGCCCGATGCCGCATTCGTAGTCCTTCTTCACTTCCGTGACGTTGTCCTTGAGATGCTTGAGCGACGCGACCCGGCCTTCGAAGACCACCTGGCGGCCGCGGAGAACGCGGGCCTGGGAGCTCCTGACGATCCTCCCGTCCCGGACGTAACAGCCGGCGATGGCCCCGATCCGGGGGATCTGGAAGACCCTGCGGACCTCGGCCCGTCCCTGGAAAGTCTCCTTGATGACCGGTTCGAGGAGGCCGACGACGGCCTTTTTAAGGTCGTCTGTCAGCTGGTAGATGACCTTGTAGACCCGGATCTCGACGCCTTCCTTCTTGGCCAGCTCGAGGACCTTCGCATTCGGCTTGACGTTGTAGCCGATGATGACGGCCTTCGAGGCCGAGGCCAGGAGGACATCGGCCTCGGTGACGGTCCCGGAGGCGGCGTGGACGATCTTGATGGTCACCTGCTCGGTGCTCAGGCGCGGGATGATGTCGGTCAGGACCTCGACGGATCCCTGGACATCGGTCTTGAGGATCAAGGCCAGCTCCTTGGCCTGGCCGCCTTCGATCCTCTTGAACAGCTCGTCGAGGGTGAAGGCCTCGGGCTTCGCAGGCCCCCGTTCCGCGGCCCGGGACTGCCTGTAGGCGACGACCTGCTTGGCCTCGGGCAGGCTGTCCATGACCTGGAACAGGTCGCCGGCGATCGGGACCTCGGAGAAGCCCATGACCCCGGCCGGGATGGAGGGGCCGGCCGTTTTCATCGGCCGGCCGTTCTCGTCGAACAAGGCCCGGACCTTGCCCATGGCCTTTCCGGACACGAAGGCTTGACCGACGGCCAGCGTGCCCTGTTGGACGATGACCGTCGCGACGGGGCCGATCTGGCTGTCGAGGCGGGCCTCGAGGATGACGCCTTGGGCCGGGACGCGCGGATTGGCCTTGATCTCGAGGATGTCGCTGAGGAGGAGGATCATCTCGAGCAGGTCGCCGATGTTCTTCTTCTCCCGGGCCGAGACCTCGACGCAGATCGTCTTGCCGCCCCAGTCCTCGACGAGCAGGTCCTCCTTGGACAGCTGCTGCTTGACCCGGTCGATGTTGGCTTCGGGTTTGTCGATCTTGTTGATGGCCACGATGATGGGCACGCCGGCCGCCTTGGCGTGATCGATGGCCTCCTTGGTCTGGGGCATGACGCCGTCGTCGGCGGCCACGACGAGGACGACGATATCCGTGACCTTCGCCCCCCGGGCCCGCAGCTGGGTGAAGGCCTCGTGGCCGGGGGTGTCGACGAAGGTGATCGAACGGTCCTTGACGACCACCCGGTAGGCGCCGATGTGCTGGGTGATGCCGCCCGATTCCTTGTCGACGAGGTTGGAGGACCGGATGGCGTCGAGGAGGGTCGTCTTTCCGTGATCGACGTGTCCCATGATGGTGACGACCGGGGCGCGGGGGACGAGCTCCTCGGGCCGTCCCTCGCTCCGCCGTCTCATCTCCTCCTCGAGGGTCACGAACTCGGCGTCGAAGGACGTCGAGCGGGTGATGGCCGCGGTCAGGTCCGCATCAACGAACTCATTGAGATCGGCGGCGATGCCTATGGCTTCCAGCTTCTCCAAGAGCGCCTTGGGCTTGATGTTCATGAGTTCGGCCGCTTCCCTGAGGAGCAAACCTTCTCTGAGCCGGATGCTGGACCGCGGCTTGGCCGCGGGAGGCTTGGGAGAACCAGGGGCCGGGGTCGCCGGCGCGGCGGGGGCAGCGGATTTGGGAGCCGCCGGGGCTTTGGCCGCAGGGGGGGGCGGTGTCGTGGATGCAATTGGGGCCGCAGGCTTGGGGACCTGGGGCTCGGAGGCCGGCGCCGGCTTCGGAGCGGCGGGTTTGGGGACCGGCGCCGCCGTCGGCTTCGGGACCGTGGGCTTGGGGGCCGCCGGGGCCTTGGGAGCTTCAGGGGGGGGCGCAGTCCTAGGAACGGCAGGCTTGGGTTTCGGCGTCTCGGCCGGCTTCGGGGCGGCGGGCTTGGCGGTCTTTTTCACCGGGGCTTTCTTGGCTTTTTCACTCATGGTTCTGTTCTTGCTTGATGGAGATTTTCCAGCCAACGAGTCTGGAAGCGAGCTTGACGTTGATACCCTTCTTACCGATGGCCAGGGAGAACTGGTCAGGGGGAACCATGGCCAGAAGGGCCTTATCGCTGCGGCTGACGATCTGCACGCGGGCCGCCTTGGCCGGGCTGAGGGCGGCCCGGGCGTAAGCCGTGAGGTCCGGCGACCATTCGATGACATCGATCTTTTCGCCGCCGAGCTCCTTGGAGATGGCCAGGATGCGGTTGCCCTTGACGCCGATACAGGCCCCGACCGGGTCGATGTCCGGCTCCCGGGAGGCCACGGCGACCTTGGCCCGCTCGCCGGGCTGCCGGACGACGTCCTTGACCTCGATCGTCCGGTTGGCGATCTCCGGGATCTCGGTCTCCAGGAGCCGGGCCAGGAAACGGGGGCTCGTCCTGGACACGAGGATCTGCGGCCCCTTGTTCCCGCGGAGGACCTGGACGATGACGGCCTTGACCAGGTCGCCCCGGGCCGGTTCTTCGCCCGGCAGCTTGTCCCGGAGGGGAAGGGCGACATCGGTCCTGTTGACCTCGAGGACGATCGCCCCGTCCTCGATCCGCCGGACGACACCGGTCACGATCTCGCCGAGGCGGGGGGCGAATTCCCCGTACACCTTTTCCTGCTCGGCGTCCCGGACCTTCTGGAAGATGACGTGCTTGGCGGCCTGGGCGGCGATGCGGCCCAGGGTGTCCGAGGGCAGGTCGATCTCCAAGGTGTCGCCCGGCTTGGCTTCCGGGTCGATCTTGCGAGCCTGCTCGGGGGAGATCTCCGCGGAGGGGTCCGACGGATCGTCCGTCACCCGCTTGGCGACGAAAACCCGCAACTCTCCCTTTTCGGGCTTGAAGTGGATCTGGATGTCCTCGTTATGGACGAAGAACCGGGCGGCCGCGATGCGCAGGGATTCCTCGATGGCCCGGACGATGGCCCGCGGTTCGACGTCCCGCTCTTTGCTGAGCTGCAGGATCGTATTCCAGACGTTGACTTTCATCTTCTGTTCCCGGGTCCCGGCGAAGCGAATCCAAGGAGCAAGGATTATAACGGAAATCGCCCCGGAGTGCAATCGCCGGCCCGGGCTCTCCCGTCACAGTCCTGCCCCGGCCTCGCTCGCCCTTCCGTGGGCTTTCAGGCGGGATCGCGTCCCTCAGTCCTTCGATCGTCCGTGGAGGCTGTAGGGGCCGCAGCCCGTGATGAGGACCTTGACGAACCGGTGGACCGGGTCGCCGGAGGACTCGAAATTGACGATCTGGCCGCCCTCGGTCCGCCCGGCGAACCGGCCGCCGCCTTTGGCGCTCGGCCCGTGACAGAGGACCCGGACCTCGCGTCCGACGAACGAGCGGTTGATCCCGATCTGGATGGATCTCTGGAGCCCTTGCAGGGCGACGAGCCTGCGCCGCTTGACCTCGAGAGGGACGTCGTCGGGGAGCTTGGCCGCCGCGGTCAACGGCCGGGGGGAGTAGCGGAAGGAGAAGATGTTGGCGAACCGGACCGTCCGCAGGACATCACAGGTCGCCTCGAAATCCTCCTCGGTCTCCCCGGGGAAGCCGACGATGACATCCGTGCTGAGGAGGATCCCCGGCAGGCGTTCCTGCAACTTCCCGGCGAGCGATACGTAGTCCTCCCGGCTGTAGCCCCGGTTCATCCTCTCGAGGACCCGCGTCGATCCCGATTGGAGAGGCAGGTGAAGCTGACGGCAGATCCGAGGGTTTCCCTCCATGACCCGGATGACGTCCTCGCCGAGGTCGCGGGGGTGGGAGGTCAGGAAGCGGACCCATTCGATGCCTGCGACCGCGCAGACCGCGTCGAGGAGAGCGGCGAAGCTCAGGGCCTTCTCCGGGTCCCGATAGGAATTGACGTTCTGACCGAGCAGCTGGATCTCCTGATAACCCCGCGACGCCAGGAAGCGGATCTCCCGGAGGACGTCGGAGGACGGTCGCGACCGTTCCCGGCCTCGGGCGAAGGGGACGACGCAGTAGGCGCAGAAATTGTCGCAGCCTTCCATGATCGGGACGAAGGCGCTGATCGGACTTTCCCTCACGGCCGTCCCGGCGTCGAACTCCGTCCAGGCGTCCGAGGGCTCGGTCCGGATGCAGGGCGTGTCGAAAGCCCGGGCCAGGATCCGGGGGAGATCATGTGTCTGGGCGGGCCCGACGACGAAGTCGAGATAAGGCCTTTTTTCGAGGAGTTCCCGCCCCCGGAGCTGGGCGACACATCCGGTCACGCCGACGAGGACCCTGGCCGCCTTCTTGAGCGAGGCCAGCCGCCCGAGGTAGGAATAGAGCTTCTCTTCGGACTTCTCCCGGACGGCACAGGTATTGACGATGATGACGTCGGCGTCCTCCGGGCGTCCGGCCGCGACAAGGCCCATTCCTTCCAGGACCCCGGAGATATGCTCGGAGTCGTTCTCGTTCATCTGACAGCCGAAGGTCCTGACGAAATATCTGAGCCCTTCGAATCCGGCCGTCATCGCCTTCCGGCTTCTAGAGGATCCCTTCCAGGATGTCCGCCGCGTCCCGGATGAAGGCCTCGCAGCGGACCTTGTGGAGACCGAGCTCGTCGGCCTTTTTCCGGCCTTCCGGGGTCGAGATGTCGCAGTCGAGGAGGTCCCGGCACTTGACGTGCCTGTGCCGAGCCTCGAATCTCCGGATGAATTCGTTGACCAGGTCGTAGGTTTTGTCCCGTGAGGCGGTGTCCTCGGCCCGAAAACGGCCGTGCTTGAGGCCGATGGCCAGAAATGCGCCTGTCACGGCGCCGCACCAGTCCGCTCTCCGGCCGATCCCGCCCCCGAAAGGCTGGGCCAGCCGGAGGGCGGTCTCCGTGTCGAGCCCCAAGTCTTCGGCAAAGGCCGCCGCGAGCGCTTGGGAACAGCTGAATCCCTCCCGGAACAAGGAGAGGGCTTTCTCCGCGCGGGTCATGAGATCCTCCTCGGCTGGATTATCCGACCGCCGGCGAAAGCGGTCGCCCGGGCCCCGGCAGGCGCTGTCACCGAACGGGATCTCCCGGACCGCGGTCGAGCATTTCCCGGGCCGTCTGGAGGGAGGCTTCCGTCAGGCGGGTCCCGGCGATCAACCGGGCGATCTCGATCAACCGGTCCTCGCGGCCGAGAGGCCGTGCGCTCGTGAAGGTCCGTTGCTTTTCGACCCTTTTTTCGACCTGAATGTGATGGCCGGCGCGGGAAGCGATCTGGGGAAGGTGGGTGATGCAGACGACCTGATGCCGGGCGGCCAGCCGGAGGAGCTTCTGAGCGATGAACTCGGCGGTCCTGCCCCCGATGCCGGCGTCGATCTCGTCGAAGATGAGGGTCTTCGGGATTTCCCGGTCCCGGCCGATGGATTTGAGGGCCAGCATCATCCTCGACAGCTCGCCCCCCGAGGCGATCCGGCGGAGGGGCCGGAGCTCCTCTCCCGGGTTGGGCGACAGAAGGAACTCGGCGTCCTCCGTCCCCCGGTCACGGATCGTCGAGGGGTCGTCCAGGTCCGGCGCGGTGGTGCGCAGGTCGATCCGGAACCGGGCCTTTTTCATCCCCAGGACGGCGATCTCCTTTTCGACGAGGCGCTCGAGCTTGGCCGCCGATCCGGCCCGGAGCCGCCCGAGCCGCCGGGAGAGCGACAGGAATTCATCGAATTTCGTACGGAGGCCGGTCTCGAGATCCTGGAGCCTTTCTTGGCCGGCCGAGATCGAAGAGGCCTCGGCCCTCAGATCTTCGAGCCGGCCGAGAACGGCTTCGATGGTCGCCCCGTGCTTGCGCTTCAGCTTCTCGATGACATTGAGCCGTTCCTCCAGGAACTCGGGGTCCTGGGGGACATCGGAACGCCGGTCCACGAAACGGACCAAAGAGTCGGAGATCTCCCGGAGGAGGATGGCCGGCTCTTCCAGGCTGCGCTCGAATTCGCCAAACGTCGGGTCGAAGGCCGCCAGCTCGCCGAGCGTCGCCCGAAGCCTGCCGATCATGGCGATGAGAGAGTCCTCGCGTTGATCGGCCAGATCGAGGGCCCTGCCGACGAGAGATGCGATCCTCTCCGTGTTCTTGAGCATCTCCCTCTCCCGGAGGAGCTCGGCGTCCTCGCCCGGCCGGAGCCCGGCCCGCTCGATCTCGCCGATCTGATAGAGGAGGAAATCGAGCCGCTGCTCGCGGTCCCTTTTCAGGGCTTCGAGGTCCTTTTTCTCCTGCAGGAGGCTGCGGAGCTCCCGGGCCGAGCGGGCGGTGTCCTTGATAAGACCGGGGTCGTCCAGGGTCTCGTCGAGGAAGGCGAGATGGCTGTCGGTATGCAGAAGGAAGACATGATCGTTCTGTCCGTAGACGTCGATGAACAGGGGGGCCAGCTCGCGAAGCCGCCGGAGGGGGACGAGACAGCCGTTGATCCAAGCCTTGCCCGCCCCCTGCTCGGAGATCGACCGCTGGAGGAGGAGCTCTCCATCCTCGGGCTCCGGCAGACCGCCCCAATCGACGGGCGTGCCGGAAACGTCGAAGACGGCCTCGATCGACGTTTCCTTGGCCCCCGTACGTACGAGGTCCGGCGAGCCCTTCTCGCCCAGGATGAGCCGGATGGCGTCGATGATGATGGACTTGCCGGCCCCCGTCTCCCCGGTCAGGATCGTGAAACCGCCGGCAAAGGGGACCTGCAGGTCCTCGATGGTCGCCAGGTTCCTGATCCGGAGCGACTTGAGCATGGCCGTTCGGTGCTCTACCTCAGGACATAGGGGACGAGGGCCCGTTCCATGTTGATGCGTCCGTAGCCGAGTTCGTTGTCCCGGCCGGGTTTCTCGGCTTTGTTGACGTCATCGGCCGTGTAGCGGATGACATTCATGACCTCCGCCGGCCGGAGCCAGGGTTTAACGCTCAGGATCAGAGCGGCCAGCCCGGAGGCGTGGGCCGTGGCCTGGGAGGTGCCCGACACGAAGAGATAGGGGAGATAGCCTTCGCCGGCGTACCATTGGGGACAGGGTCCCAGGATGTAGACCCCCGGTGCGGCCACGTCGACCTCGGGACCGGTATTGGAGAACGATGCCCGGCGGTCTTTGGCGTCGGTCGCGGCGACGGCCAGGACATAGCGGTCGTAGGCGGCCGGATAAACGACGGACGCGCCGTCGTTCCCGGCCGCGGCGACGACGACGACGCCCTTCTCGAACGCATACCTGCAGGCGTCCTCCAAGAAATCGTCCGGCTCGTCCCCGCCCAGGCTGAGGTTGATGACCCGGGCGCCCTGGTCGACGGCCCAGACGATGCCTTCGATGACCCAGCTGTACAAGCCCGTGCCGTCAGCCTCGACGACCTTGACCGGCAGGATCCTGGCGTTCCAGGCCACCCCGGCGATCCCCTGGCCGTTGTCGGTGTCGGCCGCCGCGACGCCGGCGACGTGCGTCCCGTGGGCATTATCGTCGGTCGCGTCGAAATCGTCATTGGCGAAATCCCGGCCCGTCGAGACGACCTTGCCGGCGAGCTCGACGTGGGTCATGTCCACGCCGCTGTCGAGAACGGCGATGATCGTCGTCGGGTCCCCTTTGGTCTCGTCCCAAGCGGGCCCGGCTTTGATGTCGGCGCCGGCCGTCATCTCGAGACTGATGCTGCCGCCGATGTCGAGGGTCCCCCCCCGATTGGAAAGGTTATATTGGTACCTCGAAAAATAGGGGTCGTTGGGCGTGGCGCAAAGACGCACCCGGCGGTCCGGCCCGGCGCGAGCGACGACGGGATTCCCGGAAAGAAGGGCCAGCGAGTCCTCGACCGAAACGTGCTCGGGCGTCCGAACGGCGAAGATCCCGAGCGGGGTGATCTCGCGGACCTCCCGGAACCGGAAAGCCCCTAGCAGGGCCTCCGCCTCTTGGATCGTGATCCCGGGCTTGAACCGGACGAGCAGTCGCCCGGGGGCATGCGTCCGTTCTTCCGTGGGGCCCCGTTTCTCGATCCGGCCCGACTGTTTCTTCTTGACAGGCGAAGGATCGATCCTGCGTCGAGCTTGGGCCCATCCCTCCTCGGACTGACCCAGGGCCAGGGCGAGAAGGGCGACAGCGGCCAGGGCCGCCCGGAACGGCTTCGAGGCCGGACGTGTCATGGCGCTCCTTCTCTCCTAGAACGTATAGTGAAAACCGGCCGAGGCTTCGATGTCGGTGGCGCCGCGGCGAAAGAGGACCCCGCCGCGGACCCTCAGCGCGGAGGCCCCCGACAGCCGGTATTCGCCTCCCACGGTGACGGCCGCGGCCGGATCGGCGGCGACCTTCTTGGTTTCTGTTCCCGTGAGCTCCCCCAGGTTCTGGTCCATCTTGAGCCGGGCCCACAGCCAGCGGGCGGAGATCTCGAGCGTGGGCACGAATTTCCCGGAACGGTCGAGGGATAGATAAGGGCCGACCGATCCCTCGGCCCAGCTCAATCGGCCCGTCGAATCCCCCGGCACAGCGAAACCTTCCATCGGCCATTTCTTGGCCAACCCCCACACGGCAGCCATCCGGCCCGCGCCTCCGATCGCGATGTCCCCGATCCGCAGGAAGCGGGAGCGGACCCCGGCGCCGAGGACGAGACCCGGCATGGCCCCCGAGCCGTACTCGAGAGAGATGGGCAATCCCCGGAAGACGAGCTCATCGAAATCGGAAAGGGCAAAGCCGGCCGATAAAGAAAAGGCCAGTCCTTCGTCGATCCGGATGTCCTGACGGACTGAGAGCGCGGGCCCCGTCATCCGGCTCGGGGCTTCCTCGCCCTCCCAGGCGAGGGTCCGGCCGAGGAATTCGATGACCAAGCCCGTCGTGAATCCCGGACCGACCTCGGCTGCGGCCGGGCGGGCCGGCTGGAAGGAAAGGGCCGCTCCGACGATGAGGAGAGGAATGATCTTCCGGGACCGGGCCGTCATGGGGGGACCTATCGGCGCTCTCCTATGACTTATCCGGACCGGCGGGAGGCTTTCTCGCCGCTTCCATCTGTTGGAGGAGCTTGGACGCTTTCTTGACGAGCTTGCTCTGGGGATAGTCCGTGACGACCTTGGTGAGGTAGGGGAAGGCTTGCGGGTACAGCTTCATTCGGAAGAACGCGCTGCCGAGGTAGAAATACACGTCCTCCATGCGGGAATACTCGGGATAGGTCCGCATGACCTCCGACAGCCGGTCGACCGCCGCGGGATAGGCCCGCATGTTGTGATATTGGATGCCGATCCCCGCCGCGTGGCGGGCCAGATGTTCCTCACAATCCTTGATCATCTCCTGGGCGGCTTTGGCCTGCTCGCTGGCCGGGAAGTCGGCCACGACCTTCCGGAACTCGGTCAAGGCTTGGCGGGTTTTCGACTGGTCGCGGCCGGGTTTGAGGATCTTCTTGTAGAAGGTCATGGCCACCTGGAATTGGGCATAGGCGGCCGAAGGGGAGTAGGGGTACATCCGGATGAACTCCCGATACTCCGCGGCCGCCAGGATGAGGCTGCTTTCGTCGCCCTTGCGGAAGTAGGCGTCGGCGATGAGCAGCTTGGCCCGCTGGGCATAGAAGCTCTTGGGGAAGCTGTCGATGACCTGGCGCAGGTACAGGATGGCCTTATCACGGTCCCTCTTGAGTTCCTCCTCGCCCAGCTTGAACAGGGCCTCGTCCGACGAGGAGATATCCGGGGAGAGCTCGATGGTCGTCTTCTTGCACCCCGCGGTCAGGACGAGGAGGCCGAGGAGAAGGAGCGTCGCGGACCTCTTGAGCGTTCGGTGTCTTTTCATGGGCTATCCTTTGGATCTTTCCGCGATCCTTTTCAGCTCGCGGATGGCCTGCGCGGGGTCCGGGGCCTCGAACACGGCCGAGCCGGCGACGACGATCTCCATCCCGGCCCCGATGATCGTCGCGGCGTTGTCGAGCTTGATCCCGCCGTCGACCTCGATGGGAACGTCGAGGCCGCGCGACCGTATCCGTTCCCGGAGGTTGCGGATCTTGTCCAGGCAGGAGGGAATGAACGACTGACCTCCCCAGCCGGGATTGACCGACATCAGAAGGACGTAATCGAGCTCCCCCAGGACCTCGTCCAATGTCTGGATGGGGGTCCCCGGGTTGAGGGCGGCTCCAGCCTTGCGGCCCAGGTCGCGGATCATCGTCAGGTCTTTGTGAAGATGGTTCGTCGCTTCGACATGGAGAGAGATCCAGTCCGCCCCGGCGTCATGGAACCAGGGGACGAAGGCGCGGGGGTTCTCGACCATGAGGTGGACGTCGAGAGGCAGGCGGGTCGCCTTGCGCAGCGCGGCCACGACCGGGGGGCCGATGGTCAGATTGGGGACGAAGTGCCCGTCCATGACATCGACATGGATGAGGTCGGCGCCGGCCGCTTCGGCAAGGGCCACAGCGTCGGCGAGCTTGCCGAAGTCGGCGGAGAGGATGGACGGGGCGATCCGGACGTTCATCGGCTGACCTCCAAGGAGATCCTGTTCCTTTTCTGGATCCGGAAGCCGTTCGGCGGATCCTGCTTGACGATGATTCCCGGAGCCAGTCCGGGGTAGTACACGTAGCGGATATCAGCGACCTTGAAGTCCCAGGCTTGCAGCCGGGCCAGGACCCGGTCGGCCCGGCGATAGATGAGGTCGGGCATGACATAGCGCCGCTCCTGGCCGCCCTGGCTGATCAGCAGCCCGACGGGGAAGTTCCTTTCGACGACCGATTCCGGCGCCGGCCTCTGGGCGATGACCCGGCCGGCCGGCAGCGCCGGCGTGTGGACCTGGGACAGCTTTCCCCTGACAAGTCCGGCCTCGCGGAGCATTGTCAGGACATTGTCGAGACTCCGCCCCTGGACGTCGGGAACGGTCACCTTCTCGCTACCCAGGCTCGTGATGACCTGGACGAGCTTGGTCACCCGGATGCGCGATCCCGGGGCCGGGTCCTGTCGGACGATGAGCCCCTTGTCCCAGCGGTCATCGAACTCCGCCCCCCTCTGGGCGACCGAAAGGTCCTTCTTGGCCAGCTCGGCCCGGGCTTGGGTGACGGTCTTGCCGGTCAAGTCCGGAACTGTGACCGCTTCGCCCTTGAGGACGACCTGGGAGACGACGACGGCGCTCAGAAAAAAGATGATGAAAAAAAGCATCGCATAGAACGCGATATCATAAAGCAGGTTCTTCGGCATGGGCGGTCGTTGGAGCCAATGATCCAGTGACTATTATTACCATAGTTGCTGAACTTAGTAAACCGACCCGCGGTTGCCGGGAGCCGTTCTTGCTTGCCTGTTGCGCCCATTATTCCTTATAATGAGGCCCTCGAAGGAGAACCCCGATGCCGCCCTATTCCGATTTCCGGAGCGATACGGTCACGAAACCCACGGAAAAAATGCGCCGGGCCATGGCCGAAGCCGAGGTCGGGGATGACGTCCTCGGCGACGACCCGACCGTCCAGAAGCTCGAAGCCTTGGCCGCCGAAACCATGGGCAAGGACGCCGCCCTCTTCTGTCCGTCCGGAACGATGGCCAACTCGATCGCCGTCAAGATGTGGACGAACGCCTTGGAGGAGGTCATCGTCGAGGAACGCTCCCACATCTATAACCTTGAATCGACCCACATGACGTTCATCTCCGGCGTCACCCCGCGCCCGGTCCGCTCGGTCCGCGGGGCGATGGCCCCGGAGGACATCCTGGCCAACATCCGCAAGCCCAACGTTCACACGCCCAGAACCTCGCTCATCTGCCTGGAGAACACCCACAACATCTGGGGCGGGGCCGTCATTCCCCTGGACAACTTCAAGGCCGTCCGCAGGATCGCCGACGACCACGGGCTCAAGGTCCATCTCGACGGGGCCCGCATCTTCAACGCCAGCCAGGCGTCGGGGGTGCCCGTCAAGGAGTACGCCCGGTGCGTTGATTCCCTGATGTTTTGTCTTTCGAAGGGTCTGTCCGCGCCGGTTGGGTCCATGCTCGTAGCGGACCGGGAACGCATCGAGTTCGGCCGTCGCCTGAGGAAAGTCCTCGGAGGCGGATTGCGGCAGGTGGGGGTCCTGGCCGCCCCCGGCATCATCGCCCTGACCGAAATGGTCGAGCGCCTCAAGGACGACCACGCCCGGGCCAAGGCGCTGGCCGCGGGGATCGCCGGTCTGCCGGGCATCGCGCTCGACCCGGCGACCGTCGAAACGGACATCGTCATCTTCGGTTTCGACCATCCGAGCCTGACCATCCCGGACATGTTGGTCAAGCTCCGGGAGCAAGGCATCCTGGCCCTGTCCGTGGGAGGCGGCATCCGCATGGTCACCCACAAGGACGTCGGCGACGAGGACGTCGACCGGGCCGTCAAGGCCTTCCGGAAGATCCTGGCGGCCGACTAGGCCATCCGTCCGGCGATCCAGCCCTGAGGCCTTCCGGCCCGCACCGTCCGCAGGCGGCGGAGGAGAGGCGCGGAGAAGGCCATGGTCGCGGACGTGATGAGCGGATCATAAAGGGCCTTGGCGGACAGACGGACAGAAAGGAAGGACCATGATCGAAAAGCGGGATCTCGTCATCATCGGCGGCGGCCCCGGCGGCTACCTCGCCGCCATGCGCGGCGCCCAGCTCGGCAAGCGCGTCACGCTCATCGAACAGGACGTGGTCGGGGGGACCTGCATCAATTACGGCTGCATCCCGACGAAATACCTTCTCCACCAAACGAAGGTCCTCAAGGATGTCTCGGGCGCGAGAACGATCGAAGGGCCCGTCGGGGACATCCGTTTGAACTGGGCGAAGGTCCAGCAGGGACGTCAGGCCGTCGTCGACCAGCTCGTCAAAGGGCTCGTCTTCCTGCTTGAGAAGGGCCAGGTCGAGATCGTCCGGGCCGCGGCCCGATTGAGGCCCGACAGCACGGCCGTCGTCAGGTCCGCGGAAGGGGAGAGGGTCTTCGAGGGCGGCAAGGTCATCGTGGCCACGGGCAGCCGAACCGCCGACCTGCCCTTCATCAAGGCCGATGGCCGGGACGTCCTGACGAGCACCGAGGCCCTCGAGCTCCCGGCGATCCCCCAGAGCCTTTTGGTCATCGGGGCCGGGGCCATCGGGCTGGAAATCGGGTCCATTTACCGTCGGTTGGGGACGGACGTGACCGTTCTCGAGATCCTGCCCCAGATCCTGCCCGGGTCGGACAAGGAAGCGGCGTCGAGACTTGAGCGGGCCCTCAAAAAGCAAGGGATGAAGATCCTCACCGAGATGCGCATCGACGAGGCCGTCGTTGAGAACGGGGCCGTCACGTTGAAAGGTCACGGTCTGACGACCGACCGACCTTTTACCTACGCGGCCGAAAAGGTCCTGCTGTCGGCCGGACGAAAACCCAATACGGACGGCCTCTTCGAGGGGCAGCCCTTCCTGGCCATGGACCGCGGATTCATCAAGGTCGGGCCCTCGCTCGAAACGAGCGTGCCCGGCGTCTTCGCCATCGGCGATGTCGTCGGCGGCAAGCTCCTGGCCCATAAGGCTTATCGCGACGCGCTGATCGCCGTCGAGAACGCCGTCGGTGCGGGAGGGCGAACCATCGACGACGGGGCCATGCCGATGGCCGTGTTCACGGAACCGGAGTTCGCTTCGGTCGGGCTGAGCCAGGAGGAGGCCGCGGCGCGGGGGATCGAGGTCCGAAGCGGGGTCTTCCCGCTCCAGGCGAGCGGCCGGGCCCTGACCATGGGCGCCGCGGAGGGTCTGGTCAAGGTCTTGGCCGACACAGAGGGTCGGGTCATCGGCGCCCACGTCGTCGCCCCGGGCGCTTCGGAGATGATCCCCGTGCTGACGATGGCCGTGACCAAAGGCTTGACTCTCGAGGATCTCGATTCCATCGTTTACGTCCATCCGACGCTGTCGGAAGCCGTCGGCGAAGCCGCCCTCAAGGCCGATAACCGGGCCCTTCACATCCTCAATCAATGAGGAGAGGCCGCCTCCGGGACGCCGATTTTGATTGACTTTTAGGGCTCCCCTCTTTATGATGGACCTTCATCATTTCCAGGAGGTCTGTTCATGAAAAAGGTTACGGTCGAAGAGCTGTTGGCGAAAGCCCAGCAGCCTTCTCTGGACGCCCCGAGGCTCCACAAGTTCTACCAGGGCAAGATGGGCACGGCCCTGAAATGCCGGATCCGCGACTTCAATGATTTCGCCATCTGGTATACGCCCGGCGTCGCCGCGGTCTGCAAGGAGATCGCCGCCGACAAACAGAAGGCCTACGAATACACCAACAAGTGGAATTCCGTGGCCGTCATCAGCGACGGAACGCGCGTCCTCGGATTGGGCGACATCGGCCCCGAGGGCGGCCTGCCGGTCATGGAGGGCAAGGGCATCCTTTACAAGTATTTGGGCGGCGTCGATGCCTTCCCCATCTGCCTCGCCGAAAAGGACCCCGATAAGATCATCGAGATCGGCCGGGCCCTTCAGCCGTCCTTCGGCGGCTACAACCTCGAGGACATCAGTCAGCCCAAGTGCTTCCGCATCCTCGACGAGCTGCGCGCGACGTGCGAGATCCCGGTTTGGCACGACGACCAGCAGGGCACGGCCTGTGTCACCGTGGCCGGACTGATCAACGCCCTCAAGCTGGTCAAGAAGGACATCGCCGAGGTCAAGATCACGATGGTCGGGGCCGGCGCTTCGGGCATCAACATCGTCCATCAGATCATGCTGGCCGGGGCCAACGGGGACAACATCCTTCTCGTCGATTCGAAGGGCATCCTATCGCGCGATCGGGCCGACCGGGACAATCTCCAGAAGAACTTCAAGGAAAAGTGGGATATGTGTCTGCGGACCAACCCCAAGGCCAAGCAGGGAGGCATCCCCGACGCCATCAAGGGCGCCGACGTCCTCATCAGCGCCTCGACGCCGGGGCCCGGCACGATCAAGCCGGAATGGGTCGCGACCATGGCCAAGGACGCCATCGTCTTCGCCGAGGCCAACCCTATCCCCGAGATCTGGCCTTGGGAGGCCAAGGAAGCCGGGGCCCGAGTCGTGGCCACCGGACGCTCCGATTTCCCCAACCAGGTCAACAACTCGCTGGGCTTTCCCGGCATCTTCCGCGGGGCCCTCGACGTCCGGGCCAAGACGATCACCGACGGCATGTGCATCGCCGCCGCCCGGGAGCTGGCCAAGGTCGCCGAGGACAAGGGTCTGCACGAGGACTACATCATCCCCAACATGGACGAATGGGAAGTCTTCCCCCGCGAGGCCGTGGCCGTCGGCACCGAGGCCATCAAGGAAGGCGTGGCCCGCTTCGATCTTCCCCCCGATGTGCGCTTCAAGATGGCCGAGGAGATCATCAGGGCTTCCCGCGAGGACGTCCAGAAGAAGATGAGGGAAGGGATCATCATCGACCCGGACAAGTAAGTCAGTGAGTGCGATCCTCGCCCGCGGGCGGGGGCCGATACGCGTTTAAGAAGAGGGGAACACGGGTTCCCCTCTTTTCTTTATCGTGCGCAGGCGGCACGCCGTGCGGTCATTGACAGGCGGCGCGACTTATGCTATCAATTGACCCATGTCGCAGCGGCCTTTCGCTCCGGGGAAGAGGTTCGTGTCCGTCCGCTTTCCCCATCCTCCTTAATCCGCTCGGGCGGTCACCCGAACGCCCCGTTCCCGCTTGTCGTCGCCCCCGTGGTTTTCCAACAGAAAGGAGGTGGAAATCAGAGAGTCCCGCTCGACCAGGTCCATCTTCACACAATAAAAAACCCAAGAATGCGAACAAGGAGGTCATGACATGAACAAGGCGATCAAAGGACTGGCTCTGGCCCTTGTGGCCGCGCTGGCCTTCACGAGCTGCGCCAAGCAGCCCACCGAGCTGATGGACGCCGCCAACTCGGCCGTCCAGGCCGTCGTCGACGGCAAGGGGAAGATCTACGCGGCTGAGGAGCTGGGCAAGCTCAAGGCCGACATGCAGGCGGCTATGGACGAGGTCAACGCCCAGTCCAAGAAATTCTTCAAGAAGTACGGCCCGGCCAAGGAGATGCTGGCCAAAGTCGCCGCCGACGCCGAAAGCGTCAAGGCCCTGATCCCCGGACGGATCGAAGCGGCCCGGGCGGACGCCGAGACCGTCATCGGCGAGGCCAAGGCCGCCTGGGAGCAGGCTAAGGCTCTCCTCGACAAGGCCCCGACGGGCAAAGGGACGAAGGCCGACATCGAGGACATGAAGTCCGACCTGGCCGGCCTCGAGGCCGTGATGGCCGAGATCCAAGCCGCCTTCGCGGCCGAGGACTATTTCGGGGCCAAGGACAAGGCCGCAGCCGTCAAAGACAAGGCCGCGGCGATCTCGGAACAAGTCCAGGCGGCCATCGCGAAGGTCAGGCGGTAGGGCGCCCGAACCGGTCCGAATCGTTTTGAAGCTCGCGCGAACAGCCGCCCTTGTCGTCCTGGCCGTTGTTCTCCATGGTTGCCGAGCCACGCCGGCCCCGCCGGAGGCCCTCGAAGCCGAAAGGCAGGAGCGGGACCTCCGGGGGGCCGGCGCTTCCCTTCTAGCCGCCCAAGAATTCGGGGAGTACCTCAGGTCTCTGGCGGAGGCCCGACGAAGGGTCGAACGGGAGAACCTCAAGCTGGGCTGGCTTCGCGACCACGGATCGGCCCGGAGCGAACTCCGGGCGGTCCTCGAGGCGGGAGCCGCCTTGGACCAGAAGGTCCGGTCGCTGAAAGACAGGAAGCGGGCCACTCTGGCCGAAGCCGCGGCGACGGTCCGCGGGAAGCTCGAGACCCTCGACAGGATCACGGTCTCTCTGGCCGTCCGCGGTCAGGCCAGGGAAAAGCTGACCCGGGCCGGCCTCCGGCTCAAGGAGGGCGAACAGCTCATCGAAAGAGAGGATTTCGCAGGGGGCTCGGAGAGGCTGGCCTCGGCCGATATCCTGATCGGAGAGGCGGAAAGAACCCTGGCCTCAGTCATGGCACGATACCTCGATCCCGGGCAGGTCCGAGCCTGGAAAAGGCTTGTCGACGAAACGGTCGCCGAGTCCAAACGGAAGGGCGTCACGGTCATCGTCGTCAGCAAGCTCGAGAGGGAGCTGATGATCTTCAAGAACGGGTCGCTGGACCGAACGTACGCCGTCGGCCTCGGTTTCAACGGCCTGGCCGACAAGCGCCATGCCGGCGACAACGCGACGCCCGAAGGCCGGTATTCGGTCATCCGGAAGCTGCCCGTGAGCCAATATCACAAGGCCCTGCTCATCAACTACCCCAACGAGGACGACCGAAGGTCGTTCGCCCGGGAGAAGCAGAGAGGGACCATTCCGCGCTCGGCCGCGATCGGCGGCCAGATCGAGATCCACGGCGGCGGCCGGGACGGTCTGACCAGAGGCTGCGTGTCGCTCGATGACGGGGACATGGACGACCTGTACGAGCGGATCCCGGTCGGGACGGCGGTCACGATCGTCGGCACCGCCGACGCGGACCACGAGATCCTCAAGGCTATCCGGAGGAACTGAGGTGAGAGCGGCGCGCTGGATCATCGCCTTGGCCGCCGCGGCGCACCTGGGGGCCCTCGTTCTCGTCGGGGCGGGCCATTACTCCGGGCTCAAGGGGATCTCCGCGTGGGACCCCGAGGGCGGCCGGCAGGCCCGCACCGAAGCGGACCGGGCCAAAGCGCTGAAGGACGTCCAGCAGCTCCGGCGACGGATGGAGGCCTTGAGGCCGAAGGGTGTCTCCATCGTCATCGACACGGCCGAGAACAAGCTGACCCTCATGCGCGGGCCGGACATCCTCAGGACGGCCGTCGTCTCGTGCGGCAGCGGCGTCGTCCTCGAGGAATCCGGCGGAAAGAACCGCTCGTGGGTGTTCGATACCCCGAGGGGCGAGTTCACGGTCCGATCCAAGATCACCAATCCGTACTGGGTCAAGCCGGATTGGGCCTTCATCGAGGAAGGAGAGCCCATCCCCCAAAAGCGGGACGACAGGATCGAGGCGGGGACGCTGGGGGATTATGCGATCGGATTCGGGGACGGCTATTTCATCCACGGGACGCTCTACACGCGGTTGCTCGGAAGGAACGTGACCCACGGGTGCGTGCGGGTCGGGGATGAGGACCTCAAGGAGATCTTCCGGACGGTCCCGATCGGAGCGAGGATCACGATTTTCTGAACGACCATGAGGACCTTACGTAGCTTGGCCCTTATCGGCGCGGCCGCGCTCGCGGCCGCGGTTCCTTGCCGGGCCGGAAGCCACGACGTGTTCAAGGACCAGGCGGCCTTGACCGCGGAATACGGGTTGGCCAGGTCGCCGGGATTTTACTTCGTGCTCGACGTTGCCGCTAAGACCCTCGATCTCCGGGCCCGGGGGATGGTCCTGAAGTCCTGGCCTCTGCGCTCGATGCGGTTCTGGGGGCACCCCGCGTTCCAAGGAGCGGTCGAGATGAAGACAAAGAGCGCCCTTCGGGTCCCCGAGCGGATCGTCGTCAGGCCGCCGGGGGAGGGCGGACGATCTGTCGTCGAGACCCCGTCGGACGGATTCGAGGTCGAAGCGCTGGAGCTCAAGGACATGCCCGAGAGCTTCAGGCTCGAGTTCGACAACGGATTCCATGTCGCCGTGAGATCGGCGCATGCCGTGCGGAGAGGCCTTGTCGGCAGAGCTGTGAACGCCTGGAAATGGCACGTCGCCTTGCCTGTAATAAGCTATTTAGGCCTTGGGAAAAAAGGGTCGAAGGCCTGGCTGGAGATAGTATTCGAAGACAAAAAAGATGCCCAGGCGATTTACTGGCACTTTTTCGAGGGCATTCACGGGCTAATATTCTAGCCATAATAACTTTATTATCAATAAAATAAGAAATTTTTGATGTTTTTTTTCTTTAAACTTGACAAATCTATGCTCAACTTTTATAATAATTATCTGCTAAATAAGAACTCATAGGAGGAACCACATATGGCAAAGATCATCGGTATCGATCTCGGCACCACGAACTCCGTCGTGGCCATCCAAGAGGGCGAGAGAACGACCGTCATCCCGAACGAGGAAGGCGGACGGACGACGCCGTCGGTCGTCGCGTTCACTCCCAAAGGGGAGATCCTCGTCGGCCAGGTCGCGAAAAGGCAACGGGTGACCAATCCCGAGAACACCATCTACTCCATCAAGAGATTCATGGGCCGGCGGTTCGGCGAGGTCGGCAAGGAGATCGGCCAGGTGCCTTTCAAGGTGACCGAGGCCCAGAACGGCGATGTGAGGGTCGAGGCCCTCTCCAAGAAATATGCTCCGCCCGAGATCTCCGCGTTCATCATCCAGAAGCTGAAAAAGGCGGCCGAGGATTATCTCGGCGAGAAAGTCGAGAAAGCCGTCATCACCGTGCCCGCCTACTTCAACGACAGCCAGCGCAAGGCGACCAAGGACGCCGGAAAGATCGCCGGGCTCGACGTCGTCCGCATCATCAACGAGCCGACGGCGGCGGCCCTGGCCTACGGCATGGACAAGAAGAAGGACCAGACGATCGCCGTCTATGACTTCGGCGGCGGGACCTTCGACATCTCCATCCTCGAGGTCGGGGAAGGCGTCGTCGAGGTCAAAGCCACCAACGGCGACACCCACCTCGGCGGTGACGATCTGGATCAGAGGGTCCAGGACTGGATCGTCGAGGAGTTCCGCCGGGAATCCGGCATCGACCTGACCCGCGACAAGATGGCCCTCCAGAGGCTCAAGGAGGCCGCCGAGAAGGCCAAGGTCGAGCTGTCGACGACCATGGAGACGGAGATCAACCTCCCCTTCATCACGGCCGATGCCTCGGGGCCCAAGCATCTTCTGATGAAGATGAGCCGAGCCAAGCTCGAACAGCTCTGCGAGGACCTCATCCAGCGGTCCGTCCCGCCCGTCCGTCAGGCCCTGGCCGACGCCGGGCTCAAAGCCGACAAGATCGATGAGGTCGTCCTCGTGGGCGGCCAGACCCGGATGCCGCGCATCCAGCAGCTGGTCAAGGAGATCTTCGGAAAGGAACCCCATAAAGGCGTCAATCCGGACGAGGTCGTCGCCGTCGGCGCGGCCATCCAGGGCGCGGTCCTCTCGGGCGATGTCAAGGACGTCCTGCTGCTCGACGTCACTCCCTTGACGCTGGGCATCGAGACCCTGGGCGGCGTCTTCACCCGGATGATCACCCGCAACACGACCATCCCGACCAAGAAGACCGAGATCTTCTCGACGGCCTCGGACAACCAGCCGAGCGTCGAGATCCACGTTCTCCAGGGGGAGCGCGAGATGGCCGCCAACAACCGGACGCTCGGCCGCTTCCACCTGGACGGCATCCCGCCGGCTCCCCGCGGCATCCCCAAGATCGAGGTGACCTTCGACATCGACGCCAACGGCATCCTGCACGTCTCGGCGAAGGATATGGGCACCGGCAAACAGCAGGCCATCACCATCACCGGTCACAGCGGACTCGACGACAAAGAGATCGAGCGGATGGTCAAGGACGCCGAGGCCAATGCCGCCGAGGACCGCAAGCGCCGGGAGACCATCGACGCCAAGAACCAGGCCGATCAGCTCGTCTACAGCCTCGAAAAGCTCCTTCGGGACAACAAGGACAAGGTCCCCGCGGACGAGGCCGAAAAGGTCCAGCGGGAGATCGACAACACCAAGAAGGCCATCGAGAGCGACGATCCGGACAGGATCCGCAAAGCCGTCGAGGAGCTGTCCCGCGCCTCCCACAAGCTGACCGAGACCTTGTACCAGCAGGCCGGGCAAGCCCAGGCCGGGCAGGCGGGGCCCCAACCCCCTCCGGGCCAAGGTGGCAACGGACGGGAACGGACGGCGGCCGGCGGCCCCGAGGAGGAGGTCATCGACGCCGAGGTCGTGGACGACGAAAAAAAGAACTAGGCCAGAGGGCCATTGACGGCTTAGAATAGGGCCGGACAGGAACCCGGTCGCCGAGGGACGGCCATGGCGAAAGACTACTATCAGGTATTGGGCGTGCCCAGGAGCGCGGCCTTGCCGGACATCAAGAAGGCTTACCGGAAGCTCGCCCGTAAGCACCACCCCGACCTGAACCCGGGGGACAAAGCCGCCGAGGCCCGCTTCAAGGAGATCCAAGAAGCCTATGCCGTGCTCAGCGACCCGAAGAAGCGGGCCCAATACGACCAGTTCGGTTCGGCCGGGGATTTCCCGCCGGGGGCGGACGCCGGGCGGCCAGGCGGCGCGGGATTCGAAGGCTTCGATTTTTCGGACTACGGGTCGTCGTCATTCAGGGACTTCTTCGAGAACCTGTTCGGGGGGGCGGGGGCCCGGACGGCCGGGCCGGATGTCGTGGGCCCCGTCCGCGGCGAGGACCTCCACTATGCGATGACGGTCGGCTTCGAGGACGCCATTCACGGGGTCAAGACCCGCATCCGCGTGAATCGCCTCTCGCCCTGCAGCTCGTGCGGAGGACGTGGTTATGTCGCCGGGGCCAAAAGATCGAATTGCGCCGCCTGCGGCGGCACCGGACGAAGCTACGTCCAGCGGGGCTTCATGAAATTCTCCGGGACCTGCCCCGCCTGCGGGGGCCGGGGCCAGGCCCCCGGCGAGGAATGCCCGGCCTGCGGGGGGGCCGGGGCCGTCCAGGTCTCGGACCTCATCGCGGTCCGCATCCCGCCGGGCGTGGACACCGGCTCCAAGGTCCGTGTCCCGGGCCGCGGCAACGCCGGGCGCGGCGGCGGCCCGACCGGCGACCTGTTCATCACGATCGAGGTCACGCCGCACTCCCTCTTCAAACGTCAGGGCTCCCATATCTCCCTCAAGGTGCCGATCACGGTCCCCGAGGCCACACTGGGGGCCAAGATCGAGGTCCCCACCCTGTGGGGGAGGACGACCTTCCGGATACCGCCCGGCACCAAGTCCGGGCAGAAATTCCGGATCAAGGGAGAAGGCGCCCCCGTGCCCGGCAAGAAAGCCAAAGGCGACATGTTCGTGGAAGTGTTCATCGTCCCGCCCCCGTTCGAGGACCAGCGGGTCCGGGAGCTGATGAAGGAGCTCGAGGCGCTCTCGGGCCCGGGGCCGCGGGAGACCCTGGGGATGAAATGAGATGAGGAAGCCGCGGAAGGAAACGAAAAAAGAACCCCGACAATTCTATCATATCAGCAGCGTCGCCAAGATGTACAACATCCATCCCCAGACGCTCCGGCTCTACGAGCGGGAAGGCCTGTTGACGCCCTCGAGAAGCGAGGGCAACACACGCCTCTACTCGGAGGAGGACCTCAAGCGGCTGGAGCTCATCCTCAATCTCATCCGGGAGCTCGGCGTGAACCTGGCGGGCGTCGAGGTCATCCTGAACATGAGGGAAAAGCTCGAGCAGATCGAGGCCGAGGTCAACGAGTTCCTCGAGGAGGTCCGTCGGGAGTTCTTCCGCGACCGGGAGGACGAGTTCGAGGCCCGCAAGAAAGCCATCGTCCGTCTGCGTCCCGGGGGGGTCATCAAGGTCGGGAAAACGGACGGCTGAGGATGGATTCCCAGGATTACCTCGATTCCCGGAACCTCCGCCATTATCTCGAGAAGATCTCCAAATTCCCGACGCTCAGCGAGGACGAGGAGAAGAGGATCGGCGAGAGGATCCGCTGCGGCGATCGGGACGCCCTTCAAAGCCTCATCCAGGCCAATCTCCGGTTCGTCGTCTCCTATGTGAAAAAGTACCGGGGCATGGGCCTGAGCATCCTGGACCTCATCAACGAGGGGAACGTCGGGCTGATCGAGGCGGCCAAGCGGTTCGACCCCTCCAGGAACGTCCGGTTCGTCTCTTACGCCGTCTGGTGGATCCGGCAGGCCATCGTCCACGCGCTGTCCCAATACTCGCGCATCTATCACATCCCTCAGAAGCTGTCCGACCAGATCTCGCAGATGAAAAAGAAGGCGGCCGAGCTGAAGACCGTCCTCGGACGGGAGCCGACGCGCGAGGAGATCGCCCGGGCCATTGGCCTCGGGGAATCCGAGGTCGAGGACCTGGAGATCCTCGCCGAGCGCAACTTGTCCCTCAGCGACAAGGCCCATGAGGACGACATCGAGTTCGAGGACCGGATCAGCGATCCCGGCGTCCCGCCCGTCGAGTACGAGGTCATCAAGACCGCCATCCAGGAGCAGGTCCGGGCGATCCTCGGGGAGCTGGATGAGAAAGAGGCCCTTGTGCTAAAATTGAGGTTCGGGCTGGACGACGACCGGGCCCAGACCCTGCAGGAGATCGGCGACCGGCTCGGCCTGAGCCGCGAGCGGGTCCGCCAGATCGAGCAGAAGGCCATGAGAAAGCTCGCCCGATCGCGGAAGCTCCAGCAGCTGAGAGGATATCTGAATTGAGCGAAGAGCGGGTCTGCGGACGCTGCCAGGGCACGGGATGGCTCCTGGAGGACGCGGGCGGGGCCCAATTCGCCCGGCGCTGCGGCTGCTTCGACGACCGCCGGAAGCAGGCCCTTCTCGAACAGGCCCAGATCCCCCGGCGCTACCAGAACTGCCGCCTCGACAACTTCGAGGTCCACAACGACTCCCACAAAGACGCCTTGAAGATCTCGCGGCAGTTCGTCAAGAACTACCCGGTCCAGGACGTCGGGCTGGTGTTCATCGGTCCCTGCGGAGTGGGCAAGACCCACCTGGCCGTGGCCGTCATCCGGGAGCTCATCGAAAAGAAAAGGGCCTCCTGCCTGTTCTACGACTTCCGGGAGCTCATCCGGGAGATCCAGAGCACGTTCACCCCCGATTCGGCCTTCTCGGAATCGGACGTCCTGGCCCCCGTTTTCCGGTCGGACGTCCTCGTCCTCGACGAGCTTGGCGCCAAGCGATCGACGGCCTGGGTCGAAGAGACCGTGTTCTATATCATCAACCATCGCTACAACCACAAGAAGATGACCCTGTTCACGACGAACTACCCCGACACCGACGCCCCCGAGGACACCCGCGACGCGTTCTACAAGAAGGGCGGGGAGACGCTCGTCGACCGCATCGGCGTCCGGCTCCGGTCGCGGATCTACGAGATGTGCAAGGTCGTCGAGATGGAGGGCGAGGACTACCGGAAGATGGCCAAGCAGGCCAGCTACCGGTTCTGAGCGTCGTTACCGCCACCGAGGGATGCCCTTGCCTTTTCGAAGCGGTTTTGCTAGAGTAAGCCGGCCTGCTCCTCGGTAGCTCAATCGGCAGAGCGGGTGGCTGTTAACCACTAGGTTGCAGGTTCGAGTCCTGCCCGAGGAGCCAAAATTCAATCCGCTGAATTCAGCGGTTCTTGTTTAACGAGAG
>CAYREO010000013.1:0-88561 GCA_964423315.1 uncultured Eubacteriales bacterium | reverse complement strand
TCGCGCACGGCGTCCGTCTGGATGGACAACGAGCTTGTGCACGGGAGCGTCGGGCTCGAGTCCGGGCCCCTCGCCTCCGCCTACGGGACGTTCACGGTCTCGAGCGAGGCCGGGGCCGGCTCCAGCCTGCGGATCGAGGACGTCGAGGTCCGCATCGCGGCCGGGTGTCAATGGGCATTGAAAAGTGGACCATTTTAGGGAACGAAAAAGCGTACCGCCGAATCGCGCCATCTAAAATCTTACCAAAGGCTGATATGTCTTGCCATTTAAAAATCTTACCCAGGCGGACGGGGATAAGGATACTCTACCTTCGTATGCCCAGGAGGTTAGAGTATGGATGTGTATGTCAATAGGCGTGTAGATTTACGAGGTAAATCGGCGGGTAGACATACAAGTTGTTTCCGTGGGGTCCGGCGGGGGCGCGGCTTGCCCGGGCGGGGGGAGCGTGGTAAAATCGTACAAGATGAAAAGGGTATTGTCGGCGGCTGCCTGCTTGGCCCTTCTGGGAGGAGGACTCATCCCCATGACCCTGCCGGACGATAAGGACGCACAGGCCGTTTCCTCGCTCATTCCCCGGACGATCGGGCCCTGGCTCTCGGAGGCCGACGAGGTCTACGACCGGGAGACGATCTTCGACTACATCGACGGGGCGGGCGAGGTCTACCGTTCCTACAATATGAGGCTCGTCGTCGCCCGCCGCTTCCACAAGGACGGCAAGCCCGATATCGTCGTCGACCTGTTCGACATGGGATCGTCCGAGGATGCCTTCGGCGTCTTCACCCACGACCTCGACGGGGAGGCCGCGGGGACCGGCCAGGGCTCGACCTACAAGGGCGGGCTCCTGTCCTTTTGGAAGGACCGCTACTTCGGCTCGGTCTACGCCGAGGAGGAGACTTCGGAAACGAAGGGCCTGGTCCTCGAGCTGGGCCGGCTCATCGCCGCGGCGGTGCCTCGGGAGGGGCCCAAGCCCGCACTCCTGTCGGCCCTGCCCTCAGGCGGTCTGGAGGCCGGGCGCGTCCGATTCTTCCGCAATCACCTGATCCTCAACTATCACTTTTTCGTGGCCGACACGAACATCCTGCTCCTCGACCAGACCACCCGGGCCGTCCTGGCGCCCTACGACCGCGGGCAAGGAAGGAGCCATCTTCTGGTCATCGATTACGGCGATGCGAGGAAGGCCGCCGCCGCCCGGGATTCCTTCGCCGGGACGTACATGCCCGAAGCGGCGGAGAAGGGGGTCGTCCGCACCGAGAACGGGAAATGGACGGCCGTGCGGGCCGCTGGCGGAGTTGTGGCCGTGATTTTCGACGCGCCGTCCGAGTCCGCGGCCGTTGCCTTCCTCGGCGACATCGAGGCCGCTCTTAAATAGAACTCGCTATGAAAGGAAAATGTCCATGAGCCGAAGAGCCATCACCCGCAGGGATTTCTTGAAAGTCGCTTCCGCGGCGCCCCTGGCCGGGGCCTTTGTCCCGGCCCTCAAGAGCGGCGTCCAGGAGGCCCCCCAAGACAAGGTCCGGGTCGTGCTCGTCCGCGACCCGAGCCCACTCGGACCGGGCGGTGCCCCGCCGGCCGATATCGTACAGAAGATGCTCGACGATGCTGTCTGCGCCCTGCTCAGGGAGAAGGACCCGGTCCGGGCTTGGAAGACCCTCATCATGCCCGAAGATGTCGTCGGCATCAAAACCAACGCCTGGCGGTTCATCCCGACGACGACGGAGGTCGAACAGGCCATCAAGCGCCGGGTGATGGACGCCGGGGTCGCCGAGGACCGTATCGCGATCGACGACCGGGGCGTTCTCCGGAACCCCATCTTCCAAAAAGCCACGGCCCTCGTCAACGCCCGGCCCCTGCGCTCCCATCACTGGTCGGGCGTCGGCAGTCTCATCAAAAACTACATCATGTTCGTGCCCAAGCCCGCGGACTATCACGACGACACGTGCGCGGACCTGGCCACGCTCTGGGACCTGCCTCAGGTCAAGGGCAAGACCCGGCTCAACGTCCTGGTCATGTTCACACCCTTGTTCCATGGGGTCGGGCCTCATCACTACTCCAAGGAATACACATGGGAGTACAAGGGGCTGATCGTCAGCCGGGATCCCGTCGCGGCCGACGCCACGGGCCTGCGGATCCTGCAGGCCAAACGGCGCGAGCATTTCGGCGAAGATCGTCCCTTCCAGATGACCCCCCACCATATCTTTCTCGCCGACACGAAGCATCACCTCGGCGTCAGCGACGCGGGCAGGATCGAGCTCGTCAAGCTGGGCTGGGAGGAAGGGGCTCTCATTTAGGTCCAACCGCCATGCCGATCTACGAATACCGGTGCGCCGCCTGCGGGCGCAAGACGACCATTGTGACACTCTCCGTCAAGGCCGCAGTCGAGCCGAAATGCGGACATTGCGGAGGGACCGACCTGCGCAAGCTCGTCTCTCGGGTGGCCGTCCGGCGCTCGGAGGAAAGCCGTCTCGAGAGCCTGGCGGACCCGTCCTCCCTCGCCGGCCTTGACGAGAACGACCCCAAGAGCGTCGCCAAGTGGATGAAGAAAATGGGTCGGGAGATGGGGGAGGAGGCCGGCGAGGACTTCGACGAGGAGGTCGAGAAGGCCATGGAAGAGGCCGCCCGCGAGAAGGAAGCGGAGACAGGGGATGACCTCGATATGGGAGGGGGGGAAGACCTTTGATCCAGGTCCTCTTTTTCATCGCCGGGGCCGTTTTTGGGGCCGGCGTCCTGTTCATCGTGACGCTGCTCCGGAAAAGGGAGAGCCGGGAGCTCGCCCGGGCCCTGGTCGACGAGACCGAGAAGGAGAAGGTCCAAGATCTCGAGACCCTGATCGGGCGGGTCAAGGACGGCGTCAAGGACGCGTTCGGGTCCCTGTCGCAGGAAGCCCTCAAGACGAGCTCCGAGGAGCTCATCAAGATGGCCCGCGAGCAGCTCGCCGGCCAGGTCCAGCTCGGCGGGAAGGACCTCGAGGGCAAGAAACAGCTCATCGACCAGGCCCTGGAAGCCATGCGGGCCGACCTGCGGAAGATGGAAGAGCTCGTCGCCGGATTCGAGAGGGACCGGACCGCGAAATACGGCGAGCTCGCGGCCCAGTTGCGGACGGCGGCCCAACAGACGTCGCGCCTCCAGGAAACGGCCGATCACCTGCGGCAAGCCCTTGTCAGCACCAAGGCCCGCGGCCAGTGGGGGGAGCGGATGGCCGACGACGTCCTGCGACTGGCCGGCTTCGTCGAAGGGGTCAACTACCTCCGCCAGAGGGCCCTCGACGGGGGCGCGTCACGTCCCGACTACACGTTCCAGCTTCCCCAGGGCCGCAAGGTCAACATGGACGTCAAGTTCCCTCTCAACAGCTACCTCCGCTATCTCGAGACCGAGAGCGAGATGGAGCGAGAGACGCACAAGACCCAGTTCCTGAGGGATGTCCGGGCCAGGATCAAGGAGGTCACGGGCCGCGATTACATCGATCCCGAGGGCCAGACCCTCGATTACGTCCTCGTGTTCATCCCCAACGAGCAGGTTTACGCTTTCATCAACCAGAACGACCCGCAGCTCATCGACGAGGCCCTCCGGAGCAAGGTCATCCTCTGCTCGCCCTTCACCCTGTTCGCCATCCTGGCCATCATCCGCCAGGCCATGGACAACTTCCACACCGAGCAGGCCAAGGGCGAGATGCTGCGGCACCTGGGGCGGTTCTACAAGGAATGGGAGAAGTTCCGTGAGGTCATGGACAAGGCCGGCCGGAAGCTCGACGAGGCCCGGGACGAGTTCCAGAAGATGATCACGACCCGGCGGACCAAGCTCGAGAAGCCTCTCGGCGAGATCGAGGACCTCAGGCGGCGGAAGGGCATCGGGGACGAGATCGCTCTGGGCGAGGCCGAGGTCCTGGCCATCGAACCGGGGAACGAGACCGGGCCGGCGGATGAGACCGCGCCGGCCAAGAAGGAGGGATGATGGAAGACGAGATCGGGCGCGTCACGCATTACTTCGGCAAGATCGGGGTCGCCGTGATCGAGGTCGGCGCCGGGGGCCTGAAGGTCGGGGACACCATCCGGATCAAGGGCCACACGGCGGACTTCACCCAGAAGGTGGCTTCCCTGCAACAGGAACACCAGCCGGTCGCGGAAGTGAAAAAGGGGGGGTCGGCGGGCATGAAGGTCGATCAGCCGGTTCACGAAGGGGACAAGGTCTACCGGGTCACGGAAGGCGCCTGAGCCCTTCCTGGGTCGAACCGGTCTGGGCAGAAGGCCTTAAACCCGCGGGCCGAAGAGGGCCGTGCCGATGCGGACCATCGTGGCCCCTTCCTCGACGGCGACCCGCCAGGAATTGGTCATGCCCATCGACAGGTGCCGCATCTCGACCCCGGGGACGGCCGCGGCCTTGAGGGTCTCGAAGGCCTTGCGCGTCTCCTGGAAATAGTGCCGGGAGTCCTCGGGGTCGCCCTCGAAAGGACCCATGGTCATCAGGCCCAGGACCCGCAAGCGGGGGAGGGCGGCGAGGGCCCGGACGAGCGGTTCGACGTCCTCGGGCATGACCCCCGCCTTCTGGGGCTCGCGGCCGCTGTTGACCTCGACGAGGATATCCATCGTCCGCCCGGCTGCGGCGGCGCGCTTGTCGATCTCCCGGCCGAGCTCGAGGGAGTCGACGGTCTCGATCATGTCGAATATTTCGACGGCTTTCTTGACTTTGTTCTTCTGGAGGTGGCCGATGAAGTGCCAGCGGGCCCGGCGGCCGACCGCGGCGAAGACCTCGGCGGCCTCCTGCACGTAGTTCTCGCCGATGATGCGGACCCCGGCTTCGACGGCCTCGAGGATCTCGGCGGCGGTCCGGGTCTTGGCGGCGGCGACGAGCTCGACGCCCGGCGGCAGCTCCGCCAGGATGGTCTTGACGTTTTCGGCGATGGACATGCTCATCATCCCCATTGTAAGACAAGAGGGGGTCAAATCTCCACTCATTAAGTTCTCCCGGGCACGGAAAGATAGGCCGTCGGAAAATAATTTAATGAGTGGAGATTTGACCCCCTCTTCTTTGCTATAATCGCGGGGAGATGACCATCCGGGAAGAGCTGGAGAAGGCCGAGCAGAAGACCCTGTCGCCCAAGGCTTGTCTCTGCTCGCGGTCCAAAGGCCGTGTCCGCCCCGAGGCCCAGCATTCCCTCCGCACGGACTTCCAGCGGGACCGGGACCGCATCATCCACTGCAAATCTTTCCGCCGGCTCAAGCATAAGACCCAGGTTTTCCTCTCGCCCTTCGGCGACCACTACCGGACCCGCCTGACCCACTGTCTCGAGGTCTCCCAGATCGCCCGGACGATCGCCAAGGCCCTCCGCCTCAACGAGGACCTGACCGAGGCCATCGCTCTCGGCCACGACCTCGGCCACACCCCTTTTGGCCACTCCGGCGAGGAGACCCTCCGCAAGCTCCTGCCCGGCGGCTTCCACCACTCCGACCAGAGCCTGCGGGTCGTCGAAAAGCTCGAGTACGAGGGCAAGGGCCTGAACCTGACGTTCGAGGTCCGGGACGGCATCCGAAAGCACTCCAAGGGCCGCGGCGAGATCTTCGACTCCGACCCCGAGGACATGCCCTCGACCCTCGAAGGCCAGATCGTCCGGGTCTCGGACGTCATCGCCTATGTCAACCACGACGTCGACGACGCCCTGCGGGCCGGGATCATCAAGGAGGAGGACATCCCGGCCTCGCTCATCCGGACGCTCGGCAAGTGGCACGCGACGCGCATCGACCGCATGGTCCTCGATGTCGTCGAGGCCAGCCTGGCCACCGGGCTCGAGCGCATCGCCATGAGCGACCGGATCATGAAGCCCATGCTCGAGCTCCGCGAGTTCCTCTACAAGAACGTCTATTTCAACTCCGCGGCCCGCGAGGAGCTGCGCAAGACCGAGAAGATCATCAACGACCTCTTCGCCTATGTCATGGAGAATCCCGCGGACTACATCAAGAGCTACCCGGCGGGCGACCCGGTCGTCGTCCGGGCCGGCGACTTCATCGCCGGGATGACCGACCGCTTCGCCATGTCGCTTTACGAGCAGGTCTTCCTACCCAGATCCTGGCCGATCCTCTGAGAAGGCCCGCCGGGGATGAGAAGCCAGAAGGGACGGCTGCACCGAACAGCTGCGAGAAGGAGGCCGGCATGACAGTGCCGTTGAAAGGGGCACAGTGGATCGCGGGGGAGACGAGTTGCGAGGGGACGGCGGCCTTCAACGGCTTCGACCCGCGGACGGGCACGGCTCTCGAGCCGGATTATGCGAACGCCACAGCCGGGGAGATCGACCGGGCCGTCCGGGCGGCCCGCGAGGCCTATGAGCTCAGCCGGCAAATCCCCGCCTCCCGCCTGGCCGTATTCCTCGAAGCCGTGGCCCTGGAGATCGAGGCCTTGGGCGGCGGGCTCCTTGAAACGGCCGACCGCGAGACGGCCCTCGGCCCCGCCCGCCTCGCCGGCGAGCGCGACCGCACGGTCGGGCAGCTTCTCATGTTCGCGGCCCTTCTCCGCGAGGGCTCGTATGTCGAGGCCGTCATCGACACGGCCCGTCCGGACAGGAAGCCCGCACCCCGGCCCGATATCCGCAAGATGCTTTTCCCTGTCGGCCCCGTGGCCGTTTTCCCAGCCGGAAACTTCCCGTTCGCCTTCGGCCCGGCCGGGGGCGACACGGCGTCCGCTTTCGCCGCCGGGTGCCCGGTCGTCGTCAAGGCCCATCCCGGCTACCCGTCCACCTCGGACCTTTTCGCTCGGGCCGTCGACGGCGCGGTCCGGACGCACGGCTTCCCGCCCGGATTTTTCTCTCTCCTCCAAGGTGACAGGATCGAAGTCGGTCGGGCGCTCGTCGAACACCCCGGTATCGCCGCCGTCGGCTTCACCGGCTCGCTCGCGGCCGGCCGAACGATTTTCGACGTTGCGGTCGCCCGCCCGATTCCTATCCCCGTCTACGCCGAAATGGGCAGCGTCAATCCCGTCGTTCTCCTGCCGGGGGCCCTGGCCGAGCGCGGCCAAGCCATCGCCGAGGAGCTGGCCGCTTCAGTGACTCTCGGCGGCGGTCAGTTCTGCACCAACCCGGGCCTCGTCTTCGTCGTCGACGGGCCTGAGACCGAGGCGTTCCTCCGGGCTTTCATCGAGGCTATGGAGAAACGGCCGCCGTGCGTCCTGCTGAGCCCTCGGATAGGGGAGGGCCTGGCCCGCGCGGTCTCGGCGACATTATCGAAGCCCTCGGTCGCGCGCCTGGCGGGCGGCGCCATGCCCCACGGTCCGGCCGGCCCCTTCAACCCGACCATCATGCGGACGACATCGGCGGCCTTCCGTGACGATCCCGGCCTCCAAGACGAGCATTTCGGCCCGGTCACGCTGATCGTCGTCTGCGATTCCTTGGACGATCTGCTCCGCACCCTGCCTTCTCTCCACGGGACCTTGACGGCGACCGTCCAGGCCTCGGGCTCGGAAGGGGACCCGGCCCGCACTCTCCTTCCTCTCCTCCGCGAAAAGGCGGGGCGGCTGATCTGGAACGGCTATCCGACAGGCGTCGAGGTCGCACCCGCCATGCATCACGGCGGCCCTTATCCGGCTACGACCGCGCCCTGGACGACCTCGGTCGGCACGGCCGCCGTCCGGCGCTTCCTCCGCCCGGTCGCCTTCCAGAACGTCCCGCAGGAGCTCCTGCCCGAAGCGCTCCAAGATGCCAATCCCCTGGGCATTCTGCGCCTCGTCGACGGCCAGTGGACGCGGGCCGCCCTTCCCTGATCCGCTTTTGCTCCGAAAGGCCGTTAGTGGTATCTTAGGTGACTTCGATCCGTGAAGCGATGACCACAGAAAGCGTTCCATCCCAAGCCCCCTCTCGGGTTCGCGGTCTTGAGGCCTTTTCCGGTCCGGCCATCGAGCTCCGCAACCTGACCAAGGTCTTCAACGGGTTCAAAGCCGTCGACGACGCGAGCTTCGAGGTCATGCCCGGCGAGATCCTGGGCCTGCTCGGGCCCAATGGCGCCGGAAAGACGACCATCATCCACATGCTCGTCGGCCTGACGACCCCGACCGCGGGCTCCATCCGCATGTTCGGCCTCGACCTTGCCGCCCATCGGGAGAGGATCCTCGACCACGTCAACTTCTCCTCGAGCTACGTCTCCATGCCCTACTCGCTGACCGTGGCCGAGTGCCTCAAGGTCTTCGCCCGCCTCTACAACGTCCGCCGCCCGGGCCCGCGGATCGACGAGCTTCTGGCCACGTTCGGAATGTCCGAGGTCCGCAACAAGCAAGTCCGTCATCTGTCGACCGGACAGCAGACCCGCCTCAACCTGGCCAAGGCCTTCATCAACGACCCCCGGATCCTGCTGCTCGACGAGCCGACGGCCAGCCTCGATCCCGACATCGCCGACAAGACCCGCTCGCTCCTCGTCCAGGTCGCGGAACAGAAAAAGACCTCCATTCTCTACACCTCCCACAATATGCGGGAGATGGAGAAGATCTCGGCCCGGGTCGTGTTCATGCACAAAGGGAAGATCATCGCCACGGGGCGGCCGTCCGAGGTCGTCCGGAAGTTCCGGGGACAGGACCTCGAGGACGCCTTCCTCAAGGTCATCCGGGAGGGGACGGCGTGAAGCTCCACCGGGTGGCGGCCGTCTTCCTGAGGCAGATCTACCTCTACAAGCGCAGCCTGCCGCGGCTCATGGAGATCCTCTACTGGCCGCTGCTCGATCTCGTCCTGTGGGGCTTCATCAGCGTTTATCTCGCCCGCTATCAGGAGGGATTGCCCAACTTCGTGGCCTTTTTTCTCGGCGCCCTCATCCTCTGGGATATCCTGTTCCGATCGCAGCTCGGCATCTCGGTCTCGTTCCTCGAGGACGTCTGGGCCCGCAACTTCCTGAACCTGTTCGTCAGTCCGCTCAAGCCGAGCGAGTACCTCCTGTCGCTGATGCTCGTCAGCGCCTTCAAGATCGTCCTGGCCGGAACGGTCATGTCCGCCCTGGCATGGGTTTTCTATTCGTTCAACATCTTTCTCATCGGGATGGCCCTCATCCCGTTCATCATCAACCTCGTCGCCCTGGGCTGGTCGATCGGCATCTTCACCACGGCCCTCATTCTGAGATTCGGCCAGCAGGCGGAGATCCTGGCCTGGGGCATCGCCATTCTGTTCCAACCGGTTTCGGCCGTTTTCTACCCCGTCTCCGTCCTGCCGTCCTTCCTCCAAACCCTGGCCCGCGGCGTTCCTTCGTCCTATGTCTTCGAGGGCATCCGGGAGGTCATCACGAGCGGCGGCTTCCCTCTCGTGAAGCTCCTTTGGGCGACCGGTCTCAATATCGCCTACCTGGCCGTCGTTTTTGTCGTCTTTTACCGGATCTTTCGGACCGTCAAGAAGAAAGGCCTTCTGGCCCGGATCGGCGAGTAGGACGCCGCTGCCCCCTTTCCCGCGCCGGCCGTTCGTGCTATCATGCCCCCTCTTGAGACAGCATCCTGCCCATCCCACTCAAGGAGCGACATCCCATGGCCAAGATCGATGATCTGCGGAAGATCGCGACCCGGCTCCGCGCCCACTCCCTGCGGATGACGACGGCGGCCGGCTCCGGACATCCCACGACCTGCCTTTCGGCCGCCGACCTGGCCGCCTGCCTGTTCTTCGGCGAGATGCGCTGGAATCCGCGCGATCCTTTCGATCCGGCCAACGACGAGCTCGTCCTCTCGAAGGGCCACGCCGCGCCGCTGCTCTGGGCGGTCTATGCCGAGGCCGGCGTCATCGCCATCAAGGACCTCATGGACCTCCGGAAGATCACCAGCCCTCTCGAGGGCCATCCGACGCCCCGGATGGAATGGGTCAAGGCGGCCACCGGATCGCTCGGGCAAGGGCTTTCGGTCGGGGTCGGGATGGCCCTGGCCCAGAGGCTCGACAAGTCTCCCGCCCGGACCTTCGTCCTGATGGGCGACGGCGAGTGCGCCGAGGGGGCCGTCTGGGAAGCGGCCGCAGCGGCGGCCAAATGGCGCCTGCGCAACCTCTGTGCCGTCGTCGACGTCAACCGGCTCGGCCAGTCCGAGGCGACCATGCACCAGCACGATCTCGGGGCCTTGGCCCGCAAGTTCAGGGCCTTCGGCTGGGACGCGGTGATCATCGACGGGCACAAGGTCGACAAGGTCCTCGCGGCCCTTGGAAAATCCGGGAAAAAAGGTCTCCCGACGGCGATCCTGGCCAAGACGTTCAAAGGCAAAGGCGTCTCCTTCATCGAGGACCGCGACGGCTGGCATGGAAAACCCCTCAAGGCGGAGGAGCTGGCCCGGGCCCTCGAAGAGATCGGGTGCCTGCCCGACGTCGACGCCGCGAAGCTCATCCGCAAGCCGAAGGCCTTCAAGGCGCCCCGCAAGGCCGCCGCCTTCGACTTCCCGAGGACGGACTACAAGGAGAAGACGGCCACCCGACTGGCTTACGGCAGCGCCCTGCTCGGCCTTGGCAAGGTCAACCCCTCGGTCGTCTGCCTCGATGGCGACGTCAAGAACTCGACCTACGCCGACAAGTTCTTCGAGGCCTTTCCCGGGCGCTCCTTGCAATCTTACATCGCCGAGCAGAACATGGTCGGTGCGGGCATGGGCCTGGCGGCCAAGGGCTACCTGCCGTTCATGGCCAGCTTCGCCGCCTTCCTGACCCGGGCCCACGACCAGATCCGCATGGCCGCCTATTCCTTCTCCAACATCAAGATCTGCGGTTCGCACGTCGGGGTCAGCATCGGCGAGGACGGCCCGTCGCAGATGGGCCTCGAGGACCTGGCTATGTTCCGGTCCATTCCCCGGTGCCTCGTCCTCTACCCGAGCGACGCGGTCTCGGCCGAAGCTTGTGTCGCGACCATGGCCGCCCACAAGGGGATGGCCTACATCCGGACGACGAGGCCGGCGACGCCCATTCTTTACGGCCGGAGCGAGCCCTTCCCGGCCGGCGGGTCCAAGGTCCTGCGCAAGAAGGACGGCGACGTGGTCACGGTCATCGCCGCGGGGATCACCGTCCACGAGGCCCTCAAAGCCTGGGACGCGCTGGCCAAGGAGGGAATGTCGTTCCGGCTCATCGACGCCTATTCCGTCGAGCCGCTCGATGAGGAAGGCATCCGGCGCGAGGTCGCCGAAACCGGCGGCAAGGCCGTCGTCGTCGAGGACCATTTCCCCGGCGGCGGGCTCGGCGAAGCGGTGGCCCGGGCCCTGGCCGGGCGCGCCGAGATGAAGCATCTTTGCGTCCGCGAGCTGCCGCGGTCGGGCAAGCCCGACGAGCTCCTGGACCGTTACGGGATAAGCGCCGGGCACATCTCCCGGGCTGTCAAGGAGATGCTCGGCGGCTGAGCGGGCGTGGGGTTGGACATCGAGGGGTCCGATCCGTGGAGATGGGCCTGTCAACATGAACGGAGAGCGAGCCCGGGCCGTCATCTCGATGGCGGCGGCGTTTCTCGTGTTCGCCGCCGCTCTCTGCGCGCAGCCGGGCCCGGCGCCAGGCGGGGAAAAGCTCGCGGGCACCGTCACGTATGTCTCCGACGGCGACACGATCAGGGTCCGGCTCGACGGGGGAGGGGGCAGGCGGGTCCGGCTCATCGGGGTGGATTGCCCGGAGCTCGCCGACGACCGCGAGGCGGTCCGCTTCTTGGCCTTCGCCGCCAGGAGGTTCACACAGACCCGGCTGATCCAGAAGCGCGTCGGCCTGATCCCCGGTCCCGAGGAGCAGGATGCCTACGGCCGGCTTCTGGCGTTCGTCGAGATGGAGGACGGGACGATCTTCAACGAGACCCTGGTTCGGGAGGGCTTCGCCTCGGCCTTCCTCAAGTTCCCCTTCGACGAGAGCCTGAGGAAGAGACTCAAGGCCGCGGAGTCCGAAGCCCGGCGGGCCGGCCGCGGATTATGGCGCAGGGAGCCCTACCCCGTCATCGAACCCGGCGAAGCCGGTTCCCGGATGGGCGAGATCGTCACCGTGCGCTTCCGGTGCGCCCGCTCTTTCGAACGGAGCCGCCTGCGCATTCTGGCCGCCGAAGGGGACGGGTTCGAGGCGGTCATCCCGGCCGCGGTCCTCAAGGCGTTGCCGGGCTCTCTCGATTTCAAGGGCCGGACGCTCGAGGCGACCGGCTTCGTCGAGGAGTTCCGGGGCCGCCCCCAGATCATGATCGGTGTCCCGAGCCAGCTCCGTGACGCCTCGATCGAAAATCACGGGCTTCGCAAGTTCCGGGTCGGGGAATACCGGGCTATCTACGTGATATTGGGCTCGGATGTCCTCATCCCAAGGATCGGGCACAGGAAAGATGTCCATGAATGTGAGATCTGACAAAGGCTCCGTTGTCAACAAAATCCGCGGCCAGATCGAGGCCCTCGTCGGCGCCCAGAACGCCTTCTCGGACCCGGAAAAGTCCTGCGATTACGGCCATGACGAGTTCTCTCTGCGCGAGATCGCCTGCGAGCCGGAGCTCGTCGTCAAGCCGGCGAGCGCCGACGAGGTCGCCGCGGTCCTCAAGATCGCAGGCGGCCACGGCGTGCCCGTGACGCCCCGCGGCGGAGCGACAGGCCTCTGCGGAGGCTGTGTGCCCGTCCGCGGCGGGATCGTCCTGTCGCTCGAGCGGATGAACAGGGTCCTGGAGATCGACGCCGACAACCAGATGGCCGTCACGGAGGCGGGCGTCCGGCTGTCGGACTTCGCCAAGGCCGTCGAGGAGGGAGGTCTCTACTTCCCGCCCCACCCCGGCGACGAGAGCGCCATGATGGGCGGGCTCGTGGCCACCAACGCCGGGGGCAGCCGGGCCGTTAAGTACGGCACGATCCGCAACTACGTCCGGGGACTCGAGGTCGTCACCCCGACGGGCGACATCCTCCGGCTTGGCGGCAAGCTCGAGAAAAGCAGCACCGGCTACAACCTCATGCACCTGTTCATCGGCTCCGAGGGCACCCTGGGCGTCGTCACCAAGGCCACCATCCATCTCATCACCCGGCCCGCGGCCATGCGCTCGATCGTCGTCCCGTTCGCGGCCCTCGAGCCGGCCCTCGAGACCGTCCCCCTGATCATGAAGAAGGGGGTCGTGCCCCTGGCCGTCGAGTTCCTCGAGATCGAGCCCATCGTCCTGACCGAGGAGCACATCCGCAGGAAGTGGCCGACGAAACTGGGGACGACCCACCTCCTCGTCATCCTCGACGCCGAGACCGAAGCCGAGATGGACCGTCTGTCGGAGGCCGTGGCCGGGGTCTGCGTCGAAAAGGGGGCCATCGACGTCTTCATCGCCGACACGCCGAGCAAGCAGGAGGAGGTCCTGGCCATCCGCTCGAAGATCTATGACGCCATCAAGTCCGGGACGGTCGAGATCCTCGACATCGCCGTGCCCCGGGCCGAGGTCGCCGGGCACGTCCGCAAGGTCCGGGAGATCGCCGCCCGCACCGGGATGTGGCTCCCGACCTTCGGCCACGCCGCCGACGGCAATGTCCACACTCACATCATGAAGGCCCGCTATGAGTCCGGCCGGATGGTGCCCGTTCCCGAGAGCGAATGGCGCGAGAAGGCCGACCGGGTCCGCGAGGAGCTTTTCCGGGACGCCAAGGAGCGGGGCGGGGTCATTTCGGGCGAGCACGGTATCGGTCTGGTCAAGAAGCCCTATCTGTCGCTCGTCCTCGACGAACGGCAGATCGAGCTCATGCGGGGGATCAAGAAGATCTTCGATCCCCGCGGCATCATGAACCCCGGCAAGATCTTCGACTGACGCCGCCGCCTCGTCTCCGCGCGGGATTGGCCGCGAGGAGATACCTCTCGCGGCCTTATGGCGGGGCCTTGAAAAGGCGGGGCTTTCGTGGTATGGATAAGGGCGTCGGGGCATGGAAATCCAAAATTCTAGGGGGTCAAGCATGGCTGAGCGCGTCACGGAGATCTACGTCATCCTGGAGAACAAGCCATCCCAGCTGGGGGACCTGTGCGGTCACCTGGCCGAGAACGGCATCAACATCGAGGCCATCGGGGTCTTCCACGATACGGCCAAGCTCTGCGTCCAGAACCTCAACAAGGCCGTCAAGCTCCTGGCCAAGCTCAACTACACGACCGAGCTGCGCGACGTCCTGCGGGTCGACCTCGAGAACCGGCCCGGGGCCCTGGCCGAGCTGACGTCCAAGCTCGGCGACGAGGGCATCAACATCGATTACTGCTACGGGACCCTGGCCCGCAAGGGCAACATGGTCTCGGTCATCATGGACGTTTCGAACATCGACCGGGCCCTTCAGGTCCTCGGGGGATGAGACCGGTCGACCGGTCGGGAGCCGCCCATGGCTGACCGGTTCGACCTCGCCGTCGTCGGCGGCGGGGCCGCGGGACTCACGGCCGCCATAAGCGCCTCCCGTCGCGGGGCCAAGGCCGTCGTTCTCGAGAGGATGCCCCGCCCCGGCAAAAAGCTTCTGGCCACCGGGGGGGGCCGCTGCAACCTGTTCAACGAGCGGCTTTCGGCGTCGGATTACGCCTCGACCGACCCGTCCCTCGCGGCCGCCGTTCTGGAGCGGTTCGGCTTGGAGGACATCCGGGGTTTTTTCAAAGGCCTCGGGCTCGAAATGATCAGCGACGGAGCGGGGCGCGTCTATCCGGTCACCCAGCAGGCTTCGTCGGTCCTCAGGGTCCTGGAGATGGAGATCGCCCGTCTTGGCGTCCTCGTCGTGACGGGCTTCGACGTCACCGGCATCGTCCCCAATCCTGGGTCCTTCGCCCTGTCTTCCGCGGCTGGACGGAAAGTCGATGCCCGGGCCGTGGTCCTGGCCGGAGGAGGGAGGTCGTATCCTGCTCTCGGCTCCAACGGCGGTTGCTACGGCCTCGCCGAGCGACTCGGCCACCGGATCGTCCCTCCCGTGCCGAGCGCCGTGCCGCTCGTCGTCCGGGACCGGATGTGCCACCTTCTGCAGGGTCAGAAGGTCCGAGTCTCGGTCGCCGCGGTCGTCGACGGCCGGACCGGGCGGCCCGCCGAAGGCGAGCTCCTCTTCACCCAATACGGGCTTTCGGGGACCGCCGTTCTCGACATCAGCGAGAGCATTTCGGTGGCCGTCAATCGGGAGGGAAAGAAGGGCGCCGCGGTTGTCGCCGACCTTGTCCCGTTCATGACCGAAGAGCGGCTGGCCGCGGAGCTTCGCAGGAGGGAAAAGGCCGGGTGGGCTGACAGGGACCTTCTCGCCGGCATCCTGCCCGAGAAGTTCTCTCTGGCCGTCCCCCAGCTCCTCGGCAAAGAGGGGACCGCAAGCGATCTGGCCGGGAAGCTCAAGGCGATGCGGTTCGCCGTCTCCGGGACGCGCGGCTGGAACGAGGCCGAGTTCACTTCGGGGGGCGTCGATGCCCGGGAGGTCAAGCCGCGGACCCTGGCGTCAAAGCTGAGGAAAGGCCTTTATTTCGCCGGGGAGGTCCTGGACGTCCAGGGCGGGCGGGGCGGTTACAATCTCGCCTGGGCCTGGGCCTCGGGCTTCGTGGCCGGGCTCGCTGAATGAGCCGGGCCGCGGACCTTTCCGGCGATCCATGAAATATGACGAGCGAGGTGGCTCATATGGTCAGGCCGACACGAGACGCTCAATTCGAACGAGGCCGGTTGATCCCTCTTGCGGGGATCGCCGCCTTGTCCGCGATGGTCTTGATGACCGTCGCCTGCGGACCGCGCGCCGGAAAGGCGCTTCCGCCGGATGCCCGGCACGACCTGGCGTTCGAGACCCTGGCCCGGACTTGGGACGAGGGCATCCCGCTCGGCAACGGCCTGATCGGGGCCCTCATCTGGAATAAGGACGGCGCCTTGCGGTTCTCCCTCGACCGGGCCGACCTCTGGGACCTTCGACCTGTTCCGGAGTTTGCGGGCCCCGAGTTCCGCTTCTCCTGGGTCCGCGACCAGGTCATGAACAAGGACTACGGGCCTGTCCACCGGATGGGCGATGTCCCGTACGACCGAGATCCGGCGCCGACCAAGATCCCGGGGGCCGCTCTCGAATTCGACATCGACGGTCTTGGGGAGGTCGAGTCCGTCCGGCTCTCGGTCCGGGACGCGGTCTGTGAAGTGAAATGGAAGGGCGGGGCGCGGCTGACCGCCTTCGTCCACGCCGTGGAGCCCGTGGGCTGGTTCAAGTTCCAAGGCATGCCTGGACCGTCGGCGCCCCGTCTCGTTCCGCCGCCCTACGCCGCGGAGTCTCCCGCCGACGACGCGGGCCGGAACGCCCTGACCGGCAAGACGCTGGCCTCGCTCGGCTACCCTCCGCCCGAGGTCAGGAGGTCAGAAAACTCCATCCACTACCATCAGAAGGGCTGGGGCGGCATGAGCTACGATGTCGCCGTCGAATGGCGGAGGCAGGCTGACGGGACCCTCGTCGGGGTCTGGAGCGTGAGCTCCGAGTATCCCGGCCGGGACGCGGGGGGCCCTGGCTTCGTCAGCCCGTCCTCTTTCGCCCCCCGGTCGACGGCCGAGGCGCTCGTCCGTTCGCTCGATGTCGACCTCCGCTCGCACCGGGACTGGTGGCTGGCTTTCTGGGGCCGCTCGTCCATCCGCCTCCCCGATCCCGTTCTCGAAAAACAATGGTTCCTCGAGACCTACAAGTTCGGCTCGGCCTCCCGGCGCGGGTCCCCGCCCATCACCCTCCAGGCCGTCTGGACGGCCGACGATGGGAACCTGCCGCCCTGGAAAGGCGATTTCCACAATGACCTCAACACCCAGCTCAGCTACTGGCCCTGCCTCAGCGGCAACCGTCTCGAGGAGGGGCTGGCCTTCATCGACTGGCTGTGGGCCATCAAGCCCCGCTCGGAAGAGTACACGAAGCGCTATTTCGGGCTCGAAGGGCTGAACGTCCCCGGCGTCGCGACGCTCGACGGCTCGCCCATGGGCGGCTGGATCCAGTATTCGCTCGGGCCGACGGTCTCGGCCTGGCTGGCCCACCACTTCGACCTCCATTGGCGGTTCAGCGGCGACCGGGACTTCCTCGAGCGCCGCGCCTATCCTTACCTCCGGGCCGTGGCCGTGTTCCTCGACGGCCTGGCCGAGCGCCGGGCGGACGGGATGCGGAAGCTGCCCTTGAGCTCGAGCCCCGAGATAAACGACAACCGCCTCGAGGCCTGGTTCACGGAGACGACCAACTTCGACCTGGCCCTCATCCGCTGGCTCTACGGGGCCGCGGCCGAGATGGCCCGGGAGCTCGGGCTCGAGGCGGACGAAGCGCGATGGACGCGGATCCTCGACGAATGGCCCGGCCTGGCTCTCTCGGACCAGGACGGCCGGCTGCTCGTCGCGCCCGGTCATCCGCTCGAAGCGTCCCACCGGCACTTCTCACACCTCATGGCCATCCACCCTCTGGGCCTCGTGGACCCGAGCGGGGGAGAGGCCGACCGCCGGACGGTCCGGGCGGCCCTCGACGAGCTCGACCGGCTGGGCCCCGATTGGTGGTGCGGATACTCCTACAGCTGGCTCGGCAATCTCGCGGCCCGGGCCATGGACGGCGACAAGGCGGCCGAGGCGCTGAGGGTCTTCGGCGAATGCTTCTGCCTGCCCAACAGCTTTCACGTGAACGGCGACCAGTGCCGGAAGGGCCATTCCAAGTTCACCTACAGGCCGTTCACCCTGGAGGGCAACTTCGCCTTCGCGGCGGCCGTCCAGGAGATGCTCCTGCAAAGCCATGCCGGGGTCGTCCGGGTGTTCCCGGCCGTTCCTTCGTCCTGGGACGATATCGCCTTCGAGACCCTCCGCGCCCGGGGCGCGTTCCTCGTCTCGGCCGAAAGGAGGGGAGGATCCGTCCGCAAGATCGAAGTGACGTCCGAAAAGGGCGGGCGGCTGCGGTTGGACGCTCCGTTCCGCGACGCCTCCTTCGCGATCTCAGGGGTGGGAAAGGCTCGGGTCCGCGTCGAGGGCCGGCTCGTCGAGGCCGACATGCTTCCCGGAGAAAGGCTTCTCCTCAAGGCACGCTGATCGGAAGACGTGCCTACAGCAGATCGTCGGGCTTGGTCTTGCCCGTTTTCCCCAGGACGGCGATGATCTCCGTCGCCAGCTCCTCGATGGGCTTGTTGGTCACGTTGATGACCGCCCATCCCGGATGATCGTAGTAGAACCGGCGGGCGTGCATCAGCTCGAGCCTGACGTGCTCCGGATCGGCGTACTCCCCGGCCCCGCCCTGGAGATAATCCGACCGCGTCCGGCGCAGCTCGGCCAGCTGACGGGCGTTCGTGTCGAGGCAGAAGACCTTGCCCGGAGGCAGCCTCGACAGGATGGCCGGCGGCTCGTAGTCCATGGTGATGGGGACGTTGGCCACGAACCAGCCCTTGAAGGCCAGATAGATGCTGAGCGGCGTCTTGAAGGTCCGGGATACGCCCAACAGGACGATCTCGGCCTTGCGGATGTCCTCGATGCGCTGGCCGTCGTCGTGCTTGATGGCGAACTCCATGGTCTCGATCCGGCGGAAATAGGATTTGTTGAGCTGGGTGAACAGGCCCGGCTTCTCGGACGGGGAGACGGCCAGGGTCTCCGTCAGGCGGACGATGAGCGGGCCCATGAGGTCGATGGATTCGACATTGTTCTCCCGGCCGAAGTTGACCATGGCCTCGCGGATCGCGTCCGTGACGATGGTGTGGACGATGAACCCTCCCGCCTTGGCCGCCTCGCAGACGACCTCGCGCGCCCGGGCCTTGGTCCGGATCTTGGAACGGACGATGATCTCGACCTGGGCCCCGGGGAATTGGGCCAAAGCCGCGTGCAGGGCCTGCGAGGCCGTCCGGCCCGTGCCGTCGGAGACCACGAAGATCGTGTTCATGGGCTTCGGCTCCCCGTCCCTTTATAATGAATCGGCCGCCCTTAAGTCAAATGGCTCGGTCCGTCTTCCGTCCCCAGGATTTTCATGAACGAATTTTGCCGACAGATATCCCCCCTAGCCCCCCCAACCCCCGGGAACCAGTCCCGACGGTTCCCCCGCCTCCGGCGGGCCCCCCTCCGGCAGGGAGCGGACTCCGGTGAGCGACCATTGAAAGTGCGGCGGAGCGACTCGGAGCCGCACTTTCAAGAAATATCAGGAAAGAGTTGGGGACTTCTGGAGTTTAAAGGATGGGGGGCTTCAGGGGGATATCCGTCGCCAATTCTCGATCCGATTCCCTGGGGACGGCAGACGAACCGATCACTCGATGGACAGGGGCGGCCCGCCGGCTTACAACTGGAAACCGTAGGAGAACTTGACCAGGAAGACGTTGTGGGCGGGGGCCTCGAACAGGTTGCCGAAGTCCCGTCCGAAGCTGAAGTCGCCTGTCGAGTCGAAGGCCGTCCGTCCTTGGGACCAGACGAGGAAGACCGTCGAGCCCGGCCGGAACTCCCAGCGGACGACGAGGTTCGAGCGGAACTGGAGAAAGTTGAAATCGGGCCGGCCGAAGGCGTAATCGAAGACCCCGTCGGCGTTCTCGTCGACCCTGTAGAGGCCCTCGGCCGGGTCGAAGACGAGCTCCGTCCCGCCGAAGACGCGGTAACGGTCCTCCCAGACCCGGGTCCGGGGGTCGGTGATGGCCTTGAACCGGGAATAGGCGCCGGCCGAGACGAACGGCTGGCCGTAGAACTGGATGCTCAGCTCGGGAGTCAGGCTGTAGTTGAGGCGGGCGGTCAGGGCGGCCGTTCGCTGCTCGATGCGGCCGAAGAGGTAGCGGCTCTCGTCGCCGGAGGCCCGCGTGCCGACGTACTGGAGCTCGTTCGAGCTCCAGGAGAAGGACGGCAGGAGCGACAAGCTGAGAGCCTTGCTCGGGGTGACGACGATCCCCCCCATGAGGTTGAGCATCCGGCTCTCTCCGTTGTCGCGCCGGAAGCCCGAGCCCGTCAGGGTGAAGCGGACCTTCTTCCGCATGTCCGTCTGGACGTTCCCCCAGAAGTTCACGGCCCCAGGGTAGCGGAACATCGGGCCGCCCCTGAGCATGCTCGCCGAGAGCCCGGAGAAGTTGCGGTTGATGCCGAACCCTGCGTTCCAGTAGTTCTTGAGCTGGGCGTTGACGTTGATGTTCCCGCCGTTGAAGATGTTCGTCCCGCCGAAGTCCCAGCCGGACCACTGGTTGAAGTTGACGTTCAGGCTCCGGAAGATCGAGAACGGCTTCCAGACCCTGTAGCCGATCCAGGTCCACTGCATGGCCTGGTCGGCCCCGCGGAGGTAGCCCATGTCGTTGAGCTCGAGGCCGGGGGAGCGCCAGGTGACGCCGGCGGAGTACACCAACCGCCCGCCGCCCTGCTTCCCGAAATTGACGGTCCCGCCGTGGCCGGAGAGCGCCGTCCGTTCGGGGTCGAGCGTGATATGCCCGGCGTCCGGCCTCTGGAAGTAGCGGGCCGGGGCGGTCTGCGTCCGGGCGATGGCCTCGGGGGTCCCGTGGACCCAGCTGGCCACGGCCTTCAGCGAGAAAAAGTATTTCTTGTCCTTCCAGCTGTGATAGAAATCGAGGCCTCCGGCGTAGGCCTGATCGTGGAGGAAGCTCAGCCGGTCGTCCCGGAGGCTCCGGTTGACGGCCGTGAACATTCCGCCGAATGTCGTCCCGCCCCGGTTCTTGTCCTGCTGGAGGCGGAGCCCGAAGTAGTTGGTCAGAGGCTCGACTGTCTGGGTGAGCTCCGCCCCGTCCGAGAAGATTCGGGCCTTCTCCGCCGAGGTCACGCTGTCGATGATGCCGACCGACAGGCCGCCGCGGGTCTTGCCGGTCAGCTTGAAGGCCCCGAGGATGGAGGTCGATTCGGGGGCCTCGAAGAAGCCGTCGACGGAAGGCCGGTATTGGGGGGCCCGGCCGATGCGCCGGGTATAGAAGAGATTGTCGCTCGAGAAGTCGCCGTCCCCGCCCATGATCTGGTAGTCGAGGATGTTCCGCCCTTCGACGAAGAACGGGCGCTTCTCCACGTAGAACGTCTCGTAAGCCGTCAGGTTGACGACGGAGGGGTCGGCCTCGACCTGCCCGAAATCGGGGTTGACCGTGAAGTTGAGGGTCAGGTCGCCCGTGACCCCGACCTTGCCGTCCAGCCCCCCGTAAAGGGAGCGTGACCGGCCGGTCGCGAAGGGGTTCCCGGCGACCGCCGGATAGGCCCGCATCTTGCCGACCGTGTAGGGCGCGAGCTCGACGAGGCGGGGCGCACGGGCGACGTCCAGGCCGTGGAGCTCGCCGAAGAAGCTGACCCAGCCCGGGGCGTCCTTGGGGATGTGCTGCCAGTTGGAGCGCTCGTTCATCCGGAAGATGCGGCGGGTCACCTGGAGGCCCCAGACCTGCTCGGGGTTGCTCCCGAACCGGAGCTGGGAGAAGGGGATGCGCATCTCGGCCGTCCAGCCGTCCTCGTCGACGGCCGTCTTGACCTCCCAGATGGGGTCCCAGTTCAGATCGCAGTTCTGGTCCCAGTTGCTGTCGTTCGTGACCATCATGTCGCGCTTGACGCCGGCGGCGTTGACGCCGAAGCTGAACGCCGTGCGGCGGTCGAAGAAGCTGTCGATGCCGACCTCGATCCAGTCGCCGTCGATGTCGTCGCGGCGGGACATGCGGCGCTCGATCCTCGCCGGCTCGCTGTCGAAGACCCGGACGGCGATATAGAGGTTCTTGTCGTCATAAAGGATCTTGAAGGCCGTCTGTTGAGAAGGAGCCTGGCCCTCGTGGGGGTCCCTCTGGACAAAGCCGGATTCCCACTCGACCTTGTCCCAGGCCGGGTCGTCGAGGCGCCCGTCGATCTCGGGGGCATGGGGGTTGACGTGGCGCGTGACGTAGACCTTCTTCTCGGCCTGGGCGGCGAAGGCCGGTACGAGAAGGGCCAGAATGACGGCCGAGGCCGGGATAAAGCGCGCGATCTTCATGGCGTCCTCCGAAGGGCGGGCGGTCTGGTCATCACACTTATAGACTCCCCCGAGATCGAAAAGGTTGACGCCGGGCCGAGTTTCGCCGGAAGGACAGGGAACGCCCCGCGGGCGGGCGTTCCCGGTTCTTAGAGGACGAGGGAAACTAGTTGGCTTCCGGGTAGAGAAGGGCGTTCAAAAGGAACTTGTACGTGCCGTGGGACTGGGCCCGGTGCTGGGAGCGGACACCGATGAGGATGATGCGCCCCTTCTTATAGGACGTGTCGACGACGGCGGCTTTGCGGGCGATGATGCCCTCACCGAGCAGCCAGCCGCTGAGCAGGATATCGCTCTCCGGGTAACTGGCCACGACCTTGCGGTCCCAATCGAAAGGCGGGGAATATGTTTCGAAGGCCATGCTGTCGGCGAAGACCGCCGGGGTCCCCTCGTCGAAGCCGTAGCCGATGGGGGTCGTCGGGTCGACGTCGAGCTTGAGGATCGAGGTCGGGCAGAAAAATTGGGTCCGTTCGACCCGCTCGAGGACGTTGCGGGCCGGGGCCCCGAGCTCTCGGATGCCGAGAGAGGAGGCCGCGTTGAGGGTCACGACGATGCCGCCCTCTTCGACGAAGGCTTTCAAAGCGTCGACGCCTTCCTTTTCGATGCCGCCTTCGTATTCGGGGGGCATCGAGCCCATGGCCCGGGCCCGCTCGGGGGAGTCGCCGCCGCGCCGGCCGGTCTTGATGACCTCGGAGTCCTCGCTGGCGAAGACGATAACGTCATACGCCGCCCTCAGGTTGGCCTTCTTCTCCTTGGCGCCCTTGAAGTCCTTGTTGCGGAGGGTCGTGTAGGGGATGCCCAGGTCGTCGAAGACGTAGCGCGTCCAGCCTTCGTCCATGTTGCCGCGCCAGGACTGGTAGAGCCCGACGCGGGGGTTCTTGACGGCGGCCATCCCGATGCCCGAGGCGTCGGCCAGCCCGTGGGCCGCGGTCCTCCACTTCTCGAGAAGGGCCGGGAGGGCTTTCTGGACGGCCGGGGTGTTCTTGACGAGGAAGCTCCCGGCGGCGGCCGTGAACCCCTTGCCTTTGAGCGCGTCCTTGGTCCTCCAGACCTCGGCCTTGTCCTTGAGCAGGGCGAAGGCGACGGCGTAGGACGCGTTCACCCGGCTGTCCAGGACGATGAACGCCGGTTCGGCCCCCGGCGCGCTCACGGCCGGGACGGGAACGGCTTCGAGCTTGACGAGCTTGATGTCAAAGGGCTTGTCGATCTGGTCGCAGCGGACGCCCATCTGGAGGGGGAGGGTCCAACCGGCATTGTCGTAAGGCGGGACCGGCGGGCCGCCGGGATACTGACGGAGGTCGGGGTATTTCTGCTTCTCGAGCAGGGCCCAGGCGTAGGCCTTGTAGGGCTGGGCCGTGAGCACGACGAACGACCCGGCCGGGTAATAGCGGCCGTCGGCCACGAAGGCCTCCGGGGCCCGGTGGATCTCGACGCCGCCGAAACGCAGGATCTCCAGCATCCGCAGGGTCGTCGGAGCGTCGGCCTGCTCGGAGGGGATGACGAAGGCGAAGGGCTGGCCCTTGTCCCGGTTCTCGACGCTCAGCTTGGACATGTGATAGGAGCCGAAGAGCAAGTCTTCGCGGTGGAGGAACGATGTCTTGACCAGGCTCTTGGAGAGGACGAGCTCGTATTCGACGAGGTCGCGGAGGCGCCACCAGCCGCCCGGCCAGGGATCGATGAAGTCCATGCGCTTCTCGGCGTAGGACTTCGGGACCTCCGTCGGCTCGATGTAGATGGGCGAGGCGACGCGGACCGAGGCCATCTCGCTCAGCAGCCCGATCGTATTGTGGAGCCAGGAGGTGTCGTCGCAGGCCCCGATCCACCAGCCCGTGTAGCTGCGGCCGTTGACGACGCCGCTGAAGCCCGCCTTCTGGAGGTCGTAGGCCATGTTGACCCCGCAGAGGTTGACGCCGCGCCAAAGCAGGGGCTGGACGTTCGGCAGGGGCGGGTCCATGAACGGCGGGACGAACAGTCGGGCCCCGGTCGAGCCCATCTGGTGCTCGTCGATGTGGATCTGGGGGAACCAGTCGTGGTAGAGGACCTTGGTCACGGCCTTCGTCTCGGCCAGATTGAACATGAACCAGTCGCGGTTGTTGTCGTGGCCGGCGTAGTGGTGGTAGAGCCAGGGCATGCCGCCGCCCTCGTATTTCGTCCCGACGTACTTGCGGTACCACTCGGTGACCATCTGGTGGCCGTCCGGGTTGCTCGTAGGCACGAGCAGGACGATGACGTTCTGGAGGGCCTTGTCGGCGTCGAAGGGGGCCTTGCCCGTGACGAGGTCGTAGGCCAGCTCCATCGACATCTGCGAGGCGGCGATCTCGGTGGCGTGGAGGCTGCAGGTGATGAGCAGGATCGTCTTGCCTTCCCGGGCCAGCTTTCTGGCCTCCTCGGGGGAGAGGCCCCGCGAGTCCTTGAGCCGGCGGGCGATCTCGCGGTAGCGGTCGAGGCGGCCCATGTTCTCCTCGGCCGTGATGACGGCCATGATCATCGTCTTGCCGAGCGTGGACTTGCCGATCTCGAGGAGCTTGAGCTTCGGCGATTCCTGGTCGAGCTTTTGGAAGTAGCCGACGATCTGGTCGTAGTCGGCGAGCTTGCGGTCCTCGCCCACCTTGTGGCCGAGGAACGCGTCGGGCGGGGTCTGGGCCGCGAGCGGGCCCGCGGCGGCGAAGAGAACGGCCAGGGCGAGGAACGTCCCGGTCATGTTACGCGGGGATCTTTTCATAAGAGCCTCCTTCGGATGGTCGAAGGAGTCTACTTACCACTCGAAGATGGGGCTGTCAAGCGGACCGGAACGAAAGGATCAGGGCATCGACAGCGTGTCGTGGGCGAGGAGGAGCATGCCCTGGACCGGGACGCCGTAGGGGCAGGCCGCCTCGCAAGGAGCGTCGCAATCGGCGCAGACATCAGCCCGGGCGCCGGGGATGGCCGCGTAGAACCTCATGGCCTCCTTCTCCCGTCGCTGGGCGGCGAAATACTGGTTGTAGCGCATGATGGTGTTGATCGGCACTCCGTGCGGGCAGCTCGGCTCGCAGACGCCGCAGGCGTGGCGGCAGTAGAGCGATCCGCATCCTTCCCCGTAGGCGTCGAGCCGGCCCCCCTCGGCGGAGCTCAGGCGGGTGCCGGAGAGCCGCAGGATGGCCTCGAGAGCGTCATAGGTCTGGGTCTGGAGACAGGCCGTGTGAACTCTGGGGTCGGAGAGCACGAAGCGCACGGCGGCGTCGCGGATCTCCTCGGGGCTGTTAAGGCCATGGGTGCGGATGAACTCCTGGGCTGCCTCGAACTTCTCATGATAGCGCTTGACGCCGTCCGCATAGAGGGGATTGATCTCCTTCTTGTCTTTCTCCAGGGCCTCGACCCGCGACTTCAGGGAATAATAGATGGCGATGGGGGTCGTCTTCATCAGGGCCACGCCGATATTTTTCCGGCGGCAGGCCTCGAGGACCGCCTCGACCCCGTCGCGCCGGAGGAAATTGTAGGCCATCAAGAAGACGTCGAACCGTCCGTCTTCGGCCGCCGCTAATAGGATCTTGTCCATGGTCTCTTCGGGATCGCGGAACCAGAACGAGCCGTGCTGGGAAACGCCGACGTGCCGGACACGCCCCTCCGCTTTGAGCTCGGTCATGGCGGCGTGGAAGCCCTCGCACTGCAGGGCCTCGGCCTTTTCGGGGCAGTGCATCATCAGGCAGTCGACATGATCGAGCTGAAGCTCCTCGAGCGCCTTGCGGGCCCTCTTCAGGAAAGCCTCCTTGGGCTCCGGCTTGGAGGCGTCGAGCTTGGTCGTGACGAAGACCTTGGAGCGGTCCATCTGCTGCAGGGCCCGGCCCAGCACCCGGTGGTGGCCGGGGTACTCCTCGGCGGTGTCGAAGTAGTTCATCCCGGCCTCGTAGGAAGCCCGGATGACGCCCTCGTCCATGATGAAGCCGCAGGAGATATCGGAAACCTTGAATCCCGTCCGGCCCAGCGTCCGGTATTCCTTGATGCGCGGACGTTCGCCGGGCGGAGCTTCCTGGGTTCCCTTCAAACTTAGGGGGCTGACGTTGGACGCCGAAGAGTTTCCGGCGGCCAGCCCGGCCCCCAGGGCTCCGAGCGCCGATGCCTTGACGAACTGCCTGCGGCCGATGGACAGCTTTCTCATTTTGGGACCTCCTACGCGCTCTTGCGCTTGGGGCGATTCAGAAGGGCTGGAGCATAACAGGGAAATGGCCATAAATCAACGTCGCGAACCATGATCAAGGGCGAGGATCGGTGACGCAGCGGAGCGGGGGCCCTCCGCCCGCGCAGAGCCGCTGATGCCGGAGAGCCCTTTGGAGCGGTGAGCACGGACGGGGGTGCTCCGCGAGAGGAGCCGATCCGAGCCCTCTTTCAGTGGCGCGACTGGCGGAGCAGGAACATCCGGAGCAGCTGCATGGCGGCCATGCCCGTCGAGGCCACGTAGGTCAGGGCGGCGGCGCCGAGGACCTTGCGGGCCCCGGTCATCTCGTCGGCCGTCAGGAAGCGGCGCTCCTTGAGCAGGGCCAGGGCCCGCCGCGAGGCGTTGAACTCGACGGGCAGGGTGATGAGCGAGAACAGGACAGCCCCGGCGAAGAGAAGGATGCCGATATCCATGAGGATGCTCGGCCCTTCCTTGCTGAAGATGAAGCCGACGAAAAAGAGAGGGAAGGCCAGGGTCGAACCGAGGCTGGCCACGGGATAGACGAGGGACCTCAGGTGCATGGGCTGATAGTGCGTGTGGTGCTGGAGGGCGTGGCCGGCCTCGTGGGCGGCGATGCCCAGGGCGGCGATGGACGGGCTGTCGTGGACGCCCTGCGAGAGGCGCAGGACGCGCTTCCGCGGGTCGTAATGGTCGGTCAGCTCTCCGGGCTGGCGCTCGATCTTGACGTGGCCGGCGCCGGCCGCCTGGAGAAGCTCGGAGGCGGCCCGGGCCCCCGAGATCCTCGACGAGGCGAAGACCTGGCTGTATTTCCGATAGGTGCTCTTGACCTTGGACTGGGCGTACAAGGCCAGGATGAGCGGCGGTATCAAAAGCAGGAACGTGCTGTCGAAAAACATGGGGTGGACCTCCGATCGATCAGGATATCCATTATACCAGAATCGGGACGGGCCCCAAAAGTGCTATAATGGGGACTCGACCGTGCTAGATGGGGAGCTAGCGGTGCCCTGTGGCCCACAATCCGCTCCAGTGGGATCGAATTCCCTGCCGAGGCTTCCCTCTGTCCGGCCGGTGCCCCGGCACGTGGCGTCGAGGGTGGGGGCCCTGCGCAAAGAGCCTTCCGCAAACCCCGTCAGGACCGGAAGGTAGCAGCGGCAGCGGGACGGCCTCTTGTGCGGCAGTCAGCCTCGCCTGAGCCGGCGGCCGGGGACACGCGGGGAGAGTGCTGTCGGAGCAGGGTGCACGGTCGTTCTTTTTCCCGACCGGGGTTCTTTGGGGGCCTAGTTCGCGCGCCCGGCGCTTCGCCGGCTGGACCCGCCTCGAACTTGACAAATCGTCTCCCGATTCCTATTTATAAAGTGAACAGCGAGGCAGAGGTCGTCAGCAGTCATGAACCATCGTTATCGCCGTTTTATGACGGCGCTTGCCTTATGCCTGCTGCCGGGCTTGGCCCTTGCGGATGTCAAGATCAGCTTGAGACTCCATGGAGGATGGGCTTATCTCTCGGGGGGTGACGTCAATAAAGGAACGCAAGCTTTATTCGACTGGGGCAAGACCTATTTTGCTCCCCCCGGCGGCGGCGAGGTGATCAGCGGAGGATATAGACCGCTGCACCTCGGTTATGAGGTCGGCGGGGAGCTCATTGCTGCATTCACGCCCAAGGTTGGCATTGGCTTGGGCGCCGGTTATATCCGGATGTCGCGGTCGCGCGAGGATTCTTCATGGATATCGATCACGCCCGATCCAGGAATTTTTTTTGGCTATTTGATCAGAGAAATCGCGGAACTCTATGCAGTACCCATATGGCTGGCTCTTCATTTGGACATGCCAATAAGCAGCAGAATCGGCATCACAACCAACGCGGGGCTTTCATGGTATCTTCAACCTCGATATCGTGCCGAGTGGATCGTTAGCCAATCCTCCATGTATATGCCAATCTATAATACGATTACGACATCTGTTGAACAGAAGAAGCTGCCCATCGGCCTGCAGGCAGGCGTGGGGATCGAATACAGGCTATTGCCGAAGATCGGTCTCTTCGTCGAAGGCCGGGGGCGCCTGGCCCGGCTCCGGGGTTTCAAGGGCACGAGCGCGTCCGTACCTGGCGAAGGGGGAGGGACACTGCCTTCTTTCTCCGAGCAGGGGGAGCTCTATTATGAATCCGTGCCTATGCTGCCCGGTGCGCCGAGGTTGATCATGGTCCAGAGCTCGCCGCCCGCTGGGCCGGACGGGGAGCCCCGAAGGGCGATCGTCGATCTCAGCGGCGTCAGCCTGCTGGCCGGCTTCCGGATATACTTCTGAGCCCGTAAGCCCGGCTATCAGGCTTAGCGCTCCGCTCCGAAGCCGGGGAGATCGTCAAGATCCCAGGAGATGAAGCCCGCGCAACAGGGCTTCGATCTCTTTCCCGCCCGCCTCGTCGATCGGCAGGAGCGGCAGCCGGACCGGGCCGCCGTACCATCCGCGCAGGTCCTGGGCGTATTTCAGGCCGGCGATCCCGTAGGTCTCCATGATGGCCCTGTTGAGAGGGATGAGATCGTACTGCCGACGGCGGGCCTCATCTTTCTTTCCCGCCTTGAAGAGGTCGAAGATCTCGGCCGAAAGCTCGGGGGCGGCGTTGGCCACGGCCAGGATGGCCCCGTCGGCGCCCATCTCGAGGCCGGGGTGGACGACGTGGCCCGAGCCCAGGAAATAGTGGAACCCCGGCGGGACATGCGGCAGGACCTCCCCGAGGTAGGCCAGGCTGCCGGCGCTTTCCTTGAGACCGGCGACGTTGGGATGGGCGGCGAGCTCGATAATGAGCCGGGTGTCGAGGGACAGGCCCGTGTTCTGGGGGATGTTGTAGATGAGCAGAGGGACCTTGGCGGCGTCAGCCAGGACGAGATAGTGTTTCCGGAGGGCCTCCCGGGTCATCTTGGATCTGTAGTAGGACGGCGGCCGGACGAGGGCCGCGGCGATGCCGAGCGCCGCGACCCGGTTGGTGAACTCGACGGTCAGCCGGGTCGATTCGCGGGCGGTGCCCACGAGGATCTTCTTTCCGGGGGCCGCCGAATCGAGGACGGCCTCGACGAGGGCCATCGATTCCGCGTCGGAGAGCGACACGGACTCGCCCGTCGAACCGAGGACGAGATAGCCGGCCAGGGCCGTCACGTTGTACTTCAGGACGTTCGCTCGGAGCTTGTCGGGCGCGATGTCGTCGCCGGCGAAGGGGGTGGTCAGGGCGGCGTAGACGCCTTCGAGGGGCTTGCTCATGTCTGGTCTCCTCGGCGGGACTCGCGGACGGCCCGCTCGATCTCGCGCAGCTCCGCCTCGCCCAGCCCGAAGTAATGGCCGACTTCGTGGAGGACCGTGTCGCGGACGTGGTCCTTGATGTCATCGGACGTCCGGGAGATGCGCTCGATGGGCCGCTGGTAGATGACGATGACATCAGGCGAGATGTTGCCGTAGGAGGCCGGGCCCCGATGGGTGTAGGGGACCCCGTGGTAGAGGCCCAGCAGATTGGTGCCCGGTGGCGACTCGTCCTCGACCATGATGGTCAGGTTCTCGATCAGCTTCCGGAAGCGGCGGGGGATCTCGGCCATGGCCTCGCCGACGAGCTTCTCGAACTCCTCCCGGCCCATCGAGGGGCGGAAAGGGCTACGGGCCAAGGGATCGAAGCGGCGCCTCATTTCTCGATCCCGTCGCGGGCCTTGATGCCCCGGGCGTGATAGTGCTTGCGTTCGGTCATCTCGGTCACCAGATCGGCCCGCTCGAGGAACGAGTCCGGCGCGTAGCGGCCGGTCAGGACGAGCTCGACGTCGGCGGGCTTGCGGTCCAGAAGAGCGAGGACGTCGGACTCCGGGACGAGGCCGAAGTGGACGGCCGTATTGATCTCGTCGAGGACGACGATCCGGTATTCCCCCGAAAGCATGGCCTCGAGCGCGCGGGCCAGACCCGCCCTGGCCTTGTTCACGTCCTCGTCGTCGGGGCCGTCCTTGACTAGGATGAACCCTTCGCGGCCGAACTGTTCGATGCGGATGAGAGGGGAGAGGCGCCTGGCGGCCTCGATCTCGCCGCTCGGCCGGCCTTTGAGGAACTGGCCGATGAAGGTCTTGAAGCCGTGGCCGGCGGCCCGCAGAGCCAATCCCAGGGCCGCCGTCGTCTTGCCCTTGCCGTTGCCCGTGTAGACCTGGATGTAACCGTCCATCGCGCCTATTCTTCACGAATGCCGCTTGCTTGTCAAAGGTCCGAAAAGGCGGAAGAATTGGGGGACACGTCCCTGCGATACGTATCCCCATTTTCTTTCGTGTTCTCTTCGGATATTTCTTGAAAGTGCGGCTCCGAGTCGCTCCGCCGCACTTTCAATGGTCGCTCCCCGGAGTCCGCTCCCTGCCGGAAGGGGTCCCGTCGCTTCAGCGACGGGGGAACCGTCGGGACTGGTTCCCGGGGGGTTGGGGGGCTAAGGGGATATATATCGGCAGGACATTTCCGAGGATATCCACGGAAACCGGGTTGGCCTTTCGGCACTATTGTTATTTTCGTTACGCAGTGCCTGTGCTATAATCCGAAGCATGCTGGACCCCAAGTATGTATTGGATAATGTTGATTCCGTTCAAGATAGGCTTGGAACGCGAGGTCCGAGGATCGACCTCTCCGGACTCGTCAAGATCTCGGCCGAGAAGAAGGCCCTGCTCAAGAAGGTCGAAGACCTGAGGGCCGAGAAGAACCGGGCCTCGGAAGAGGTCTCGCGGATGAAGCGGGACGGGCGGGACGCCTCGGCCTTGATCGTTGAGATGCGCAAGGTCGGTGATGAGATAGCCGGTCTCGAGGACAAGCTGAAAGCTCTCGAAGAGGGCATCCGGGAGTTCCTGCTCAATATCCCCAACATCCCCGACGAGTCCGTGCCCGCCGGCCGGGGCGCCGAGGACAACCGTGAGGTCCGGGCGTGGGGCGAAAGGCCGGCTTTCGACTTCGAGCCCCAGGCCCACTGGGACATCGGCGAGAAGCTGGGCATCCTCGACTTCGAGCGGGCGGCCAAGATCGCGGGCTCGCGGTTCGCCGTGTCGTACGGGGCCGCCGCTCATCTCGAGCGGGCCCTGATCTCGTTCATGCTGGACATCCACACCAAGGAGCGGGGCTTCACCGAGGTCCTGCCGCCGTTCATCGCCAACGCCGCGAGCCTGACCGGCACGGGCAACCTGCCGAAGTTCAAGGAGGACCTGTTCAAGCTCGAGGGCTTCGACTGGTACCTCATCCCGACGGCCGAGGTGCCGCTGACGAACCTTTACCGGGACGAGATCCTCGAAGGGGCGACCCTTCCGCGGCGGTTCGCCGGCTGGACGCCGTGCTTCCGCAGCGAAGCGGGCTCGTACGGCAAGGACGTCCGGGGCCTCATCCGCCAGCATCAGTTCAACAAGGTCGAGATGATGGTCTTCAGCCTCCCCGAGAGGTCCTTCGACGAGCTCGAACACATGACGGCCTCGGCCGAGGAGGTTCTGAGAAGGCTCGGGCTCCATCACCGGGTCGTGCTCCTTTCGACGGGCGACATGGGCTTCGCCAGCGCCAAGACCTACGACCTCGAGGTCTGGATGCCGAGCCGCGCGGGCTTCCTGGAGATCTCGTCCTGTTCGAACTGCGCCGACTTCCAGGCCCGCCGGTCCAACATCCGCTTCCGTCGAACGCCGAAAGCCAAGCCCGAGTTCGTCCATACGCTCAACGGTTCGGGTTTGGCCGTCGGCCGGACCGTCAGCGCCATCCTCGAGAACTTCCAGCGCCGGGACGGTTCGGTCGCGGTCCCGGAGGCCTTGAAGCCGTACATGGGCGGGCTCGAGAGCATCTTGCCCTTGACCTGATAGAATACAAGTGGCGACGGAGGGATGGCCGAGTGGTTGAAGGCGGCGGTCTTGAAAACCGCTTTCCGGTCCTCCGGAACGGGGGTTCGAATCCCTCTCCCTCCGCCACCTTCCATCAAGTCCGCTCTTCTGCTGCCGGAAAGATCCGAGGATGCCGAGTGATCTCCCCCTTTGCCCCCCCACCCCCCGGCAACGGGAGAAAGACCATGGAACAGAGAGGCCGATGATGCGAATGTCCTCTGAAAGCGGGAACAGGCTGACCGATCTGCCGAACGTCGGAAAGACGACGGCCGCCAAGCTCGAGAGGATCGGGATCAAGACGAAAGAGGAGTTCCTGAAGCGCGATCCCTACGACGTCTTCCACGAGCTGAGAAAGAAGGTCGATCCCACGCTCTGCCGCTGCGCCCTGGCCGGTATCGTCGGGGCCAAGACCGGGAAGCCTTGGCACAAGATCACTAAGCAGACGGCCGCGGAGTACGAGAGACGCCACCCCCGTCACAAATGGGGGCCGTGCTGAGCGCGAAGAAGAAGACGTAAAGGAGGCGCATATGAGCGGGAACAACGGTCATGGAAAACGGACATGCCGGCGGCGCTTCTCCCTCGCCCTGGGGACCGCCGCACTCGCCCTGCTGGCTTTGGCGGGCCTGACTTCAGCCCCTTATGACGCGCCGGCTCCTGAGGAAGGGGGCGACATCGGCGTCCAGGCGGGGAAACGGATCTTCTATCTCGGCACGGTCAGCTTCGAGCGCCGTGAGTCGGGCCAATACTCGCTCAGGAGCGAGGACAAAAGCGGCGGGTCCGTGACCCGCAAGCGGGACCTCGACTCGCGGACGGCGGGCACTTGGGCGGTGTCGCTCGAAGCCATGGCTTATGAAAGCGAGCTGGTCATGGCCGGCGGGTCGGCCTCCGGCGTGGTCACCCATTCCCACAGCGACGTCGAACACAGCACCGTGATCAGGGCCCAGGAAGACTGCCCCGGCAATCGCCCTCCCGCCCGCCCGGGAACGAAGACCGAGGTCGACGAACAGACCATGGATGACGCGGTCGAGGGGCCGGTGAGGGTGGCGGTCATGCTTTCCGCTTCGGGCGGCACCTACACCGTTTCCCTGGCCCCGGAGGAAGAACGGGAGGTCGTCCGGCATGCTCACCGCTCGGTCCATGTCACGACCCGCTGCAACCCTGCGCCGGAGCCCGAATTCACGCAGAGCGTCGTGAAATTGCCGCTCCCGGTCATGGCCTTCTGCGAGCCCCTACCTTGGGTGACCGGGGATCTCCTCCAGGGCGAATACGTCCATGAGGATCCCGAGGCCGCGGGGGCATTCTGCCCCGGGGGGATGCCTGAGGACCCGAAAGAAGCCAGCTGCAGCTACCTCTCGAGGACGGCCCTGAAATGGAACCTCGTCCGGAAGGTCAGCGACTGCACGGCCCGCGTCGATTTCGCCCGGGGCGACGTCTTCCTGAACGACATGCCCATGCCCGGCTCCGGAGAGATCCCGCTCTCCAAGGGGGATGTCATCCGGACCGGGAGAAAGGCCAGGGCCCAGCTGAGGACGGACCCGACGGTGTCTTCCGTCTACCAGGTGGGCGGCTCTTCACAGATGTCCTTCGGCCGCGATCCGTGCGACCGAAAGCCGACCAAGGACGTCCGCGCGGAGCTTCTGACGGGGGCCATGTACACCTGGATCGACAAACTCTCAGGGACCCCCGACCTTTTCCAGCTCGGGCGAGGAACGGTCAGCGGCGTGCGGGGCTCCTTGGACTTCCTTCGGAACTTGCTCGCGCCGCCCCCGCTTTTTGCCCAAGAGCCGCCTGACAACCCCGGCCCCGAGGAGGCCGTCCTGCCCGAGGATTGGCCGTCCTCCGGCGTCGCGTTCTACCTCTGGAGCGATCCCTCCGGGGCCGTCGGCGTCAAGATCTTCCGTGGGCGGGCTAGGGTCGAGGATCCGGCCGCCCAGAAACCGGTCGTGCTGGGCCCGGGGGAATTCTACCGGGGACCCGTCGCGAAGAGAGCCAAGGGCGTCCTTGTCACGATCCTCGGGAACTGAGCCGGCGTTGGATTTCACCCTGCCGGTCGTGCTAGAATAGCTCCACGTTCCTTGACCGCGGAGAGGTGCTGGAGTGGTCGATCAGGAACGCCTGCTAAGCGTTTGTCTCGGATCAAACCGGGACCGCGGGTTCGAATCCCGCCCTCTCCGCCATTGATCCCCTCCAGGAAGGACGGCCGATGATCGAACAACGCATGAACCGCGGGCGGACGGGAACGGCCCTTCTCGCCGCCCTTCTCGTCGCCGCGGCCGGCGCCGCCTGCGCCAAGAAGTTGTCGACGGACACCTACGAGACGATCCTCCAGGCATTCGCCGATCCGCCGGCCGAGCTCCGAAGCGCCCCGCTCTGGGTCTGGAACGACCTCATGACCCGCGAGGAGATCGCCCGGCAGCTCGAAGAGTTCAAGGCCCAAGGCATCGGCGGCGCGTTCATCCACCCGCGACCCGGGCTGATCACCCCGTACCTGTCGGACGAATGGTTCGATCTTTGCGCCCACGCGGTCGAGACCGGCAAGTCCCTGGGCCTCAAGATCTGGCTCTACGACGAGAACTCCTACCCCTCGGGCTTCGCCGGAGGTCACGTGCCGGCCCAGATGCCGGACGCCGCCCTGTCGGGGCTCCGCATGTCTCGGGTCCAGGGCCCGCTCGCCGAGCTCCCGGAACCTCCGGCCGTCGCCCTCAGGAAGACCCTGACGGGCTTCGAAGACGTGACGGGCAAGCTCAGGCCGGGAGGCAACGATCAGTCCGTCTACTATCTGTTCGAGGTCGTCCGCTCCCAGCCCTCCCCCTGGCACGGCGGGTTCCCCTACGTTGACCTGATGCGCAAGGAGGTCACCGAGAAATTCCTCGACCTGACCCTCAACGCCTACAAGCGCGCGATCGGCAAGGAGTTCGGGCAGACCGTGCCCGGGGTCTTCCAGGACGAGGCCGAGATCGCCCCGGCCGGGGGACGGGAGGCCGTCAGCTACACGCCGGCCCTGTTCCAGGCCTTCCAAGCGAAGTGGGCCTATGACCTGCGACCCCACCTCGTGTCGCTTTTCGAGGAGGTCGGCGAGTGGCGGCGCGTCCGTCACAACTATTACTCGGTCCTCCTCGATCTGTTCATCGAGAACTGGGCCAAGCCCTACTACGCCTACGCCACCGACAACAACCTCGTCTTCACAGGGCACTACTGGGAGCACGAGTGGCCGTCGCCCCGCGTTTCGCCGGACAACCTGGCCATGGCCGCCTACGCCCACATGCCGGGCATCGACATGCTGATGAACGAGTGGGACGAAGGCCCCCACGCTCAGTTCGGCAACGCCCGCTCGGTCCGCGAGATCCGCAGCGCCGCCAATCAGCTCGGGAGGCGAAGGACGCTCTCGGAGACCTACGGCGCCTCCGGCTGGGACCTGACCTTCTTCGACCAGAAAAGGATCGGCGACTGGCAGTACGCTCTCGGCGTCAACTTCCTCAACCAGCACCTGTCCTACGCCACGATCAAGGGGGCCCGCAAGCGGGACCACCCGCCGTCGTTCTCCGATCACCAGCCCTGGTGGGGCTCTTACAGGACGCTGGCCGACTATTTCGCCCGGCTGTCGGCCGTCCTGAGCCTGGGACAGCAGGTCAACCGGATCCTGGTCATCGAGCCGACGACCTCGGCCTGGATGTATTACTCGCCGAGCGGGAGCTCCGGGTCGTTCGAGTCCATCGCCTCGGATTTCCAGAGCTTCATCCACCTGCTCGAGGCCGAGCACATCGAATACGACCTGGCGAGCGAGAAGACCCTCCAGGAGTTCGCCTCGGTCCGGCTCGGTAAGCTCCGCGTCGGGAACCGGGGTTACGACATGGTCCTGTTCCCGCCGGGGCTCAAGAACCTCAACGACGGGACGGTCGTCCTCCTGCGCGATTTCCTGATGAGCAAGGGGAAGATCATCTCCTGGCCGTCCCCGCCCGACTACATCAACGGCATCGTCACCGACGACCTGCGGGTCCTGCAGAGCTCCTACGGGGACCGCTGGCTCGACTCTGGGCCGGGGAGCGGTTTCGACAAGGTCCGGGCCTATGCCCCCCCGGCGCTCGTCTTCAGCGAGCCGTCGAGCCACCGGCGGCTGTTCCATCAGCGGCGGGAGTTCGACGGCGGGCAGTTCGTCTTCCTGGCCAATGCCAGCCCCGACGAGACGGCTGGAGGCCGGATGTCGCTCCAGGCCGGTTCGGCCGAGGCCTGGGACCCCTTTACCGGCCGGGTCGCGCCCTACCCGTTCGAACGGCGCGAGGACCGGGTCGAAGTCCGCTTCTCCATCCCGCCGGGCGGGAGCCTGCTCCTCTGTTTCCCCGACAAGCGGGGCAAGGCCGAGGCGGTTCGGCAACCGGCCGAATGGGAAGAGGTGCCGCCGGAAGGGGGGATGGCCGTCGAGGCCGCAAGTCCGAACGTCCTGACGCTCGATCATTGCGACCTCATCCTCGGCGGACGCCGGGAGCGGAACCTCTACTTCTACGACGCCCAACGAAAGACCTTCCAGTTCCACGGCCTCGAGCGGAATCCCTGGGACAGCGCCGTTCAGTACAAGACGAATATCCTGGACCTCGACAAGTTCCCGGCCGACTCCGGTTTCGAGGCCGTTTTCGAGTTCCGGGCCGTCAAGGGTGACGCCCTGGATTTCGCGGACCTTCGGGCCGTCGTCGAGAGACCCGAGCTCTTTCGGGTATCCTTCAACGGCCGCGAGATCCCGCCGGCTCCGGGGGAATGGTGGCTCGACCGGGCTTTCGGCGTCTATCCCATCGGGCGGTTCGTCGTCTCAGGGAGGAACACCCTCTCGGTCACGGCCAGACCGTTCACGATCCACTCCGAGCTCGAGCCGGTCTATATCCTCGGCGGTTTCCTGCTCCGGCCCTCCGCCCGCGGGTTCGAGGTCCATCCGCCGTCCGCGCTGACCGTCGGTCCCTGGGCCGCCCAGGGCTTTCCCTTTTACGGCGGCTCCGTCCGCTATCGCCGGACGTTCGTCATCCCCGAAGGTGAGACCGGCGTTCCCGCCAAGCTCAAGCTCGGCCCCTGGCTGGGGTCGACGGCCGAGGTTCACGTGAACGGCCGCCTTGTCGGGACCGCGGCCTTCGCCCCCCACGAAGTGGACCTGACCGGAGCCCTTGCGGCCGGGCCGAACGAGATCGACGTCATCGTCATCGGCACGCTCAAGAACACTCTGGGCCCATTCCATAACGACCCGCCGCTCGGCCGGGCCTGGCCGCGCTCGTTCCAGCAGGGGGCCAAGGGGGGGCTGCCGCCGGGGTCGGCCTATCATATCGTCGATTACGGGCTGTTCGAGGACTTCAAGCTGCTCCGCCACCGCCGCGAGGCGGGAATGTGAACGGTCCCGCTGGAAGGAACGCACCGGACATGAGCCGCGCCGCCGGGTTCGACAACGACGCCTACCTCGAGAGACAGAAGCAAGCCATCCTCGAGCGCATGGCCCGCTTCCCCAACAAGCTCTATCTCGAGTTCGGCGGGAAGCTGTTCTTCGATTATCACGCCGCCCGGGTCCTTCCCGGTTACGATCCCAACGTCAAGATGAAGCTCCTCCGGGAGCTGAGCAGCCGGGCCGACATCCTCCTCTGCATCTTTGCCGGCGACATCGAACGGAAGAAGGTCCGGGCCGATTTCGGCATCACCTACGATGTCGACGCCCTGAAGCTCATCGACGACCTTCGGGAGTGGGAGGTCGGGGTCCGGGGCGTGATCATCACCCGGTTCGACAACCAGCCGGCCGTCCGGGTCTTCAAGAACAAGCTCGAGCGCCAGGGCATCCCCGTCCACACCCACCGGTTCACCAAGGGCTACCCCACGGACGTCGACCTCATCGTCAGCGACGAGGGCTACGGGGCCAACGACTACATCGAGACCGAACACCCCTTGGTCATCGTCACCGGACCCGGGCCGGGCAGCGGCAAGCTGGCCACCTGCCTGTCCCAGCTCTATCACGACCACCGGCGTGGCCTTGCTTCGGGATATGCCAAGTTCGAGACCTTCCCGATCTGGAACCTGCCCCTCAAGCACCCCGTCAACGTCGCCTATGAGGCGGCCACCGCCGATATCGGCGACTTCAACCTCGTCGATCCCTTCCATCTCGAGGCCTACGGCGAGGCGGCCGTCAACTACAACCGGGACGTCGAGGTCTTCCCCGTTCTCCGGCGCATCCTCGAGAGGATCACCGGCGAGGCGTCCCTCTACAAGTCGCCGACCGACATGGGCTGCAACGCCGCCGGCTTCGGCATCATCGACGATGACGCCGTCCGGGAGGCGGCCAAGCAGGAGCTCATCCGGCGCTATTTCCGCTACCTCTGCGAATACACCTTGGGTTTTGTGGAAAAGGACACCGTCCAGCGGGCCGAGCTGCTGATGAGGGAGCTCGGCGTCGCGCCCGAGGACCGAAGGGTCGTTGTCCCCGCCCGGCGGGCGGCCGAAGAGGCCAAGGCCTCGGGAAAGGGGAACAAGGGCATCTTCGTCGGAGCGGCCGTCGAGCTCCGGGACGGGACGATCGTCACCGGCAAGAACTCGCCGCTCATGCATGCCGCATCGGCCCTCGTCCTCAATGCCGTCAAGCACTTGGCCGGCATCCCGGACAAGATCCCGCTCCTCTCGCCGTCGATCATCGCGTCGGTGGCCGCCCTCAAAAAAGACATTCTCGGGGCCGGCACGGTCAGCCTCGATCTGTCGGAGCTCCTCATCTGCCTGAGCATCAACGCCTCCACCAACCCGATGGCCCAGATGGGCCTCGAGAAGATCAAGGAACTCCAGGGATGCGAGGTCCACATCACCCACATCCCGACGCCCGGTGATGACGCGGGACTGCGGCGGTTCGGGGTCAACCTGACAACCGACCCCCATTTCTCGAGCAAGCAGCTCTTTGTCTCCTGAGAGGACCGCCGTGAAGACCCTTTTCTCGGCCGTTGTCAAAGGGTTGGTCACTCCCGAACACGTCTTGAGAAGATCGTCGGAGGTCCCGAGGGGCGTCCGTCGGGCGGCCTTGACCGTCATAGGGGCCGGTTCCCTCTATGCCCTGACGTCCCTCGGATTGGGAGCCTCAGGGGCCGTGCCCCTCTGGCCCGTCATCGACGGCCTGGGGACCGATAATTATTATTTTTGGCAGATGGTGTTCGTCGTCCCCGGAGTGATCCTGGCCTGGCTTCTCGTTGCGGGACTTCTTTTCATGCCGGACAAGGTCAGAGCAGGGGGGAGAGGCTTCGCCGGAACCCTTTCCGTCGCCGGCCCCGCCCTGGGAGGCCCGCTCTTCGTGGCCTGGCTGCCGCCGGCCGTCCAGGCCGTCTTCATGGTCCTCGGAATGCGCCAGAGAGAGTGGGTGGACATCCTGTCCGAGCCCGGGCCCTGGCAGATCCTCTACCTCGCGTGTTACGGGCTCGCGGCGACGCTGGCCGTTCGCCTGTTCATCGCCGCGGCGATCGTGCTCGCCGGGAGACGAGGGACCGCGGTCGTGGTCCGCGGAGCGCTGGCGGCGGCCTTCGTCATCGCGGTCTTCCTCGCTTGGGTTCGTTGACCACGCGGACCGGACCGCCGTGAGAGGAGCATCATGCATGGCTGAGAAGAGAACAGCGGGCGAGGTCGATATCAGGGAATTCCGCATCGAGGACTATGATCGGGTCATTGAGCTTTGGAAGGAAGGCGGCCTCCCTCTCAAGCCCGAGGGGCGTGATGCCCGGGAGAGCATCGCCCGGCAGGTCCAGGAGCCCTGTGTCGGCTTTATTGTGGCCGAGGAGAGGGGGACGGGCCGAGTCGTCGGCACCGTCCTGGCCACCCATGACGGGCGAAAAGGCTGGATCAACCGGTTGGCCGTGGACCCGGCATGGCGGCGGCGGGGGATCGGTGCCCGTCTCGTGCGGGACGCGGAGCACTGGCTCGAGGCCCGGGGGATGGGCATCCTGGCCTGTCTCATCGAGGAAGACAATCCCCTATCGATGACCGTGTTCGAGAAACTGGGATACCGGGAGCATCCCGAGATCCATTATTTCGCGAAACGCAAGACCCCGGGCGCCTGAGGCCGGTCGCTCAGAACCTGGAGCGGACGATCCGCTCGGCCTCCAAGAGGTCGGCGGCGACGGCGTCGGCCCGGCTGAAGTCCTGGCCCCGCGTATAGTCGTTGGGGACGGCGATGACGGCGCAGCCGGCCTGCTTCCCGGCGATGACGCCGTTTGCCGAATCCTCGAGAACGACGGCCCGGTCCGGGGGGACATCCAGCCGTTCGCAGGTCTTGAGGAAGATCTCCGGGTCCGGCTTGCCGCGGGTGATCTCGTCCGAGGCCAGGAGGGCGTCGAACCGGTCGCGGATGGCAAGCGTGTCGACGGCCAGATCGAGGAACTCCCGCGGCGCCCCCGTGGACACGGCCATCTTGCGTCGGCCGCGGAAGGCGTCGAGGATGTGAAAAAGCCCCGGCATGGGCCGCAGATCGTTCTTCATCCTCTCCCGCATGAGGTCGTTGCGGACGGCAACGGCCTCGGCCGGCGAGAGGGGCAGGTCCAGCTCCCGGACGTAGATCGTCAGGCCCTCCAGGGGGGTGCGGCCCATCATCCGCCAGAGGGTCTCGTCACGGACCTCTTTGCCGTAGCGGCGGGCCAGCCCCCTCTCGACCTCGAAGTAGAGGCGCTCGCTGTCGATCATCAGTCCGTCCATGTCGAAGATCAGGGCTTTGTCCATGGGCGGTATTGTACCCGGGAATCCTCGGCAGCGCCAGGTCGGAGGCTTGCCCGCCGGTCCAAAATACTATAAAATAAGTAGGAATTCACATCTCACCAAGGAGCCCGGAACTCATGAAACCGAGAGAGATCGCCCCCGGCGTCCTGGCCGTCGGAGTCCAGGACTTCGATCGGCGTCTGTTCGACGCCCTCATCCCGTTGCCCGACGGGACGAGCTACAACGCCTACCTGGTCCGAGGAAGGGACAAGACGGTCCTCATCGACGCCGCCGATCCGGCCATGGGACACGTTCTCAAAGCCAACCTCGAGGATATCCCCCGCATCGATATCCTTGTTTCCAATCACACCGAACAGGACCATTCCGGGGCCATCCCCTGGGTCCTCGAGCGCTTTCCGGAGGCCCGGCTCCTCTGTTCGCAACCGGCCAAATCCATGCTCATCGACCACCTCGACGTGCCCGAGGCCCGGATGGGGACCGTCGCCGACGGAGAGAGGCTCGACCTCGGCGGACGGACCCTCCGCTTCATCTACACCCCCTGGGTCCATTGGCCGGAGACGATGTCGACCTACCTCGAGGAGGACGGCATCCTGTTCAGCTGCGACTGGTTCGGCTCCCACTTGGCGACCACGGACCTTTTCGTCGACGCCGTCGAGTGCGTCATGGCCGAGGCCAAACGATACTACGCCGAGATCATGATGCCCTTCCGCAGGATCATCCGCCGGAACCTCGAGAAGATCAAGGACCTCGACATCCGGATGATCGCCCCGAGCCACGGCCCCGTCCACAAGGACCCGGGCTCCATCATCCAGGCTTACCGCGATTGGACGGACGACCGGCCCCACAACCTCGTCGTCCTGCCCTGGGTGACCATGCACGGGTCGACGGCCCTCATGGTCGAGCATCTTGTCGCCGCTCTCGTCGATCGCGGGGTCCGCGTCGAGCCGTTCAACATGGTCTCGGCCGATATCGGAAAGCTGGCCATGAACCTCGTCGACGCGGCCACGATCATCGCCGCCGGTCCGACCGTCCATGTCGGGCCCCACCCGGCCCTGCTCAACGCCGTCGTTCTTGCGAACGCTTTGCGGCCCAAGGCCCGCTTCGCCTCAATCGTCGGCTCCTACGGCTGGGCCGGGAAGATGGCCGAGGCCGTCAAGGGGGCCATGTCCAATCTGAAGGTCGAGTTCCTCGACCCCGTCATCTGCCGCGGCCTGCCCCGGGCCGCGGACTTCGCGGCTCTCGACAAGCTGGCGGACGCCGTGGCCGGGAAGCATCACGAACTGGGATTGCTCTAGCCGATCTTCCGTCGGGCCAGGTGATCGACGATGCGGACGCTTCCCGACGGCAGGGGATAGCGGCGTATCGAGCGCAGGGTCACCCACCGGAATTCCTTCTCCGGCAGAGCCGGTGCGCGGCGGAACCGGCAGGTGAAGGCGTGCAGGGTGACCTGGAACCGCGTGTAAGCATGACGGACCGTCGTCAGGAAGCGGACTTCCGCGATCTCGGCCCCGACCTCTTCTCGGAGCTCGCGGCGCAGGGCCTCGACGAGGCTCTCGCCGGGCTCCCGCTTGCCTCCCGGGAACTCCCATAGGCCGGCCAGAAGGCCCGACTCGGGCCGCCGGCGGATGAGGATCCGGCCGTCACGCTGGATGACGGCGACCACGGCCTCGACAGCCGTCGTTCCGATCCGCCGGGGTCGCGGGATGGTCTCCTGCCGGCCCGCGGCCGCGGCCCGGCAGAAGCCGCGGACGGGACAGACGAGACATTGGGGGTTGGCGCTCCGGCAGACGAGGGCCCCGAGCTCCATCATGGCCTGGTTGAAGTCCCCCGGAGCGGACAGCGGGATGATCTTTTCGAGGACCGCCAGAAAACCTTTGTCCATAGCGGATGAGGCCGGTCCTTCCGTCTTCAGGACCCTCATCAGGACCCGGCGGACGTTGGCGTCGATGACGGGCAAAGGACGGCCGAACGCGAGACTGAGGACGGCGGCGGTCGTGTAGGGCCCGAAGCCGGGGAGCCGCCGAAGCGCCGCAGGATCGTCAGGCAGGCATCCGCCGTGCTCGCGGATGACCTCCCGGGCCGCCTTGCGAAGGTTCCGGGACCGCTGGTAGTAGCCGAGGCCCTGCCAGGCCCGCAGGACGTCCCGCAGAGGAGCGCGGGCCAAGGACTCGAGGTCCGGGAAGAGTTCGAACCACCTCTGGTAATAGGGGAGGACGGCCCGGACGGTCGTCTGCTGGAGCATGACCTCGGAGACCCAGATCCTGTAGGGGTCCCGGGTCCTCCTCCATGGAAGGTCGCGGCGATGCGCCCGATACCAGGAAAGCAGGCGGGTCGCAAACCCGCGCGGAATAGGACCTCGGACGCTTCTAGCGGCCTCATCTCCGGCCTTCGGGGATCCTTTGGAACGCCGATGCCGATCGATATCCCCCTTTGTCCCCCGGTCCCGCCGGGAACCGGTCCCGACGGTTCCCCCTGAGAACGGGGATACGGTCCTCCCACAAATCTCGCCCATTTCCCCTCGTTCTCTCTTAAGCTATCTCTTGAAAGTGCGGCTCCGAGTCGCTCCGTCGCACCTACAATGGTCGCTCCCCAGAGTCCGCTCCCTGCCGTTCCCTCTCCCCAATCTTTGCTCCTGATCCCCGAGCCCGGAGAAGGACCGCACCAGCGCTTGCGAAGGCGCTATTTCTTTTTGTCGGCGGCGTCTGGCTCCTCGGGCGGTTCGGCCATCCAGTCGGCGGCCGCCTTGGGGAACTCCTGGAGGAAGGACGCATCGACCTCGAACAGATACTCGAAGCGGGGGACCTTGACGATGACCTGGTTCTTCGCGGCATCCTCGCGGCCGAGGAACCAGACTCTTTCCTCTTCCTTGCCTGCGTGGTCCCTTGTCCAGACGCGGATCTCGGCCGCGGGCGGCTCCAGCCCATAGCGGGCCAAGGCGCCCGGGCTATCGATGAACGCGGCGGCTTCGAGGCGCTCGATCCGGCGGATGAAGTCCTCGACCTTGTAGCGGTTCGCGGCGTCCTTGGCCTCCGTGTCGAGGAGCCATTTCTCCTCGTCCCCGACCTTTTCCTTGACGGCGGTCAGGCTGAAGGCCTCTCTCCGGACGGCGACCTTGAAGGCCTCCCAGGAATAGAAGTCGGCGATCTTCTTCTCCCGGATCTCGTCGATCGTCTTGCCGAGGTCATCGAGAAGGGTCCCGTCGAAGGCGATGATCTTGTTCGATCGCGAGCTCGTCGCGTAGAGCCGATCCCCATCCTTGCAAAACGAGAAGACGATGTCCTCGCCTGTCGCCGGAAGGGACAAGGCGGCCTCGTAGCCGGGCCTATCGAGGCCGAACGTCTTCAGGTCGCCGGCCTTCTTGTCCTCGGAGACGAATTCCTTGGCCCGCAGGGACGACAGGGAGCTGAACAGATTCTCGATCTTGCTCTTGGACGCCAGGGCCCGGACAGGCGATCTCAGGAGCCAGCCGTCGTTTTCCCAAGCCGCTTCCCAGGAGACGCCGGGGGCCCGGATCCGGACCGACCGCACCTCGCCCGTCTCGAACCGGAAGATGTCCTTCTGCCGGAAATCGAGGAGAGTCTTCTCGAGCGTCGACTTGAGATATCCGGCGATGAGGACGACGCGGGGGTCGTCCTCGCGCTTGGCGAACAGCGAGTTGTCGATGGGGTTCTCCATGCCGACGAGAACGCGGACCGGCTCCTCGCGCCCCTTGGCCCACAGGGCGACTTCACGGGACGGGATGTCGTAGGTCGCAAGGTCGGAGGCTTCGGTCTCAACGACCCTCTGGATGCGGAGGCTCGAGAAGTTGTCGGCCAGGCTTCCGGCCTCATAGGAGTCGGCCAGGGCCTCGAGAGGGGCGGTCAGGCGCCAGTCGCCCTTGTCGTCGCGCTCGAAGATGAGGAGCCCGTCGGCCGTCTTAAGCTCCATCTTGACGAGGTCCTCGGACTTGAGATCGACGAGCTTGGCGGCTCTCTCCAGGGTCTCCTTTTTCTTGGCGCCGCGGTCCTCGAAGATCAAGACCACGACCCCGAGGACGATGAGAACGGCGGCCAGGATGAGTGTCGTCCGGGGCTTCACAGCGACCTCCTCCGGAGCCAGACCGAAAGGCCGATGAGCAGCACGGCGAGCGGCAGGATGACGAGGCTCGTCAGGAGAAGCAGCCGGCCCTGGGAGGGCGAGAGTTGGATCGTCCGAGGGACCTGGGTCCGCGGCTGGATGGAGATGAGGTCGGCCTCCTCGGTCAACCAGTTGACGACGTTCAGGAAGAAGTTGCCGTTGCCGGACATGAAGTAGTAGCGGTTCTTGGCGAAATCGGAGTCGCCGATGACGGCGACCCGGGCGTCCTTATCGACGGCCTCGGGGGCCGCCTCGGCTCCTTCCGGTCGGTCATGTCCCGTGAGCAGCCCGGGCCTGGCCTTGAACTCGGCCACGGCGGCCAGGTTGACGGGCCCTTGACGGTCCTTGCCGGGGTCGTAGCGGACCTCTTTCTGATCGAGCTGGCGCTCGGCCCAGGAATTCGGGCTGGTCGCCGCCAGCGCGGTCACGGTCGCTCCCTCGGGCTTGGTCTCGGCGGTCTCGATGGACCGGGCCAGGGGGAAGAACGTCGCGTAGCTGAACCTGTCCGTGATGGGATGGCTTTCATACTGGCTGACGACGGGCATGAAGTAGTCGCCGCCGAGGAGCCGGGAGACGGTATCGACGACGATATCGTCCTCGAGCTTGAAGCCGAGGGGGGCCAGGAACCGCGGCATCCCCGGGGCCGTCTCGGGGTCGATCATGAACAGGACCCGGCCGCCGCTTTCGAGGTATCTCAGGATGGTCTCTTCTTCATTGGGCAGAAGGTCCTTCTGAGGGCCGGGGACGATGAGCAGGGCGCAGTCGGTTGGGAAGCCGTCGGCCAGGGCCAGGATCTGCTTGCGGACCTCGTAGCCGAGCTTCTCGAGCTCGGCCTTGGCGGTCGAAAAGCCGTTGTCGCCGCTCGCCTCGATCGTGTCCTGGCCATGGCCCTCGAGGAAATAGAGGACCTTCTTTTCGGAGCGGGTGACCTTGATGAGGGCGTTGGTGACGTCCTCTTCGGAAGTTGAGGTGATGCGGTTCTCCTTGTCGCCGGCCTCGAGGATGGTCGTCCCGTCCTGGGTGACGTCATAGCGCTTGACGAGACCGGGGTTCTTGTCGGGGTCGATGAACTCGTAGGAGATCCGCGGCGAGTGGTAGGCGTAGATCTTGAGGAGCCGCTCCATGGCCCCCCGCCCGTAGTTCCCCTCGCGGAAAAAGCACTTGAAAGAGACGTCGGTCTTGAGGTTCTTGACGACGGTGACGGACTGGTCGGACAGGCTGTGGAGCTTGGCTTTGGTGAAGTCCATCCGATAGTTGTGCTTCGACAGGAAGTAGTTGGCCAGGGCCAGGATGGCCAGGACGAGGACAACGACGAGCAGGAGATTGCCCGAATAGACGAGAGACTTGCGCCGGAAGCCCTTCTTCAGGGCGTCGAGGTTGAGGACGACGTAGGCGCCCAGGGCCAGGACGCCGAGGGCCCCGATGATGAGGAGGGCTGTCCGCTTGTGGGGCCAGACGATCCACCCGGCCAGGGCCGCGAGGAGCAGGGCCAGGGCGACGGTGTTGAGATATCTCTTGACGGCGTTCATGGCTCACCTCCACCGCCGCGACTGGATCACGGCGTGGGTCAGGAAGATCCCGAAGACCGAGAAACTCAGATAATAAACGACGTCCTTGGTGTCCAGGATGCCGCGGGTCAGGTCGTCGAAATGCTGGGAGAAGGACAGATAGCCGAGGACTTTCTGCCAGGCGGCCGTCCCTGAGGCGGACACCCAGTTGAGGACCAGGAAGAGGAGAAGGGTGCAGAAGGTCAGGAAGGCCGAGACGATCTGATTCTCCGTGAGGGACGAGAAGAAGAGACCGATGGCGATGAACGTCGCGCCCATGAGGAACAGCCCGAGATAACCCGTGAGCCACGGGGCGAGCTCGGGGTTGCCGTGGGCGAAGGCGAAGATCGAAAGCGCGGCCGTCAGGGCCAGCATGACGATCAGCATGAGCAAGGCCGCGAAATACTTGCCGAGAACGATCTGGAGAATGGACAGCGGCGAGGTGTAGAGAAGCTCGTCGGTGCCGCTTTTCTTCTCCTCGGAGAGGAGGCGCATGGTCAGCAGGGGGGCGACGAGGATGAGGATGATGCTCATGTTGTGGAACAGGGGCGTGAAGACCATCTGGTTGATGTTGACCTGCTGGTAGTAATAGGGGTTCTGGGACATCTGCATGGCCTGGGCGTTGAACCACCAGACGAGGCTGTAGAAGAAATAGCCGACGAGGAGCTGGAAGCCGAAGATGACGACGTAGGCGATGGGCGAGCTGAAGTAGGACCGGATCTCTTTCTTGATGATGGACCAGATGTTGCTCATTGTTCGAGCCCTCCCGAGACGATCCGCATGTAGAGGTCCTCAACGCTCATGGCCACGGGGCGCATCTCCATGAGCCCGAGGCCCTTGTCGAGGGCCAGGCGGGCGACATCGTCGCGCAGGTCCCGTCCGGGGCCCCATTCGATGCGGAGCTCATGTCCATCGGGCGTGACTTTCTCGACCCCGGGCAGGCCGCGGAACAGCTCGGCCGCCTCGGGGCCGCCGCGGCGGACCTTGACGGCCACGCCGTCCTGGCGCATGAACGAGGCCGTCAGCTCCTCGAGCGACCCCGAGGCCATCAGGCGGCCCTGGTTGATGATGACGACCCCGTCACAGACCTGGGTGACCTCGGCCAGGATGTGGGTCGAAAGGAGGATGGTGTGCTCGCCGCGCAGGCCGCGGATGAGGCTGCGGATCTCGATGATCTGGGCCGGGTCGAGGCCGATGGTCGGCTCGTCGAGGACGAGGACCTTCGGGTCGTGGATCATGGCCTGGGCGATGCCGACCCGCTGCTTGTAGCCGCGGGAGATGTTCTTGACGAGCCGGCCCTTGACCCCCCCGAGCCCGGCCGCGTCGAGGGCCCGCGACACGGCCTCCCTGCGCTTGGCCGCCGGGACCTTCTTGATCTCGGCGACGAACTCGAGGTAACCGGCGACGGTCATGTCCGTGTAGAGCGGGACGTTCTCCGGCAGGTAGCCGATGGATTTCTTGACGGCGTCCGTCTGCTCGAAAACGTCGTATCCGGCCACGGTCGCCCGGCCTTCGGAGGCCGGGAGGTAGCCGGTCAGGATGCGCATGGTCGTCGTCTTGCCGGCCGCGTTGGGACCGAGCAGGCCCCAGATCCGGCCGGACTCGACCTTGAAGCTGAGGCCCTTGACGGCGACCAGCTCGCCGTACCTCTTGGTGAGGTCCTGAACTTCGATCATTGCCACCTCCGTGTCAGATTCTCGAACGCCCGACCGCCGGGGGACAGCCGCGTCACATCCGCTCGGGCTGAGGGATGCCCATGAGGGCGAGCGCGCATCGGAGCCGCTCCCGGACGTATCGGATGGTCAGCAGCCGGACGGCCCTGACCGCCTTGTTTTCCTCGGACAGGATGGGGTACCGATGGTAGTACCCGTTGGATCTCTGCGACAGATTGAACGCGAACTTGGCCAGGTGGGAGAACTCCAGGCCCCCGGCCGCCCGCAGGACCTCCTCCTCGAGCCGCGCGGCGTAGAAGACGAGGCCCCAGAAGTCGTTCCGCTCAGTTTCGGAGAGAGGGGAGAGATCGACGGATACGCGGGCCATCGCCTCCAGGTCCTCCTCGGTCGTCCCCTCCCGCTCGCGAAGCTTGCGGAAGATGCTGTTCAGGCGGACGAGCGTGTACTGGAGATAGGGACCGGTCTCGCCCTCGAAGCTCAGGGCCTCCTCGAAATCGAAGACGATGACCGAGTTGCGGGCGTACTTGAGCATGAAGTAGCGGAGGGCGCCGGCCGCGATCTCGCGCGAGATGCGGGCCCGGTCCTCGGGGGGGAGATCGGGATTTCGCTTGTCGACCTCGGCCAGGGCCTTGCTTTCGAGGCGGTCGAGGAGATCGTCGGCCTTGACGCCCAGGCCCTTGCGGCCGGAGACCTCGAGAAAGGCCCGGTCCTTCTCTTCTTCGGAGGCGTCGTAGCCGAGCTCCTCGAGGCTGCGGGGGGACAGGGCCACCATCTCATAGGAGAAGTGGATGGACTTCTCGGCTTGGGCGGCAAAGCCGAGGGCCCGCACGCCCTGGACGACGACCTTCTGGAGATAGCTCTGGCGGACGTCGATGACGTTGTAGACCTTGCTGGCCCCGCCGAAGGACAGGCGCGCCGCGCGGCCGGCGTCCCGGGCCCCCTCGTCGGCCGTCGAGATCCAGACGGTCCGGCCGTCGTCCTCGAGGAACGGCTCGTAATGGAAGTCGAGGCCGAGCAGGCCGAACTTCCAGAGCTGGTAGGCGATGTCCTTGCCGACGTAGGTCACCGTGCCGTCCGAACGGACGATGATCTTCTCCCGGTCGGGCTCGTCCTCGATCTTCATGACCCAGCAGCCGGCGTTCTCGCCCTCGGCGACGTGATGGACGGCTTTCCTCTCCTTGAGAAGCTCGAAGGCCTTCTCCCAGAACCTGAGGTGAAGAATCGTGCTTTCGCACGGCATGACGTCGTAGCCGATGTCGAGCCGCTTCATCGTCGCCAGGTGGGCCCGCAGGATGCGGCGCGAGACATAGCGGGACATCTCGAACTCGGGACCTTCGCCGTGTTCGACCTTCTTGAGGATCTCCGCCTTGCGGGCTTGGGCCTCGGGATGTTCGGCGAGGTAGGCGGAGACCCTGGCGTAGAGGTCCCAGCAGTGATAATCGAACTTGCCGGCGATCGCCTCGAGGTCGGCCAGCGTCTTTTTTTCGAGCTCGAGGAAGCCGAAGACGACGTCCACGACCTGGACGCCGGTATCGTCGATGTAGTTCTGGACCTCGACCGTCTCGCCCTTGAAGCGCAGGACGCGGGCCAGCGTGTCGCCGAGACAGGCATTGCGCAGGTGACCGACATGGGCGGCCTTGTTGGGATTGATGTTGGTGTGCTCGATGAGGACCTTGGCCTCCTCGGGGGCCAGGCCGGAGGCGTCCGGGGTCCGCAGGACGTCCTCGAAGAACCGCCGGCGGTCGAGGAAGAGGTTGACATAGCCGGCCCCGGCCACCTGGACCTTTTCGACTCCTCCGAGACCTTCGAGCAGCGCGGCGACCGTCTCGGCGATCTTGCGGGGAGGGCTCTTGAGTCGCTTGGCGGCCTGGAAGGGGAAGGCGAGGGCCAAGTCGCCGAACTTGTGATCGGGCGTTTCGACGAGGTCGATCTCTCCGGGCGCCGGGGCGAAGTCCGTCGCCAGCCGTTCGGCGATCCGGGCCCGAAGACGTTCCCTCAAAGCGATCATTTCAATCGCTTATTATAGCAAAAAGCGGGCCCCCGGCAAGGCGGCCGTCTCGCCGGGCTCGCCGCCCGTTTGACAGAGGCCTTGGGCCCGGATATATCATGGGACACGGATTCATGATCAAAGAGCGCCTCGTCGCGGACGTTCTGAGGGCCTGGGGCCTCAAGCTCGCGAGGATCCGTGAGGACATCCCGATCGCCGGCAGTCCGGACCGCTGCGAGTTCCGGACGATCGTCGAGGACGGGAACGCCGACCTGTTCGTCCTGGAGAGAATCCGGGCGGCGGAGGCCGGACACAAGCGGAGGGTCGCACGGGCCATCGCTCAGCTGGCCGCCGAGGGGTTGTCCCGGGTCCAGCCCTACCTTCCGGCGGGGGAGGGCGACCACCTGGCCTTCAAGGACAATGCCTATTGGCAGATCTCCCCGTATATCGAGGGCGTGCCGCTCGCGAGGCCCGAATACGCATTCGAAGGGTGGCGGGGGCCGGTGCTGGCCGATTTCCTGAGCGATCTCTGGGATCGAGGGCGGGAGGTGACGGCCCTGGACGGGACACCGCCATTCTCGATCGTCTCGTTCGTCCGGGACTTGGCGCGGGCCCTCGAGCGCCGTGAGCCTCTTCTCTATCTGCGGATCCGGCCCGCGCTGGTCCATCTCGAGCAAGAATTCGCCGCTGTTCACGACCGCCTGCCCTTCCGTTTCTGTCACGGCGACTACCACCCTTTGAATGTCATTTGGTCCGAGAAGGGCGTCCGGGCGGTCATCGACTGGGAGTTCCTGGGGACAAAGACCGAGCTCTATGACGCGGCCATGATGATCGGCTGCCTGGGGATGGAGGCTCCGCAGGCCCTGACCGGAGACTTTGTCCTCCGATTCGTCCGGCGCCTGAGGGACTCCGGCCTGGCTTCGGAAGCCGGCTGGGCCCATCTCTTCGATCTCGTGCTGGCCCAGCGCTTCGCGTGGCTCGCGGACTGGCTCAAGCGCTCCGACGCCGAGATGATCGACCTCGAGGCCGTTTACATCAAGCTCCTCCTAGACCACCGAGGCCCTCTCGTACGCGCCTGGGGAATCGGTGGTTGAAGGCTCTTCTCCCGGAGCCGAAAGAAGAGCCCTCAGTAAGGTCCGGTCCCATTTGAGGTTCTTCTCCTATTTCCGGGGGTCCAAGATCAATTGATGACGATGGATATCCCCGTGCAGATCCCCATAGCGGAAGGGGACCCGTCGGCCGCCGACGGGGGAACCGACGGGACTGGTTCCCGGGGGTTCGGGGAGCCCGGGGGGATATCCATCGGGAAATACGCGTCTCGGAGAATCCCCGGAGATAGGAGAAGAACCTATTTTATGGGAGAGACGGAGCCCAGGAATTTCTGCGCTTGGTCCTTCTGCTCGGGAGTCAACTCGTCCGCGTATCGTTCGAGAGCGGTCCTCATGGCTTTAACCGCTCCATCATGGTCTTCGAGGCGGGTCAGGAAAACGGCCAGATAGAAGAAATAGCGGCCCGATGGGCGCAACCGAGAACACCGGTCGACGAGCTCCGCGGCCCTCCGGTCCCGGCCGTTCTTGGCGTAGAACATGGCGACCTTGAACAGGAATTCGTGGTCCTTGAGAACGGCCTCCTTGGTGACGAGGACATCGTACATGTCGAGGGCCTCGTCCGTCCGGCCCATCCGGATGAGCAGATCCGTGTACCGGATCCGAAGAGCGATGTTCTCCGGCTCGATGGCCAGGGCTTTCTCCAGGCTGGCCGCGGCCTCCCCGATGTTGCCCAAGGCCGCGAACGCATTGCCCATCAGGACATAAGCACTCGCATTCTCGGGCTCCCTCTCCAGGATCTCCCGACAGACCGGGATGACCCGATCGAACTGGTTCATGGCCGTGATGAACCTGACCAGCTGCAGACGGAAACCGACGTCGTCAGGAAACGCGGACACGGCCTCACGGAGAACGGCGACGATCTTCTCCGGCGGGTCCTTCCGCCGTTCATGGAAGCGCCACAGCCGCGAATAGAACTGAGGGTTCTTGTCGATGCCGCCGTCCCTCAGGAATCGGTCGATCCTGGCCTCGAGGTCCCGAGCGGGCTCAGGCAAAAGGCTTTCGAGGAACTCGACCAACCGGGTCTCGGCGACAATGCCGTCCTTGGGATCCGCGCCGTCGGAGCGCCGGGCGGGCCCTGAAGCGAGGTAGCCCAGGGAACGCAGTTGACGGATGTCCTCCGCCGTCAGCTCTCTCCCGGCGGCGGACCGGACCTCCGCACGGGACGAGGCGATTTCCGTGAGCTTCCTCCGCATGGGCCCGGCGAGGTCGGGGCGCCGGTCGTGGATGTTCTCCTTCTCACCGGGGTCCCGGCGGAGGTCGTACAATTCGGGCCGGGGAAGGGAGAGGAACTTCAGGTCCCCTTCGACGATCCCCGTCAGGGGAGCCCAACCCCGCTCTTCCATCCCGTAAAGGCTCTCGACGTAGAAGGGTCGCGGGGCGGGTGATCTTCCCCCGGGGCGCAGGAAGGGGACGAGGCTCCGGCCGTGAACGCTCTTGTCCGCCCCCAGTCCGTAGAGCTCGAGGATCGTCGGCAGGAGGTCGATCAGACCGACACGGTCCGCGACGACCACCCCGCCGGGCAGACAGGCCTCGTGGAAAAAGATCAGCGGCACCCGGATGTTCTCCTCGTAGCAGAAGATCGCGTGGCCCCGCTCGCCGTGCTCGCCGAAGGCCTCGCCGTGGTCGCCGACGGCGACGATCAGAGTGTTGGCCAGAAGCCCCAGATCCCGCAGTCCGTCGAGGATCCTCCCCACATGGCGGTCCATGAACTCCACTTCGCCTCTGTAGAGGGCCCGGGGATCCTTTTCGTCGGCGCCGCGCCGGAATTCCGCCGGGGGCGCGTACGGCTCATGGGGGTCGTAGAAGTGGACCCAAGCGAAGAACCGCTCGGCCCTGTTCTTCGACAGCCAGGCGAGAAATCGTTGAGAAACGACGTCGGCGGCGATCTCCGTGTTGTAGGAGCTCATGATCCGATGGCTGTCCAGGGAGTCGTCGTACTCATCGAATCCCTGCCGGAGGCCGAAGCGGCCGAGAAGGACATACGAGGCGATCACGGCGTAGGTCCGGAAGCCGGCGGCTCCGAGCCGCTCGGCCAAGGTCACCTCTTCCGAGGGCAGCACGTATCGCGCGTTGTTCCGGACCCGGTGGGCCAGGGGATCACGGCCCGTGAAGAGCGAGGCGTGGGCGGGAAGGGTCAGGGGAACGGGCGAGATGCATCCGGCGAACATGACGCCCCCCCGGGCCAGACGGTCGAGATGAGGGGTGCGGGCCTCCTCGCCTCCGTAGGCGCCCAGGCTGTCCGCCCGGGTCGTGTCGAGGGTGATGACAAGCAGATTGCCGTCGAGGGGAGGCGGGCTCCCTTTGCAGGCTGCTGAGGCCAGGGCCCCCGCGGCCAGCACCACGGCCGTTGCCCACAACAACGGCGCCGGCATGCGGCCCGCGTCCCGGCCGGCCGTCGCTCCCTCCATGAGTTCCCGTCCTCGGTCAGGGTGTCTTCTTCGATTCCGCGTCGATCCGGTCCATCAGGGCCTTGACCTCCTTCTGCTGGGGGTCCAGCCGGAGGGACGCGCTCAGGACCTCAAGCGCTTCTTTCCTCTTGCCCGTCCGATGATAGGCGGTCCCGAGGGCGTTGAGGAGCGTGATGTCGCTGTTATAGATCTTATTGCCCTCTTCGAGATGAGAGATCGCCTTCTCAAGGTCCCCCTTCCCCAGGTAGGCCAGCCCCGCGGCAAGGACATATTGGAACCGGAGCTCTTCGTCGTCCCGGACCCGTTGGGCCTCGGCCAGGCCCCGGTCGAACCGTCCATTGCGGATGAGGAAACGGGCGTACTCGATGATCCCCGGCTTATACCCGGGGTCCGCGGCCACAGCCCGTGCGTAGAGGGCGTCGGCCTTGTCGGTCTCGGAGATCTTGTCGTACTGGAAAGCCAGGCCGTAGAAAAGGAAGTGGGCTCTCGCCTGAGAAGAAGGCCGGACGAGGGTCACCGGATGAGAGACCTTCTCCAAGGCCGACAGGACGGCCTTGTCCGTGCTTTGGACGAGCGTTCGACCCTGACCGTCGGCGACCGTCAGGACGATCTCGTAATAATCGGGCTCGAGCTCGGCCGCCGGTACCGACCGGCTGAAGGTCATGGACCTCTTGTAGGGGTGTTCCGACAACGGGAGCGCAAGCTCCTTCTCGGAGGCCCCTTCGCTCTTGAGGCCCTTGATCTTGATCCGGGCCCGGCCGCTCCGCCACAGGTCCTCGGGGACCTCGGTCAGGGTGAACAGGATGGCCAGCTCGTCCGTCCTGGCCAGCAGGCTGCCGGAATCGACGGAGACCTGCCGGTCGAGGACCCGAAAGGGAGCGAGGGCTTCCGCCGAAGCCGCCTGGAGGCGATAGCCGACGGCCGGACCGGTCAACCGGACGGCGCCCTCGGCCCGGGCCGGGACCTTGATCTTCTGCTCGAAGTAGCTGAATTCTTTGCCCACCGAGTTCTGGAGGAGGAGGGCCAGATCATAATCCCCCTCGACGACCGGGATGATGTCCTCCACGGCCACGCCGTTGGCCTCGATGTAGTCCTTCCGATCGGGCGGGAAATAGAGAGGGAAGTCCTTCTCGTGCTGATAGATGAGCCGGTCGCCCTTCTTGAGGGTCGCATTGAGCTTGAAATTGCAGTAATACTGGCCTTGGGGCTGATAATAGTCCACGGAGACCTTCTTCGGGGCCAGGGACAGATGGATGAGGTCGATGTCCAGGACGGGGTCCGTGAGGACGGTCACGACGGCGCTGCTCTCCACGTAGTTCGTCAGGTACTCCGTGCTGACGAGACCCTTGAACTGCAGGAAATCCGTGGCGTAGCGGGGGTTGATGTCCCTGCGGGGGGATTCGGCGATCTGGGCCAGGATGATGCTGTTCTGGGGCGAGGGCATGAAGTTGTAAGGGAACTCCCCGGGGACGACGGACAGGACGACCGGGGCCAGGGAAGGTGTCAGCTCCCGGATCTTCTTGTAGACGACCTCGTAGTTCGTCTGATCGACCTCTTCGGGTCGGACGAGGAGGCTGGCCGGGCCGTCGGCGGCGGGGTTGTAGAGCTTGTATTCCCCGTGCCCGCCGCGCTGGTAGAAGACGAGGGCGAAGAGGGGCGGAAGGCCCTTGCCGGTCACCCCCCGGTAGTACCAGACCTGGCAGGGGTGGACGCCCGGCTGGCTGTCGAACCGTTCGATGGATGTCGGCGGGCCGAGGATGATGTGCATCCGGCCCATGTCGGTCCGCCAACCTTCGCGCGGGGTCGACCGGGCCAAGTTCGTGTTGGCGTAAGCGAACCGCTTGAGGTGCTCTTCCTTGAACTCGTTCTGGGGGGTCTCGGGGGTCGGGTCGCGCTGCCGCCAGAACGATTCGATGAAGATGTCCCGGTCCCGGTCGTTCTGGAGCCGCAGGAACACCTCTTTCTCCGCGGGCAGGATGATGTAGCTCACGAGGTCGAGCCAATCGCGGAATCTCTCGGCGAGGTCCTGTTCCCGCAGTTTCTGCTGGGGGACGACCAGGGACGCGCAGACGAGGACCAGGAGGACGGTTCTGGCGAAACGGGCGTTCATGGCGGGACCTCCCTCACGGGGCTTTGCGGCATTTTTCGATGAGCTCATCGAGCTTTCTCGCCTCTTGGGCCGGCAGCCGGCCGCCCACGATCTTCTTGTAGCGCAGAAGATGGTCCAGCGCCAGGGCTTTGTCGCCTCGGGCCAGGTAAACGGTTCCCAGGTTGTACAGGGCATGGGGCAGCTTAGGGTCGAGGGACACGGCCTTCTCCCAGCTCGCGACGGCGCCCTCGATGTCGCCGGCCTTGGCCAGGGCCGTGCCCAGGCCGTTGTGGGGCGAGGCGTAGCTCGGGTCGAGCTCGATGGCCCTCCGGAAATGATCGACGGCCAGCCGGTAATCCTCCTTCCGGCCGTGCTTCAGGAACAGCGAGAAATGGAGCGAGCCGAGGTTGTTGATGACGATCGGGTAGTTGTCGTCGAGGGCCAGGGCCCGATCGTAGGCCTCGGCGGCCGCGGCGTAATCGCCCTTGTTCCAGTAGGCGATGCCGAGGTAGTTCCACAGCTCGGGGTCGTAATCGATGACGTCCAAACCCCGGCGAAGGACCTCGATGGCCGCGTCGTACTGCCCCACTTCCGTCAAGAACAATCCGAAGGTCGTCAGGATGCGGAATCCCGATGGGTTCTCCCGGTGGCCTTCACGGAGAAGGTCGAGGGCCTCTTTCCAGCGGCCCTGTTCCTTGTAGATCGTGGCAAGATAGGTGTAGGCCAGGTCGAAGTCCTTGCGCTCGGCGACGATCTCCCGGAGCAGGGCCGCCGCTTCGTCGAGGGCCCCTTTGTGATACCGGCCCATGGCCGTCTGGAGCTTGGTCTGGTAGGGGAGAAGGACCTTGAGGTCGTCCTCCCGGGTGAAGACCTTGCCGGCCGTGGACGGTACGGGTCCCGAGACATAGCCCAGGCTGCGCAGGCGCTCCTGGGCCGCCCGGTCGAGCTTCTTGAGCGGCGCCGCCGCCGCGGCGGAAGCCAGGGAATCCATCGCTTTCTTCAAGGCGGCCGCGTAGGGCTTGAGGTCCCGGCTCTCAGCCAGGTTCTCCAGCTCGGCGAAGTCCTTCTCGAGGTCGTAGAGCTCGGGGATGGGCGAGTCGATATACTTCATGCGGCCGCTCGTGATCCCCCGCAGGGGGGCCCAGCCTCGGCTGAAATGGGGGTAGAGCGACTCGAAATAGATGTTCCGCGCGGCCAGCCGCTTTCCGGCGAGCGCCGGGACGAGCGAGATCCCCTGGAGGTCGCGGGGCTTGGGGACCCCGAGGAGATCGCAGACGGTCGGGAAAATGTCGATATGGCATGCGGTCTCGCCGGATCCGCCGGGCTTCAAGCCGGGGGCGGCGATGATCAGGGGGACCCAAAGCGTCGAGTTGTAGGCGAAGTAGCCGTGGGTCGACTCTCCGTGCTCGCCGAGGCTTTCCCCGTGGTCGCCGGTGAGGACGACGACGGTGTCGTCCTCCGCGCCGTTCCCCCGGATGGCCTCGAAAATCCCGCCCAAGGCGAAATCGACGTAGGCGACCTCGCCGTCATAGGGATTGTCCTTGTGCCGCGAGAGGAAAGGCTCGGGCGGTTCGTAGCGCTGGTGGGGATCGAAACAGTGGACCCACAGGAACCAGGGAGTCGTCCGGCCTTCGAGCCAGGCCACAGCCTTGGCCACGACGTCCTCGGCTTTCCTTTCCACATAGGAGAACTCCGAGCCTCCCCGGGACCCGTAGTTGTCGTCGTACATATCGAACCCCTGGGTCAGGCCGAACCGGGAATCGAGGGGGAAGGCCCCGACCACGGCCCCCGTGGCGTATCCCTGGCCCTTGAGGTGCTCGGCCAGGGTCAGGAATTCCTCGCCGACGACGAAGTTCGAGTTGTCGTGAACGCCGTGGTGGAGCGGCGTCGTTCCGAGCAGGATGTTCGTGTGCGATGGCAGGGTCGTCGGCGTGTGGGCGAAGGCCCGGCGGAAAAGGACCCCGCGGCGGGCCAAGGCGTCGATGACGGGCGTCTCGACGTGGTCCGTGCCATAACAGCTCAGGCGGTCCGGACGCAGGGTGTCGATGGTGATGAGGAGGAGATTCGGCCGTGAGGCCGGCGCGGCGGCCGGGATGGCGCCGGGACGCAGGGTCGCGGTCGAGGCCGTCCCCAGGGCCGCGGCGAACACCAGGGCGGCCGCTCTGGTCCTCATTTTCTCAGGATCTCGAGGAAGGTCCGGACCTGGGCGGCCCTCGGAGAGTCGGGGTCCAGCTTGAGGTAGCGCTCGAAAGCCTCGATCGCATCCGGCTTGTGGTCCAGGCTGAGATGGATGAGCCCGGCGAGATAAAGAAGGTCGGTCGAATCAGGCTGGATCTCCAGGCCGCGGCGGGAATACTTGAGGGCCTCCTCGAAATTCGACTTGGAGAAGAGCGAGTTGGCGATGTTGAAGAGGGCCGTCGCGTCGGTCATGTTGTCGAGCTCGATCTTCCCGTACCATTCCAGAGCCTTGGCTTGGTCGTCGCGGTTGGAGTAGGTGTTGCCGATGAGGAGCATGACCTCGGCATTTTCAGGCTCCTTCTCCAGGACTTTCAGATAGCATCTCTCCGCCGCCTCGTAGTCCTGGAGCTGGAAGTAGCAATTGCCGAGGTTCTTGTAGAACATGTAGGCGTTCTCGTCATGGGTGACGATGTCCTCGAAGACTTTTGCGGCCTCCTCGTATCTCTGTTCGGCGAAGAGCCGGTTCCCGAGATCGACGTTCTCCTTCAGGGCTTCGAGGATGACCAGGCCCTCGATCCTCTCCAGGCGGACCTCGATGGCCGGGTTGCGGTCGAACTCCTTGAGGTCGACGGCCAGCTTCCGGGGCATATAGCCGTCTTTCTCGAGGTCGATGTTCCAGGTCCCGCCCCGGATATAGAGGGCCCTCCACTCGCCCTTGGCGTTGGTTTTCGTCTCGAAGCCGGACTGCCCTTTGACCGAGAAGAGCTTGACCGTGACCCCTTCCAGGGGCTTTCCTGACTCGTCTGTGACGAGCCCGTTGGCCCGGCCCTGTCCCTTGTAGCCCTGGGAATAGGCCAGGATGATGATGCTTGTCAGGACGGCGATCAGGAGAACGGCTCTCTTCATGACGGACCTTCCTTTCGCTTCTAGTTTAGCACAACGGGGGCGAAAGAAAAGGGCGGCCCCTCGCGGGGCCGCCCTCGGAACTCGCGGTCGTGCTGCGTGTCAGAAGCTGAACCGGATGCCGAAGCGGATGACCCTGGGATTGAGGATGCGCAGGTCTTGGAGGAAGTTGGGGGCCGTGATCCGGGTCTGCTGTTTCAGGGCGTGGGCGGAGTTCGTCGTGTTGAAGGCGTCGACGGCCAGGGCCACGTAGGACCTCTCGCTGAGGTGGAAGAGCTTCTCCAGCCGCAGGTTGAGGAGCCAGAAGGTGGGCAGCCGTTCGTCGCCGAACTTGCCGCCGCCGTCGGGGCTGCCGAAGACGGAGGCGTTGCCGATGCCCGGCCGGGAGGCGATGACATCCGTCCGCAGGACATAGCCCTCGCGGGCGACGAGCGTCCCGCTGACGTTGATGCCGAACGGGAGCTGGTAGAGACCCGACAGCTTGAACTGCCACCGGGAATTGACGTAGATGCCGGTCAGGCCGGAGCCGCCGCTTCCGGGGGCCACCACGCCCCCGTCGAAGTACTCGATGTTCTGCGGGTCGATGTAGTCGCCCTTATAGTGGTCGCGCCAATCCGACAGGGTGAAGGAGCTGTCCAGCATCCACTTGTGGGACAGCCGCTTGGTGAAGACGAGCTGAACGGCCTTGTAGACGTCGTAGCGGTTGGGGTAGTTCGTGCGATAGGAGGAGGAGAGGTAGCGGGCCGTCCGGCCGTAGATCGGGTAGCCGGTGATGGGCTCGGTTCCCGCCAGATAGTAGTTGGATTGGGTTTCCAGGGCCCCGGCGGCGTTGCGGCCGATGGTCCAGGTGTTGTTGTACCCTCGCTTGTAGATCAGCTCGAGGCGGCCGGCGAAGTCCTGGAAGATCTCCCGCTCGATCGACAGGTTGAGCTCGTCGAGCTTGGGGCTGTTGTACTTGGGATCGAACTCGTTGCGGATCTCGAGGCTCGTGGGGTTGTCCGGGTCGATGCTGTACCAGAGCCAATAGTTGGGATCATTGGGGTCCTTGAGCTCATAGGTGTCCCAATCGAGGCCGAACAGCTCGTTCGAGGTCACGATGCCGTCGCTGTTGAGGTCCTGCCAAAGGACATCGATCTCGCTCCAGCCCACGGGATTGATGAAATCGGCCAGGCCGAAGCCGCTCTGCGACCCGTAGCGGGCCGCCGAGAGCTTGAAGAGGGTCTTGCCGTCGCCGGTGATGTCATAGACCAGGCTCACGCGGGGCGACCAGACCTGCCAGTTGACCGGGGACTTGATCGCCGGGACATCGAGAGCGGGCAGATATGTGGGGAGCCAGGGCGAGGCCGGGATGGTGTTCTTGGCGACGCCGGAGACCTCATAGTCGTAGCGGAGGCCGAGATTGAAGGTCAGCCTTCCGTATGTCGCGGTATCCTGGAGGTAGAACGAGTAGCGGTTGAAGTCGTAGGCGATGTAGTAGTCCCGGAGCAGCCAGGCCTCCCACCACTCTCCGCCGTTGGGCCAGCTGGGATCCCCATAGGGGCCCCAATAAGCGAGGGAGAGGTTCCCTTCATAGAGATCGAAGGTCGTGACCGTGGCCGTCACGTAATCGACGCCGAACTTGAACTCGTGGTTGCCGCCGAGGACGTTCTCGGCGAAGAAATTGCCGCTGAGAGTCAGGTTGAGCTGGTTGCGGTCGGTGCCGTAGTCGTCAATATTCCCCGATGCATAGAAAGCCGGGTAGTACGACCTGATCAAGTAGGGGCCTGCGGTGTTGCCGGTCGGCTTGCCCCGGACGGGGATGAGGTTGAATCCGCCGTCCGTGTAGATCCCCTTGAGGTTCAAATAGAGATTGCCGAAGACCTGGTCGAGCTCTCCCTTGTAGATGTAGCCCGGGCCGACCTGGTTCCAATAGGTTTCAGGCGCCTGTTCCTCGGGGCCCCAAGCGGTCCGTCCCCATTTCTTCTTGTCGTCGTACTCCAGGAACCCGTTCAGCCGGGTCGTCGGGGACAGCTGGAAATCCAGACGGGCGTAGCCGGAGACGAGCCAGGTCTTGTCGGTCGTCCCGACCAGGGTCCGGGCGTCGATGTCCTGAATGCCCCAGGAGCCGTAGAACCACGCCTTGTCCTTGACGATGGGACCGCCGAAGTTGGCGCCGTAGAGATAGACCCTATTGACGCCCGCGGCCGTGTAGCCGATGTCCTTGAGGGCCTGGGGGACGTTGTCGGCCTGCCAGGCCTTGTCCTCCGCGTCCAGGTAGAAGGTCCCGGAATAGGCGTTGCCGCCTCTCTTGGAGACCAGGTTGAGCTGAACGCCGCCGGTCTGCGACTTGACGTCGTTGCTGCCGTAGTTGACCTGCATCTCGTCGTAGCTGGCGATGTTGACGTAGGCGGGCGCCGCGCCCAGGGCCGAGTTGTCGGTGATGTTGCCGCCGTCGATGCTCCAGGTCTGGTCCCCGCCTCGGCCGCCGTGGCCGAAGTACGCGGACTGCTGACCGCCCTCGTTGCCGCCGACGTCCTCACGGTCGACGAGCATGCCCGGCATGAGGGTCATCAGGACCCACGGGTTGCGGGCCGTCGGCAGGCTCATCAGCGTCTCCGAGGTGATGTTGACGCCGACCTGGGTCCGCTTGGCGTCGATGAGGGGAGACTGCCCGATGACCGTGATCGTCTCCTCGAGGGTCGCGACCTCCATGGCGATGTCCATGATGACGTCGCGGCCGAAGGAGACGGAGATCCTCTCCTGGACATAGGTCTTGAATCCGGGCAGCTCCAGCCTGAGGACGTAGTCGCTGCCGACCGGGAGCTGGAGGAAGCGGACGGCGCCGCCCGCCGAGCTCACGGTCGTCATCGGAGCGATCTTGGACCCGGTCAGGGTCGCGGCCACTCCGGGAAGCGGGGTCCCGTCCTTGTCCTTGACGGTGACCTTGACGCTGCCGAACTCCTGGGCGGCGGCGAAAGCGCCGACGAGGAGCAGCAGGCTCATGAACCAACAGATCTTTCTCAAGTAATACCTCCTTGGTTCTTTTTTCCCAGGGATGGAACCCGTCCATCCCGCCCTGTGTTCTTCCCTTCGAGAGATCCATTGCAGCTAAGGCTACACCATGCACAACCACCTTTTAGAGATTTTGTCATATGACGGGTCATACGGCCTGTCAATTTATTATGCGATATTCATGCCAACTTTGCAAGAATTAAAATATGCGCATAACGTGATGAATAGAAATAAGATAAGCATCGCATAACAAGGAAGCTCCGGGGCCGGAAATCCAATCCATTGGATTTCTTCAGAGAAGGAATACATATTCTTGTATCCACCCTGGCCTTGAGGCGGGAGCGGAGTGACTTGCGGAGAGCCGCAGAGAGGGAATCGATGGCCACAACCCCGTCTTCGCCCGAACCCGGGCGCCCTCCATTCCCGGCAGCTGCCAATCCGGACCTGCCGGCGGTCTTCCGTGGCGACTTGGCCGACCGGTGAGCGCGTCCTTACACCCTCCGGTGGCGACGCGGGAAGGGCACCGGCCGGTTGGCGCTTGAACGCGACGGGGATTTATGATAATTAATCCCTTCAATCCCATCAATCATTCCGTTTATCCGAGGGATCATCGATGAAAAGAACCCGGCTCAACGAGCTCCACAAAAAGGCCGGCGGCAGGATGATCGAATTCGCCGGCTGGGAAATGCCGGTGGAATACAGCGGCATCATCCCCGAGCATCTGGCGGTCCGGACGAAGGCCGGGCTGTTCGATGTCAGCCACATGGGGGAGGTCACGGTCAAGGGCCCGGACGCTCTGGCCTTCCTCCAGTGGCTGACCCCGAACGACGTCGCCCGTCTGGCGCCCGGACAAGTCCAATACACGGCCCTGACGACCCCCGAGGGTACGTTCGTCGACGACCTGCTCATTTACTGCATCGGGGAGGGGGACTACTTCCTGGTCGTCAACGCAGCCAACACCGACAAGGACTTCGCCTGGATCGCCGGGCACGCGGCCGGTTTCGCGGTCGCGGTCGAGAACGTGAGCGACGCCTGGTCGCAGTTCGCCCTGCAGGGTCCCGAGGCCGAAGCGATCCTTCGGCCCCTGACCGACATCGACCTCGCCTCGATGAAATCCTTCACCTGGAGGAGGGGCCGGGTCGCCGGCAAAGGCGCCCTGGTCTCCCGCACGGGCTACACCGGGGAGGACGGCTTCGAGATCTACACGACCGACGCCGATCCCGGCCCGATCTGGGAAGCGATCGTCGCGGCCGGCGCGCCCCGCGGGCTTCTGCCCATCGGTCTCGGGGCCCGCGATACGCTCCGCCTCGAAGCCAAGCTCATGCTCTACGGCAACGATATCAGCGACAAGACGACCGTCCTCGAGGCCGACCTGAAGTGGATCTGCAAATTCCAGAAGGGCGACTTCCTGGGCAAGGCCGTCCTCGAAAAGCAGCTGGCCGAGGGGCTGAGCCGCAAGCTCGCCGGCTTCGAGCTCCGCGAACCGGGCATCGCCCGCCCCCATTACCCCGTCCATTACGGCGGGACGAAGGTCTCCGAGGTCGCCTCGGGGACGTTCTCGCCGTTCCTGAAGAAGGCCATCGGTCTCGTCTACCTGCCGATCGAAGCGACGGCCGTCGGCACCGAGTTCGAGATCGGCATCCGTGATCGCATGGTCAAGGCCGCCGTCGTGCCCACGCCGTTCACCAAGAGAAAAAAATAAGGACATCCCTTCCAAGGAGGAGAGTCTCCATGTATCCGAACGATTTCCGGTATTCCAAGGACCACGAGTGGATCAAGGTCGAAGGCGACGAAGCTCTTGTCGGCATCACCGATTTCGCCCAGCACCAGCTCGGCGACATCATCTTCGTCGAGCTGCCGCCGGTCGGCAAGGCCCTCGAGGTCCATCAAACGATCGGCACCGTCGAGTCCATCAAGTCCGTCTCCGACATCTTCTCGCCGGTCTCCGGCGAGGTGGTCGCCGTCAACGAGGAGCTCAACCAGGCCGCCGACCTGCTGAATAAGGACCCCCACGGCGGGGGATGGATCGTCCGCCTGAAGGTCAAGAACAAGAAGGACCTGGAGGCGCTCATGACCGCCGGCGAATACGAGAAGTTCCTGGAGGGCCTCGAAGCCTCATGAGCTATCTGTCCCTGAGCGAAAAAGATAAGAAGGACATGCTGGCCGCGGCCGGCGTCACCGCGATCGAGGATCTTTTCTGTTGCATCCCGGAAGAGGTCCGGCTCAAGAGGGACCTGCGGCTCCCGCAGGCCCTGACCGAGCTCGAGCTCACCCGCGCGGTCGAAGGCCTCGGTCGGAAGAACGGCTACCCGGGGTACCTCTCGTTCCTCGGCGGCGGGGCCTACGACCACTTCATCCCGGCTCTCGTCGACTCCCTGAGCTCCCGGGGCGAGTTCGTCAGCCCCTACACGCCTTATCAGCCCGAGGTCAGCCAGGGGACGCTCCAGATCATTTTCGAGTTCCAGACCCTTGTTTGTCAGCTCACGGGCCTCGCGATCGCCAACGCCTCCCTCTACGACGGATCGACCGGGGCCGCCGAGGCCGTCCTGATGGCCCAGCGGGTCACCGGACGGCCCAAGGTCCTCCTCGCCCGCACGGTCCATCCCCAATATCGGGAGGTCGTCCGGACCTACGTCAAGAACGTCGGCATCGAGCTCGAGGAGCTGCCCTACGGCCGGGACGGACGGGTCGACGTTGCGGCTCTCGATCGATCGCTCGACGACCGGACGGCGGCCGTCGTTTTCCAATCCCCCAATTTCTTCGGGATCGTCGAGGACGTCAAGGCCCTGTCCGAAGCCGCCCACGGCCGCCAGGCCCTGTCCGTGGCCCTGTTCGCCGAGGCCCTGTCCCTGGCCCTGCTCGAGGCGCCCGGCGATCTCGGCGTCGACATCGTCACCGGAGAAGCGCAATCCTTCGGGGTCCCCCTGAGCTTCGGCGGGCCCTATCTCGGCTTCATGGCCTGCCGCAAGGATTTCCTCCGTCAGATGCCGGGACGCATCGTCGGACAGACCACGGACGTCGATGGCCGCCGGGGGTTCGTCCTGACCCTGGCCACCCGCGAACAGCACATCCGCCGGGAAAGAGCGACCTCCAACATCTGCACGAACCAGGCCCTCTGCGCCCTGCGGGCGACGATCTTCCTGGAGACAATGGGCCGGCAAGGACTGAGGGAGATGGCCGTGCAGAACGCCTGCAAAGCGGCCTATGCCGCCGAGCGCTTGGCCTCGGTGCCCGGGATCGAAAGGAAATTCGCAGGGCCGTTCTTCAACGAGTTCGTTCTCATGTTCCCCAAACCCTGGGCCGAGGTCGCCGCCGGCCTGCGCGGGAAAGGGATCATCGGCGGGCTCGGATTGACCGCCGACTATCCCGAGCTCGGGAACGCGGCTCTCGTCTGCGTCACCGAGCTCAAGACGAGGGCCGACATCGACCGACTGGCCGCGGCGGCCGGGGAGGTGTTGTCATGATCAAAGAGATCCGTGAACCTCTCGTCTTCGAGATCAGCAGCCCCGGCAAGAGGGCGGCACGGCTGCCGGCCCTCGACGTCCCCGAGACCATGGGCGGTCTCGCCGGGGCTGCTCTCAGGAGCGGCATCGACGGCTTCCCCGAGGTCTCCGAGCCCGAGGTCGTCCGCCACTTCACCCGCCTCTCCCAGAAGAACTATTGCGTGGACCTGGGGCTCTATCCCCTGGGCTCCTGCACGATGAAATACAATCCCAAGATCAACGAGCGGCTCTCGGCCCTGCCCGCTTTTGCCGCCTGCCATCCCCATGCTCCGGCCGACCTCGTCCAGGGCTGCCTCGAGGTCGTCAAGCGCCTCGAGACCTATCTCTGCGAGATCGCCGGCATGGACGCCTTCACCCTCCACCCGGCGGCGGGGGCCCACGGGGAGCTCGTCGGCATGATGATGATCCGGTCCGCTCTCGAGGCCCGGGGCGACGCCCGCAAGATCGTCCTCATCCCCGACTCGGCCCACGGCACGAATCCGTCCTCCGCCCACATCTGCGGATATGCCGTCAAGGAGATCAAGTCCAACGAGCGGGGGACGATCGACGTCGCCGGCCTGGAGCAGGCGATGACCGAAGAGGTCGCCGCCCTGATGGTCACCAACCCCAACACGCTCGGGGTCTTCGAGTCCGATATCTGCAAGATCGCCGGGATCGTCCACGCCAAGGGCGGCCTCGTCTATATGGACGGGGCCAACATGAACGCCTTGACCGGGATCGTCCGGCCCGGCGACATGGGCGTCGACGTCATCCACATCAACCTCCACAAGACCTTCTCCACCCCCCACGGCGGCGGCGGGCCCGGCGCGGGGCCGGTCGGCGTCCGCGAGGAGCTCGTTCCCTATCTGCCGGTCCCCGTCGTCGAGGAGAAGGACGGCCGGTACGCGCTCGGCTTCGACCGCCCGGCCTCGATCGGCCGGGTCCGTGGCTACTTCGGGAACTTCTCGGTCCTCGTCCGGGCCCTCTGCTACATCCTCAGCCTTGGGCCCCGGGGCGTCCGGGAGATCGCCGAGTTCGCCGTCCTCAACGCCAACTACATCCGCAAGAGCCTCGAGAAGGACTATCATCTGAAGTATGCGACGCCGTCCATGCACGAGTGCGTCTTCTCGGACAAGCTCCAGAAGGAGAACGGGGTCACGAACCTCGACATCGCCAAGCGGCTCATCGATTTCGGGCTCCATCCGCCGACGATGTCCTTCCCCCTCATCGTCCACGGCGCGTTGATGATCGAGCCGACGGAGACCGAGAGCAAGCGGGATCTCGACCTGTTCGTCGAGGCCATGAAGACCATCGCCCGCGAGGCCCGCGAGAACCCCGAAATCCTCAAGTCGGCGCCTCACGTGACCTACGTCCGGCGCCTCGACGAGGTCGCCGCGGCCAAGAACCCCGTCCTTCGATGGGAGAAAGCGACCTGAGCATGTCCGTCCAAGGCCTCATCCTCGACCTCCACAAGTTCTGGGCGGGCCAGGGGTGTTACCTGGCCCAGACCTACGACCTGGAGGTCGGCGCCGGGACCATGACCCCGGACACGTTCTTCCGCGTCCTCGACAAGCGGCCGTGGAAGGTCGGCTATGTCCAGCCGTCGCGGCGGCCCGACGACGGCCGGTTCGGGGACAATCCCCACCGGGTCCAGAAGCACTTCCAGTACCAGGTCATCATCAAGCCCTCGCCGCCCGACATCCAGGATGTCTACATCTCCAGTCTCCGGTCGCTCGGAGTCGTCCTCGAGGACCACGACCTGCGCTTCGACGAGGACAATTGGGAATCGCCGACCATCGGGGCCTGGGGTGTCGGCTGGCAGGTCCTGCTCGACGGGCTGGAGATCACCCAGTTCACCTACTTCCAGCAATGCGGGGGGATCGACCTGGCCCCCGTCCCCGTCGAGATCACCTACGGACTGGAACGGCTGGAGATGTTCCTCGAACAGAAGGACGACATCTACGACCTCGACTGGTCGGCCGACGTCTCCTACCGGGACCTGCGGTTCCGCGAGGAGAAGGAGTTCTCCGAGTACAACTTCAACGCGGCCAACGTGACCTCCCTCCGCCAGGCCTTCATCGCCTGTCAGAAGGAGGCGGCCCGGCTGATCGCCAAGGACCTCCTGCTGCCGGCTTACGACATGTGCCTGAAGTGCTCCCACAATTTCAACCTCCTCGACTCGCGGGGGGCCATCAGCGTCACCGAAAGGGTCAAGATGATCGCCCAGATCCGGGCCCTGGTCAACGACATCGCCCGCAAGTACACGGCCGGCGGGGAGAGGGCCTGATGGAATTCCTCCTGGAACTCCTGACCGAAGAGCTCCCGGCCTCTCACATCCGCTCGGCCCGCGAGCAGCTCGAGACCGCTTTCCGGCAGGAGCTCGGCTCGGCGCGGCTCGCGGTCGACGGGCTGAGGGCGCTGGCCACTCCTCGCCGGCTTGTCCTCGTCGCCGAGATCGCGGCCGGACAGGAAGACAAGGAGCAGGTCGTGACGGGACCCCCGCTCAGCGTCGCCAAAGGTCCCGACGGCGCCCTGACCGCCGCGGCCAAGGGCTTCGCCCGGGCCCAAGGGATCGACGAGAGCCGGCTCGAGACCGTCCGAACGCCCCGCGGCGAATACATCGGCTTCCGCCGGACGGCCCAAGGGACCCCGACGGCCGAGCTCCTGAGGGACATCGTTCCCCGGGTCCTCGGGTCGCTGACCTTTCCCAAGATGATGCGCTGGGCGGACAGCTCCTTCCGCTTCTCGCGGCCCCTCCACGGCCTCCTATGCGTTTTCGGCGGGGCCGTGGTTCGGACATCCTTCGGCGGCCTGGAGGCCGGCGACAGGACGGTCGGTCACCGGATCATTTCGCCTCGCGAGCTGCGTGTCGCGGGCTTCGCCGAATATGCTTCGGAGCTCGCGAGAAACGGGGTCGTCGTCGACGACGGGGAACGGAAGGCGAGGATCCAAGCCCAGATGGACGCCCACCTGGCGGAGCTCAAAGCGTCCGTCCTGCCCGATCCGGAGCTGCTCGACGACCTGGCCCTCAACGTCGAGCACCCGCTGGTCGTGTTCGGTTCCTTCCCGGAGGCCTATCTGAGCCTGCCGCTCGAGGTCCTGTCCACCGCCATGCGCGAAGGGCAGAAGCTGTTCTCGGTGGTCAGGGACAAAACGCAGCTCCCGCACTTCCTGGGCGTGGCCGACGCCGCCGGGGACGCCAAGGGGCTCATCCGGGCCGGCCATGAGAGGGTCCTGAGGGCCCGTCTCGAGGACGCCCGCTTCTTCTGGGACCAGGATCGCAAGGTCCCCCTGTCCCGCCGGGCGGCCGGTCTGAAGGACGTCGTCTTCCAGGAGAAGCTGGGCAGCTATGACGATAAGACCCAGCGGCTGAAGAAGCTCGCGGCCTACATCTGCGACAAGATCGACGGGGACAAGCTCCGCAAGGACGCCGTCGAGGCCGCGGGCCTCTGCAAGGCCGACTTGCTCACGGAGATGGTCAAGGAGTTCTCCGGGCTCCAGGGACGAATGGGCGGACTGTACGCGAAACACGAGGGCTATCCGGCCGCCGTGGCCCAGGCCATTTACGAGCATTATCAGCCCCAGAGCCTCGACGACCCGTCGCCCGCGTCCGCGGCCGGGGCCGTGCTGTCGTTGGCCGACAAGATCGACTCCATCGTCGGCGTCATGGGCGTCGGCATCCAAGCGTCCGGGTCGAGCGACCCCTTCGGCCTGCGGCGCAACGCCCAGGGCGTCTGCAAGGTCATCCTGGACAGGAAGCTGCGGTTCTCTTTCAGCCGTTTGATCGATAAGGCCCTGGCCCTCTACGGCGACCGGCTGACGGTCGAGCGGGAGGAGGTCCGCCGGGCCTGTCTCGAGTTCTTCGCCGGCCGGATCCGGTTCATGCTCGAAAAAAGGGGATTCCGCTACGATCTCGTCGGAGCGGCCCTGGGACCGGGGATCGATCGGCTCACCGATGTCCTGCTCCGGGCGCAGGCCCTGGACGATCTGAAGTCGAGCCCGCTCTTCGAGCCCTTCATCCTGATGGCCAAGCGGGTCAACAACATCCTCCGCGGCCTGCCGCCGGCCAAGGTCAACCCGGACCTGTTCGTCGAGAAGGAGGAACGGGAGCTGTATTCGACCTTTTCGATCGTCCAGACCAATGCCCGGTCCATGATCGCCCGGGGGGATTACGGTCGGGCCCAGAGCATCATCTTCAAGCTCCAGCCGGCCCTCAACGCGTTCTTCGACAAGGTCCTGGTCATGGACGAGAACAAGAGAGTGCGCCAGAACAGGCTCGGTCTGCTCCAGTCCATCCAAAAGATGTTGGGGGGGATCGCCGATTATTCCCAGGTCGTCGTCGAAGGGGAGAAAGCGGGGCGATCGCGGCCCTAGGGCGGCTCAATCACGGGCCGGATCGGCCGTGGCCCCGGCCTTGTCCCGGTCCTCTGCGGCCGCTTCCTCGAGGAACTTCTGTTCGAGGGCGATGATCTTGACCAGAGCGCCTGGATAGTTCTGGCCCTTTTCCTCGCCGTAGGGGTTGAACTGGACACCCGCCTGATACTTATAGCTCTTGCCGGCATTGAAGCTCGACCACCGGACGCGGCCCCTCAGGTTCAGGGGAACTCGTTCGCCGGGGATGGAGATCTGGAGAGCGACCTTGGACTTGAACTTCAGGGCTTTCTGGGTCAGGAAGCGCACCCCGCCGCGGCTGACGTCGAGGACCGGGCAGAACTCCTCGGCGTACCGGTTCTCGGGAGAGAAGAGGGTTTCCCGGCGGTACGAGAGGGTCGCGCCCGGGACTTTGAAGCGTTGGCACAGCCTTCGTTCGATCCCTTTGTCGGCCATGATCAGCCTCCCTCGGCCTCCTGTGTCCTCCTCTTCCTGACCGAAGATATACCAAAAACAAGCCCTGGATGTCAAAGAATTTCTCGCCTGACCGACTCGTGAATGGATCAGGGTGGGCCGGCCCGAGGGCCGGGGGCGGCTCGTCACTCCCGCAGGATCCGGCCCTGCGAGGGAAGGAGGCTCACGGTGGCCCGAGCCGAGACCGGCAGGCTCTCCGCCGTGGTCCGCATGAAAGAGAACGCGAGGGTGTCGACCTTGCTGTAGGCGGGAAGCGAGGGCTTGGGGGGTTTCCGGGCCGTGAGGTCCTTGATCGCCTTGTAGGCCAAGGCCAGGGCGTCGATGATGGACACGCCGCTGGCCATCGGATCGTTCTTCGGGGGGGGCATGTAAGGCTTCTGCCCGGGCATGGAGGGGCCGGGCAGAGGGAAGGACAGAGGGGGCGGTTTGGCCGCGATCTTGCGGCTTCTCAGGATCAGGCGGCCGTCGACGTAAAGCGAGAGCTCGCCTTCCAGAGGAGTTATCGTCGGCGTCCCGGGCAGAGGCAGCGGGGCCGGTTGCGGCTCGGGGGCGGGCGCGGCGATGGCCATCCGCGCGATGTCGATCCCGATCCGTATCGGCTTGCGGACGATGAGGTCGCCGGCCTTGAGGTCGAGGAAGAACTCAACGGTTTCGCTGCGATCGAAGAGGTCGCGGACGGGGATGGCCAGGATGTGGAAGCCGCGCCGCCAATACCCGCCGTCCAGGATGAAGGGACCGAGCGAAAGCCGGTAGAACGCATCGTTCATCAGCTCGAGACCGATCTCGACGGCGGCCGGCAGGCCGGTCGCCGGAGCGCGGCCGTAATGGAGAAGGGCGATGTCGTGAACGAGCGGATAGCGGGATTTCCAACCGTACCAGAAGGCCAGGAAGTCGCGCCGGGTGAGGTCGTCGAGAAAGCTGAGGTCCGGATCGTTGTCCCGGTAGGTCTCGAAATACGCGGCGACCAGGCCTTCCTCATCGGCCAGATCGCCGGTCTTCCGCGAGAGATAGGGGAGGAGCGCTCCGGCGGTCTGGCGGTCCTCGGGTTCCAGGGACTCGTACCGGGAGCCCAGGAACTCCCGGGCCCCGTGGTAGTCGGCCGGCGGCCCAAGATAAGCCAGCAGGTCGGCCTTCCAGTCGGCGCGCAGGACCCCCCCGGCGGTCAGGAGCATGACGGCGGCGAGGGCTGTTCTTCGGATCATTGGAGATCGTAGGTGAACTCGAAATGGATCTCCAGGAGGTCACCCGGAAAATCCTCGGGAAGCGGGGGGAAAGGGAGGCTCGCCCGGAGGGCCTCGAGGGCCGCCCGGTCCAAGGATTCCACGGAAGTGCCGTCCATGATCTCGATGGAATCGAGCGCACCGCCCTTGTTGATGATGACGATGAACCGGATGGAGGCTTTCCCGGGCAGGGCCGACACGGTCGGCAGGACCCAAAACCGCTGGATCCTATCGACGACTTGGGCCGCCCAGGGAGCCAGATCATAGCCCTTGAGAGGGATGGATATGCCGACCATTTGGCGGGTTGTGCCGCCTCGTCCGAGCCCCGCGCGACCACCTCCGGCGCCGGCCCCGCCTCGTCCTCCACCCCAAGGGCCGGAGACATAGGTCGAAAAATCGGGATAGGGACCGGTCCCGGACCCGATCGCTCCGCCCGGCGGCCCGGCCGGCGTTCCGGGGGGAGCGAGGTGGATCCTGAGCGCAGGATCGCCTCCCGCTCCGGGGTGAGAGACGAGGGATTCCCGGAACCGCGACGAGAGAGAGGCGATGATCGCTCGACCGGCGGCGTCGGGCGGCCCGGCGCCGGGAAGGGAGGCGGGCGGCGGGCCTGCTGGAGCGTCGGCCCGAGATGCCGGCATCCCGGCCTCTCCGGCACCACCGGGCGTGCCTGTCAGGGCCTCGTCCGTCAAGCCCTCGGGGAGACCGGCGGCGGGGGTGCCTCCGACGATCCTGGGAACGGAGACTTGGAGCGGGGGGACGATCATGACGCTTCGGACATCGTCCTTGTCGAAGGGCATGAGCTTGACCGTGAACCGAGCATGGATGACGCCGTAGAGAAGGATCCCGTGAAAGACCAGGGTCACGGCGATCCCGGCGATCCTCTCGACGGCCGGGCGGCCGGTTCTCTCCGGTCGGAGAAAGCAATCTTCGAACATGCGTGAAAGGCCTGAATGTCTATTATATCTAATTCCGGACGGTCCCCAAAAGTTCCCCTTGGTCAGGGATTTCGTGGCTTTCGCAGAGAGGCCGTCGATAAGAAGACGAACAGCAGGAGGTTGAGGACGGTCAATCTCGACAACAAGGCCGGGATCCCCCAGAGCGGGATGACCAGGGTGGAGGCCGCGATGATGCCCAGGAACGATCCGAGGAGGTCGAACCCGTAGCCCAGGCCGAGGTGGGCCGTGGCCCCGCGGAGGAGCCTGTTGGCGACAACGAAAAGGAACCCTCCAAGGGCCCCGAAAGCGAGCAGGAACAGATAGGGGAGGACCTCGGGGGCCGTGCGGACGAGGCCGGCACGCGTGACGGCCAGGAGGATGACGAACCCGCCCTGGACCGCGGTGAGGTCGGAGTAAGAGGCCAAGGTTTTCTTGCGGCCCAGCCAGGACCCGGCGACCAGGCCGGCCATGAACGTTGTCAGAAGGAGCGTGACTTTCCCGTAGACATAGCCGAAGAAGGCCTGGAAGGCGATGAGAAGGGCCATTTCGGCGAGGATCGTGGTGAATCCCATTGCGGCCACAGGGAGAAGGACCCGGTGCCGGGAGCTGCGGCCGAACGTCCTGAGGAGGATCAAGGCGAGGGCCAACACGATGAGGGGGAGGTCCAGGACCCACGCGGAGGGGATCCGGGCGAAGAACCGCAGGATGTTCGCCTCGAGCCCCCGGAACTGGGCCGCCCAGAGGATGGAGTGGAAATAATAGCTCACGGGGACGAGGTCCCGGTTGATGCGGATCGGGGCCTCGCCGATGCTGCGGTCGAGGGTCGCGACACGGGTCGGATGGAGCCGGGCGGCGAGCATCTCGCGGGTGAAGAAGCGGGTCTCGATGCCGGCCTCGCCGGCCGCCGCGGTCAGGGCTTCCGGATCGAGGGACAAGGGCCGGTCCGAGGCCAGGAAGACGCAGTTCGACCCCGGGACCATCGCGACCTCGGGGAAAGCGGTCCTCAGCGTGGCCCAGAGCCCGGCGAGGAAGCGGGCCAGGTCGGGCCCGATGTAATTCTCCGCGGATGGGACGCGGAAGCCGAGGATGCCGCCGGGCCGGAGCTTATCCTTGACCTCGGCGAAGAATTCGCGCGTATAGAATCGATTGATCTGGGCCGTCGCCGGCTCGGGAAGGTCGAGAAGGACGGCGTCATAGTGTTCAAGGGTCTTCCTCAAATAGGCGCGCCCGTCCTCGAAGATGATTTGGGTCCGGGGGCTCCGGAGCGACGCGAGCTCCCGGGGGTCGAGGTGAGCCACCGCCATGCGGATGACGCGCGGATCGAGCTCCACGTAGTCCACAAGGACGCCTTCGTATTTCAGAGCCTCGGCGACCCCGCCGCCCGCCCCTCCACCGATGAGCAGGATGCGCCGGGGACCGGGCCGCTGGAGGAGGGCGAAGTGGACGGCTTCCTCCGCGCCGGCCGGATCGGGGGAGGTCAGGATGGGCAGCCCGTTGGCCAGGAGAGAGATCTGCTCGGCGGTGCCCAGGACTTGGAGCTTGGCGTAGCGCGTGTCCGCGGCCTCGATGAGCCGCAGAGGCTTCCATGCCGCGCGCTGGGCCGGCATATCGAGCCAGACGACGGCCGCGGCGGCCGCGAGGAGAGTGCCGAGGACGGCCCAACGTCCTGTCTTGGACGGCTCCATCCCGGCGAAGATGGACAGAGAGGCTCCAGCCGCGACCATGGCCCCGCCCACCCAATTCGAGACATGGGGGACGAGCAGGAAATGGATCAGGAGGCCGGCCGCGACGGCGCCGACGGACTCCAGGAAATAGACCCGGGGGACATCCCCGCCGAGAAGGGCCGAATTGAGGACGAAGGACCGGCCCAGAGGGAAGCTGACGAGCAGCGCCAATCCGACCGCAAAGGCCAGCGCCGGGGTCAGCCCGATCATCTCGCCCGGGAGGGCGCCTAAGGCCCGATGCGAGAACCGCAGGGCGACGAGGGCCGCGAAGAACAACAGGATGGCCACGGCATAGGTCCCGGCCGGGCCTCGGGACGGGATGCGCGCCCCGGGCCGGAAGAGGCTCCCGATGCCTCCCCAAAGGAGCCAGGCCCCGAGGAACAGGCCGAACGTCAGTTCATTGCCGAAGAAACGGGCCGAGAACTCCCTGAGCAGGTAGAGCTGGAAGCAGGCGGATAGGAAGCCGAGGAGAAAGGGCGGAAGGCCGGACCTCAAGCCCAGATCCCGTCGATCGTCCGGCCGCACGTTGCACATCGCCCGTTCTCGAGATGGAAGCCGCGAAGGGTGAACCCGGAACGCTCGATGACGGCCGTTCCGCATCCCGGGCAGATCGTGTTCTCGGAGGGATGCCCGGGGACGTTCCCCACGTAGACGAATTTCAACCCCTCGGCCAGGGCCGCCTCGCGGGACCGTTCGAGGGTCGAGACCGGCGTCGGAGGCAGGTTCTTGAGGAGGTACATCGGATGGAAGCGTGAGAAGTGGACGGGGACGCGGTCGCCGACCTCGTTCTTGACCCAACGGGCCATCTCCCGAATGAGGCCGGGGTCGTCGTTGAGGGTCGGGATGACGAGGTAGACGATCTCCAGCCAGACCCGGCTGCGTCCGACGGTCCGGATGGCGTCGAGGACGGGAGCGAGCTCGCCCCGTACGTACTTGGTGTAGAAGTCCTGGGTGAAGCCCTTGAGGTCGACCTTGACGGCATCGACGACCTCAAGGAGGTCCTCGAGGGGTCGGCGGCTGATGTGCCCGCCGGTCACGACAACGTTCCGGACCTTTCTTTTCCTGGCCTCAACGGCCGTGTCCATCATGTACTCGATGAAGACCGTCGGTTCGCTGTAGGTGTAGGCGATCGTCGGGCAGCGGGCCGCGGCGGCCTCACGGGCGGCGGCCGCGGGGGACATCTCGATGTGGGTGATCTGTTCGGCGCGGACCTGAGAGATCTCCCAGTTCTGGCAGAACCGGCAGTTGACGTTGCATCCGGCCGTGGCCATCGACAGGGCCGCCGTGCCGGGCAGGAAATGGAAGAACGGCTTCTTCTCGATCGGGTCGATGTTGAAGCTGCAAACCCCTCCGTAGACCAGCGTATAGTAGGTCCCGCCGATGTTCTCGCGAACCCCGCAATAGCCGCGTTCCTTGTCGCCGAGCCGGCACAACCGAGGGCAGAGGAGGCACTCGATCTCCCGATCCGGGAGCTTCCGGTAGTAGCGGGCCTCGACGGGGGGCAGGCCGGGCGCTAGGGCCGGGTCTCCGCCGGCGACCGCGGCGCGCAAGGCGGGCAGGCCGGGTCCGAGGAGAAGACCGGCGGCGGCCGCGTCCCGGAGGAATCGCCGCCGGTTCACCGCACGGTCTCCTCGATGGTCTCGATCCCGGCCGGATCGGCGCGGCCCAGTCCCATCCTTTCCGCCGTGGTCAGGTAGAGGGGCTCGCGGCCCTCTTCTTCGAGCGAAGGCAAGCCCTTGGCGGCCCGGATCCGATCGACGATCGTCCGCCCCACGCTGTCGGCGGCCACGGGGTCCGTACTGAAGACCAGGCCCCCGAACGGCTCGGCCCAGCGGGCGTGGTAGGACGGACCCCGGTGGCATTGGACGACGAGCGCGTCGAGGATCGTGAGCCGGTGTTTGGTCTTGATCGGGGGTGCATCGAAGACCTCGGCGACGAACGGGTCGCAGCGGGCGTCGTGGTACTTATTGGGATTATGGATGGCCCCGAAGTAGTTCTTCATCCCGGCCGTGATCCCGGCCAGCCCGTGGTCCTTGAGCACGGCCAGGCTGATGGATGCGCTGATGAGGTCCGTTTGGATGCGCGAGAACAGGCTGCCGATGTTGAGGTGGGCGACGAGCTCGCGGCCGTAACCGACGCCTTCGGCGTCCGTGCCGAAGATGCGGGGCGCGCGCCGCGGCGAAAGGGTGAAGCCGGCCTCCCGGAGCTCGCGGTTCGTCCGGTCCCAGATGATTATGTCTTCCGCGGCCACCCCGCCGCGGGCCAGACAGTCGGCGAGCGGCAAGGCCACGTCGGGTCCGGTGCTGAGGGCCTTGCCGCCGATGGTGTTGACCTTGATGCCGACACGGTCCCCGGGGCGAAAAAAGGCCGGGACGGCCCGCGCCTCGTCGCTCTCGCCGGCGAGAAGGGCCAGACCTCGCCGGAGCATCCTGGGGATGACGGCTGGGTCGACGGCGGCCGATGGGATGAGCAAGCCCACGGCCCTGACGATGACGACCCTCGAGGTGACCATTCCGCTCCCATCATGGACGTTTTGAGCGGAACTGTCAACCGGCCCGGCTTGCCATCGGCCCGCCGGTCCGATATAGTGGAAAGGACATATGTTCCGGAGGTCGAGGATGATGATCGTCCCATATCCAAAATACCGGCTTCTTGCGGCTCTTGCGGGCCTGCTCGTCCTCACGGCTTCGGCCGCGGGCCCGTCCCCGGTGCCTGACGTCCGTCAGGAGCTCTCATCCCTCGTCCCCAAGGCCGAGGGCTGGAAGGAGGCCGAGGAGCGCCAGACATATCTTCCCGACAGCCTCTTCGAATACATCAACGGGGCCGCGGAGAGCTATCTGAGCTTCGACTTCGTTGAGCTCCTCGTCGTCCAGCTCGAAAGGGAGGGGAGCGGGGCTTCGCTGACGCTGGAGATCTATGACATGGGGACCCCGGCCAACGCCTTCGGCATCTTCAGCTCCGAGCGCTACCCGGAGAACGAGGCCGCCCAAGTCGGCGATCTCGGCTACCTCGAAGAGGAGACCCTGAACTTCGTCGTCGGCCGGTTCTATGTCAAGCTCCTCGGCTTCGGCCTGGGCGGGGAAGCCCCTTCTCTCCTGGCCGACATCGGGCGGCGGGTGGACGGCGCGGTCCGGGAGAAGGGCCGCCTGCCGCGCTTCCTGCGCGTCTTCCCTGCGGAGAACCTGGTGCTCCGCAGCGAGAAATACATCAAGAGGAACTTTATGGGCCACGAGTTCCTCAGCGACGGCTATACGGCCTCTTACAAGGTCGAGGGCCAGGAGATGGAGGCCTTCTTCGTCGAGGCTCCGTCCGAACGGGACGCCGAAGCCATGCTCGGTCGGCTCCTGGATTTCTTCGCCAAGGACAAGCAGGTCCCCGAGAAGATCGCTCTCGGCTATCACGTGAAGAACCGCTACGGGCAGCACGCATTCGTCGGGCGCGCGGGAAGCGCCCTGTTCGGCGTCACCCGGGTCCCCGAAGGGCTGGAGAAGGCCGGCGAGACGCTCTTCGGCCGCCTTGCGGCGTCCCTCGCGGCCCAGGGGGCCTCGAGAACCTGACCCGCGGACCGGGCCGGTCCCCGTCCTCCGGCCCGGGAAGGGAGGATGGTCCCGTGGACGAAGATAGATCGCTCAGGGCCGCGATCGCGATCATCGTCCTTTTCGCCGCTGCCGTCTTCCTCAAAGCGGCCAAACCCGTCCTCTTCCCGTTCCTGCTGGCGGTGTTCGTTTCTTATCTCCTCGATCCGCCGCTCGCCCTGCTGGACAGGCTCCGCATCCCCCGACCCCTCGCCGTGGCCGTCGTCCTGCTCCTGGCCTTCGTCATCGTCTATCTCATGGGCAGCTTGGTCTATGCGAGCGGCAAGAGGCTGGCCGCCGAACTTCCCCGGTACCAGCAACGGCTGACCGAGCTGGCCGCTTTCATGGACAAGGGCGTCGGGCCTTTTCATCTCGACATTTCTTCCTGGCTCGGGAACATCGATTTCGGGCGAACGGCCTCGCTGATCCTCTCGGCCCTGGGTCCCTTCCTCGACTTCGTCTACAAGCTGGCCCTCGTCTTCGTTTTCCTTGTCGTCATCGTCGCGGGACGCGGCCGGGGCCTGGCCCGGATCAGGAAGAGCCTGGGGCCCGGTCAAGCCGAGCGGGTCACGGCGGTCCTGGCAGCGACCAACGCCCAGGTCAGAAAATACTTGGTCATCAAGACGGCCGTCAGCTTGGGAACGGGACTCCAGACCTGGATCGTCCTGACCCTTTTCGGGGTCGATTTCGCCCTGCTCTTCGGGTTCCTGGCGTTCGTCCTGAACTTCATCCCTTATGTCGGGTCGATCATCGCCGCCGCCCTGCGGGTGGGATTCGCCTTCTTCCAATTCGGGACGTTCTGGCCGCCGTTCTGGATCCTGGTCATCACCGTCAGCTTGGACTCGTTCATCGGCAGCTTCATCGAGCCGCGGGCCATGGGCCGGGGACTCGACCTGAGCCCGCTCGTGGTCATCTTCGCTCTTCTTTTCTGGGGCTGGCTCTGGGGCATCCCGGGGATGGTCCTGTCCATCCCCTTTACGGCCCTCATCAAGATCCTCTGCCAGAACGTTCCCCCGCTCCGTCCGGTCGCCGTCCTGCTGAGCTCGTAGAGGCCGGGCGAGCGCCCGGACCTGATGCGTCAGCCCTCGGACTTGATGAGATAGGACCCGGGCGAAAGGACCTTGATCTTCCGTCCGAAGCGGGATGTGAGGGCCTTTTCGGCCGCTTTCTGCTCGGCGGCCTTCTTGGACGGGCCCTTGGCCTTGGCCAGGGTCTCGTCGCCGACAGCGACCTCGACGACGAAGGTCCTGTCGTGAGCCGGTCCGGATTCCGAGAGCAAGCGGTATGTCGGCGACGGCAGGCCGGAGCTCTGGAGCCATTCCTGCAGGGCCGACTTCGAGTTGTTGATCTCGAAAGGCCCTCCCCGGAAGCTGCCCATCAATGAGGCCAGGAGGCCGGACAGGACGGAGCGGGCGGCATCGAGACCGCCGTCGAGAAAGACGGCGCCGGCCAGGGCCTCCAGCGAACCGGCCAGGATGGAGTCCTTCTTCCGTCCGCCGCTTCTCTCTTCGCCTTTGCCGAGGCGGATCGCCTTGTCCAGCTTGATCTTGCGGGCCAGCCGGGCCAGGGCGGCCGTGTTGGTCGCCGACGCCTTGAGCTTGGAGAGCTGGCCTTCATTGCGGCCGGGGAAGGCGCCGAACGCGAATTCGGCCGCGATGAGGCCGACGACCGAATCGCCGAGGAACTCGAGAAGCTCGTTGTCCTCGGGGTGTGCGGGGCTCGCCTCGTAGGCATAGGAACTGTGGGTCAAGGCCCGGGCGAGAAGGGACTTGTCCCTGAAAGCATATCCGATGACCTTCTCGAGGCGTTCGGGCTTGCCGGCGGACATGATGCTCCTGCCCACCCCGTTTCAGGGCCGCAAGACCCGGTCGTCGCTCGCGAACGGATAGGCCATCCGGCCCCCGACGATGGTCGCGACCGCCGCGCCCCTGAGCTCCCAGCCGTGGAACGGGGTGTTGCGCCCCTTGGACTCGAAACGATCCTTGTCGACCTTGACCTCGCGATCCAGGTCCAGAATGGTCAGGTCGGCGTCGGCGCCGGCGGCGATCCGTGCTTTGGCCCGGAGTCCGAGCAGCCGGGCGGGGTTGACCGACAGGAGCTCGACGAAACGGGTCAAGGAGATGACCTTCCGGTGGACGAACCGGTCGAGAAGCAGGGACACGGCCGTCTCCAGGCCGACGACCCCGAAGGGCGCCACGCCGAACTCCCGGGCCTTCTCTTCGACGGTGTGAGGGGCGTGGTCGGTCGCCACGGCGTCGATCGCGCCCGTCCGCAGCCCTTCGACGAGGGCGTCCACGTCCGCCGGGGTCCGCAGGGGCGGGTTCATCTTGTGGTCCGTGTTGAGGGACTCGACGGCGGCTTCCGTCAGAAGAAGATGATGGGGGGTCACCTCGGCGGAGACGCGGACGCCGCGGGACTTGGCCTCGCGGATCAGGCGGAGACCGTTGGCCGTCGAGACATGGGCGATGTGGACACGCGCACCGAGGGCTTCGGCCAGGATGATGTCGCGGGCGATCATGATCTCCTCGGACACCGCGGGGATGCCGGCCAGCCCGAGGCGCGCGGAGACGCGTCCTTCGTTGAGGGAGCCGCCGGCGGACAGCGCGGCATCCTCGCAGTGGTCGATGACGAGCCCGCCGGCGGCTTCGGCGGCCGCGAGGGCCTGCCGCATGATCCGGCTGTTCATGACGGGCCGGCCGTCGTCGGAGAAGGCCACGGCGCCGGCCGCCCGGAGGTCGGCCAGATCGGCCAGCTCCTCGCCCCGGGAGCCGAGGGTCACGGCCGCGATCGGCAGGACGTTGACGGCGCCGCTGCGGGCGGCCTCGACCAGAACGGACTCGGTGACGGCGCGCCGGTCATTGACGGGATGGGTGTTCGGCATGGCGCAGACCGTCGTGAAGCCGCCCCGGGCCGCGGCCCGCGTGCCCGTGGCGATCGTCTCCTTGGCTTCGAACCCGGGCTCCCGCAGATGGACGTGCATGTCGATGAGGCCGGGGACGACGACCAGGCCCTCGGCCTCGACCGTCCGGTCCGCGGCCGTGTCGATCCGCGGGCGGACGTCCGCGATCCGTCCTCCGTCGATGAGGACGTCCCGCACCGCGCCGGAGCCCGACCCCGGGTCGACGACCAGCCCCTTGCGAACGAGAAGGGTCACCGCTTCGCCCTCAGTCCCGGTTTGAGCGGCTCGACGATCAAAACCTCGTCGGCCGCGTCCATCTCCTTCAGGCGGACCCGGACCAGCTCTCTCCGGGAGGTCGGCAGGACCTTGCCGACATAATCGGGGCGGATGGGCAGCTCCCGATGGCCCCGGTCGATGAGGACGGCCAGCTGGATGGATCGGGGACGTCCTTCGTCGATGACCGCGTCCATGGCCGCCCGGATCGTCCGGCCGGTCATCAGGACGTCGTCGATGAGCAAGACGTCTTTCTTGGCCACGGCAAAGCCGATCTTGGCCGGTCCCAGGGCCGCTTTGGCCCGAGGCGCGGGGATGTCGTCGCGATAACGGGTGATGTCGAGGATGCCGACGGGGACGGAGATCCCTTCGAGGTCCTCGATGAGGCGGGAGATGCGCTTGCCGATCGTGATGCCCCGCGACTTGACGCCGACGATAACGAGGTTCTTGAGGTTCCGGTTGCGCTCGATGATCTCGGTGGCCATCCGGGAGATGACCCGCCGGATCTTGTTCGAGTCCATGATCCGGGCCTTGATCTTCTGGTCCATGGTTGGCTCCTCTTCGAACATGCCCTAACCGGGGTGAATTGTCAACCGCCGCCGGGGCGGGAGGCGAAATAGGCGCGGGCCTCTTCGACGTCGCGGCCGATCCGTGCGGCCAATGCGGCTGGTCCAACGAATTTCCGGACGGGCCGGATCCGTCGAAGGAGCCGGACCGTGACCCCGGGCGCTTCGGGCCACGGTGGGCCGGTCAGCAGATGGGTCTCCACGGCCAGAGGCCCGGGTCCGAACGTCGGGTTCGTGCCGATGCTGGTCGCGGACGGCCTGGCCCGGCCTTCCCAGACGGTTTCCGAGATGAAGACCCCGGGGGGCAGGATTTCGTTATCGGGTTGGATGTTGATCGTGGGAAAACCGAGGGTCCGGCCCCTATGCTGTCCCGGGACGACCCGGCCCGCGATCTCGTAGGGGCGGCCGAGCAGGCGGGCCGCGTCCTCGACGAGGCCGCGTCCGAGGAGCGATCGGACGGCGCTCGAGCTGACGACCCGGCCTCGCACGATCAGGGGCGGGACGATGGCCACCTCGAAGCCGGCCTCCCGGCCCAGGGCCCGGAGCCGCGAGCCGTCGCCGCGCCGGCCACGGCCGAATCGGAAATTCTCGCCGACGACCACCTGCCGGGCCCCCAGACGCCCCTTGAGGACGGTCTCGACGAAGTCCCGGCAGCCCAGGCCGGCGAACGACGCGTCGAATTGAGTGACGACGACGGCGTCGACGCAGGTCCCCGCGAACCGGTCCAGACGCTGATCCGCCGTGTCGATCATCTTGACCGACTTCCGGCCGAGGGCCCGCTCGGGATGAGGATCGAAGGTCAAGACGAGCGAGCGCAGGCCTCGCCCAGCGGCCTCCCGGCAGAGCCGTTCCAGGATCCTACGGTGCCCGAGGTGAAGGCCGTCGAAATTGCCGATGGCGACGGCGGCGGGGAGAGGTTGGAGGCCGGGGTCGTCGAGCCCGTGGTACACGATCATGGGGGGTCACATCTTCAGAATGTCAGCTTTGCGAAGGTAGGCCGTCTTGAGCTGGGCGATGACCCCTTCGAGGAACTCCTGTTCCTTCTCGTCGAGGTGGCCCTTGGTCCGGTCCTTGAGAAGGTCGAGGAGGTCGATGTTCCGCTTGGCCAGAGGCAGGTTCTCCCGGGGCGCTCCGGTGGCCGGGTCGTCCATGAGGCCGAGCTGGATGAGGGCCGGGAAATAGAGGAGGATGACGATGGAGCTGAACTCGAGCGGGGGGAGGAAATCCTCGGCCTTTTCGTTGTCGCCGGTCATGTTCGCTATCCTTCCGGTGGGATCTTCGTCGCGCTCAGGAGTCCCGGGCGCTGGTTTTTCGGTCTTTCATCTTACCCCTTTGGCCGGGCGACATCAAGCGGCCGGGGAGGCCTTCTTCCGGAAGATGAGGGCGGCCTTGATGAACTCGTCGAGGTCGCCGTCGAGGACCCGCTCCGTGTCCCCGGTCTCGACCCGGGTCCGCAGGTCCTTGATCATCCGGTACGGGTGGAGGACGTAGGAGCGGATCTGGTTGCCCCAGGCGATCTCGGACTTGGCGTCCTCGAGCTTCTCCAGCTTCGCGTTCCGCTTCTTCTTCTCGAGCTCGTAGAGCCGGGCTTTGAGGATCTTCATGGCCGCGGCCTTGTTCTTGTGCTGGGAGCGCTCGTTCTGGCACTGGACGACGATCCCCGTCGGGATGTGGGTGATGCGGACGGCCGAGTCCGTCCGGTTGACATGCTGGCCGCCGGCTCCCGAGGCCCGGTAGGTGTCGATCCGCAGCTCGTCCGGGTTGACGTCGATCTCGATGTCGTCGTCGACCTCCGGGTAGACGAAGACGGCGGCGAAAGAGGTGTGCCGCCTCTTGTTGGCGTCGAATGGCGAGATGCGGACGAGCCGGTGGACGCCCGTCTCCTGGCTCAGGTTGCCGAACGCATAGTCACCCTCGAAGCGCACGGTCGCGCTCTTCAGGCCGGCCTCCTCTCCCGGCTGCTGGTCAAGGATCTCGGCCTTGAAGCCGCGGCGCTCGGCGTAGCGGAGATACATCCGGAGGAGCATCTGGGCCCAGTCCTGGGATTCCGTGCCCCCGGCCCCGGGATGGACGGTCATGATGGCGTTGCGGGGGTCGTCCTCTTCGCTGAACAGGGCCCTGAGCTCGCCCTCCTCGAGGCCCTTCTCGAGGCGGTCGATCGAGGCCGCGATCTCGGTCTCGACGCTTTCCCCCTCCGCGGCGAGCTCCCGGAGGACCTCGAGCTCCTCCTTGGCCTCTCCGAGGAGCTTGGAGAACTGGAGGTCCTTTTCGAGCCGTTTCTTCTGCTGTTGGAGGGACTGGGAGGTCTTCTGGTCCTTCCAGACCTCAGGGGAAGATAGACGGGCGTTGAGGGAATCCCATTCGGCCTTCTTGCGATCGAGGTCAAAGAAAACCCCGGACCTCTTCGAGCTTCTCGAAGAGTCCGTCGAGGCGGGCTTTGAGGTCGGCGGGGCTTTCGATGGCGGCCATGTCGGGGTCTTCCTTGTCAGGTCTTCGTTACGCCCAGAATAGAGGACGGGGCCCCTCTTGTCAAGGCCGTCGCGGGCCGCGGCGACCGGCCCATGGGACGCTCTAGTCCTGGACGACCCGGTAGTCCGTCTTCCTCTTCTCGGCCTCGTTGAGCTTGTTGAGGAGCTCGACCGCTCTTTCCCGGGTAGCGTAGCCGCCCAGCCGGACGCGGTACCAGGTCCTGGACTCATTGGGACGGGGGTCGGTGACGACGACCGTGTACCCCTGTTTCCGGTACTTGTCGGCCAGGGCCGCGGCCTGCGCCCTCTCCATGAAAGCCGCTACTTGGACATAATAGAGGCCGCTCGCCGGCGCGGGTGCCGTCTTGGCCGAGGAGGTCGCCGTCGTCGGGGCGGCCTGGGTCTTAACGGACGTCCCGCTCGGGGTTCCGGGGACCGGCGTCTTGGTCGAAGTTTCCTTCACCGGGGCGGCCGCCGGCTCTTGGGGATGGCTCGCCGGGGCCGGCTCCTTGGCGATCTCAGTGATGGGCTCGGAAACGACCTCGGTCCGCGATGCGATCTGGACCTGTTTCTTGCCGACGTTGACCCCGAGCAGGAAGATGAAGACGCCCAGGGCCAGGACCCCGAGGAAGATGACGACCAGCAGGGAGCTCGAGACCTGGATCTCCCGAAAATCCTTGTTCTTCATGTCGGCCGCTACTTCTCCTGGCTCTTATCGTAGGTGAAGGCCTTGAGCATGTCCATGGGCAGGGGGAAGATGATCGTCGAGTTCTTCTCCGTGGCGATCTCGGAGAGCGTGCCCAGGAACCTCAGCTGGAGGGCCTGGGGATTGCGGGAGATGATGTCGGCGGCCTGGATGAGCTTGTCGGCGGCCTCGAACTCCCCGTCGGCGTGGATGACCTTGGCCCGCCGTTCGCGCTCGGCCTCGGCCTGCTTGGCGATGGCCCGGACCATGTTCTCGGGCAGATCGACATGCTTCATCTCGACGAGCTGGACCTTGATGCCCCAGGGATCGGTGTGCTTGTCGACGATCTCCTGGAGATGGGCGTTGAGCTTCTCCCGCTGGGACAGGAGGTCGTCGAGCTCGACCTGCCCTAGGACGCTGCGGAGGGTCGTCTGGGCGAGCTGGGAGGTCGCGTAGAGATAGTCCTGGACCTCGATGACCGACTTGAGAGGGTCCATGACCCGGAAGTAAAGGACGGCGTTGACCTTGACCGAGACGTTGTCCTTGGTGATGACGTCCTGGGGCGGAACGTCCATGGTGATGAGCCGCAGGCTGATCTTGACCATGCGGTCGATGGGCGCGAAGACGAGGATGATGCCCGGCCCCTTGGGTTGCGGGAGAACGCGCCCCAGCCGGAAGATGACGCCGCGCTCGTACTCCCTGAGGACCTTGATGGAATTCAGGATGTACAGGACGACGAGCCCGATGATGATGACCGGATACGTGATCACGGAACCCTCCTTGTCGAGGCCGCCGGGCCTCTCGGAAATTTTCGGATGGTCAGAGCTTCCTGACCTTGAGCTTCAATCCGACGACCTCGACGACCTCGATGGTCTCGCCGGCCCGGACGGGCCCCTCGGCCTCGGCGTCCCAGATCTCGCCGTGGACGAAGACCTTCCCGGCAGGGGAGAGGTCGGTCCGGGCGGTGCCTGTCTCGCCGACCATCCCTTCCCGCCCCGTCGATGACCGCCGGGCGTGGGCCCGGACGACGAGGGTGACCAGGAAGACGGCGATCAGCGCGAACGCGAGGACGACGGGGATGACGAACCCGAGGCTCGGACGCAGCTCCGGGATGGGCGAGTCGATGAGCATGAGCGATCCGATGATCATGGCGATGATCCCTCCGAGCGACAGCATTCCGTAGCTCGTCACCTTGACCTCGAGGATGAACAGGATGACGGCCAGGAGGATGAGCATCAGGCCCACGTAGTTGATGGGCAGGATCTGGAAGGCGAAGACCGCCAGGAGCAGGGACAATCCTCCGAGGATCCCGGGCAGGATGGCCCCCGGGTTGGAGAACTCGAAATAGAGGCCGAGCAGGCCGATCATGAGCAGGATGTAGGCCAGGTTCGGATTGGAGATGGTCAGCAGGAACTTCTGGCGGGCGGTCATCGGCAGCTCGACGAGGGGCTCGCCCGCGAGGGCCAGCGTCCGCTCGGTCCCGTCGAACCTTCGGATGGTCCGGCCGTCGAAACGATCGATGATGTCCCTCTCCGTGACCGCGACGAGGTCGATGAGACCTCCCTGGAGGGCCTCCTCTTCCGTGTAGGACAGGCTCTTGCGGACGGCGTCCTCGGCCATCTGGACGTTCCGGCCCCGCTTTTCGGCAAGGGTCTTGATATAGGCCGCCGCGTCGTGGGTGACCTTCTCCTCCATGGTCTTGTCCATGACCTGGCCGGTGACGGACACGCCGACGGGGTGGGCCGCGCCCGTGTTCGTCCCCGGGGCCATGGCGAAAATGTCGCAAGCCACGGCGATGAAGAAGCCGGCCGATGCGGACCGGGCGCCGCTCGGCGAGACATAGGCGGCGATAGGCGTCCGGGCATTGACGATCCTCTCGATGATCTCCCGCATCGAGGTGTCCAACCCCCCGGGCGTGTTGAGCACGAGGAGGACGAGCGCCGCCCCGTCCCGGTCGGCCCGCTCGATCGACCGGACGATGTACTCGGAGGTGATGGGGTGGATGGGGGCGTCGACCGTGATCCTCAGGATCGCGGCCGGGGCCGGAGCGGCCAGGAGGAGCAGCGAAAGGAGGATCTTGGGGACACGCACGGCCCTTTCATTATAGGAACTGGGGACGGTCAAGTCAATGGAACGCGGTCGCGATAATTGTTCTTGACATTTTATTTTCAATAAATTAATTATATTCCGTCCTTTCGGGACAAGGAGCTTTTTCGATGATCAAGAACGATGTCGCCCTGGCCATCGAGAAGAAATCGGAATTCAACCGGGCCAGGTCCTTGCTGATCGTCGAAGCCGTGCTCGCGTCCTTGAAGGACGCTCTGGCCAACAAGGAAAAGGTCGAGATCCGCGGCTTCGGGAGCTTCAAGGTCGTGGCCAAAAAGACCGGTTTCGGCCGCGATATCCGGCGCGGCAAGCAGATCCGGATCGAGAAAGGGCACCGCATCAAGTTCCGGCCCGGCCAGGAGCTCAAGTCCCTCCTGTCCGAGACCCCCGGCGGCCGCTCCTCATCCTCTTGAGCTCGGCGTCCTGGAGGAGGAGCGCGGCCGTCCTTTCCGCCGCCTCGACGGTCTCGGCATAGGACCCCGACGCATCGATGACGTAATCGGCATGCCGGACCTTCTCCGCCTGCGGCATCTGGGAGCCGATCTTGCGGAGGGCCGCTTCCTTCCCGATCCCGTCACGGTCCATCAACCGTCGGAGCCGGACGTCGTCGTCGCAGCGGACGACGACGATCCGGTCGAAGTGCCGGGCATAGCCGGCCTCGATCGTCAGGGCGGCCTCGGACACGAAGACCGCGTGACGTCCCCCCCGCTCAACTTCCCGACAGACCTTGGACCTCTCGGCGAGGACCAGGGGATGGAGAAGGGAGTCCAGGAACCGTCGGGCCTGCGGGTCGGAAAAGACGACGGCTCCCAGCCGGGCCCGGTCGATCGTCCTGTCGGGCCGAAGGATGGCCGGCCCGAAGCGGCGGAGGATCTTCCTCCATGCCGGACGGCCGGGCGCGACGAGGTCGTGGGCGGCCCGGTCGGCGGAGTGGACGAAGAACCCCTTGCTTTCGAAAACGCGGGCGACGACGGACTTGCCGCAGGCGATCCCTCCGGTCAGGGCGACACGGAGGAGGCTACTTTTTCGCGGCCTTCCTGCGGACGGGGACGACTTTGAACTCATCTTTGAAGCGCACGGCGACCCCTTGGCGCTTCGACTTCTTGTCGGGCTTGATGAGGCGGACGGTGACGCCCCCGATGCGGAGCCTCATCTTCTTGCCGTCGGCGAGCTTCTCCGGGAGGTCGATGAAGAGATTGAGCTTGGAGCCGACGCAGACCCCGGTGTCGAGGCAGAAATACGCACCACCGGAGGAGATGTTCTCGAGCAGGGTCTTCTCCTGGAACGCTTTCCCGTCCGGGCATGTGCCCTCGACCAGGGTCGGCAAGGGCAGGTCGAACCGCCATTCCCGGCGGCGGTTGACCTCCAGGTCCTCGGGGAGGGGCTTGGCTCTCTTTTTCGGGGCGGTTCGTTTTTTCATCACGACCTCGATTCCTTGGGCTAAAACAGGGCCGAATTGATGGCGTAGAGCGCCAGCTGAAGACGGCTATGGGTGTCGAGCTTGGCGTAGATGCTCTTGATGTGGGACCGCACGGTGTTCTTGCTGATGAACATGAGCTCGGCGATGTCGTCGTTGCTCTTGCCTTGGCCGATGAGACGGAGGACCTGGAATTCCGTCGGCGTCAGCTGGTCGAGGGTCTTTTCCTTGAGGTCCCGGCCGACCACGGAGATGATGCGGTCCATGATGCTGGACATCTTGTCGCGGGGCAGCCAGATCTCGCCCTTGTGGATGCCCCGGACGGCCTCCGGCAGCTGCGTGGAGGAGTCGTTGAGGTCGAAATAGCCGCGGGCCCCGGCGTTGATGAGGTTGACGATCTCCTCGTGGGCCGGGATGCTGCCGATGAGGAGGAGCTCCGAGCGGCCCTGGCTCTTGGAGATCTCCCGGATGGCTTTGCAGATCTCCCTGAGATTGGGGAGAGGTTCCATATGGGCGAAGAGGATGACCTGGGGCTTGAGCTTGCGGATCGAATCCATGAAGGACTCGATGGTGTTCTTCTCGATGTTCAGGATCTCCATGTCCGGGTCGGACTCGAGGGCCCTCAGGATCCCGGCCAGGATGATGTCGGACGGGCAGAACACGAGAAGCGTGATCCGCTTGTCCGAGACCGGCGGGGTCTTCTTTTTCTCCATGCTCGTTTCGGTTCCCTTCGGCAATTTAGTCATCCGTCAACGCCTTTGGACAATGATTTTAACGAATCATAGACAATCCCCGGGGGCTTGTCAAGCTGAGAGGGGCCCCAGGACTTCCCCCAAAAAATCTACGGATCGAAGAGCCTGGGCTGAACAGGCAT
>CAYREO010000012.1:0-94039 GCA_964423315.1 uncultured Eubacteriales bacterium | reverse complement strand
GGGGCAACTGTAACGCCCGCTGGCGCTCGGTGAGGTCGAGCATGCGCCGGGAAAGTTCGAGATTGACGTTGACAAGAGGAGCCTTAATGCGTAAATGGACATCCTGGAGCGCAGCGGTCTTGCCTGATCCGGCCGGGGCGACCAGGATGACGAGGCGGTGATAAAGCTCGGAAGCCTGGCCGATCGTACTTACGACTCTATCAGCGAGCGATTCAGGCATTAACGGACTCCTCAAAAGCGGCTTTTATCAACTTAACTCGCCTTTTCTTTCATCTATTCTCACCTGATTTAATTTTTCATTTTTCTGCGAAATGATAACCGCTTCTCTGATGTCATTCCATCTGTTAAGAAGAGAATTGCTTACCTCGCTCTAGTTTTGCTAATTCCAACAAGGATCCGGCCGAGCCGCTTATGGCCGGTCTTTAAGTACCACTTGGACCACCAGTTGACAATGTCCCTGGCCGACAGGTTATCAATGTTCTGTTCAATTTCCAGGCGGGCTTGGACTGCGGCTTCGTCCATTTGTTGCATGAGCTCTTCGTTGGCAGGCATCTTATGGCTCCTTAATTGTACTGCAGAACCGTCATGCGAGGCTCATCGTTATTACCCTTATTATTACCCTCTTTTAGGGGTATTATCTCTTAATCTCTCTTCGCCTATTTGCATGCTTTTCAACAGCTTAAATCTGCCCGAAACGATGACGCCGTCGGGATCCCCCGGCAGCCCGGCCCCCCCGAGCACAGGGCACTCCTCCCCCGATCCGCCGAACACCTCGCGCTCCCTTGGCAGCGGATCGCGCCCCCAGTAATCCTTGAACTGGGCGGCGGTCAGGAGATCGAGGTCGCGAAGCGTCCTCAGTATGGCTTGTGCGCTCACGCCGAAGACGCGCTTGACGAGGAGCACGTCGTCGTAGGACAGGCGCCGGGCCGAGCCGAACTCCTTGTCCACGACCTCGCGGACCTTGGCCGGGGGCATCAGGAAGTGGGCCGCGAACTCCTGGGCGAAGCGCTCCTTGCCGTTTGCGGCCGGGGCGGGCCCCTCGCCGAAGATGCCCAGGCCGTCGATAACCGGGCCGTCGTGGCGGTCCTTGAGGTAGTGGCAGTACTCGTGGGCGGCGGTGAAGATCTGGCGGCGGAGGGGCTGGGCCGCGTTGATCAGGACGAAGGCCGCGGCCTCGGCCTCGAGGAAGATGAAGACGCCCGAGATGCCGGCCTCGGGAGGCAGGGGTCGGCGCAGGATGCGGCAGCCGTTGCGCTCGAGGAGGCCGAAGATGTCGCGGATGGGCTCGTCGCCCAGGCCCAGGCGGCGGCGCTCCTCGGCGGCCAAGCGGCCGGCCGGGATGTCGGCGTAGTGGGGGGCGAGCTCGAGGCGGCGGCCGGTTTCCCGCTCGAGGCGGAGGTAATCCTCGACGTAGCGCTGGAAGGGGACGAGCTCGGAGCGGGCCGGGCCGTCGAGCGAGGCGGCCCGGAAGAGGATGGTGAAGGCCGGCTCCCTCTCCCCCAGGAAGAAGGCCGCGTCGCGGTTGAGGCGCGAGGCGACGCGCGAGAGGGTGTCGAGGGACGGGGCGCGCTTTCCCGACTCGAGGAGCGAAATGAACTCCGAGGACAAGCCCAGGGAGCGGGCGAACGCCTCCTGGGTCAGACCCGCGTCCTCGCGGGCCTTCTTGAGCCGCGCAGGAAGAAAATTCCCCATATCTCCCAAAGCCCCGCTGATGGCTTTAGTCGCTTTGAACCTTTTGAGCTGAGCGGGGAGGACTATAACGCAAGGTCAACATAATGTCAAGAATTTTGTTCGGAGCTAGCCTGGGGTCAATATACCGTCAGCCTCGCCCCACCATCCAGTCGATATAGGCCCTCAGCTCGCCGGCCAGGCAATAGGGAAGGTTGAGCAGCGTGAACGCCTTCCCCTCCGGCGTGCTCGCCGGGACGATCTCCAGGGGGCCGGCGTAGAGGCGGACGGCGTAGCCGTGCGGGCACCTGTTGATGAATTGGTGGAGCGACCTCAGCGCCCCTTTCGCCCCCGCCTTGACTTCGACAGGGATGGCCAGGCCCGCGTGCTGGACGACGAAATCCACTTCGGCCGGGGCCTGGGGCTTCTCCCGGACCCAGAAAACCGGTTTCTGATACCCCGGGTCCGAGGCGATGAGCTCCTGGCCGACGACCATCTCGGCAATTTTCCCTCGATAGAAGGCGTGCAGATCGCGGTGCTCGAAGTAATGTCCCTGGAGGCCGGCCGAGAAATTGACCAGGCCGATGTCGAGGAACATCAGCTTCGGCGACTTGCGACGGTCGGGGGCCAGAGGGATTCCGGTCGAGGTCGTGGGGTAGAGGAGGTGGATCAGCATGGCCTGCTCGAGCGTCCTCAGGGACTCGCCGGCCTCCCGCGACCGGTAGTTCGACCGGCCGAAACCGGCGAACTTGATCCGCTCGCCGGCCTCCAGCGGGGCCGCCTCGAGGCAGTGGCGGATGACGCGCTTCATGGTCTCGTTCCGGGCGTATTTCGGGATATCATCCAGGAAGGACGTCCAGAGCGAGCGATAGAGGGGTTCGAGGGCCACCGCGTCGCGGCTCGCGGCGTAATGGGCCACGATCTCGGGCATGCCGCCGACGAGGGCGTAGCGGTGGAACAAGTCCAACAGCTTCGGGAACACATGGGCGGGCGCGGGGACCGTCGAGAGGGCCTCGAGGGCCTGTGATTCGCCCGTGGCCTCGAGGAATTCCCGAAAGCTGAGAGGCCCCATGAAGCCGTGCTCGACCCTGCCCACCGGCACGCCGATCTGCTTCTGCGTGAGGGCGATCTCCAGGAGCGAGCCGGCCGCAATGACATGGATTTCGGGGAGCTCCTCGTGGAAGTAGCGCAGGGCGCGGACGGCCTCCGGGGAGTTCTGGATCTCGTCCAGGAAGAGGAGCACGCGGCCGTCGACGCTCGGAAGCCCTTTGTGAAAGCGGATGGCCTGGAAGAGGTCCCGGACGCCGAGATCGCCGGAGAAGAGCCGCGCCTCTTCGGGCTTTTCAAGGTTGAGCGGGATGAATTGATCGTAAGCCGGGGCGAAGAGACCGACGGCCGTGGTCTTCCCGACTTGGCGGGCGCCTCGCAAGATGAGCGGTTTTCGGTCCGGCCGGCCTTGCCAGGCTCGAAGCTGTTGCAGGATCGTTCTCTTGAACACGATGCCCCCTGACAGAGCTATTGTATCATGGCAATGTCACATATTAAAGCCATTTTCTACATATTCTTGTATTATTATATAGGATGGGGTTGGACCTCAGCATTTCATTTATTATCATCATGTTGTCCTCTCAAGTGTCGTACCCATCAGCTTGCTGCAGCCCATTTTTTCACCTTTTCGGGGGGGAAAACAATAATTTGCCCTGTTGCTAATAGTGGCGGGGAGGCCCTTTTGAGCTTTACAGCCCAAATTTCTTTTTGAGCTCTTCGTTGATATCGGCGGCCGTCTTGCGGTTGAGACCTTTGCCGTCGGGCGAGGCTTTCGCCCGCCCCGCCCGTTGGCGCAGCTTCACGCTCATGATGAAGCTCGAGGGCTGAACAGAGGCCCCAAGGGCCCGGCAGTTGTTGCCGACCTTGTTGTCGTCGGAGACTACGATGATATCGGAAGCTCTCCCTTTGTATCCCCTGACGAAGCGGATGATCTCGTCGTCGCCGCCGTGCGACCTTACCGAGAAGAGGCAACGGACCCCAGCCAGTCGCTGGTCGCGGCCTCCGGCGAATTGGGCGTCCCCGTCGAAGACGATGACGCATTCGTAGGCCGCGTGGGTCCGGCCCCAGGCCGAGAGCTGCAGGGCGAGCTTCATCCGCGCACTCTCCAGCCCTCCCCCGAGGCTGGGTCTCAGCTCCGGCACCCGATGGATGACATTGTAACCGTCCACGAGGAGGATCTTAGATGTTCCCATCGCAGGTGGACGGCCCCGCATACATTGGAGGAGTCAGGCCCGGCCGGTTTCGCGAAAACGAGAGATCGATACCAAGACGGCGATAGCTCCGGCCAGGACGTTAAGGGCTATGCAGACGAGAAGCGCGATGGACGCCACGCGCATGCCGGGGCCGTGCTTGAAGAAGGCCATTGCCGCATCCACAAGAAAAAGAGCGAGGACAAAGGCCACCAGGCCGAGCACGCCCGAGACCAGATTCAACAGACGAACGCCGGGGCGCCTCAGGAGCGAGATCGAAAACAGGATGGCTGCGATGAACACCTGGGGGATGATGATGAAGTTCCGGAAGCCATAAATGGCGCTGTCGGGCGATGCCAGCGGATGAGTATCCGCTCTCACCGCCGGTATGACCACTGCGGCCACGATGATCGCAACGCCCAAGGCGAGCGCCGCGCCTAAGCGGAGGATGGGGCGACGACCCATTCTTTTCGGCATGATAGACGCCTCCTTGAAACCTGCCTGCCGTCCAGCCTGATTATCGGACCATCATGCGGGGATGTCAAACAATCCGTGCTCTTCGCCAGGCTCGCGGGCGCGGTCATCGAGATGAAAAGACGCCCAAGACACCTTCTTGACGGAGGAGGTCGTCTCAATGCCCGCCGAAGACGACGAAGCCGCGGCGGCGGAGATCCTCGGCGAGGCTCGCCTCCATCTCCTTGGCGAGCTCGTAGGGCATCGGGTTGAAGTGCTCGTAGAGTGCGGGGACGAGCCGCTCGCCGAATTTCTTGACGACGGCGGCCGCCTTGATCCCCTTCTTGTGGTTCTCGAAGCGTTTCTCGGGCGAAAGGCCCGTCATGCCGACATAATACCCGGCCTTGCCGTCGCCCTTTGGGTTCCGCAGGTATACGACGTAGACGCTGTAATGGGCCTTGGGGGCACGCATAAAAGCCTCTCGGCTTATTAACAGCAATCAGGAACTACTTGTCAAATTGTTTGGGTTGGCGTCAGACCATCAGGACGTACCGGGCGCAGAACCGCTTCGTGGTCCGTGGCAGGTCGTAGCCGAACCGGCCCGCGATCTCAGCCCTGATGAGGCCCCTGTCAGGTTCTGTTTGCGAAGATATCAATAGCAATACGACAATGATCGCTCGGGCCCCATTCATCCGGATTATCCAATGCTTTCACATGAATGCGGTCGCTCAAACCGCGAGTGACAAACACAAAGTCAAGCTGGTCCCTTGCCGAATCCGGCTTGCCGGGCCCTCCCCGTCGATAAGTTGGGACATTCTTATCATCGATCGGGAAGTATTTTGGCTTCCTCTCATGGCGGGTTTCTGCTCTTTGATGTGGTCCAGCAAAATGGAACCCTATTGCCGACATTCGGGAAAAGACCGTATCATACCTTGCTTTCCAGTATTCGCTTCCATCATCACCATAACCGTGAAAAATGTTCCAATCTCCAGCAACGAGAATATGTGCGCCCTTGCGACTCCCTATAAGAGCCGATATATCGGAAATGATCCGATGCGCTGAGGCATCAGCGAAAATCGGCCTTTTATCAGAGAAGGTATTTTCCCAATAGGAATAAACTGACGCTATAAAAATACTTTCTCTCGAGGGAAGATCTATTTCTGCAACGGCGATTGTGCCAAGTCGGCTAACAGGAATGCTCTGTTTTTCCGGATCTCCAATTCTTTTTGTTGGGATAGGCCGTCCTTGGACACGATCAGAAAGCCCGACTATTGCAGAACAATATTTCGGTTTTAAATGTCCTTCGATATGCCAGTTATCTTCAAGAGCGGGGGTTATCCAATAGAAGCCAACATTTGGCTTCAGCGCCTCTTGGAGCAGCGCAACGTCAGGCATGGGATTCAAAGACATCAAGTATTGCCATGACTTCCTAGAATGTTTCATATTCCATGAGATGAGATTTAGGCACGGAGCTTCTTTTACATTTCTCATGACTCGAATTTTAGTGGAGTGGTGAAAGTTGTCAACCTATAAAAGCTTGGGGGGCGGCGACTGTCGGATCCAGGCCTCAGGACGTTAAGCCGTAGCGGGCGCAGAACCGCTCCGTGACCTCCAGGAGGTCGGGCGGCAGGATCCTGCGGACCTTGGCGCGGATCCTGGCGGGGACCCCGCCGTAGAAGGCCTCGGCGATCCCTCCGGTGATGCAGGCCAGCGTGTCGCTGTCGCCGCCGAGAGAGACGGCGTTGCGGACGGCGTCCTCGTACGAGGTCGAATCGAGGAAGGCGACGATGGCTTCGGGGACGGTCCGCTGACAGGTCTCGTCGAACCCGTAGGAAGGGCGGATCTCGTCCACGGTCCGGTCGAGGTCGTAGCCGAAACGCGCCGCGATCTCGCTCCTGATAAGGTCCTTGCTCCGTTCCGTCCTGGCCAGGAGAACCGCCAGGGCCGTGGCTTGGGCACCCTTGATCCCCTCGGGGTGGTTGTGGCTGAACCTGGCGGAGCGGGCGGCTTCGCGAAGGACGTCATCCACCGTGTCGAAGGCGAAGCCGATCGGGCTTGCGCGCATGGCCGATCCGTTCCCATAGCTGTTGTACGGTTTGGGATCCCGCGAATGGAGCCAGATGCGGAAACTGCCGCCGTAGCCGGCCTCCGGATAGCGCCGGCCGAAGGCCAGGACGGCCTTCTTGTAGTTGCCGTCGGTCAGGATGGCCTGGGCGACCGCGACCGTGAGGATGGTGTCGTCGGTGAAGAAGCATTCGGGGCTGAAAAGCGGAAATTTCTTGGACTTCGTCCGCTGAAACTCGTACACCGACCCGATGATGTCGCCCGCGATCGCACCGATCATTGTCCACTCCCGTTTACACGATATGCTTTTAAGCCCATATGCATGGTAGCTTAACAAGTTTTGGGACACAAGATTTCAGATTGACTGGGGTCGGACCACCTTATATGATTTGGTATCAACCTGTTAGCTTTTCCGCAGACCTGCCCAACAGTTTGGCGAGGGTCGGATCTGCACGTTTTCGAGGGTGAAAACGTAAAAAGCTGGAGCCCCAAAAAAGGAACTTAGGTAGATGGGGACACGTACCAAAGGTACATGTCCCCCCACCAACCGCCTCGCCGCCGTTAGCCGCATTTCACCCTGAGAAAAATGTCCTGTCGAGACGTTTTTTATGAATAGAGATGCTGAGTAACAATAGGGCAGATAGTTTGCAACCATTATTTAGTTGCATTTCTCTGAACATAGGGGTAGAATTTCATTGAGTCAACACAAAAAACTTATCAAGAGGTTCCTAGCGAAACCGCGGGACTTCACTTATGACGAGCTCGTCAAGTTACTAAAAGGTTTCGGGTATTCAGAAGTGAAAACTGGAAAGACCGCCGGTTCCCGGGTCGCGTTCTTCAATGAAGAAGGCCAAAATATCATCCGGCTACATCGGCCACACCCGGCCAACATTCTCAAAAGGTATCAATTGGATGATGTCGAATGGGAGCTCAGGCGGAAAGGATTCCTTCCATGAAAAACACAATGCGCCATAAGGGCTTCATCGGCTCCATCCACTACAGCCCCGAGGACGAGTGCTTTCACGGACGGATCGAGGGCATCGACGACCTCGTCTCATTCGAGGGCCGTTCCGTGGCCGAGCTCAAGAAGAGCTTCAGAGAGGCAGTCGAGGATTATCTCGAGCTCTGCCATAAGGTCGGGAAAGACCTCAAGAAGTCCTATGGAGGGACTTTCAACGTCCGAGTCGCCCCCGAGCTCCACAAGCAGGCCGTGCGAAAAGCGATCAGCGAGGGGATCTCGCTCAACCGTCTTGTCCGACGGGCCCTTGAAAAAGAGGTCGGGCCCTAAATGAAATGGGGTCGCCCATCCGTCTGGGCGGGGGGCTTTTTACGCGTTTTTAAGGGCAAAAAGAACAAGGGGGCCACGTGCCAAAGGCACACGTCCCCGGATCGGGCCTTATAGACACGATAATACTTGCATATAGTCCTATTTTTTAGTACCATTGAACCATGCGGATCGATCTGGCCAAACTTCGAAAGCTCGCCGGAAAACGGGGGCTGACCCTCAACGCCCTTCTATCCAAAGCCGGGGTCAGCAAGACGGCCTTCTACCACCTGGCCCACAAGAGATCGGTCCTGCCCGCCTCGCTCCGGTCGCTCGCGGACACGCTGGCCATCCGCCCCGGCGCCTTTCTCTCCGATACGGACCCTGATGTCGCGAAGATCCAGCGTATCCGAGCCCTCACCGACCGCATCGCCGCCGGAAACCCGAAGCTCGACCGCGACAACGTTCGCCTGACGCTCCTCCTTCTCGAAGAGGAGCCGATCCGCCGCCTGCAAAGGAGCTTGACCCGTGGCAGAAAACTCCATCTTCACCGGTAGGGAGATCGCGTTTTTGAAAGAACTCCACAAGCGGGGGGTCGACTACATGATCGTCGGCGCCGCCGCCGCGGCCTTGCAGGGAGCCCCGATCGTCACCCAAGATATCGACCTCTGGTTCAAGGACCTGGACGATCCGGGCTTGAGAAGGGCGCTGGCCAAGGTCGGCGGGGTCATCGTTCCGTCGGTCGGCCTCCATCCCCCGACATTCGCCGGCGGGGCCGTCGAGCTGTTCGACATCGTCTTGACGATGCACGGGCTGGGCACGTTCGATGAAGAAATGAAGCGCACGATCGTCATCGACCTCGGGCGTTTGCCCGTTAGGGTCTTATCCTTGGACCGGATCATCAAGAGCAAAGAAGCCGTCGGCCGCCCCAAAGATGCCCTGACCCTTCCGGTCCTTAGGGACGCGTTGGCCACGATCAAAAAGAGGAAGAGATAGATAGATTGGGGTCGGACCACAATAAATCATTTATAATCATCTACTTAACCTAACCCAATCCTCGCTCATCAGTTTGGGTTGGAGGCTTTTTGCGCGTTTTTGATGGTAAAAACGAATAACGAGGTGCCGCCGCCTCGTCACGACCGGCAGCGACCTTGACAGCGCGGCAGGGCCGGCTCTACCATATCGAGATCAAGGACTCGAAAGGTTCCCAATGAACAAAAAGTGCCTTCCCCTGCTACTTATGGCTGTTCTTGTGGCTATCTTGCCAGCCTCTACGGCCGCCCCGCACGCCCTCACCCAGACCGCAGCCCCCGCCCTCTCGAGCCTCCAGCGTCTCGAGAAGCAGATCCGCGGCGTCTTCGCCCGCGCCGAAGGCGAGGTCGGCGTCGCGCTCCTCCACATCGAGAGCGGCACGGAGCTGGCCGTCAACGGCGACACCCTCTTCCCGATGGCCTCGGCCTTCAAGGTCCCGCTCTTGGTCGAGGTCCTCTATCAGATCAAAGAAGGAAAATTCGGGCTCGACGACGAGATCCGCGTCGCGAAGACCGATCAGCACATGGGCAGCGGCATGCTCTCGAGCCTGACCGCGCCGGGCATCGTCCTTTCGGTCCGCAACCTCGTCAACCTGATGATGCTCATCAGCGACAACTCGGCGACCGACATGCTCCTGGCCAAGATCTTCCGCAAAGAGATCCTCGACCCGGCCTCGTGCGACCTCATCCTCGACATCATGCTGAAGTGCCAGACGGGCGCGGGCCGGATCAAGGGCGGGCTGCAGCCCGGGACCCCGGTGGCCCACAAGACGGGGACGATCGCCGGCTCGTTCGACGACTGCGGGATCATCTACCTGCCGGACGGCCGGGGCCACATCGTCCTGACCGTCTGGACCAAGAACTTCCTGGGCAAGACGGAAGACGTCGAGGCCCTCATCGCCAAGATCGCCCGCTTCGCCTAAGATTATTTCTATTTCGTCAATCTTTCCACTTGACGGCCAGATAGATCGTCCGGTTGAAGCGCGGATAGCCGGCGATATCCCCGACCGGCACCTTCACGCGCTCCCGCAAGATGATGGCATCGGCCCCCAGCGACATGGCTCTTTTCCTGGCCGTCTCGATGTGCTTCGCGCCGGCGTCCACTTCGATCAAGGCGATCTCGACGTAGGCCCTGTCGGGGGCGGCCTCGAGGAACACCTCGCAGGACGTCGTGCGGGGGAACGTTTGCGGGGCGATGGGGCTGACCTTGACGGGAGACGCACAGCCCAGCGCGAAAAGACAAGCCGCGACGACGAAGCCGACCTTGAGATATCTCATGCCCGCCTCCCGTATCATTTCTTGAAATGCGGCCAGGTATCGGCTATCCGATAGCCCTCCGGCCAGGGATCGGTCGGATCCAACAGGTGCTGATGGATGCCCATGATCCAGGCTTGTCCCGAAATGAGCGGAAAAACGGCCGGCTTATCACCGACCTTTGTCAGCGAGTCGATCCGGCAGTGGAATCGCGAACCGATGATGGACTCCCCGATGAAATGCTCTCCGGGCCGCAACAGCCCCTGATGATGCAGGAGGGCCATGCGGGCGGAACAACCGGTTCCCGTCGGGCAGCGATCCAGTTTGCCCGGCTGGACGACGACGGTATTTCGTCCGAGCCAGCTTCCGTTCTCCTTTTTCAGGGGGGCGGCGATCTGACAGAACGAGATGTGTCTCCAGTCGGGATTTTCCGGATGATGAAAGCCGAGCTGTTCATTGGCGGCCCGGGTGATCCTCATCCCCGTTTCAACGATCTCCCGCGCCTCGTCGGCGACGAGCCGAAAACCCAGTGCGGCCGCGTCGACGATGACGAAGCTGTCGCCGCCGTAAGCCGTGTCGACGGTCAGGGTGCCGATCCCTTCGACTTCCAGACGGGCCTTCGCTTTATCCACAAAGGAAGGAACGTTCCGGACCGTCACCCTGGTGACCTTTCCCGACTCGCAGCGGGCGACCACCTCGATCAGGCCTCCCGGCGGCTCAAGGATCATCTTGGTTTCCGGCTCTTCCATGGGGATGATCCCTGTCTCAAGCAGGACCGTTGACACACAGATGGAATTGGAGCCTGACATGGGAGGAGTGTGCTCGGGTTCCATGATGATCCAGCCCATCTGAGCTTGGGGATGCTTGGGAGGAACGAGGAGATTGACATGGCGAAAAACACCCCCGCGCGGCTCATTGAGCAGGAGTCTCCTCAATTTCTGATCCCGGTCTATCCAGCGGGATTGCTCCCAGATGGTATCTCCGGGCGGCGGGGCGACTCCGCCGACGATAACGTCCCCGACTTCGCCTTCAGCATGACAGCTGACCACATGGATCACCCGACTTGCGCGCATCGGTCTTCCTCCTTTCGACGCGGCTCGAACCGGCGCCCTTGAGAGTCCGAACTCGAGCTCGAGGGATATCGGCGGGCGCGAAGAGCAGGGCGTCTTTCGTCACGACGTGAGCATGTCCTCTTCGAGAATCTCGTCGATCTCACACATATAGACGCCTCGGCATCGTCAGAATTCTCATGGGGAATAATGGGCCCTGTGAATGCAATAGTCAATATCGCACAATTTACGGAAAATCCTGCGAGCCGGAGAAAGATTACTGGTCAATTTGACCACATTATGTCAAAATGACTTCGTCCCCATAAGACCGGCAAGGAGGCCCGCCATGATCTCGGTCCCGCTGACCGAAGCGAAAGCGAGAATTTCGGCCCTCGTCGAGCGTCTTATCAATCTGAAGGAGCCCATCATGATCACCAAGCACGGCAAGCCCGTCGCTGCGCTCGTCCCTTACGAGGATTGGGAGAAGGCAGAGGCTGCCAAGACCGGAGGATTGGCTTCGGTCCCTCCGCCCGCCGCGGACCACGACGCGGTGATCGACGCCATGGTCGCAGACATCTACGAAGCCCGGACAAAGGCCCGGGCCAGGAAGCCGGCCTTCTGATGTATCTCTTCGACACCAGCGTTCTCAGCGCGCTCGCCAAAAAGCGCCGGCCGGAGGGGCTGATGGCCAAGCTCGCCGCGACGCCCGCGCCGGCGCAGTTCACCACGGCCATCAACGTCGCCGAGATCTCCTATGGGCTATTCAAGCTGGAGGGGCAGGGCGGCGCCGGCGCGTCCCGCGACCTCGTCGAGTTCTTCGAAAAGCAGGTCTTCCCCCGCCTCACGATCCTGCCCTTCGAGACGAAGGACGCCCGGGCCTACGGCCGCCTCAAAGCATCCCTCGAGCGCAGGGGCCGCCGCCGCTTCGAACCGGACCTGCAGGTCGCCGCGATCGCCTTGAGGCACCGCCTGACCGTCGTCACGTCCGATGTGCGCCATTTCCAAGGGATCCCCGGTCTGCGCGTGGAAAACTGGCTCTAACTTAATTCGGGGACACAATACTCATTCCCCAGGCGGACGGAAGCATTCGCTTATCCGGCCGAGATACAGCCGGGGATCTGAGGCTCGTCCTTCTATCTGATGACCACCGCCGGCACGCCGGCGTCGCTGACCAACTTGTTGAACGCCGCGACGTCCTTCTCCAGGATCGTGCCGAGCTTAGCTAACTCCGCGCGGGCCGTCCCCGCCAGCTCCTCGTAAAGCGCCACCGACTGATCCGTCGGCCGGGCGTCGGCCGAGGCCACGACCATGGCCAGCGCAGCCAGCTTGTTGTCGAGCCGGATGGGATAGTTCAGCGGATCCTGTCCGCTCTTGGATTTGGCCTGGATGAGGACATCCTCGACCGCCGTCAGCTTGTCCGCGATGGCCCGGGCCGCCCCGCCGATCTCCTTGGCCTTGTCCCCTCCCGCGCCCGCCGCCCTGCCGGCGACGGCTTCGATCTGGGTCCGCGCAGCGCGCAGCCGATTGATGCCGCGATTGACTTCGCCGAGCGTGTCCCGGATCCGGATGAGAAGCGCGAACTGGTCCGCGAGATCCTTCTCCGTCGCCTCGAGGCGCGGGTCCTTGAGCCAATTCCACGTCCGGTTCATCGTCTTCCCGCCGACCGTCAGCTTCACCTCGTAGGCGCCGGGCGGGGCCGTCGGCCCGATCGTCGAGCCGCTCCACAGGATGGCCCCGGGCACGCTCTCGGCGTCGGGATAGCGCATGTTCCAGATGAAGCGGTTCATGCCGGCCTCGGCACGAACGCGCGCCGCGCCGCCTCCCCCGAAATAGGCCGCGTACAGGTCCTCCCCCGCTCCGGTCCCGCGCGCCGGCGTCCGGCTCGTGAATCTGCGAATGACCTTCCCGCCCGCGTCGAGGAACTCGAGAGCGACCTCGCCCTCGGGCTTGTCCTTGAAAAAGTAATGGATGACCGATCCCGCCGGGGGATTGGCTCCCACGCTTCCCGAGGGCCGGCCTCCTCCCCTCATCCGGTACGCGTCGCGCGGCTTGAAGAGCATCACGTCCGGCGCCGCCCCCGGCTCGAGCTGGTGGAGGGGCGTCAGATCGTCCAGGATCCAGAACGACCGGCCGTGCGTCGCTGCGACCAAATCGCCGTTCTTGACCGCGAGATCGTGGATGGGCACGACGGGGAGATTGAGCTGGAGCGATTGCCAGCGCTCTCCCCCGTCGAACGACACGTACACCCCGGTCTCGCCTCCCGCGTAGAGCAATCCCTCGCGCGCCGGGTCCTCGCGCACGACGCGGATGAAGGTGTCCTGCGGCAGCCCGCCCACCGCGAGCTTCCACGTCTTGCCGAAATCGCTCGTCTTGTAGATGTACGGCCTGAAGTCGTCGAGCTCGTGACGATCGACCGCCATGTAGGCCGTGCCCGCGTCGTGCGGCGACGGCTCGATCGAGCTGATGAGGCTCCAGGGCGGAAGCTGTTTCGGCGTGATGTTCTGCCAGCTCGCCCCGCCGTCCCGCGTGATGTGGACGAGCCCGTCGTCGGTCCCCGCCCACAGGATCCGCGCATCGTGATGCGACTCGGCCAGGGCGAAAATCGTGCAGTAGTACTCGACGCTCGTGTTGTCCTGGGTGATGGGGCCGCCTGACGACTGTTGCTTCGACTTGTCGTTGGTCGTCAGGTCGGGGCTGATGATCTCCCAGCTCTGGCCCTCGTTGGTCGTCTTGAACAGGACCTGGGCGGCGTGATACAGGACGTTGGGGTCGAACCGCGACACGACGATGGGCGCCGTCCACTGGAAGCGGTACTTGAGGTCGGCCGCGCCCCAGCCCATCGGATTATCGGGCCAGGCCGTGATGACCCGCTGGCCGCGCGTCCGGTAGTCCCATCGCGTGATCAGCCCGCCGTAGCTCCCGGCGTAGACGATGTCGGCGTCGCCCGGCTTGGGCACGACGTAGCCGCTCTCGCCTCCGCCGACCGGATACCAATCGGGCTTGTCGATCGAGCCGGTGTCGGTGCGGCTGGCGATGCGCACGGTGGAGTTGTCCTGCTGGGCGCCGTAGACCCAGTAGGGGAAGCGGTCGTCGACCGCCACGTGATAGAACTGGGCCGTCGGCTGGTTGTCCTGGGCCGTCCAGGAGCGGCCGCCGTTCGTGCTGACGTTGGCCCCGCCGTCGTTGCTGTTGATCATCCGCTGCGGGTCGGCGGGATCGATCCACAGGTCGTGGTTGTCGCCGTGGGGGACGCGGATGGCCGCGTACGTCCGGCCGCCGTCCACGGATCTGTAGAAGCCGGTGTTGAGGACGTAGACCGTGTCGGCCGAACCGGTGTCGGCGTAGATGCGGCTGTAGTACCAGGCCCGCTGGCGGAGGGCGCGGTCCTCGTTGAGCTTCATCCAAGTCTCGCCGCCGTCGTCGGAGCGGAAGACGCCGCCGTCCTCGGCTTCGACGATGGCCCAGACGCGGTCGGCGCGGACCGGCGAGACGGTGACGCCGATCTTGCCCAGGACGCCCTTGGGCAGGCCGGGGCGCCGCGAGATCTCGGTCCAGGTGTCGCCGCCGTCGGTCGATTTGAAAAGACCGCCCCCGGGCCCGCCCGAATTGAGGCTGTAGGGCGTGCGCCAGGCCTCCCAGAGAGCGGCGTAGATGACGCGCGGGTTGGTCGGGTCGAGGATGAGGTCGATGGCCCCGGCCCGCGGGCTGCGGTAGAGGATGCGCTCCCACGTCTTGCCGCCGTCCTTCGAGCGGAAGACGCCGCGCTCCTCGTTGGGCCCGTAGACGTGGCCGAGGGCCGCGACGTAGACGAGGTCGATGTCGCGCGGATGGACGCGGACGCGCGAGATCTGGTGCGTGTCGCGGAGGCCGATGTGCGTCCAGGTCTTGCCGGCGTCGGTGGACTTGTACATGCCGTCGCCGTGCGAGACGTTGCCGCGGATGGGCGCCTCGCCCATGCCGACGTAGACGACGTTGGGATCGGCGGCGGCCACGGCGATGGCCCCGACCGAGCCGGTCTTGAAGAAGCCGTCGGACACGCATCGCCAGGAGAGGCCGCCGTCGTCGGTCTTCCAGACGCCGCCGCCCGTGGCCCCGAAGTAGTAGGTCAAGCGGTCGGAGGGGATGCCGTCGACGGCCGTGACGCGGCCGCCGCGGAACGGACCGATGAGCCGCCATTCGAGGGCGTTGAAGAGGGCGGGATCAACGGCAGGAGCGGGGGCGGGAGCGGCCGCCGCGGCAGCCGAGGCGGCGCGCCGCGGGGCTGCCGTCGTTTTTTGGGCAGGCCCAGACGCCGTGGCTTTCGGGGCGGGCGCCGCGGCCGCAGTGGAGAAATCTGCGCTGAGTGCGTTCGTAACATCGCGAGTCTGTGCTTTGGTATCGTGGCCCGCGGATCCAAGCATCGCAAAGACGAACATGGCTAACAGCCCCAGCACGAGGGGCCTGGCGCTCCGCAGCCGAACATTCGCGGAATTGGCATTGTTCATGGTTCGACCTCCGGCAGGCTTATTGGTGTGAGTATATCATAATGGGGTCGGACCAGAAATTTTCATTTATTATCAGCTCTTTAGCGATCAGGACGACTTGGCCAACAGTTTGCCGGGCGCCGGATTTGCATGTTTTTTGGGCAAAAAAAATGCGGCTCCCCCCCGATCTACATATGCCCGATCAATACCTCGAAAAATGCCTGGACCCATACCTGCGGTACATGTCCCCGTTCTATTCCACCTCCATGAGAGCCAGTCGATCGCGACAGTCCGGCCGAGCTTCGCGAACTCCCTGTCCCCGGTGACGAGCGGCCGGTGGCGGTTTCCTTGAATTCCCCCGCGGCCTCTGTTAAAACCTCCATTAGAGAGCCCCCGCCCCCGGAGGGCTTCATCCGCCGGAGTTGAAGAAGGAGGGACCCATGAAGACCAACCGCATCGCCGCCGCCTGGGGCATATTCGCCATCATCCTGATCATCCTGGCCGTCATAGCCGTCGTCATCGTCGTGTTCATCCTCCCGGCCCTTCAAGCCGGGCCGTCGGAGGGGCCGAACGCCTCGCGGTCGGGACCGGGCGCCTTCTCGCGCGCGCCTTTCTCGAAACCGATGACATCCGCGCGCGGCAACCCGTCCTCCGCGCCGGCCTCGACGGACCCCTTCCTCTCCGCCCGCGTTCCCGCCGACGATCCGTCGCGCGACTCGCTGCCGCCGTCCATCCTGCCGGTCGTCATCCTCAAGGGCTCCGACTACGAGATGGGCTTCCAGTACGGCGAGCAGGCCTGCGCCTACATCGACCGGACCCGCGAGGACAAGTGGGCCGCGGCCCTGCGGCGCTTCAGCCGCGACGAGGTGATGCAGGCGCTGCGGGCCAACCAGTCGTTCATCCGCCGCTACACGCCGGAGTGGATCGACTTCATGCGCGGCATGGCCGACGGCGCGACGCACGCCGGTTACCCCATGACCTACACGGACGTCCTGCTCATCAACGGCACGCTGCCCGATCCGGCGACCTCGGTCTACCCGGAGGGCGCCGAGCGCGACGCCCTGCCGCCCAAGCGCTGCTCGGTGGCCTCGGCCTGGGGGAGCGCGACCAAGGACGGCCGGCTCATCGGGCTCGACACCCTCGACACGCCCGACGTGGCCCACGCCGTGGTCATCGTCGCCTTCCCGGACCGCGGCAACGCCTACATGTGCGGGGCCGACGCCGGCGAGATCGGCGACCACTTCCTGATGAACAACCGCGGCCTGTTCCTGGGCAATTCCGGCGGCGGCGGCTCGCCCCGCCCCGAGGACGAGGGCTACGGGATCGGCTGGGCCTGCTCGCTGCCCTACATCGTGCGCTTCGCCGACGGGGCCTTCGCCGCCCGCGATATGATCATGCCGTGGCAGATCAACGTCCCCGAGAACTTCCACTTCGTCGACGTGCGCGGCGAGGCCTGCATCGTGGAGAAGACGGCGGCCGTCCAGGCCGTGCGCCGGCCCGGCGATTTCGGGGAGCGGGACTTCATGTTCTCGACCAACAACTACCTCCACCCGGATATGCAGGTGACCAAGGAGGGCGGGTTCGTCGGCGGGCACGGAGGGTACGGCGCCTACGCCGCGCCGCGCAACAAGATGATCTGGGACCTGTTCAACAATTACCACGGCGAGATCGACGTCGAGTTCGCCAAGATGGTCCTGCGCTTCCCGGGCGCGCCGCCGCCGTGGCCGCCGGCCGGGGGCTGGGAGGCCATGTTCTGCCGGCCGACGAACCTGTGGACGGCCGTGGTCGAGCCGCACGACGGCGACGAGGGCGTGGCCCACATCTGCACGGGGCCGCCGGGGCGGGTCCTGCACGGGTCGAAGGCCGGCGACGGATCGATGATGAATCCTACCTACCGCTACGCGGCGGGGACCCACACGTTCTACCGGCTGCGGCTGGCCAAGGGACCGGCCGAGGTGGCGGAAGCGGCCAAGGCGGCGGCCGAGGAGGAGATCGCCAACGCCTACGCGAAGCTGATGCACCTGAACTATCGCGACGCGGGCTACGGCGACCTCAAGGCGCTCTACGGCCTGGCCGTGGCCGAGATGTTCGAGGGCCGCAACGCCTTCAACCGGGCCGAGCTGGAGATGGAAGCGGCCGGAGGGAGCCGCGCGGGAGGAGGCAAGCTGGGCGAGGGCGAAGGCGATGCAGCGGAATCGCGGGTCAAGGGGGGCAGAGAAGGTGTGAACGCCGCAAAGAATATCGCGCTGGCCCTCTACGGGCGCGCCGCGTCGCTCTACGCCCGGGCCCAGGCCCACGCCCGCGAGGTCTTCGAGGCCCTCGAGCCGGCCCCGACCAGCCCCGTGGACCTCGGCCTGCGCCCCTTCGGCGGCCCCTGGGCCACCTGGGAAACGGCCTTCGGCCGGGGTCGGACCTAATATTTTTATTTATTATCAATTATTTAGCTAGCATGGCGATCTGCTCAACAGCTTGCCGGACGCCGGATTTGCATGTTTTTTCGGGCAAAAAGAATGCAGCTCCTCCCCCCCGCCTGACATATACCCCAATCAACCTCGCGGATTTTGTTTCTACCCGTGAGAATATGCCAGGGGGCGCTGCGTCTTTATTAAGTGAACGAATCGACATCATGGAGCACAGCGAGGATAGCGGCCCGAACGACCGTGACCGGCCATGATCGGGAGCCGGAGCGCGCATCCATATCAAACGATTTGACATATAGCCATATATTATGTATGGTTATATGGATGAAAACGACCTTGAACATCGACGATTCCGTGATGACCCTTCTCAAGAAGGAAGCGGCCCGCCGCGGCTGCACCATGTCCGAGCTCGTGGAATCCGCCCTCCGGCGCCTGCTCGCCGAGAAGGAGGCGGCCTCCCCCATGCCTCCCCTGCCGTCGTTCACGAGCGGCGGCGCCCTGGTCGAGATCGCCGACCGCGACGCCCTCTATCAGGCGATGGAGGGCCGCTGATGTTCGTCGTCGACACGAATATCTTCGTCTACGCCGCCGACAAGAGCTCGCCTTTCCACGCTGCCTCCCGGAAAAAGCTCGAAGAATGGCGACGTCAGTCCACGCCTTGGTACTCGACCTGGGGCATCCTCTACGAGTTCCTGCGGGTCATCACCCATCCGCGGGTCTTCCGTCAGCCGTGGGGCGTAGCCCAGGCCTGGGGCTTCGTCGAAGCCATCCTGGCTTCCCCTACGTTCGCCCTGCTCGTCCCCTCCGAGCGACACGCCCGGGTGGCCGCCGAGGTGCTGGAGAACGGATCCCACCTGCGCGGCAACCTGATCTATGACGCCCACACCGCCGTCCTGATGCGCGAGCACGGCGTCAAGAGGATCTACACGCGGGACACGGATTTCCACCGCTTCCCGTTCCTCGAGCCCGTCGACCCGACGCTATAGCGGGGAGAGGGTCAAACCTCCCCTTCTTGCTCCCCTTCTTGCTTCTTGACAATTCTCGCCGCGGGCACGACAATTTGCTCGGCCGGCGGGATGTGCGCGCCCCGTTCCCGTCGAAGTGCACACTCCGCGGCCTACCTGATAAAGACACGAGGCCCCCATGGACGAACGAAAGCCCCTCGCATCCTCCCATGATCCCGCACCCTCCCCCGAAACGGCCCCCGAAGAGATCTTCGAGCGGCTCTCCGACCCCCGCGCCCCCCTCATCGCCTCGCCTCCCCCCGGGCCGGAGTCCCGCGACTTCCTCGAATTCCAGGAACGCCACGAAAGCTCGGCCGTCTCCTACCCGCGCGGCCTGCCCATGGCCCTGCGCCGCGGCCGCGGGGCCACGGTCGAGGACGTCGACGGCAACGTCTACATCGACTTTTTCGGCGGGGCCGGGGTCCTCAACGTCGGCCACTCCCACCCCGACGTCCTCGAGGCCGCCCGCGCCCAGCTGGACGACCTGACCCACACGCTCGACATCCCCAGCCCGCCCCGCCGGGCGCTCGTCGAAGCCCTGCGCATGGTCCTCCCCCCAGAGCTCTCGCGCCTTTTCTTCGCCGGCCCGACCGGCTCGGACGCCGTCGAAAGCGCCGTCAAGCTGGCCAAGTACAACACCCGCCGCATCCCGATCATCGCCTTCGAAGGCTCCTACCACGGCATGACCGCCGGCGCCCTGTCGCTGACGAGCGGCGAGCCCTTCCGCGCCGATTTCCTGCCTCTCCTTCCCGAGGTCCACTTCCTGCCCTACGCCTACTGCTACCGCTGCGCCTTCGCCAAGTCGCCCGAAACCTGCGATCTCCACTGCGCCGCCTATCTCGACCACAAGCTCGAGGACCCGCACTCCGGGATCGCCCGCCCCGCGGCGGTCATCGTCGAGGCCGTCCAGGGCGAGGGCGGCTCGATCGTCCCGCCGGACGGCTGGCTGGCGGCCGTCCGCGCGATCTGCGACAAGCACGAGGTCCTGCTCATCGTCGACGAGATCCAGGCCGGCTTCTGCCGCACCGGCAAGTTCTTCGCCTTCGAGCACTCGGGCGCCGTCCCCGACATCGTCACCATGAGCAAGGCCTTGGGCGGCCTGGGCTTCCCCATCTCCGCGACCGCCTACAAGGAGCGTCTCAACACGCTCCCGCGCGGCAAGCACATCGGCACCTTCCGGGGCAATGTCGTGGCCTACGCCGCCGGCGCCGCGTCCCTGCGCTTCATGCTCGACCGCGGCCTGGCCGCCCGCGCCGAACGCCTGGGCCGGGCGATGCTCGAAACCCTCAAGGCGCTCGAGAGGGACTCGGCCATCATCGGCGAGGCCCGCGGCCGCGGACTGATGCTCGGCGTCGAGTTCGTCGAGGACAAGTCCACCCGCAAGCCCGCGCCCGAGCTCGCCGCCAAGGTCCGCGCGGCCTGCCATCGCCGCGGCCTGCTCATCGAGGTCGGCGGCCACTACTTCAACGTCGCCCGCTTCCTGCCGCCCTTGGTCGTCACCGAGGCCCACGCCCGCAAGGGACTGGAGATCTTCGCCGAAGCCGTGCGTATGGTGGAGAAGTCGGGGCGATGAGGGCCGCGGGAGAGCGGACGCCATGAGCCCTCGCGCGCCCCGGACCCTCATCCGCGGCGGCACGATCGTCACGTCCGAATCCTCCTCGCCCGGCGATCTTCTCATCGAGGGCGAGACGATCGCCGCGTGCGGCGGGCGCCTCGAAGGCGGCGGCGCGTTTGTCTCCATCGGCCCCATCGACCGCGTCATCGACGCCGCGGGACTGCTCGTCCTCCCCGGCGCCGTCGACACCCACGTCCACTTCAACGACGCCTTCATGGGCACGGTCAGCGTCCACGACTACGAGAGCGGCACGCGCGCCGCGGCCTTCGGCGGGGTGACCTCGGTCATCGATTTCTCGAACCAGGAGGACGGCGAGCCCCTTCTCCGGACGATCGACCGCAAGAAAGACGAGGCCGCGGGCAAGGCCCTCATCGATTGGGGCGTCCACCCGGTCATCACCCGCCCCACCGCCGAGACATTCGCCGGCATCCCGGCCATCGTCGAAGCCGGCGCCCCGACCGTCAAGTGCTACCTGACCTACCGCCAGGAGGGCCTGATGGTCGGGCCCGAGGAGCTCGCGGCGATCCTCGACGCCCTGCGCCGGGCCGGCGGCGTGCTCCTCGTCCACGCCGAGGACAACGACGCCCTCGAAAGGACTATCCCGCGCCTCGTCGCCGAGGGGCGCGTCGCGCCCATCTACCACGCCCGCAGCCGTCCGCCCGAGGTCGAGAACGCGGCCATCGCCCGGGCCATCGGCGCCGCCCGCGAGACGCGCGGCCGCCTGTTCATCGTCCACATGGCCACGGCCGAGGGCATCGACCTCGTCGCCGCGGCCCGCCGCGAAGGGCTCGACGTCCGCGCCGAGACCTGCACCCACTACCTCGTCTTCACCGAGGACATGCTGGCGCGCGACGACGGCATCAAATGGATCTGCTCGCCGCCGCTGCGGACCGCCGCCGTCCGCGACCGGCTCTGGGAGGCCGTGGCCGACGGACGCATCGCCCAGGTCAGCTCCGACGACGCGGCCTATTCGTGGCAGGCCAAGCTGATGGGCGCCGAGCGCTTCGACCTCTGCCCGAACGGCATCCCGGGCGTCGAGGTCCGCCTGCCGCTTCTCCATTCGGAAGGGGTCGTCAAGCGCGGGCTTCCTCTCACGCGCCTTGTCGATATCGCGTCCACCGCCCCGGCCCGGCTTTTCGGCCTCGCGCCCCGCAAGGGGAGCCTCGCGCCCGGCGCCGACGCCGACGTCGTCCTGTTCGACCCGACGGCCGAGTGGATCATGAGCCGCGACACGCTCCACATGGCCGCGGACTGGTCGGCCTACGAGGGCCTCCCCGTCATCGGCAAGGTCCTCAAGGTCTGGTCGCGCGGCGAGCTCATCGTCGACGGCGAAGATCTTGTCGGACGCCCCGGCCGCGGGCGTTATCTGCACCGCACGCTCGCCTAAAACGTTGAATCCCAGGAAGCCCTCCGCTAGGCTTAACGAAAGAAGCGGCCGCAGGTACTTCCGATTCGTGTCCCCCGCCTTTTCCCCGCCTGTCCCCGTTTTCCGCATTGGAAGGCCGGAGTGAGGCGGTGAAGGATGTCGCCCCGAAGACCCCCGTAGCGGAGGGGGACCCGTCGCTTTGGCGACGGGGGAACCGTCGGGACTGGTTCCCGGGGGGCCGGGGGGCTAGGGGTGATATCCTTCACAAAGCTGAACGGAGGCCTTCTTGGCTTGACAACGGCTCCGGCGACTGGATAAGCTTGCGGCGCGGCCCGAGGCCGGCCCGGTCCGATGATAGAACAACTGCTCGCTGTCGCCGCCCGCATCGACGCCCTCCTCTGGGGGCCGTGGACGACGGCCTTCATCGCCGCGACGGCCCTGTTCTTCACCCTGCGCTCGCGCTTCTTCCAGGTCCGCAAATTCGGCTTCATCCTCCGGCGCACGGCCGGCACGGTCCTCGGCAAGCGCGCGGACGCCCGAGCCGGCCGCCTGACCCCTTTTCAGGCCGTCTCGACGGCCCTGGCCGGCACGGTCGGCATGGGCAACATGGCCGGCGTGGCTACGGCCCTGTCGCTCGGCGGCCCAGGGGCGGTCTTCTGGATGTGGGTCCTGGCCTTCCTGGGGATGATGACCAAGACGGCCGAGATCACCCTGGCCGTCCATTATCGCGACGCGGGCACGACCGAAGGCGGCGACGGCCCGGTCCGCGGCGGCCCGATGCACTACATCCGCAAGGGCCTCGGCTGGGGTCCGCTGGCCAAGGCCTTCAGCGTCGGGGTCATCGTCAACGCCCTGTTCACGGCGACGCTCCTGCAGTCCCACACCGTCGGCCGGGCCTTCCTCGGGAGCTACGGCCTCAACCCTTACATCACGACGGCGGTCATCGCCGTGGTCGCGGGCGCGGTCATCCTCGGCGGCCTCCGGCGCATCGGCGGGTTCTGCGCGCGGCTGGTTCCGGTCATGTCCCTCGTTTACATCGCGGCCGGGCTCGTCGTCTTCCTTCTCAACATCGGGAAGGCGCCGGCCGTCCTGGCCATGATCGTCGGCCACGCTTTCTCGCCCGTGCCCGCCGCCGCGGGGGTCGCCGGCCGCAGCGTCGCCGCGGCCCTCAAGTACGGCATGGCCCGGGGCATGCTCTCGAACGAGGCCGGCCTCGGCACGGCGCCCATGGCCCACGCCACCGCCGACACGCCGCATCCGTTCCAGCAGGGGATGTGGGGCGCGTTCGAGGTCTTCGTCGACACCGTCGTCATCTGCTCGATCACGGCCTTCGCCATCCTGTCGACGGGTGTCCTCGACGGCGGGCGGACGGGGATCGAGCTCGTCCTGGCCGCCTTCCGCTCCTCGCTCCCGGCCGCGGCGGCCTCGGCCGTCGTCTCGTTCTCCATCCTGACGTTCTGCCTGACGACCCAGATCGGGTTCTTCATCTACTTCGAGACGGCCGCGTCCCACGTCTTCGGCGGGGCGGCCATGCGCTGGCTGCGCTGGGTCTATCTCGTGCCGGGGGTCCTTTTCGCCGGGTTCGCCGACGTCGACCGCCTGTGGGTCTTCGCCAATATCGCCGTGGGCGCCTGCGCCCTGCCGAACCTCGCGGCCATCCTGGCCTTGAGCGGCGTGTTCTTCGCCTTGATGAAGGACTGCCTCGAGGGACGCAACGCCTATGCCACGGACATCACCGACCGGACGCGCGAATACATCCGGACGGCCGGCAAGAGGAGGGCGACATGAAGATCCTGATCATCAACCCCAACAGCGACCCCGGCATGACGCAGAGGATCGAGGAGGCGGCGCGGGCCTTCGCGGGAGGGGCGTTCGAGGTCGCGTGTCTGGCGACGCCGGGGGCGCCGCGGTTCATCGACACCTACGAGGACCAGGCCTTGGCCGCGCCGGGGATGGCCAAGCTGCTGCGGGAGAACCACGAGGCGTTCGACGCTTTCGTCGTCGCCTGCCACTGCGACCCGAACCTGGACCTGATGAAGGAGATCGGCCGCAAGCCCGTCGTCGGCATCGGCGAGGCCTCGATGAAAATGGCCACCATGCTCGGGCACAGGTTCTCGGTCCTGTCGACCGCGGCGCGCTCGATCCCCAACAAGGAGGCCCTCATCGAGCGCTACGGGCTGAGGGGGGCGCTGGCTTCGGTCCGGGCGCCGGAGGTCGAGGGGCTGGAGGGGGCGGAGAGCGACCTCGAGGAGAGGTTTTTCCGGGCGGGGCGGGCGGCCGTCGACGAGGACGGGGCCGAGGTCATCGTCCTGGGCTGCGCCGGGCTGGCCGGACTCGATAAGAGACTCGAAAAGCGGCTCGGCGTTCCGGTACTCGACGGCGTCGTCTGCGCGCTGATCGTCGCGGCGGGGATGGCCCGCTACGGGGTCGCGACGAGCAAGGCCGGCCGGTATAACCCGGAGGCGTGATAGCCCTGGTGCTGACGATGCTTCGCCCGTTAAGGGACGGCGAGGGGCCGAAGAGCGTCCGGGCGGAGACAAAGAGCCGGGGCGCCAGGAAGAGACAAACAGGCGGATCGACAGCGCGGAGCGCGAGGGCGCGCGCGGAAGGCGCCGGGCGACGGATGGCGGACGTGAGGCGCGAGATGATCCTTCAGAAAGCGGCGGGCTGAGAAAAGCGGAGGTTGGCCATGAACAAAAAGATCTACTCCGGAGCGACCCCCGAAGCGATCGCCCGTGATCTCGCTCCCCTCGTCGAGTTCGGCGAGCAGGGGACGCCGCTCGAGGAGGTCGGGCGGCTCATCGACGAGCGGCTCGTGCCGCATCTCGCGGATTACGGATTGCCGTCGTTCCATTCCTTTTTCAATACGCCGCCCGAGGCCGGGGCCGAGCTGGGCGCGGCGGTCGCCCTGAGCCACAACCAGGGTGTGACAAACTGGCAGGTCTCGCCGGGCGGGGCCGTGCTCGAGGAGATGTGCGGCGAGACGCTCGTCCGGCTGTTCGGGTTCCCGGAGACGGCCGCGGCGACCTTCATGTATTGCGGGACGTACGCCAACCAGCAGGCCCTGTACATGGCCCTTCACCGCAAGGCCGAGGACTGCGGGTTCGACCTGGCGGCCAAGGGTTTGCGCGGGTTCCGCAAGCCCGAGCGCTTGGCCGTGGCCGTCTCGGAGCAGGCCCACTTCTCGGTCCGTCACGCCGTGCGCATGCTGGGGCTCGGCGAGGAGAGCCTCATCCGCATCCCGGTCGACGGGCGCCAGCGGATGAACGTCGAGGCCCTGGAGGAGATCCTGTCGAACACGCGGCTGCGGGAGGATCTCTTCGCCGTCGTGGCCACGACCGGGACGACCTCGACGGGAGCTGTCGATCCCGTGGGCGCGGTCGTCGACCTGTGCGAGGGGACGCGGACCTGGGTCCACGCCGACGGCGCCTACGGCCTGGCCTACGCGCTGGTGCCGGAGTTCGCGCCGCTTTTCGCGGGTTACGAAAGGGCGGATTCGGTGACCTGGGACCCTCACAAGCAGCTCGGAGTGCCCATCCCCAGCTCGGTCCTGTTCGTCAAGCGGCGCGAGGACTTCCGGCGGATGGCCATCTACGGGGAGTATTTCAACCGCGAGGACGACACGCGGCCGAACCCGGGCTTGAAGTCGGCGCCGTCGACCCGGCCGATGTCGGCGCTGGCGCTGGTCGCGTCGCTCAAACACCAGGGATTGGCCGGAGTGCGGGAGAGGCTGCGGGCGCCGCTTGCGGCCATCACGGGATTCGCCGAGGCGCTGGCCGGCGCGCCGGATGTCGAGGTCTGCCACATCCCGGACACGGGGATCCTGTGCGTGCGCCTCAAGCCGGAGGGAGTGGCGGACGAGCGGCTCGACGCGCTGCAGCTCGAGATCTACAATCGGATGCAGGAGAGCGGGGAGCGCTCGGTCTCGATCACCCGCATCAACGGCCGGGCCGCCCTGCGCTTCGTCGCCGTCTCGCCTGCCGTCACCACGCAGGCCCTCCTCGATTCCCTTGATTGGGGTCGGACCACATTTTTTTCTTTATTATCAACTCGTTAGGTCCGTGGCGAATCTGCTCATCAGTTTGGCGGTCGCCTGATTTTCACCTTTTTGAGGGCAAAAAAGGAGAGGTCGTATAGGGGGCCTTGATCGGGGCCGGACCTCAGTATCTCCTTCTTTCTTGCCCAAAAGGACGAGGTGAGGCCAGCAGGCAGAGGTGTTGGCTGATGCGAATCGGCAGCGTGTGCCCCGCACACATGGGAAATCCGTGAAATCCGGAAAAGGGTATTGTATCTCCAAAACAAAACATTGATAATGGAGAGCGAGCAGAAAGACTCCAAGGGAAGGAGGATCCATGTCCGTGACCTATAGGTCGGCCGAACACAAATTCGCAATCCCGCTGGCCCTCGCCGCATGGATCGTTCTGACGGCCCTCGTCCCCCACTCCCGTGCCCAGGACTACGCCAAGGGACCGGTCTTGGGGAGGATCACTTTCACGGACGGCAAGCCCGCCGCCGGCGTCCGCGTCCGGGCCTTCGACCACGACGGGACGGGCGACCTCGACAAGAACGACTTCATCGGCGAGACAACGACCGATGCCCAGGGCGACTATTCGATCCGGATCGAAGCCAAGCACTGGGACCCCGCGCCGCACAACATCACGACCTGGCGGCCCGATGTTTTCATTACCGTCCTGAGGAACGTCGGCGTGTGGGTCAAGGTCGGCCAGTCAAAGACCTACAACGACAAGCCGCACCGCGAGAGCCTGCGGATCGATCTGCAGATCCCGGCCGACCGCTGGGTGGAGAAGTCCACCGCGTTCAAGACCGCGACCCACGGCTGGCGCTTCGCGAATTACAAACAGCGGGTCTGCTGGCCCTTCAACAACATCTGCTCCGACTGGACCGTGTGCGGCGGGATGAGCCTCAGTGCCCTGAGGAGATACGCCGGCGGCCCGCCGATCCCGGCGGACACGAAACCCACGGACTCGATCGGCCAGGAGCTCGTCTCGGCCCAGCTCCAAACAATGACCGAAGGATCGTGGGCGAAGTTCGTCGAGTTCACCCAGAGCCCGACCAAGCCCCAGGCGCTCGCCTACCACACGATCGGACACAAGACGACGCAGGAGGTCCCCAAGCTGCGGCGCGTCATCGATTCCGGCATGCCGGCCATCCTCGGCCTCATCCGGGTCGAGCAGGACAACTTCGCGGGCGGGGTGTTCCACAACCACCAGGTCCTGGCCACCGGTTACAGGTTCAACGAGGCGACGGGGCAGATGTCCATCGACGTTTATGACCCGAACCATCCGCTGCGGGCCTCGAGCATCGCGCTCGTAACGCGGGCCCCGGAGAACCAGATCCACGCCAGCCAGACCACTCTTTACCCCGAACGCCCGGGGGAACAACAGAAGGTCATCGAGCGGGTCCGGGGGTTCTTCGTGGTCGACGTCGCCGTGCCGGCCAAGGAGAAAGCCGTTAGGCGCTAGATAAGCCTATCTCGGTCTCGATTGGGGTCGGACCACACGATCTCATTGTTTTTCAATATAATAATCTATCGGCAACAGCCCTTATCAGCTTGCGGAAGCCGATTTTTCCTTGTTTTAGCCGCTAAAAAGATGAAATGCGGCCAGCAGCCAGAAGGTGTCCCTCATTTCAAGAGGCCGGCGTGCCGGTAGATCATCAGGCGGATCTTGGCCAGCCAGGCCTGGTTGAAGGCTACTGCGCCTCGGACAATACCGCTACTGTTCGCGGGGAGATGCCCGATGGGCCAGACGACCTCTTCGTCGTAGTGATTGGGGAGCGAATATCCATAGTTATTGATATGATTTGTGAGATTGTCGTTCGCGATTTTCGCGGCTTTCTTGCCGCTGGCTCCGCTCCTCAGGGTGAGGGCGATCATCTCCAGCTCGGCATGCATGTGCGTCACCCAGCTGATATGTAAATATTCGCCGAAGGTGGATTGTTGTTCAACGATCGACTCGAGGAGAGCATCCGGATCGACCCCCAGACTCAGATAACGCTTGAGCTCGTCGATCGTGCCGCACCCATGGGCGCAAAAGCGCCGCCCTCCGTCGCGGTAATCGATGCCGGGCGCGAACAGCTCCACATAGAAGCCGGGGCGCTTCACGATATCGGTGGTCCACTGCGTGCGCATCTTCCCGGCCCCGGCTGACTCGTATCGAGACACCCATGTTTCTTTCTTATCGACCATCCACCTGCTGAAATCTATCAGGACCATCGTGGCCCCCCGCTTGGCGGCCAGGTCCAGGACCGCCTGCCGGTTCTCGCCACTCAGCAGCATGGTCCCGATCAGGCAATGATCGTTCAGGTAAGCCTCATGGATGGAGCCGATCTCAATGGGCCGTTGCTTGACCGGCGGCAGCTTCTTGACGACTACCTCATCGACGACCTTGACGCTCTTCGCGGCCGCCAGGGCCGGGGAGACCGCCATGGCCACTATCATCATCAACAGAGCCGCAATCATCTTTTTCATGGAAGCTCCTCCTTACGCTCCTGACTGATGATGACCCAAGCTTAGCCAACACCCTCATGCAAGTCAACCTTGGGGGTCGGACCACACTTTTTTCTTTATTATCAACTCGTTAGCCCAGCGGTAGATCGCCCCATCAGTTTGGAAGGCGGCTTTTTTTCACATTTTTAATGGCAAAAATGGGAATGGTCGTACAGAGGGCCCATCCATAGTGCACATCGTCCCCCTTGCATGCTCGCCGATCATGGCCGGCCTCGGGTGGGAGGAGTTTAGCTTCTGCTCATAAAATCGCGGTCCTTCAAGCGCGTCAGAGCGGAGAATTTTTAATGATTGGAGATTTGACCCCTTCTTGATCGAGTTGGCCGCCGCCGGTCGAGCCTCCCCTCTTCCTGGCCACGATCTGAGCGAGGCCTAGGACCAGCATCGTCAGGCTCACGCCGAACAAAAAGCAGGACGGCAGGGCCTGGGCCAGGATCGATGCTCTGACCTTGTGCCAATTGTTGATGCGAACGGCGATATCGCCCGGTTCGAGGCGATGGTGTTCGCCGTCGCTCCTCGCGATCATCAGCGTCCCGTCGGCAAGGTGTCTCTGGAGGAGCCGGCCATCGATGAACAGCTCGAAGGCCTTCTGAGTTTCCTCGAAGCTCAAAGGCATCGTCTTCGCGGTCCACCAGATGCCTGGGTCACCGCTGAAAGCGCGCTTCGATTGGACGCCGAAGTTGACGCCGATGGTCAGAATGCCGATCAGGCCGATGACCAGCAGCGCGTTCATTTTCTTCATGACACCCTCCTTTTGTTAATGACGTGCGCGGCACGTGACGACAGCGAGCGAGCCTGTCTCGATGTCACGACGCGACTCCTCCGCGAATCCGGACTCGCGAAGAAAGGACCGCAGACCGCCGCGGGCCAGGAATATGCGGCCGTTCCGGTAGTGAGCGCCGCCGGCCGTCTGCTCGATGGCGTGGACCAGGAGAGCCCCGAGCCGCGATCGCGCGTTCCAAGGGTTCTCGAAGTCGACGAAGATCGCCTTGCCGCCGGGCGCCAGGACGCGGCGGGCCTCGCCGGCGATCACCATCCGGTCCTCCGGCGACTTGTCGTGGAGGCCGAAAGAGATCATGACGGCCCGGAAAGACGCTTCCTTGAAGGGCAGGCGTAGGGCGTCACTGACGACGAAGGCCGCGCCCGCAGGCATGGGCTCAGACGCCGCTGGCAGCGTTCCTGCCGGCGATGCGCTCGTCCGGTCGGATCCCATCCCCGCCGGCGCCCAAGCCAGTCGCCGAACGCCCGCCCGGGCTGAGGCATAGCGGATCATCCCGTAATGGCTGTCGAGCCCGATGACGAGGCCGCGCCCGCGCGCTCCGGTTGCGTCCGTACTCCCTTCGGCCCGCGGGCCGGGGACGGCGCCGATGCCGCTCGAATTGATGGCGCGGACTTGGCTGCCCGTGCCGCAACATATGTCGAGACAAGGGAAGAGGCCCTCGGCCGCGACGTCCGCCGCAATCCTCCGCCGCAACCCGCGCAACGCCGTGCCGAGCGCCGCGTCATAAAGCCACCCCGGGACATAGAACAGCCCGTTCCTTCGCACGAGCACATTTTACCCCATTCGGGGTCGGACCACAGAATGGTTTTTATTATCAATGCGTTAGTCGCTATATGGTCTTGCTCATCAGCTTGGCGCTTGCCGCATAATCGCGTTTTTAGGGGCATTTTTGCGATGAATCCAAAAGCGGAACGAGAAGCTCGGCACCGGCCGGCAAGCTGGGGACACGGACCGGAGGGGCATGCCCCCCCGTGAAAGCAATTTTCGAAATCGGGGAGTAGGTATTGTGTCCCCAAATTTTATATAATGGGCGGCAAACGCCGCGCCCATGGAGGTCCACATGAACCGTGCCCGCCGCATTGCCCTCGCCACTCTGGTTCTCGCGCCGATCTTGGCATTGGCCCAGACTGCCGCCCCCCAAGCCGATTGGGACATGGTCGCCCGCATCCGCGAGGAAGGCCTGCAGCGCTCCCAAGTCATGGACATTGTGGGCTTCATGACCGACGTCATCGGTCCCCGGCTGACCCTGTCACAAAGCATGAAAAGGGCTCACGCTTGGGCCCGTGAGACGTTCGTCAAACTCGGGCTGGAGAACGTGACGCTCGAGCCGTTCATGGATTACGGCGTGCCGTGGGACAATGAATACACCTCGGTCCACATGATCGAGCCGGTCTATCAGATGATGGTCGGATTCCCGCTGGCCCACACGCCCGGGACGGAAGGCAAGCTGACCGTCCATGCCGTGATCGCCGACGTTCAGACCAGGACCGAGCTGGCCAAGCTCAAGGGCAGGCTCAAGGGGGCGGCCGTCCTGATGAACCCGCCCCTGGATATCGATCCCTATGCGATCCATGCGCCGGTCAACCGCTACACAGACGAGGACCTGAGGCGGCTGGAGGAGACCGTTCTTCCGGCCCGCCGCGCCGTCCCGGCGAAGCCTCCCGCCAACCCGGACCTGGTCAAGCCCGATGAGCAACTGGCCTTCTTCAAGGCCGAGGGCGCGGCCGTCGTCTTCCAGTGCCCGGGAGGTCGGATCGGGGCCGTCAGTGGCTTCGCCCGCCCCGGGACCAAGGACGACAAATGGTCCTACGAGGCCACCATGGCGTCGCTCCCCATCCTGTCGATCACCCCCGAGCATTACAACCGGATGTACCGCATCCTGAAGCGCGGCCTTCCGGTCAAGGTCGAGGTCGAGGTCCGCAATCGCATCGGCAAGGAGCGCGAGATGGCCCATAACCTGATAGGCGAGATCCCCGGAACGGACCTCGCCGGCGAGGTTGTCATCATCGGCGCCCACTTCGATACCTGGCATGCCAGCCCCAGCCCGAGCGACAACGGGGCCTCCTGCGCCGTGGTTCTCGAGGCCGCCCGCATTCTCAAGGCCGTCGGGGCCAGGCCGCGGCGGACCATCCGGGTGGCCTGGTGGGGCGGCGAGGAACAGGGCCTCTACGGATCCGGCGAATACGTCAAAAAACACTTCGGCGATCCGCGCGACCCCAAGATCGGCCGAAAGCCCCCCTACGACAAATTCTCCGCCTATTTCAACATGGACTACGGGGCGGGCGCCTTCCGCGGGATCTACCTTCAAGGCAACGAGCGGGCCCGCCGGATGATGGCGGCCTGGATCGCGCCGTTCCGCGACATGGGCTGTTGGGCCGTCTCGAACCAGAGCGTCGGATCGACCGACCACGTCTCCTTCGACCGCGTCGGCCTGCCCGGCTTCCAGTTCATCCAGGATCGCATCCCGGGAACGGCCGGCCACACGAACCTCGATTTCCTCGACACGATCCAACCGCAGGACCTGATCAAGAACGCCGTGATCATGGCCTCCTTCGCCTGGCATGCGGCTACGGCCGACGAGCTCGTACCGCGTAAAGAACTGAGATAGGGCCGGCCATGGGGGTCGGACCACAGAATAATCTTTATTTTCAATGAGTTAGTTGTTGCATGGTCTTGCTCATCAGTTTGGCGCTTGCCGTATTATCGCGTTTTTAAGGGCGTTTTTACGATGAGTCGAAGGGCAGAGCGAGAAGCTCGGCACCGGCCGGCAAGCTGAGGATACGGACCTGAGGGGCATGCCCCCCGCCATGAAAGCAACCTGCGAAATTGGGGCAGCATTCACCATGTCCCGCGGAAAATCCCCCCTCCAAATCACCCCTGGAGGCGATAGGAGGCTAGTCCGCCCGCTTTTAGCATTGGCTCGGAAATGAGCGGGAGCTTGTGAAGGAAGGTGCGGAATGGAAAGCCCACATTATGAGCCCAGGCCCGGCAACGGGCGGAGCAACGGCCGGTCCCACGCCCACAGGACAACGCCCTCGAAAAGCAACGGCAAGAGCCGCGTGCCCGCCTGCCCGTACTGCCATGACTCGGGCGAGGTCATCCCCATCGTCTACGGCTTCCCCACCCACGCCATGTTCCTGAAGGCCGACCGGGGCGAGCTCTTTCTCGGCGGCTGCGACATCTCCCCGTACAACTATTACTGTAAGCGCGACGACCGGGAATTCTAGGCCGCGGGCCGCAGAAGAAGGGTTCAAATCAGAAGGGTCAAACCCTCAATCATTCAATTCTTCAGATCGTCGGACACCGGAGCGCCGGAAAATTTAATGATTGAAGATTTGACCCCCTCTGCGCGAAGTGCTATTCTAGCGCGCCGAATGTCCCATGCGCCGCCCTGATCTCGCCGACCCTGCCGCTTCCGCACCCGCCCCAGCCTCCGCTTCGCCCCCACCGTCCGTTCCGGTCCCTCTCTCCTCCTCTTTCGCATCCGCCGCCTCCGCCGACGCCCGCCTCGCCGCCCCCGGCTCTTTCTCCTCTTCCGCCGCCCTCCGCCCCCTGACGACCGGGCTCATCTTCCGCTTCTGGCTGCCCCTCCAAGCGACCTGGCTGATGATGGCCGCCGAGAGCCCGTTCCTGGCCGCCGTCATCGCCCGCCTGCCCGGGGCCAAGGAGAACCTGGCCGCCTTCGCCGTGGCCTCGGCCCTGGCCTGGATCGTCGAGTCGCCGGTCGTCATGATGCTCTCGGCCTCCAACGCCCTCGTCCGCGACGGCGTCGCCTACCGCAAGCTCCTGCGCTTCTCCAACGCCCTCAACGCGGCCGTCACCGCGGTCATGGCCGTGCTCATCGTCCCGTCCGTCTTCGATCTCGTCGCCCTCCGGATCATGGGCCTCACGCCGGACGTCGCCGGCTTGGCGGGCCAGGCCATGATCTGGCTCCTCCTGTGGCCGGCGGCCATCGGCTTCCGCCGCTTCTACCAGGGCATCCTCATCCGCGACGGCCGGCCCCAGGCTGTGACCTACGGGACGATCGTCCGCCTGTCGGCCATGGCCGCGACCGGCCTCTTCCTGGCCCTTGCCCTCCATCTCCCCGGAGCGAGCGTCGGGGCGGGGGCTCTCGGCGCCGGCGTCCTGGCCGAAGCCGCGGCCAGCTGGGCCATGGCCCGCTCCTCTGTCCGTCGCTTACGGGCGATGTCCGACGATCAATGCTCCTACGGCCTGGCCCTGACCCAAGCCAAGGTCATCCGCTTCTACGCCCCGCTCGCCCTGACCTCGTTCCTGTCGTTCTTCATCAATCCCCTGACGACCTTCTTCCTGGCCCGCGGGCGCCAGCCGATCGAATCGCTGGCCGTCCTGCCGGTCGTCGTCGGCCTGGCCTTCATCTTCCGAACGAGCGGCATCGCCCTCCAGGAGGTCGTCATCGCCCTGGCCGGCGACGGCCCGGAGAACCGCCGCGCCCTTCATCGCTTCGCCCTCCGCCTCGGGGCGGCCGCGACGGCCGGGTTGGCCGCCGTCGTGTTCACCCCGCTCGGGAACGTCTGGTACGCGGCGATCTCGGGCCTCGACGCCGAGCTGGCGGCCTTCGCCGTCCTTCCGGGCGCCCTTCTCGTCCTGCTCCCCGTTCTCGAATCCGCCCTGTCCTTCGAACGGGCCGTCCTCGTCCGCTCGCAGCGCACGACTCCCATCAGCGCCGCGGTGGCCGTCCAGCTGGCCGTGACGGCCGCCTCCTTCGCGGTCCTCATCCCCGTCCTGAACGTCGTCGGGGCCGCGGCCATCGGGCCGGCGCTGACCCTGGGCTACGCCTGCGGGCTTGGCGTCCTCGTCCTCGCCCGGCGCATGCTCCGCTCCCGGGATTGACCGCCCCCGCCCCCGCCGCCGATGACAACGCATCCGGCGCGCTTTCGGAACCTGCCGGCGTGATCGCACGTCCACCACGGGCATGTCACCCCATCCCTCCAGAGAGCTGGGGAACATCTTACGTGATTCCATGCGGGTCTTGGAACTTGCGGCCGTTTCCTCTATGATAGTCAGTCTTCAGGGGACCTGAAGCTCCGGCCCGGGTGCCGGGACCGCCACCAAGGGAGGCACGGCCATGAGAAAGACCTTCTTCACCAGCGAGAGCGTCACCGAGGGCCATCCCGACAAGATTTGCGACCGGATCAGCGACGCCATCCTCGACGACCTCATCAAACAGGATCCCTACGCCAGGACCGCCGTGGAGTGCCTGACGACCACGGGGACCGTCCACGTCGCCGGCGAGATCACGACGACGGGCTTCGCCGACGTCCAGAACATCGTCCGGCAGACCCTGCGGGAGATCGGCTATACCGACCCCCGCTTCGGCATCGACTGCGAGGACGCCGGGGTCTGGGTCTCGATCCACGGCCAAAGCGTCGACATCGGCCGCGGCGTGACGGCGCATCGGGGCAAGGAGCCGGGCGCCGGCGACCAGGGGATGATGTTCGGCTACGCCTGCGACGAGACCCCGGAGCTCATGCCTCTGCCGATCATGCTGGCCCACCGGCTGGCCATGCGCCTGGCCGAGGTCCGCAAGACGGGGATCGTGAAAAGCCTGGGGCCGGACGGCAAGAGCCAGGTCACGGTCGAGTATCACGACGGGAAGCCGGCCCGGGTCCAAGCCGTGGTCATCGCCCAGCAGCACATCGAGAAGATGAGCGAAGAGCGGCTGAAGAAGGAGATCCGCAAGAAGGTCATCGATCCCGTGTGCGGCCGCTGGATGGACGAGCGGACCAAGGTGTTCATCAACGCCACGGGGCGGTTCGTCATCGGCGGGCCGGAGGGCGACACGGGAGTCACCGGGCGCAAGATCATCGTCGACACCTATGGCGGGATGGGCCGGCACGGCGGCGGCGCGTTCTCGGGCAAGGACCCGAGCAAGGTCGACCGCAGCGCGGCCTACATCTGCCGGTACATCGCCAAGAACATCGTCGCGGCCGGGCTGGCCAGCCGCTGCGAGGTCCAGCTGTCGTACGCGATCGGGGTGGCCAAGCCGATGGCCGTCTACGTCGACACGTTCGGGACGGGCAAGATCCCGGAGGACGAGATCGCGGCCCTCATCAAGACGCACTTCCCGCTCAAGCCGCGCGACATCATCCAACACCTCAAGCTGCGCCGGCCCATCTACGTCAAGACCTCGGCCTACGGCCACTTCGGCCGCAACGACCCCGATTTCACCTGGGAGCGCACGGACAAAGCCCGTGCCTTGGCTGCGGCAGCGTTCGGAAAAAAAAGAAAATAGCCTCGAAAAGAGGAGCCTTTTAGGGTCTTAATCGCGCTTTTCTGGGCCGAAAATTCCCCTTCCGGTCAATTGACAACGCGGCGGGCGGCTTATTATAATCGCGGCAAGGTCAATGTGCCGAACTCCCAGCCCATAGAAGGAGGGCCCATGAGCACCTGCCCCGGCTGCAAGACCGAGAACCCGCCCGGCAGCAAGTTCTGCGCGGGATGCGGGTCGGCGCTGCCTCGAACGCCGGTCGCCGTCCGCTGCGCCGCGTGCGGCGCCGAGAGCCCCGAAGGGAGCCGCTTCTGTAAATCCTGCGGGAAGCCGGTCGCCGGCCACGGCGAGGACCGCCGCGCTGGCCCGGCCGGGCCCGGCCCGGCGCGCCCGTCCGCAGGCGCGCCTCCGCCTCCTTCTCCGCCGCCCCCCGTTTACCAATCCCCTCTCCGATCCCTCTTCACCCGGGCCACAGGCGGCGCCGCCGCCGCGGGAGCGCCCCGCAAGCCTTTGAGCCCGGGCGCCCGCCGCATCAAGACCCTGCTCGGCGCCGCGGCCGGCCTGTACGCCATATCGGTCATCAGCATGTTCTCTCAGATCTCCCATATCGAGTCGACGCTGGGGCCCTACGCCCGCTTCTACGCCAACACGGACCTGGCGTGGTTCATGATCATCGTCAACGTCATCCTCGGCGGCCTGCTCCTCTATGCCATGACCCAGATCGACAGGGGGGCCTTCAAGCTCGCTAAAGGTTTGTTCATCGCCATGGCCTGCCTGGGTGTCCTTGCCCTCCTCGGCTCTCTCAAGGGCCCGGCCCTCTCGCTGCTCCTCAACGCCGTCTTCACGGGCGGCGGGATCTACGGCTGGAACCTCGTTGCCCGGGAAGAGAAAGGCCTTTAGACCGCGCAATATTAAGGAGGATCGTCATGATCAAGTGCCCAAGCTGCAGCCAAGAGACCCCGGAGGACGCGAAGTTCTGTATTCATTGCGGGGCCCCGGCCATGGCGGCCGAGCCCGCCGCGCCGGCCCCCGACGCTTCAGCGCACAAGTTCTGCACGTCCTGCGGAGCGGAGCTCGTCGCGGGCAACAAGTTCTGCACCTCGTGCGGGGCCGAGGTCGGCGCGCCGCCCAAGGCGGAGCCGGCTGCGCCCCCGCCCGGACAAGCCGCAGGCGCTGGCGGCGCCCCGCCCGCCACCGCCCAAGCCTACCTCGAGACCCTCGACGCCCGCCTGGCCGCGGCCGGCTTCGAGGCGGCCGCCACGGCGCCCGCCGTGCTCGCCCTCGACCGCTGGCTCCGGCGCAAGCGCATCGAGCTGTTCAAGGGCGGGATGGTCACCTCCTTCTGCGCGGTCAAGGTCCTGGCCGAGCCGGCCACGACCGCCTACGTCAAGGAATTCAGCAGGACCGTCTACAACCACGGCAACGCCAACAAGGGCTTCCTGGCCAAGAACGCCTTCCAGCAGTTGCTCGTCTACCCCGTGCTCGTCGCGCCCTCGGTCGACGCCGGGGTCGAGGCCTTCCTCGAATCCTACTGGCCGAAGCACTGGATGGCGTATGAGTATCCGGTGGTCGTGTCGATCGGCACGGCGCAGGTCTTCATGCACCGCTCGACGCCGGTCTGGGTGGCCCTGACCCACGGCCACATCAAGAAGGAAGCCGAGAGCCTCTTCGCGCTCTAGGCGCCGGACGGTCGAGGGCGAGGGCGAGGGGCGCCCGCCGGCCCGCCTCAATCCTCAGCGGGATCGGCTCTCACTCGGGGTCGGACCCGTAGTCCGAGCCGCCGCTGTCGTAGCCGCCGCTGTCGGATCCCCCGCTGTCGTAGCTTCCCGCGTCGTAATCGGCGCCCGAGGAGACGTCCGCCCCGCTGTCCAGTCCGCCGGCGTCGGCCCCGGAGTCGTAGTCATAGCTCGACCCGGAGCCTGCGTCGACGTCCGAAGGATCGGCCCCCGCCCCGGCATCGCCGGCGTCGACGACCCCTGCGTCGGCGGCCGCTGCCGCGTCGTCGATCTCACCGGGGGCCTGGTCCGCGAGATGGGACGAGCCGGGGTCCATGATCTGCGCCGCGTCGACCGAATCGACTCCCCCGGGCTGCCCGGTCGCGTGGACCGTGTCGATGCGGCCGTCCATGTCGAGGTCCGTGGCCACTTCCTCGGAATAGCCGTCCTTGTTGATGTCGCCGTAGAACGTGCCGGTGCTCGTGCCCTCGATGCGGACGTCGTGGTCGGCGATGCCGTCGCCGTCCGAGTCGACCTTGGCCCACAGGCTCGAGCCGGCGCCGCCGCTGCGGTCCTCGATCTCGGTGATGCGCGGTGTGACCTCGGGCGGGGCCGGCTCCTCGCCGCCTTCTTCAGCGGGAGCATCGGCGACCGCCTCGGCCTCGGCCTCCCCGACGGTCCCCCCGGCCGTCTCCATGCCCGGCTCCGCGAAATCGTCCCCGGCGTCCGCAGCGGCTCCCGGGATGCCCATCTCCGCCTCCATGGCCTCGGCCGCCTCGGGGCTGACCTCGGTGAGCTCGAAATCGTCGATCTCGTCCGGCCCCTCGTAGAAATCGGGGACCTCCGTGCCGTACGACCCGAAGGTGTCCATGAAGTAGGGACTGTCGAAGGAGCCGAACAGGGCCTCCTCGGGGGTCGGCAGGTCGATGAGGCCGAGCGCCGCCAGGATCTCCTCGATGAGGCTCGGTTCCTCGTAGACGACCTCCAGCTCGCCGGTCGCCGGGTTGACCCGGCCGATGGACTGGACGGCGCCGTCCTCCTTGTACTGGATGAAGGTGTCATTGGCCCCGTCGCCGTTGGTGTCGAAGGCCTTGACGACGCCGTCCACGGCCCCGTCGGCGTCGAGGTCCACGGCGAACAGGTCCGGCCGGCCGTCGCCGTCCGAGTCGAAGGCCCGCGCGGCGAGCGCCCCCGGCTCGGCTTCGAGCGGGTCGATGTTGTTGAGCGCGGCCAGGGCCTGAAGGTCCATCCCTCCTTGGAATAACATGCGTCCCTCCTTGATATCCGATCAGCGAAACGTTTCGCTATTTCGCGGCGTCGAGCCTCAGCCGGAACGTCCGGCCGCAGCCTTTGCAGGGGATGTCGACGTGAGGCTTGTCGGGCAAGGCGACGAGGCGGAAGACGAACCGGGCCCGGCACTTCGGGCAGTTCCCGCTGAGCATCTTGACCTTGGGCGCGGGCGAGGCGCCGGGAGAGGCGGCGGCCGGATTGCGGCGCGGAGGCGCACCGGGGCCGGGTCCGGACGCGGCCGGACGCGGACCGGGGCGGGGCGCGGCGGCCGCGCCGGGCGATGCCGCAGGCGGCGGAGCGGCCGGGGCCTTCGGCGCGAACTTCTTCAGGTTGCCCTTGTCGTCGAACAGGCCTTCGAGGGCGAGCCCGCTTTCGGTCTCGACCTTGCGCCGCAGGGATTCGTATTGGGGCGTCCGGACAAAATTCCTGAGCTCGATGAGCCGGACACGCAGGTAGGGAGTGGCCGAGGTCAGCATCTGGCTGACCTTGGTCATGGCCATGTCCTCCGGCTTCATGCTCTCGATCCAGGCGTCGATGTCCATCTCGTCGAGCTCGCGGCGGTTCTTGAGGTGGAGCAGGACGAGGGCCCGCTTGGCGTCGTCGAATCCTCCCGAGGCCAGCAGGGCGGCCCGGTCGGCCGTGAAGTCGGCGATCCGCATCCAGTTCGTGATGGCCGTCTCGACGCCGCTCTCGAGGACCTTGAGCGGGTTGGAGAGGAAGCCCATGACGCCCTCGGACATGATGTTCTGGCGCTGCTGGCCGACGAGGAACATGCTGACCGTGGTCCACATGGCGTGCTGGCTGACGAGGTGGCCGATCTCATGGGCGATGATGAACAGCAGCTCCCGGTCGTTGAAGAACCGGGGCAGGAAGGAGCCGATGTTGACGAAAGCGTCCGTGTCGGAGCCGTAGGTGGCCGTTTGGTAGCCGCGGTCGAGCTCGACGTAGATCGAGGGCAGGCCGGCGGCCCCCAGGCGCTTCGCGGCGATGCGGCCGAGCTCGTGGATGCGGGCGTACTGCGTCTCGCTGGCCGGGATGCTGTTGAAGGTCGATTCGTACCAGGGCTTGCCGATCTTGCGCGACAGGCTCTCGGCCGACTTCCTGAGAACGAGGGAATTGCGGAGCATCTGGTTCATCTTCTGCATGGAGGGATGCTCGAACTCGCGGGGGTCGAGCCAGGAGCCGCCGTTGCCGCCGGGGCGGAGGGAGGAAGAGGTCACGGTCGAGGTGGCAGCAGAGATGCCTGAGGCGGCCGCGGCATCGAGAGGCGCCGGGCCGGGAGAAACGCCGGGAACGGAGGGGATGGCGGGCCCGGGGCCGGCAGAAGAGCCGGGCGGGGATTTCGGGGCCGAGGGGGCGGCGACATGAGCGCGCGCGGCGACGGGGACGACCCCGTGCCCGCATTGGCCGCAGAACCGGGCGCCTACCGGAAGTTTGGCCCCACATTCGTTGCAGAACATGCGTATCGCTCCCCGTCCTTCCGTTGGAATATCACAGCCCCGCGATAAAAGTCAATTATCGCTAACTCCGCTTCCCCCGGCCCGTTTTTCTTGCGTCATTTTATTTGTTATCTTTATATTACAACAGCCAGGGAGCAAAGTGAACCAATCGGCTCCGATCGGCGTATAATCATCCTGGTATCCCACTCCAGGGAGGAGGCTGTTCATGTCCCAAAAAACCATGTCCCGGCGGGCGTTCATCGGGCGCGGCTCGGCGGGCCTGGCCTCGGTCGCCTTTTCCTCGGCCTTGCTCGAGGCGCTGCTCGTTTCGACGGGCTGCAAGACAGGACCGGGCGGGGCCGCGGCGTCCGACATCATCCTGCCCGACGACATCCTGGCCCGGGCCGTTTCGCACTTGATGTCGCGGGGGGCCGACTTCGGCGACGTCTACGTCGAGCGGGCCGCCTTCGACTCGGTCATGAGCGACGACCGCAAGATCAACACGACGACGACCATCGAGAAGGGCGTCGGCCTCCGGGCCGTCAAGGACGGCCGCACGTTCTACGCCTACACCGACAGCTTCGAGCCCGAGCGCATCTACGAGACGGCCCGCTACGTGGCCGACGCCGCCGCGGCCCCGGCCGCCTCCACCGCGCCGCCGCTCGTCGCGCTGGCCCCGCTCACGTCTCCCCTCTCGTTCCCCATCCGGCCGCTGCCGTCCGAGATCGGGGTCGAGGAGAAGATCGAGCTCTTCAAGGCCCTCATGGACCGGGCCTGGTCGGCCGACCCGCGCGTCGTCCAGGCGCTGCAGTTCCTGCGCGAGATCATCCGCCAGGTCAACATCGCGACCTCCGACGGCGCGATCGCCCGCCAGACGCTGGGCCTTACGGAATTCATCGCCCAGACCTATGTCCGGGGCGCCGACGGCCAGCTCCAGGCCGCCTGGGACCAGCGCGGGGCCTACGCCGGCCGCGATTTCTTCACCGGCGACAACGCCTTCGAGAAGGTCGTCGACGCCGCCGCGGCCAAGGCCCTCAAGCTCCTCGAGGCCGTCGATTCGCCGCGCGGGGTCTTCCCGGTCGTCCTCGGACCGGGCATGAACGGGGTCCTGTTCCACGAGTCGTGCGGCCACGGCATGGAGGCCGACCTCGTGTTCAAGGGCTCGAATTACAAAGACCAGATCGGGAAGCCGACAGCGGCGAAAGGGGTGACGCTCGTCGACGACGGGACCATCCCCCAGTTCCCCGGCTCGTTCGCCTTCGACGACGAGGCCGTGGCGGCGGAGCGGACGGTCCTCGTCGAGGACGGCATTCAGCGCAACTACATGTGCGACAAGATCTGGGGCGCGAAGCTGGGCCTGCGGTCGACCGGCAACGGACGCCGCCAGTCGTTCCGCTATCCGCCCATCCCCCGGATGCGGAATACGTTCATCGAGAAGGGCGACGCGCCGGCGGCCGACATCGTGGCCGCCACCAAGCGCGGCATCTACGTCGCCGACGTCAGCGGCGGAGGGCAGGTCGACGTCATCACCGGCAACTTCATGATGGGCGTCGGCGAGGGCTACCTCATCGAGAACGGCAAGATCACGCGGCCCATCAAGGGAGCGACGGTCTCGGGCATGGGCATCGAGGCCATGAAGTCCATCGACATGGTCGGCGACGACTTGGCGATGTTCCCGAGCGCGGGCCGGTGCGGCAAGATGCAGTCGGCGCCGGTCGGCTTCGGGATGCCGACCATCCGGGTGCGCGGCATCCTCGTCGGCGGCCGGGGCGAGGCCTGGACGGACATCGAGGGCGCGAAGGGAGGCCGGAGATGAATTTCAAGAAGAGCTATCTGGAAATCGCGGCCTACGCGGTCGAACGGGCCAAGAGGTCGGCCGCGGCCAAGGGCGAGGGGGCGGTCGAGGCCGAGGCCTGCGTCGTCGACACCGAATCCATCCAGGTCAACGTCAGCGGCCGGGCCGTCGAGCAGATGAGCGCGGTCAAGGAGGCCGGCATCGGCGTGCGGGTCCTGAGGGACGGAAAGATGGCCTTCGGATCGACCAACGACCTGTCGAAGGGCGCGGTGAAGGACCTCGTGGAGGGGCTAGTCAAGAAGGCCGTCTATCACACCGCCGACGAGTTCCACGTGATTCCGGGGGTGGAGGACGGCGCGGTCGGTGGCGGCATCGGCGCGGCGGGCTATGCGGGGGCGGCGGAGCTGGCCAATTACGATCCGCGCGTGGCCGAAACGCCGGTGCAGGACAAGGTCGCCAGGGCCCTGCGGATGGAGGCGGCCGGGCTCGACGCGAGCCCGAAGATCGCCGGCTCGATGATGGCCATCTACCAGGATGCGGCGTCCTTCACCTATCTCGCCAATTCGAAAGGACTGAGCGGGTGGCACAGGCAGTCGGGGTGCGGCGGGGGCGCGGAATTCACGGCCGTCGACGGCGAGGCGCGCGAGTCGGGCAGCTTCGTCCAGGGCGCGGTCCGCTGGGAGGAATTCGACCCGGAGAAGGTCGGGCGGAAAGCGGCCGAGAACGCCCTGAGCATGCTCGGGGCGAAGCCGGTGCCGTCGGCGGAGGTGCCGCTCGTCGTGTCGCCCGAGATCGGGACCGAGCTGTGGTCGTTCGTCGCCGGGATGCTGTCGGCCGACGATGTCCAGAAAGGCCGGTCGCTGTTCGCCGACAAGATCGGGAGCGAGGTCGCGGCCAAGGGCTTCACGCTCGTCGACGACGGACGGCGCAAGGGCGGGATGGCCACGGCCCCGGTCGACGGCGAGGGGGTGGCGACCCAGACGACGCCGCTCATCGTGGACGGCGTGCTGAAGACCTACCTGTACGACTGCTACACAGCGCGGAAGGGCGGGGCCCGGTCCACGGGCAACCGGTCGCGGAGCGGATACGGGTCGGCGGGGGGCGTCGGGACGACGAACCTCTACCTCCAGCCTGGAGATGTCGGGCCGGAGGAGATCATCGCCGGCGTCGACCGCGGCTTTTACATCACGGTGGTGCTCGGCCTGCACGCGGCCATCGACACGGCGTCGGGGGATTTTTCGATCCCGGCGGCCGGGTTCATGATCGAGAAGGGCCGGAAGACGTTCCCGGTGCGGGGTGTGACCATCGGCGGCAATCTCTTCGAGCTGCTGAGGGCCGTGGACAAGGTCGGGAGCGACCTGACCTGGTTCCAGACCGTGGGCTCGCCGACGGTCCTCGTGAGCCACGTCAAGCTCGGCGGCTCCTAAAAAGAAGGGGTCAAATCTCCAATCATTAAATTTTCACGCTCCGCGATCGTTTCGCCGGCATGAAATTTAATGATTGGAGATTTGACCCCCTCTTCATTCTTTACCAATTCAGGAGGGCGTTCCAGAGCAGGCGGTGGTCCGAGCGGTTCAGGTCGCGGTGGACGGGATTGAAGTTGAAGGCGATGACCCGGCCCTTGCCGACCGCGAGATCGAGGATGGCCGGGCGGCCCTCGAGGTCGTCGTCGCCCTTGACGGCGCCGCTGACGAGCATCTTCGGCTCGTCCTTCGCGGCTTTCTCCCGTGCCTCCCGCTCCGCCCTGGTCAGCGCCGCGAGCGCCTCGGGGCTTTCGTCCTCGCGGTCCTCCTTGCGGAGCTTGGTCCCCCACTGAAGGACGACCGCGCCGCGCGCCGCGACGGGGACGTCGTAGACCGGCATCGAAGTCCGGAAGACCGAGCCCGTCCCGGGCAGCCCGTAGGCCAGCGGGTGATCGGGCCGGACGAATTTCACGCGCAGCTCCGAGCCCGGCGTGAAGAAGGCCCCCGACTTGCGCCGCACGTCGCGGACGAGCCCGCCGTCGAGGGCGAGCGCCGAGCCGTTGCCGAGGGTGATGAGGGTCCCGCCGGCGGCGAGGAACCGCTCGAGGTTGGCCATCCCCGCCCAGCCGATCCCGCCGGTGATGTCCTCGGATGCGGTCGGGACGCCGTGGCTCGGGTATTCCTTGGTCCTCGTGTAGGCCATCGGCCCGAATTTCCGGTCGAGGCCGTGGATCTGGTCCTGGAGGCCGAGATAGGTGTGGGCGAAAAGGATGACGTCGTACTTGTCGTTCAGGCGCCCGGCCCGGATATCGTCGTCACGGATGTAGGCGTAAGGGATCTTCTGGCGGTCGAGGACGAGCCGCACCCAGCCGACGGCCTCGGTGTCGGCCCACGTGTGCCAGACGGCGAGGCGCGGCAGCCTCGATTCGTGGCGGGGAACGTCGGGCGCGGACGGGGCGCTCGCGAAGTCCACGGCGAGCTCGGCGGCGGCGCGGGCCAAGGAATCGGCGAGCCCCTTCTGCGGCGGCAGGACCCATGAGCCCGCGGGATAGTCGGTCTCGCCGGATCTGAAGGCCTTCTCGGCGATCTCGACCCGGAAGCCCGCCAGGCGGTGTCGGAGAGCGAGGAGGGCCTCCTGGCCGGTGTCCTTCATCAGGAAGACCGGGCCCGCGCCCTCGACCCGGCCGGGAAGGGTGGACAAGAAGCCGGCGGCGAGGGGCTCGAGGCCGACGTCCTTGACCGCGGCGTCGTCGATGCGCCTGGCCTCGACGCCGAAGTGGACGGGGAGCGACCAGGAGACGTCGTCGTAGGGTTCGTAGGCGGCGTCGGGGGGGAACATCTGGGGCAGGAGGAGGTCGACGGCGTAGTTGCGGTAGGGCTGGTCGAGGCGCACGACGTAAGTGCCGGCGGCGAACTCGCCCTCATCGACCTTGAAGGCGTCCTGCGCACGACCGACCTCGATGCGCTGGGCGAGGAGGAGCTCGATCATCTCGGCGACGCGGCGGCGGTCGCCCTGGTCGGCGGGGATGGCGAAGGCGTGGGGGCCGCCCCGCACGCCCTTCTGCCACGAGTTGAAGCCCTTGCGGTAGAAGTCGCGGAGCATCCCGTCGGCGTTCTTGGCGGCGTAGTCGAGGATGGCCAAGCAGCCGGACTGCTGGTAGTTGATGTTATTGCGCAGCGACCAGAGGAACTTGCGGGGCGGGGGGAGCGGGCGGTACCATTCGCGGCTGGTCACGGGGCGGTTGACGTAGCGCTCCTCGTTCGGGCGGAGGATGCGCTCGACGGTCTCGGCCGTGCCGTTGCCGAAGGTTTCGTATCCGCGGCCCATGCTGTTGTGGTTGACGGCAATCGAGTCGAGATAATGGTGGCCCCAGCCCTCGCCGAAGCCCCAGGTCCAGACGCCGGGCATGCCGAGCGAGGTCAGGGCGCCGACCTCGGCGAAGGCCATGGCGAAGAACTCGTTGATGAGGATGGGGTCGAGGTGGACGTTGAAGGGACCCGTGCCGTTCCAGGTCTGGAGGAGGGGGATGGACTCGTGGAGGTCGTGGAAGACGGTCGGGTGGTAGTCGAAGAACATCCGGCTGACGGCCTTGGAGAGAGCGAGCGCGGACTGGTGGGTGTCGCGGTTGTTATCGTGGAAGACGTAGTGGCCCCAGTAGGGGGGCGAGGTGGGCGGCAGGTTATCGTAGTCGGTCTTGCCCTTGAGGTGGCGATAGAACCACTCGACCTGCTTGTCGCGGCCGTCCGGCTCGGAGACGGGGTTGATGAGAATGACGAGGCGGCTGCGGATGCGGCGGATCATGGGCTGCTCGGAGACGGCCAGGCGGTAGGCGAGCTCCATGACCATCTCGGGGCTGCCGAGCTCGGGCGAGTGGAGGCCGGCGTTGAAGAAGTAGATGGGACGGGAGGCGGCGATGAGGGCCTCGGCGGCCTCGGGGGATGTGCGGCGAGGGTCAGCGAGGGCGGCGGTGGCGGCTTTCAGGCGGTCGAGGTCGCGGAGGCCGGCCTCGTCGGAGATGACGGCGAGGAGGATGTCGCGGCCTTCCTCGGTGCGTCCGATGGTCTCGACGCGGACGCGCGGGGAGGTCTCGGCGAGCTTGCGGAAATAGCCGTAGATCTGGGAGACCGACGACAGCTCGCCGGCGGCGCCGACGATGCGGCCGAGGTAGCGGGTCGGCGAGACGACGGTGTCGGAGGCAGGAACGTAGGCGACCCAGGGGCTGGCGAAGCGCGGTTCGGTCGTGAACTTGGCGATGGCCTCGACCGAGCCGGGTTCGGGGATGTCGGGGGCGTAGGGGTCGAGGGCGGGGGGGTCGGACAGCGTTTGGGGCGGGGCTTGGGCTTGGTTTTGCGCGGAAAGCGAAAGATGCGTGCGGGGCGTAGAGCCTGAGACCGTCAGGGTCATCAGGATGAGGGCGGAGATACAGGCCAGGAAGGCGATGGAGGCGAGCGGCTTTTTCATGTTTCGGACTCCAGACACGGGACCCGACCTCTTCGTTTTTTGGGCCAAAATTGTGCCGCGTACAGTTTGAGGACGGCCCGAAATGGCATTTATCTTATTGAAAACATTAATTATTTGTTGGTCCGACCCCAAGACCGCGCTTGACCCCAAGACCGCGCTTGCGGAGCAGGCCGTCGATCTTGGGCTCGGCGCCGCGGAAGCGAACGTACTGGGTCATGGGGTCCTCGGTGCCGAAGGGCTCGAGGACATTCTTGCGGAACGACTCGGCCGTGGCCCGGTCGAAGATGCCTTTCTCCTTGAAGGCCTCGTAGGCGTCGCAATCCAGCACTTCCGACCAGATGTAGGCGTAGTAGCCGGCTGAGTACCCGCCGCTGAAGATGTGGTTGAAGTACGTCGATCGATATCGCGGCTGGATGGCCGGGATGAGGCCGATCCCGTCCAGCAGGTCCTTCTCGAACTGCCGGACATCGATCTCCGACGGGTTCGGCAGGGTGTGCCAGGCCATGTCGAGGATCGAGGCCGCGAGGTATTCCGCGGTGATGAAACCCTGGTTGAAGAGGCTGCTCCGCTCGAGCTTGTCGACGAGCTCGGCGGGAATGACCTCGCCCGTCACGTAGTGTTTGGCGTACAGGGCCAGCAGCTCCGGCTCGAAGGCCCAGTGCTCCATGATTTGCGACGGCAGCTCCACGGAATCGCGGGCCACGGAGCGGCTGCGGTAGCGGCCCTGTGAGAAAAGGGTCGCCAGGGCGTGGCCGAATTCATGGAAGAAGGTCTCGACCTCGTCGGTCGAAAGCAGCGACGGGGCGTCGGCCGTCGGCGCCGTGAAATTACAGACGATGGTCGCGACGGGCGGCACGCGCACGCCCTTGTCGTACCAAGCCCTCCGGAAGCCCCCCGACCAGGCTCCGGCGCGCTTGCTCGGCCGCGGATGGAAATCCATGTAGAGGATGCCGGTGTGCGAACCGTCGGCCTCCTGGACCTCATAGACCTGGACCTCGGGATGGTAGCGCGGCAGCTCCGGCCGCTCGATGAACCTCAGCCCGTAGAGCTTCCCGCACAGGGCGAAGATCCCCTCGCGGACGTTGTCGAGCTTGAAGTAGGGCCGCAGGGCGGAGTCGTCGAGGGCGTACTTCTCCTGGCGGAGCTTCTCGGTGTAATACCACCAGTCCCAGGACGCGAGCTCGAACCTTCCGCGCCCGCGGTCGATGAGGGCCTGGAGGGCGGCGGCCTCCTCGCGGGCCTTGACGGCGGTCGGCTCCCAGAGCTGCCGCAGGAAGGCGTCGACCCGCTCGGGCGTCTTGGCCATGTTGGTCTCGAGGACGAAGGCCGCATGGTTCGGGTAGCCGAGGATCACGGCCCGCTGGCGGCGCAGGTCGGCGATCCTCTTGGCGATCTCCTTGTTGTCGCGCTCGTTGTCGTTGTCTCCCTTCATGAAGTAGGCCCGGTGGAGCTTCTCGCGGAGGTCGCGCCGTTCGGAATAGGTCAGGAAGGGGGTCATGCTCGGGACGTGGATGGTGAACAGCCACTTGCCCGGAAGCCCGGCCTGCTTGGCGGCCTCGGCGCCCATGGCCACGACCGACGGTGGGAGTCCGGCGAGGTCGGCCCTCCTGTCGATGACGAGCTGGAAGGCGTTGATCTCGCCCAGGACGTTCTCGCCGAACTTCACGCTCTCGAGCGACAGCCCCTGATTGAGGTCCCGGAGGCGGGCCTTGTCGGCCTCGCCGAGCAGGGCGCCGGCCCGGACGAATTCGCGGTAGGTGTTCTCGAGGAGGAAGAGCTCCTCGCGGTCGAGCTTGAGCTTGGCGCGCTTGTCGTAAACGGCCTTGACCCGGGCGAAGAGCTTCTCGTTGAGGGCGATGTTGTCGCGATGGGCGGCCAGCAGGGGCGCTGTTTGGCGGGCCAGGGCTTGGAGCTCCTTGTTCGTGTGGGCGCCCTGGAGGGCGCCGTAGACGGCGTTGACTTCCGAGAGGAAGATCCCCGTGCGGTCGAGGGCGGCGATCGTGTTCTCGAAGGTCGGGGCCTTGCGGTTCGCGACGATGGCCTCGATCTCGGCCTGCTCGCGCCGGATGCCTTCCTCGATGGCCGGAAGGAAGTGCTCGTTCTTGATGCGGTCGAAGGGCGGGACGTCGAAGGGCGTGCCGTAGGGAGCGAAGAACGGGTTGCCCTCGGCGGCGGCCGCGGCGGCGGCTTCGGACAGGGGCGCGGCCGGCGGCGCGGGGGTCTCGGACTTGCAGGCCGTCGCAGAGAGCAGGAGCAGCCCGAGGCCGGCGGCGAGGACGGCGGTGACGGCGGTTTTTTTCATGGTCGGTCGTTCCTCCTACGAAGGGGTGGATGGACGAATGGGCCGACGGTTCGACGGGCCCACGAAGGTTCTTTTAATCCATGCGCGCCTAAAAAGCAACCGTCAGCCCGGCGCTGAGGAAGTGGATGAGCGAGAAGCTGTAGACCTCGTCGACGTTCGCGCCGCCCTCGAGGATCCGGTATCCCAATCTCAGGGACAGACCGTCCATGAGCTTCCATTGCAGGGCCAGAAGGACGTCCTCGGCGCGTCCCTGCTTGGCCGCGGCGGCGTCCCCTTCGAGGAGCAATCCCCAGGCCTCTCGGAATTGCCACAGGACGCGGAAGTGGAGAAGGGGCACGAAGCCGACGTTGGTCTTGGTGGAGGACAGGCCGCCGCCCTCGATCCGGATGGCCGCGTCGCGGATCTTGGCCGTCAGGCCGAGGCCGACGCGCCACGTGCTGCCGCGGACGAGATCGTAGCGGTAGGTCAGGCGGTAGGAGTTGAAGGTGTACGTGCCCGTGAGGGGCGTCCCGGCGGGGAACGTCTCTTCGAAAAAGACGATGGGCCGGTCGACGGCGCCCGCGGCCCGGAGGCGGAGCGGCGCGGCGAAAAGGGAGACAGTGTGCCGGGACTTCCAGTGATAGCCCAGGCGGAGACGGGCGAAGTAAGCGGGGTCGGTCTTGAGCTCCCGGGAGAGCGAGAAGAGCGTTCCCGTGTCGCCGGGGATGCGGACGTCGTTATAGCCGCTGAGGGCCAGGCCGTTCTCGAGATCGACGAGCCACTGGCCGAACGAAAGGGCGGCCGGGCCCGCGAAGAGGGCCGTCGCCGCGAGCAGGGTGAGGGCGGTTCTTTTCATGTTCGGGCTCTCCATCAACGAGACGATGCGTAAAAGGATATTATAGCCGTTATCGCCGCGGAATGCCTCATCGGGGCCGACGGCGGAGCGGCGGGCCCGCAAGAAGGGGTCAAATCTCCAATCATTAAATTTTCATCGGCTTCGATGCTGGTTGCTATCGAAAATTTAATGATTGGAGATTTGACCCCCTCTTCGTTCAGAGGGGCGGGCGGGCCTCCTCGGCCTCGATCCAGGCCTGGACCCAGCCGGGGAGCGCGGGGGCCCAATCGGGGCGACCGAAGGCCTCAAGGATGGCCGTCGAGGGGATAGCCGAGGCCTTGGTCCGCAGCCCGGCCCGGATGACGGCTTGGGCCGCCACGAGCCCCCGATGCACGAACTCCTGGACGAAGTAGAACCATCGGCCGTCGTGGCCGACGAGCCGGGTCCTGAGCGTGAATCGGGCGAAGGGCGGCAGACGGCGCCGGTAGCGCATGCTTCCGCCGGCGACCACGAAAAACCAGCCCTTGCGCTGGGCCATTTGCATGAGGCCGCTCCGGAAGGCCAGGTCGTAGCGGCCGAGGTCCATGATGGTCCAGAAGCGGCCGTTGTTCATCTCGGGATAGGTGTCGATGTCGCTCGGCCAGACGCGCAAGGTGAGTTCGCCCACATCGTCGAGCCCCGCGCGGGGCTTGAAGGCCGCCATAAGCAGGATCCGGGCGACGCGGAGATACGGATACATCGGCCCGCCAGTATATCGCGGAAGGCCGGGCATTGACAAATGCCTCCGGTGGGGAGTCCGGCACGTTGAACTTTGAAAAGATCAGCGCGATTTGTGCGTCTTAGAACAAGGCATGCGGATGGTCCGGTCAAGAAGGGCCAAGAAGGGGTCAAATCTCCAATCATTAAATTTTCGATAGCAACCAGCATCGAAGCCGATGAAAATTTAATGATTGGAGATTTGACCCCTTCTTCCCGGTTTGACCCCTTCTTCCCCTTCTCAAGGCATAGAGGAGGGCGCCGGCGGCCAGGGCCGCCAGTCCGCCGGCCAGTTGGGCGAGCGTGGCGCCGGCCAGGACGGCCGCGGAGACGCCGAGCGCCAGGACCGGCACGACCGGTCCGAGGGGCGTGACGAACGTGGCCGGAGCGACCTTGCCCTCGAACCGCGGGCTCCTCAGGACGAGCGTCGCCGCGCACGACGCCGTGTAGGTCAGCAGCCGCGACACCGCGCTGGCGATGGCCAGCCAGACGAACGTGCCTGAGAGGGCCAGGGCGAGAGACACGGCCGAAGTGATCAACACGGCGTTGGCCGGCGTCCGATAGACGGGATGGACGCGCCCGACGAACGCCGGCAGCTCGCCGTGCTCGGCCAGGGCGAACAGCATCCGCGAGCCGGTCAGGACCTGGCCGGCGTTGTTGCCGGTCATCAAGACGATCGACCCGACACCGATCATCAGCGCCCCGGCCCCGCCCATGAACAGAAGCGCCGCGTCGGCCAGCGGGGTCGCCGACCCCTCGATCCCGGGCAAGGTCCCCATGGCCACGACCTGGGCCGCCGTCATGACCGCCGTCACGACGAGGATGGTCGAAACGAGGGCGAACGGCACGTGCCGCCGCGGCGCCGTGGCCTCTCCCGCCGGCACCGGGACCACATCGTAACCGCCATACACGAAGATCAGCAGGAGCGCCGCCGCCGCGGCCGACCCGGCGTCGACCGGCGGCAAAGGCCCGAGCCGCCCCGGGTCCACGAAGAACAGCCCGACGACGATGAACACCGCGAGCGGAGCGAGCTTGCCGATCGTCAGGATGTTGACCGTCCAGGCGCTCTGCCGGATGCCCCGGACGTTGATGACGGCCAGCGCTCCCATGAGCGCTGTCAGCATCGCCGCCCGCGTCCACCCGCCCTTGACCGCCGGCCAGTAAAAGCCGAGGGCCAGAGCGATGCCGTTGGCCACCGACGCGTAGCTCGTGACGCGCGTAAACCACTGCATCCAGCCGATCTCGAAGGCCGCGAACCGCCCGAAGGCCGCCCGCGTGTAGAGGTAGGGCCCGCCCGTCCCCTCGAACCGGCTGCCGACCTCGGCGAAGCAGAGGGCCACGAGCAGCGAGGCGAAGCCGACGGCCAGGAAAGCCAACGGTCCCCAGGCGCCGACCTGGACCGCAACCTGCGACGGCATCAGAAAGATAGCGCTGCCGATGACCTGGTTGACCCCGATGGCCGTCAGGTCCCATCGGCCCAGCGCCCTCCTCAGCTGCCCTGGCTGTTCCATGTCACTGATATCGCTCAAGATATCAAATCGGCCAAGCCGTCGAGATCGGCTTAAACGGCTTTTTCTGGACCAAAAACCGGTTTTGCCGGCGCCTATCGATCACGAGAAGCTCAGGATCAGCGACAGGCCGAGATGGGACAGCGACAATGCCGTCCGCTCGAAGCCCTCGAAGGAGTTCCTCCGGGAATAGGAGGCATATTCGACCCGGAACCCCACCCCCCTGCGGACCGCCACTCCATACTGGGCTTTCAGGATGCTGAAAAAATCATAGCTCGCGCGGTCCGCGGAATTCACTCCCTGGATGGCGTAGTGTCTCAGGTGGCCGAGCCGCAGGCACAGCCACCCCCATCTCTCGTGGGCCAGATGGGCCTCGAATTTGGCCATCGGCCCCATGCCGTAATGGAACTCGCTGCTCGCTTCCGGGTAATGGATGTTGTCAGCGGCGCTGATGATCGATGCGCCCAGCTGGGCCGAGGTCCGGAGCTCGAGCCTGCGGTTCGCGCCCAGCGGAAAGAACGAGACCACTCCGCCGGCCAGGGACGTCCCGCCGAAAACGAACAATTCGTTGTCCAGGTAGTCGAAGTGCTGGAAAAGACCCAGGAGATGACCGCGGCCCTTCCCGTTGCGGCGCTCCAGGCCCCAGAGCAGGGCATGGGACTCGATGTCGAGATGAACCCGGCTTTCCGTCGAACGGACCCTCAGATCGAACAAGATGAGGTCGAAGGGCGCTCTCCGGGCCCCGGAGGAGAACCGCTCCCCGTACAGGAAATCGAGCTCCAGGGCGGTTCCCGCGCCCTTCCAGGACGATCCCGCGGACCCGATGACGAAATTGCCGGTCAGCGCCACGTGGCCTTCCAGCGGGGCCCTGACCCGCTGATCGATGCCGCCTGCCCCCACCTTCTCCCCGAAGGCGAGCCGGTTCACCCCCCGCATGGGATTGATGAGGAACGCCAGGATCCGGCGCCAGGTCCGCCGCCCGCCGGCCGCCGTCTCGTCCAGGATGAGCGATGAGATCCGGTGGAAGAACTCCCCGACATAGACCCCCCCGGCGACGGTCGTCAGGAGGTCGTTCGTACTGGGGTATTGGTTCTCCATGAAGAGTTCCCACATCAGGCTGCCGCCCAGAGTATAGAGTGATGACTCCAGGAAGCTCATGTTCAGGGACCGGGCGGCGTTGTAGTAGAGGCTGCCGTGATAAGGGTGCATGAAAAAGTTGGTGAAGAACATGTCGTCGTCGTACTGGAAACCGTTGCGGAAGTTGGCCTTGACGGTCTGCCAATTGATATAGGCCCAATCCTCTTTGGCGATATAGCGGCTGTACACCCAAAGAACCAGGTTGGAGCCGACGACCTCGGCGCCGGCCAGCCAGGGTTGCTTGCGCCCCTGGCCCCCGGCCTCCTCCGACGCAGGCGACAGCCCATCCGAGAGACCCGGCAGGATCAAAACAGCGGAACCTCCCGCGCGTGCCCCCGAGGACGGAGCCGCCTCCCAAACCCCGATCGGCGGACGGCACGTAGCAGGCGGGATATGGGAGAAAGGAGGAATGGAGCGGGCAACGGATGGATCGGCCCGGCCGGTCGGGAATATCCCGGCTCCGGCGGAGGATCTCAGGGCCAGCGTGAAAGGCACGCCCCCCTTGGCCACCTCCGCCGCCCCGGCGGAAGGCGGCCCACCGAGGAGCGCGAGGATCGCGAGAGACGCCAGCCAAGCGAGGGGGGCGGTCACGCATGCGGCCGCGCCGGCGCAGATCGGCCGTCCCCGCTCAGGGCGGCTCACTTCGAGCGTCTCCGATCTGTCAGGTCCAGCATCCTGCAGGAGATTATAATCCAATCCCGCCGGCCGGTGAAGCCCGTCCGCGGCCGGCCCTGCCCCCTCCCCCTCACAGACCTGAGGGCCGGGCGAAATCCCTTGGTATCCCGGGCGTAGTCCGGTAAAATAGGGGATGGCCGGCGGGGCAAGGGCCCCGAGTCGCGAGGATCAACCTGGAGGGAATCATGGACAGGCCAGAGATCATCATCACCGAATCCGACCGGACCAGGCTCAGGGCCATCCTGGAGTCGCCCGGGTTCCAGTCCGGGCGCGACCGGGAACACCTGGGCGGCCTGGCCAAAGAACTGGAGAAGGCCCACATCGTCAAGCCCGAGGAGATCCCCGCCGACGTCGTCACCATGAACTCCAAGGTCCGCGTCCGCGACATGCAATCGGGCGAGGTGAAGGAATACACGCTGGTCTACCCCCACGAGGCCGACATCACCAAGGACAGGATCTCGGTCCTGGCCCCGATCGGGACGGCCCTGCTCGGCTACAAGGCGGGCGACACGATCGAGCTGGCCGTCCCCGACGGGACGCGCGTGCTCAAGGTGGAATCGGTCCTCTACCAGCCGGAAGCGGCGGGGGACTATCACCTCTGACGGCCGGCCACGCCAGGGGCGCCCAACAAGGCCTGTGCGGATCGAACCCTCCGGGCGGGCGTTTTTTGCGGGCGCTTGAACCCGGGAGCGTTTCTTTGTATGATGGGGCCGAATCCGAGAGCAAGGAGGCTTGGTGGCCAGAGGCAGAAAAGCATATAAAAGCGAGAAAAGGAGCAAGGAGCTCAAGCGCCTCAAGAAGCAGGAAGCCAAGCGGCTGAGGCGCCTTCAGAAGGGGGCCGGTCCTCCGCTCGAGGGGGAAGAGCCGATGACGGAGGGCACTGGAGAGACTGGAGAGACCGGAGAGACGGCCGAGGGGGAAGCCCCGGAGGAAACGACGCCCGAGACCGACGATCAGGAGCCTGACCTGGCCTGATCGTATCGATCCCCAGACGGTCGGCTCCGCTCAAGTCCCGCTGACGGGATCCGGTTCCCGGGTCGGTTCCCTAAACCTGCCAAAGCGGGGTTTTTTTCAAGGCAACTTTACTGTTTTCTGTAAATTATGCCAGCCCAGGCAAGCCTAAAAGGCGTTGCCTTTTTTATAGCCCTTGGGGATGTCGAAGGTGCCGGCGGGGGCGGCTTTCTCGCCGACTTCGATGACCTCATCGACCATCCGCATCGCCGCCCCCATGGCCTCGCTCTTGGTCTCCTGATAGACGACCATCCCCTTGACCTTCTGCATCTCCTGGATGATCGTGTCGAGCCCGCCCATGCCGGCCATCATCGCGTTGGCCGCCATGTAGTAGAGCCGCGGATCGACCTTGATGTCCTCGGTGGCCCAGGCCTCGGAGTTGGCCTTCATCATCGAGCCCATGGACATCTCGATGAGGTACTTGCGGGCGTTCCAGTTCTTGATCTTCTTCGTTTCGGCGGTCGGGGTAACCTTGACCTGCATGCTGCCCATCATCGACTGGGCCATCTGCTTGGCCATCTCCATGCCCTTCTGGGCCTCCTCGCCGCCGGCCTCCCCGGCCATGGCCCCGAAGAGGTCCGCGCCGACGGGAATCTCGCCGTAGGTCATCTCGGCGTGGTTGATCATGTACATGACCTTCTTGTCGCCGAGGACGATGATCGAGGTCTCCTCGCCGGTGTCGACCCGGACGCGGTCCTTCCCGTACCAGCTGACCATGGTCTCGACCTTTTCGGGCTGGGTCTGGCCCATCATCGTGAACGGGTCGGTCTTGCGGGTCTGCTTGACGTAGATCTCGGCGCCGAGGGCCGTCCCGGCGAAAAGCGTCAGGGCGACGGCCACGGCCGCCAGCTTCATTCTTGTGATCCTCATGCGGTTCCTCCTTTGAAACCAGAGATTACGGCGGATTATTGCATGGCCACGAGCTCGACCCGGCGGTTGAGCTTGCGGCCTTCTTCGGTCGTGTTGGCGGCGACCGGGGCCAGCGGGCCGACGCCCTTGGCGGCCAGCCGCCCGGCGGCGATGCCGTGCTTCGCGACGAGGGCCTCGACGACGCTTTGGGCCCTCTTGCCGGACAGCTCCATGTTGTGGTCGAGCTTGCCGGTCCAGTCGGTGTGGCCGACGACGTAGAGCTTGAGGGCCCCGTCGGCCTTGAGCATGTCGGCGATGGCCTTCAGGGTCGGCTCGGACTCGGGCTTGATAACGGCGCTGTCCGTGTCGAAGTAGATGCCGTAGACGGCGGCCCGGCCCTTCTCGCGGATATCGCCGGCCAGGGCTTTGGGGTCGGCCACGACCTCCTGCTTCATGATCGCCTTTTCGACGATCGTCAGGCGGTAGCCCTCGCCGTCCGAGGTGACCCAGAGGTCGATCCAGACCTCCTTGTCGTCGCGGACGACCTTCATCGTGCCGCGCTCGTAGAGGATCTCCCCGCCGATCTTGCGGATGGCGTTGAGGTAGTTCTCGCGGACCTTGGCCTGGCCGGGGGACCGGGCGCCGTCCTTGAGGTTGTAGCCGATGATCCACTTGCGGCCTTTGATGACGTATTCCCTGTCGGCGGCGTCGTAGAACGCGTGCTCGTCGAACTCGAATTCCTCGTACTCGGAGATGTAGAAGTCCTGGAGGCGGGAGACGAGGGGATGGTCCTTGGCCCCTTCGACATCCTGGCCGAGGGCCGCGGCGGGGGCGATGAGGGTGAGACCCAGAACGAAAAGCCCCAGGACGAACGCCGTTCGGACGGGGACGAGAGATGCGCGTTCGGTCACGATGTCCTCCTTAATCGTTGGCTGATGGGGGTATTATTCTTTAAGCGCCGGAGCCTGTCAAGCCCCTGCCGGAGGCGTTGGCCGCAGGGCTGGCCGAACATCACCCAGACCCGGTGTAAGGCGGCCTGAACGTCCCGCCCGCGCTTGGGGGTTCGGCGCCTCCGCCGAGGCCGCTCCGGCCCAAAGGCCAGGCGCTGGATCTTGCGGATGGCGTGCTTGCCGGTCCTGGCGGGTGTTGCGGCGGTATTCGTCGAGCAGGTGGCCCTTCCTAAATTCAGGATTGGGTTACCATGGACATGAGGCAATGCGGGAGGTTGACAAGCGCGCGATCCTCAGAATATAGTCTGGCCAAGGTTATGAGCACGGTCCCACCCATCCGCAAGGCTCTGGCCGCACCGCCTCCTGGAGGTTCCAAAACCATGAAAGCCTCGCGCGTCCTTCTGATCCTCATCGTCCTTTCGCTTGCCTCGACGGCCCTGCCGTCGCTTGCGGCCGCCCAGCAGACGGCCTCCCGCCCCGCGACGCCCACGCAGGAGAAAGAACCCGATCCGCCCGTGAGGACGCGCTTCGACGCCGTCCCCGCGAACGATCCGCGGCGCGAGATCATCCAGACCGTCCTCGACTCGAAGAGCCTGACGACGGGTCTCATGACGGAAGCGGGCTGGAAGGCCGCGGGCTTCCAGCGGCCCTGGGAGAGGGCCGGGCAATACTTCCCCCAGGCCGCCTATTTCACGACCTCCCAGCAGTATTTCTTGACCCACTTTTTCAACCCGCGCGGCTTCCAGGAGATCGAGATCTTCGACTCCGCTTACCTGCGGACCTGCGTCCAGAACCGGGGAACGTTCACCCGGGAAGGCGTTGTCGCCGCCTATCAGGGCCTGCTGGCCAATGACCCGGACAGGGCCGCCTCGTTCTCCCGCAAGCTCGGCGCTCTCGAGCCCTACTTCCGCGACGAGGATTCGAAGGAGAAGCTCCGTCGGATGATCGGCGGCGACCTCTTCGACCGGCTGCTCAAAGAGCTGCGCGAGGAAGGCACTCACATGTTCGCCGGGGCCCTCATCCACGAGGGCACACATGCCATGATGGACGACCCGGGCAAGGTCGCGGCCATCCAGGAACAGTACAAGGCCTGCAAGCTCGCCGTCCAGTGGGACGAGCTGCGGGCCTACATGGCCGAGATCGGCTACCACGGCCGCTTCTACAACTGGGCCGTCAACGACATCTTCGCCAGCTGGAAGCGGATCGACGATCTCCTCAAGGAGCTCGAGAAGCTCCGCAAGAAGCCCAAACCGCTGAGCCAGGCCGACAAGGACGAGCTCGAGGCCGTCAAGGCCAGGATCAAGGCCTATATCGCCCTCATCCGGCTGCGGATGCGGGAGATCGAGGAGTCGGGCCGCCGCATGCAAGGCCTCATGGCCGGCTTCCTCAAGGACCATCTCAAGGCCACGGCCTCGCCCGAGGACCGCAAGGCCATCGACGCCCTGTTCGTGGCCATTTCGAATTTCACCAAGGCGGTCGGCGAGGAGGTCCAGCGCCAGGAGCTGCTGCTCAAGGGCCTCGAATCTTATCTCGATCTCTGGAACCGGTGGGCCGCCTGCGAGCTGAAAACGCCTCCGGAACGGAAGACCGTCGACGGGATCATCAAGAAGGCCAAGGGCGCGAAGTGGCCCGCCCCGCCGCTCCAGCAGGCCGAGGAGCTGCGCAAGAAAGGCGATAAGGAGGTCGCGAAGTTCTCGATTTCCTCCGGAGGGGCGCCCGGCGGGCCCTCCGGGCCCCGGCCGGGCCGCGGAGAGGGCGGCGCCTCGCCCGGCGGACGGAACTTCTCGCTGACGACGTATTACGTGGGGGCCTCGCCCTCGATGAGCGCGCTCAACGGCTACCTCGACTATCTCAACGCGGCCTGGGACGGCGACGTGCCGCTATTCGGCTGGGAGCACGGCTTCGGGGCCGCCGTCGGGTACCGCATCTCGCCGGCTCTCGAGGCAGGGGTGAGCTTCGAGAGGACCTCGGCGCGCGTCTCGGGAACGTTGGATCTATCGGGGGGAAGCTACGTTTCCTCTCACTCGCTCAACGCGTTCGGGGTGTATCTCGCCGCCCGCACCCCGGAGCTGCTGCCCGCCGTGCGCCTCGCGGCCAGGGCCGGGGTGTCCTACTGCGTCGCACGCTATGCGGAGACCGAGAACGGCTTCGTGACCACGGGGCGTGACGGCGCCGTCGGCTGGAGCGCCGCCGCCGGGCTCGAGGTCGAGCTGGGCGCCGGCCTCTCGCTGAGCCTCCTCGGCGGTTATCGAGGGGCCACGATGGACGGCTTCGGCGTTTCGTTCTTCATGCCCGGCGACCCGCCCGTCCGTCTCGATTTCTCGGGCTTGACGGTCCAGGGCGGATTCTCGTTGCGCTTCTAAGGGACCGGCCGTCTTTTAGGAGATCCCAGCCAGCGGAACGACCTTCTCTGCCGGCATGGAGCGAGGCAAATCGGCCATCCTACTTGATGAGGTATAGCTCCCGGGGGTAGCCGTCGAGCCAGCGGCAGCCGTCCTTGGTGAAGGAGGCGCCGTCCTCGAGCCCCATCGTGATCTTGGCGTTGTCCCATTCCGGGACGACGTGCGATATGTTGAGCTCGATGGAATAGCACGTGTTCTCGTAGAGCGGATAATCGCCCAGAACGGGGACTCCCTCCTGGGCCTCGACGAGGCCCATGATCGGTCCGGCGGCGTGGCCGTGGACACCGAGGGGATGCGAGTAGATGCGTCCCTCGAGGCCCTCGGCTTTGGCCTTCGTGAGGGCCGCGAGGTAGATCTCGTTGCCGGTCCGGCCTGTCCGGAACTCGTCCATGAGGATCTCCTGGAGCCGGTTGCCGCGCCGCAGGAGCTCCTTGAGGCCGGCCGGAGCGTCCGTCTCCCCGATCCTCAGAACATAAGCATTGTGCTGGGTGTCCGTGCTCAGGCCCAGGTAGGAGATGCCGATGTCGCAGTGCAGCAGATCGCCCCGGCGTATCGTCCGGTCGCCCTTGCCGTAGAGAGCCTGGTCCTTCGGCGAGCGCTGGATGCTGACGGACGGCTGGAACCAGGTCCGGAGACCCAGGTCTGTGAACTTCTGGCGGATCCACCAGACGACCTCGTCGGTCGTCGTTACGTCCGGGACGATGACCCGGTTGGAGAAGAACTCGGCGATGACGTCGTGGGCGATGCCGTTGATGTGCCGATAGACGCGGATCTCCTCGGGGCCGCGCGTCTCGAGCCAGCCGATGCAAAGGTTCTCGGCCGAGACGATCTTCTTGCGGTCGGCCGGATCGAGGGCCTTCTCGAGCTCTTTCATCAGGCCGTGGCTCAAGCCGTCGGCGAAGGCCCAATGCTCCGAGAAGTTCAGGCCGATCTTTTTCGGCTTGTGCTCCCGGATGTAGGCGGCCACGGTCTCGAACTGTCCCTTCCATCCCTTGGACCGGTCCTTGAAGATGGGCTCATAGAGGGGCCCGGACGAGCCGGTGCCGTGCCAGTTGGCGGTCAGCCTCTTGACGCCTGCGGCCCCGCGGTCGTGGAAGATGAGGATGGACAGCCGGCGGGCGTTCATGGCCGGCTCGGAGACCATGGATATGTAGATCGGGTCCTCGTTGTACTCGCGGTTGACGACCATCCAGAGGTCGATCCCCTCGCGACGCATGATCATGGGGACGATGTTATCGAGGCGCCATTCAAGCCAGCGGTTGACGACCGCCGCCCGCGCCCGTTCTGGCAGGATGTTCTCCAGGTCGCGGACCCCGGCCATTTCCCAGGTCCGTTCCTGGGCGGCGAGCCCGGCGGCTCCGGCCAGGAAGACGGCGAAGAGGAACGCGGGGACGAGCTTTCTGGTCATGGAAGATTCTCCTTATCCAATTTTTCGGGGCAGGCTCTACTTTAGAGGAGCCGGGGGGGCCAAGTCAACTTGCGAATCAACGGTCCCGCCTCCTCGGGCCCGGCCGCGGCCCCCCCATAAAAGAATCCTCTTGACAAGGGCCTCGCGCCATAATATATTCCTATTCGTATAGGTTATTATATAATATTATTAAACATAAACGTATAGGTACGATATGAGCAAAGACGTCCTGACCCTAGAGGACCTGGCCCGTCGGACGGGGACGGCCTGCGACACGCTGGCCGAGTGGGCCAAAGCCAAGCTCCTCAAACCGGCCGGGTTCACCGACGGCAAGGCGCCCCTTTTCGCCGCCGGGAGCGTCGACCGCGTCGGCCACCTCCGCAGGCTCGCCGGCCTCGGCTACGGGACCGAGGAGATCCTCAAGATCATCAGGAAGGTCGGCTGGCCCCGCGACGGGCGCCAGGCCGTCCAGCCCCCGGAGAAGGGCCGCTTCCTCACGGTCGGCAGCCTGGCCGAGCGGTCCGGCACCAGTCCGCGGACCATCAAGCATTGGGAGGACAAGGGCATCATCGGGCCCGAGATGAGGACCGAGGGCGGCTTCCGGCTCTATCCGGAGTCCTATGTCCTCGTCTGCAAGCTCATCCGCGACCTGCAGCTCTTCGGCTACACTCTGGAGGACGTCAAGGCCGTTTCTGACGGCGCCCGGGCCCTGCTGGCGATCGAGGAGGACCTCGAGGCGTTCCCGCCGGACGAGGTCGAGACAAGGCTCGTCTCGCTGCTTGAGGCCGTCGGGGCCCTGTTCGGCAGGATGAAGCTCATCCGGGAAGGCCTCGAACGCTGGGAGGACCTGGCCAAGAAGAAGCGCAAGGACATTCTGGCCCTGCAGGCCCGGAACCGGAAGCGCCTGAAGGCCCCCACGGAAAAATAGGAGAAGGATTTTGAGCAAGATCGTCTTCATCGAGCCCCGGGCCCCGAACCTCCACATCTTCTCCCAGTACCCCCTGCCCCGCTTGGGGACACTCATTCTGGGGACCATGATGCGACGGCGGGGCCACGAGGTCGAGGTCTTCGTCGAGGACTTCCGCCGGCTCGACTTCGAGGCCCTGGCCTCGGCCGACCTCGTCGGCATCTCGACCATCACCTCGACCGCCCCGCGGGCCTACGCCATCGCCGACCGGGCCCGGGCCGTCGGCGTTCCGGTCATCATGGGCGGCCCCCATGTGACCTATCTCACCGACGAGGCCCTGGAACACGCCGACTTCGTCGTCCGCGGCGAGGGCGAGGAGGCCCTGCCCTCCTTCGTCGACGCCTGGGAATCCGGAAAGGGCGACTACTCCGGCGTCCCGAACCTCTCCTACCGGGGCCCGGACGGAAGGCCCGTTCACAACCCGATGGCCCCCCGCTCCTCTGACCTCGACCGCTTTCCCTTCCCCGATTTCGGGCTCCTCAAGCCCGACCCTCCGGGACGCCGGCGCCTGTCGTCCATCCCCGTCCTGACCTCGCGCGGCTGCCCGTTCGACTGCTCGTTCTGCTCCGTGACCGGCATGTTCGGCCGCAAGTACCGCTTCCGTTCGACCGCGAACGTCGTCGAGGAGCTGCGGCGCTACGATGACCGCAAGAACCTCATCTTCTTTTATGACGACAACTTCGCGGCCGACCCCCGGCGGACCCGCGAGCTGTGCGAGGCCATGGTCCGCGAGCGGTTCAGGTTCCCATGGACGGCCCAAGTCCGGGCCGACGTGGCTCGCGATCCGGAGCTCGTCCGGCTCATGAAGCGGTCCGGGTGCCACACCCTCTACATCGGCTTCGAGTCGGTCAACCCCTCGAGCCTCGCGGGCATGAAGAAGAGCCAGACGGTGGACGAGATCACGAGGGCCGTCGAGGTCCTGCGGCGGCACCGCATCCGCATCCACGGGATGTTCGTCCTCGGCTTCGACCAGGACACCTGGCGGTCCGTCCGGGAGACGGTCCGGTTCGCCAAGAAGGCCCGGCTGACCTCGACCCAGTTCCTCATCCTGACGCCGCTGCCGGGCTCGGAGTTCTACGAGCGGATCGCGGCCGAGAACCGCATCCGCTTCCGCGACTGGACGCTCTACGACGCCCACCACGTCGTCTTCCAGCCGGCCCGCTTCTCGCTGTTCGACCTGCAGAAAGCCCAGATCTTCGCCCACCGGAAGTTCTACTCGCTGAAGGGGTCGGTCCGCAAGCTGTTGGCCGGCGACTGGCTGGCCCTGGCCATCGCCCACTACGCCCGCAACCTCAACCGGATGTGGAAGCGCCGCAACCGGCTGTTCCTGCGGGTCGTCAAGCTCCTGAGGCCCCGGCCGGGGTCCCCCGCCCGCCTGACCATCGACTACCGGGAAGAAGTCCGCCTCGACCCCTAGCCCCGTCCGGACCTTGGGCGAACCTTTGTCTTCCCGCCCCGTATGAAATAGAATAACGGCTGATTTCCGCGCTTGGCGCGCGAAGAAGGAGGCGCCCATGAGCGTTCTACGGGTCGAAGGTCTGCGGAAGACCTACGGCAAGCTGGAAGCCCTGAAGGGCATCGATTTCGAGGTCCGTCCCGGGGAGGTCTTCGCCCTCATCGGCCCCAACGGGGCCGGCAAGACGACGGCCCTGCGGATCTGCGCCACTCTCCTGACGGTGTCCGGCGGGAAGGTCACCTTCCTCGAGCACGACCTGAGCAAGGAGCCCGATTTCGTCCGGGAGAAGATCTCCTACCTGCCCGAGGAGGCCGGGGCCTACAAGAACATGAAGGGCCTCGACTACCTCAAGTTCATGGCCGCTTTCTACGCCCGCACGGCCGAGGAGGGAAAGGACTACGTCGATCGGGCCGTCGAGATCACCGATCTCGGGGCCCGCCTCGGGGACAAGGTCGGGACCTTCAGCAAGGGCATGACCCGCAAGATCCTCCTGGCCCGGGCCCTGATGACCAAGCCCGTCCTGGCCATCCTCGACGAGCCGACCTCGGGCCTCGACGTCCTCAACGCTCTCGAGGTCCGGTCGATGATCCGTCGCTACGTGAAGGAGGGGACGTCCGTTCTCCTCTCTTCGCACAACATGCTGGAGATCGAGTTCCTCTCGGACCGGGTGGCTCTCATCGACCACGGGCGCATCCTCGACACCGGCACGCCCGCGGGCCTCAAGGATCGGCACAAGGCCAATAATCTCGAAGAGGTCTTCAGGAGCGCCGTCCAATGAAACGATTCATGAACCTCCTCCGCAAGGAGATCCGCGAGCTCGTGACGGCCCAGCTGGTCGTCTCCCTGGTCTTCATGGTCGTCCTCTTCCAATTCATCGGCCGGACGAGCCGCAAGGAGGTCGAGAAGGCCATGGGCACCCAGCCCATCGCCATTCTCGACCTCGACGGCTCCATTTCATCGCATGGTCTCGTCAAAGGGCTCGAATCGGCCAACTTCAAGGTCGCGTCGATGGCCGGCAAGACCAAGGACGAGGCCGTCCAGGCCGCCGGGGCGAGCGAGGCCAAGCTCCTGCTGGTCATCCCCGCCGGCTTCGGGGACTCCCTCCAGGGCCTCGCCCCCGCCGAGGTCGAGACCTACTCGTTCATGCGCAGCTTCTCCCTGATCGGGGCCCGCGCCCAGATCATCGTCCGGGCCGTCATCTCGGCCCTCAACGACGCGGCCTCCGACGGCTTCCTCCGGGAGAAGCTCCCCGGCTACGATCCCGACAGCCTCAAGAACCCCATCCGGGCCAGGGACTTCGTCCTCGTCCGGGACCGCATGGCCGAAGGCTCGCCCAACATGGTCGCGGGTCTCGTCTCGTCGCAGTCGATGCTCATCCCCATCGTCCTGATGATGATCGTCATCTACTCCTCGCAGATGGTCATCTCGGCCGTGGCCATGGAGAAGCAGAACAAGACCCTGGAGACCCTGCTGACCGTGCCCATCCGCCGGACCTCGATCATCACCGCCAAGATGCTCTCGGCGGGCCTCGTCGGGCTGATCTCGGCCTTCGTCTACATGGCCGGCTTCCGGAGCTTCATGGGCGGGATGGGCGCCGACGAGGTCCAGGCCGCGGCCGGACAGCCGGGGGCGGACATCATGCGCCAGCTGGGCCTCTATTTCGACGCAACGGGCTATCTCGTCCTCGGCGCGGCCCTGTTCCTGGCCATCCTGACGGCCCTGTCCATGGCCATGATCCTGGGGGTCCTGGCCGAGGACTTCCGCAGCGCCCAGAACATGATCATGCCCCTCATCCTGATGGTCATGGTCCCCTATTTCATTTCCATCTTCGCCGACATGGCCTCCCTTTCCACGCCCATCAAGGTCCTCATCATGGCCATCCCCTTCTCGCACCCATTCCTGGTCCCCCAGAACCTCTACCTCGGCAACTACGGCTTGATCCTGGGCGGGCTGGCCTACATGCTGGTCGTGTTCATCATCCTGGTCGGCTTCGCGGCCAAGGTCTTCTCCTCGGACAAGATCCTGACGATGAAGCTGCGCTTCGGCCGGAAGCGGGGCGCGGCCGCGGCCTGAGAGCGGCGACGGAGGCGGGTGCGGATCAGCTCTTCTTGACCCACTCCCCGTTCTCGTTCTGGACCCACCAGCCGGGCTCGGCGCTCTTGATCCAGCTCTCGGCGAAGATCTTCTGGACGCGGTCGATCTCCGAGGCCGCGATGTTGAGGGCCTTGGCCACCTCCGCGTAGAGCTTCGACCGGTCGGCGTTCTCGTCCTTGACCAGGCTCCTTAGGGCCGCCCTCTCCTTGAGGCCGAGGGCCGCCTCGTCGCGGACCTCGACGAGCCCCTTGTTCGTCTCGCCGACGTTCCCGCCGTCGAAGAAGGGCTTGAGCGAAGCGAAGCGGTTCTTGAGGGACTCCTTGAGGGCCCGGATGGCCGGGTTGGAGACCGTCGTCTCCTCCTGGGCCCAGGCCGCCGGGACGAGCGAGAACGGGGCGGCAGGCCCCCGGGCGGGGACGCCCACCGCTTCCAGCCCGGCATTGTCCTGGCCGTCCTTCTTGCGGATCTCCTGGACGATCTCCTCGGCCGCCGTCCGGACCGTGGCCTCGGGGAAGTAGATGTTGACCGTGATGCACGAGATCACGAAGGCCAGGGCCGCGGCCAGCGGGGCGAAATGCGCGGCTTTGTTTCTCATGTCTCCGTCCTCCTTGTTCGCGGACGCTATTTTTCCGACTGACCGACCCGCCGGAGCCGGTTCGTCATCTCCTTGAAGCTGATGACCTTGTCGGGCATTCGGTTCACAACACTTATACCAAAAAGCGCCGGTTTCTTCACCAGGTATTCGACGCCGCCCTCGCGGATAGTGCCGTTGAGGGTGAAGGTGTCGTTGCGGAGCGTGCTGACGATGCCGAGCCTCTCGTAGCGGAAGCCCCGGATGAAGCGCATCCAGAACTGGCTCGTCCCGGCCGAGGCCTGCTCGCCCGAGCTCAGCACGGTCAGGTTGTCGACGGCCTTGAGGCTGAACGTCTGCGGGACGCCCTTGCGGGGCACCGACTCGATGCGCAGCTCGAACCGCTCGGGCTGTCCGTACGACAGGACGAGGTCGCGGATCTCGCCGCGGACGATCCCGGTGACCTCGCCGAAGGGGACCTCGTCGGTCAGCCGCTTGAGGTCGAGGTCGAGGAGATCGACGTTGAGCGAGATGGTCCGGGCCTCGCTGAACGGCCTGTCCACGGCGAGGTCCCGGAGGATGACCTGGCCGCCGAAGACGTCGGCTTCGCCCCGGCCGGCGACGGCGATCCTTTCGGCCGTGAAGTCCAGGCTCGAGAACTCGGCCCGAACGGTCCCGGTCAGCTGGAACTGGGGCGAGGCGATGGGGAACCGGGCGATGTCGAGGTCGCGGAGGGCCAGGGAGCCGAGGCCGCGGAATTCCCCGGTCAGCGGGTCGACGCGGACGGTCACCGCGCCCGTCTCGAGCCGCCCGCCGAAAAGGTCGATCTTCAGAGGCTCGATCCGGTAGGCGTTGGCGCCGGCCCGCAGGCCGATCTCCAGACCTTCGAGCGCCAGGAAAGGGCTGCGGAGACTTGCGATCCTCAAGAATCCCTGTTCGGCGAGATCGTCGCCCGCGTCCTCGGGGCCGCCGGCGGCGGAGTCATAGTGGATGGGGATCGCGGCGGAGACGCCGGCGAGCAGGAGCTTCGAGACGGGGTTCTCGAGCGACGCCCCCTCGAGGTCGAGACGGCCGCGGACGCTCAGGCTCCCGCCTTCCCGGCCGGCGACATCGAGCCGGGCGGTGAGATCTCCCGCCGGCCTCATCCGGCTCTCCTCGGCGACCCCGGCCTGGGTGTAGAGCGAATAGAACGGGGCCAAGGCCAGACGGGCCTCGCTCCGCAGATCGAACGACGGTCCTCCGGACACGCGCGCCGCCCCGGAGACATCCAGGCGCCCGATGGTCGGGACAAGGACCCGCCCTTCGAGCGGCTCGACGGTCCCCGTGCCAAGCTCATAGCGGCCGGCCAGCGTCGCTTCGACGGGGTGCTTGTCCCAGGAGACGTAGAACGACCTGAAGAGGGACTCCCCGCGGCCCAAGGCCAAAGACGCGGAGAACGGGACGGCGGCCGCGCCGGGGTCGTATGTCCCGGAGAGACGAAGGACGGGGGCCAGGCCCTCGCCGGCGATAACAAAGGATGGGTCGTTGAACGCGGCCTCCGAGAAGCTCAGGCCGGCGGCGAGGTCCCACGCGCCGTCGAAGCGCCCGGCGCCGGCGGCCCGGGCTTCGAGGTCGAACCGTCCGGCGGCCTCCCACTCGGCGAGCGCTTCGGGGAGGAACGGTCCCAGGAACTCCCGGATCGCGGGGATGTCGAACCCCCGGGCCTTGAGCTTCACTTCCCGCGGGCCGCGGCCCTCGAGGTCCAACCGGCCGGCCAGGGCGAAGGGCGGCAGGGGCGCCAGAACGGCCCGCAGGGCCGGGACCTCCAGGGTCCGCCGGCGCGGATCGAAAGAGCCCCGGCCGGAGAGATCGACCCGCTCGAAGCGGACCTCGCGCCCCTCCTCGACGGGCACGCTCAATCCGTCGATGCGGGCGGTGAGCGCCGAAACATCGATGCGGTCGGGAGTCGCCCGCCCCTGAAGCCGAAGGCTCGACGGGCCCAGGCGGGCCCGATCGAAACTCAGAGGGTCCAGGCCCGCCCGCAGGTCGGCCGAAGCGCCGAAGCCGACCGGCAGTCTGTCGATCTCAAGTCCACCTTCGAGCGAGGCCCGGACGGGGACTCCGGAGACGGTGCGGCCGAGCTCGACCCGCTCGAGCTTCAGGGAGACATGGATCTCCGGAGCTTCCTTCGGCGCCGCGGGGGAGATGTAGCGGACGTCCGCGCGGGCCCGGCCCCCGATCCGGGTTTCCCGGAGCTCCGCCGGCATCCCGTCCCCGACCAGCCGGGCCATGGCTTCGAGGTCCTCTAAGCGCAGGGTGGCGAAAACGTCGTAGTCCGGTTGACCCTTGATGACCGCCGCGGCGGCCCCGGTGACCTCCACAAGCCCCGGCACGCCGGCCGAGAGCCGCGAAACGGAGACCCGTCCAGGCTCCATCTCCCAGATGCCGTCGGCTTCGACGAGAAGCGACGCGACGGCCCGCTCGGACCCGCCCGCCGAGACCCGTGGGGAGAGGATGGCAACCCGAAGATTGACGGCCGTCGCCGGGCCCGGATCGACCGTGCCGGCCGCCCGAAGCCCTCCGTCGAACGAATAGCTCCCGTCGCCCCCGGCGGCCCGGGCCGCGGGGCTTTGGAGATGGAGCGCCCATGAGCCCCCGCCGGAACCGGGGGCCGTGAGCTCGAGCCGGGCGTCCTCGAGCTCGAGCGCATGAGGCGGCATCGAGGCCGCGATCCGGGCGTTGCCGATCTCGAGCCTCCGGACGAGCGCCAACATATCCGCGGCCTGACGGAGGAGGGCTTGATAATCGACCGGCTCGGGGCTTGCGGCCTTCTCTTGGTAGCGGACGTCGATTCCGTCGATGACGACCCGCTCCAGGGCGGCCTGCTCGCCCCGCAGGAGCCCGCCCAGGCGCCCGTCCGCCTCAAGGCGGGCCACGTCGATGTCCAGCTTCTCGTAGGCGTCCTCCCGCCCGACGGTCACCGACTCCGCGACGACCCGCAGGGGGAACGGGCGGTAGTCGAGCCGCCCGATGCGGACCGTCATCCCCGTCGCTTTCGCGAGCCGGGACTGGAGGACATTCCTGACGAGGGGCTTATGGAAGAGGACGAGAAGGGCCGCGACGACGACCGCGAGGAGCAGGGACCCGAAGGCGATCCCCGCGATCTTGAGAACTCTCGTCGATGCTTTCTTCATCCGGCGGCGTCCCCGGCCTCGCCTCGATGATAACATGATTTAGTCGGACGAGCGGAGATGTCGTCGGGTCACCTCGCGTAGTAGCCGGGCCGGTTGTAGACCCGAAGGTCCCGGCCCTTGACCCGGACGTCGATCGTCCGGAAGCCCGGCTCGGGTTCCGCGGCGGTGGACCGGTAGTGGAGCAGGTAGTACTTCTCCCACCGGGCGGCGGCCTTGCGGAAGGAGACGACCGGGTTCTGGGCCGTTTCGCTGAGCCCGCCCGTCGCCCGGGCGATCGTCGTGAAGGCCTGGAAAATGTCCTCCGACTGCTCCCGCATGGTCGCCCCGGGGAACTGCTGGGCCTCGCGGCTCATGTAAATGAAGTGGACGGTCAGGCCGGCGTCGGCGAAGGCCCTGTTGACGCGGTCGACGTCCAGGGTCGATTCGCGGCGGTAGAAATGGAACAGCTCCGCCAGGCTGCTGACGATCTCTTGGTTCTCCTGGTTCAGGGTCATCAGCCGGTTGAGGGCCGTCGGGCTGATCTCGGGGCGGAACTCGCGCTGGTAGAAGAAGTACAGGAACTTCCGGCCGGGCTCGGCGCGCACGGAATCGGCGAAACCCAGGAGCTTGGCCTCGTCGACGAGGCGGAGGTTCTCGAGCTTGCGGAGAGCGTCCCGGTACTGGACGATCTGCAGCTCGAGGCCAAAATCCCCCGTCGAGAGGTCCGTGTCGATGTCCTCATCGAAGCCGCCGGTCCGCCCCCCGCCCATCGAGACCGACAGGCGCCTCAGGTTGCGGATGAGGCCCCGGTACTCGCTGCTGCCGATCTGGACGTCCTTGCGCAGGGCCTGCTGGAGGCTCTTGGAGATCTCCGCCTTGGGCCGGGACGCCAGGGTCTCCCGGGACACGATATAGGGCTTCATGGGGGTGAGGAGGGTCAGCGAGTCGCCGGCCTGGAGATGGGAATGGACGAGGGCGTCGATGGCCTCGCCGACCCGCGAGTCCCAGTCCGTCATCTGGACGAGGACGTAATGGCGCTGGCCGACGTAGGGGGCCAGGACCGGTTCCCTCTCGTCGCTGCGGACGACCGTCCGGCGGTCAACGGCGTAGAGGCGGCCGACGATCTGAGTGACGCCGTTCTCGAGGATCTCGAAATCGTCGAGGGCCAGGTCCTCGACGAACGCGCCCCGGTCCTCGACGAGAACGGGAACCTCGATCCAAGCGGCGTCCGGAGCGGCCTGCGGGCCGGCCATCGCGGCGGCCAAGAGCCCGGCGACCAAGCCGGGAAGCGCGGCCCGGGCCGCGAACGCCTTCATTCGGGATCGATCGTCTTTCATGAGCATGGGCTCCTTTCCGTTGTCCTGACCGGGATCCGGGGCGCCCTCGGCGACGCCGGCTCTCTTCCTAAAAATCATTATATCGGATTCCTCGGGATTTCCAAATCGGCCGGGAGCCGCTGGCCAAAAGAAAAGCCCGTCCCGGCGCGGGCCGGGACGGGCTTTTGTGCGTCAGCGAGAACTGCTTAGAACTCGAACCGTGCTCCGAATCTCCAGATCCTGGGGTTGAGGATCTCGTTGAGCAGGCCGGGGTAGTTGTAGACAACGCTGTTGTACTGCTGCATGGTGCGTTCAGCGGGGTCGGGGCTGCCGGCCAGCCGGAAGTAGGCCGAGCCGTCGTTCTTGGGATAGGAGCGGATGCCCATGTTGGAGTTGAGGACGTTGAAGCAGTCGGCCATCAGGAACAGGCGGCCGCCCTGGCCCATGTTGATCCTCTTCTCGAGACGGATGGTCAGGTTGTGGAACAGGGGCAGAGCGTCCTTGGTCTGGTTCTGCTTGTAGATGGTATTGCTCCAGCCGGCGCTGTAGTTCGGGGCGTCGTAGTTGTAGAGCGTGAAGTACTGGGGGATCCTCCATCCCTCGCGGGCGTTGAAGGTCCCGGAGATGTTGAAGCCGAGGGGCAGCTGGTAGAGGGCGCTGAGCTTGGCCATCCAGCGGGAGTACATGAGGACGGACTGCTTGCCGCTGGCCGCGCCGCCCCAGTCGCCGTAGGGCTGGCCGTCGAACGCCCACTTGTTGGTCTCGTCGAACCAGTAGGTGCCCCAGTGGCTCGTCTGCTTCTGCCAGGTGAAGGAGCCGTTCAGCATCCATTTCTTGGAGAGCCGCTTGTTGAGGATGAGGTCGACGCCCATGTAGTCGTACCATTGATCGCTCGTGTAGAACAGGGAGTAGCGCGAGGAGATGCCGGTGGGCCAATTGGCCGAAGGCAGATAGTAGGGACGTCCGGCCGCTTCGCCCGAGGAATACTGCGTGCCCCGACGGGGGTCGCCCTCAGGGTAGGCCGGATCGATGGCCCAGGTGAAGCCGGTGTTGACGGTGCCCGTGAAGGTGCCACCGATATAGTAGGTGGAGGGGATGGTGCCGGCCTGGGTGTACCAGCCGCTGTTGGCATCGTACGGGGTGAAGCCGGGGGCGAAATAGGACTTGGGATCGACCGTCGGGTCGATGACGATGTCGAACGTGGGCGTGTAGTCCGGCCCGTAGCCGGCCCAGGTCCGCCAGATGGCGGCATGTTCCTGCCATTTCTCGACCGGATAGTAGGTGAAACTGCTCATGATCTTGTCGAACTTCCGGTAGCTGAAGACGATGGACGCGGAGAAGTCGGTGAGGATCTCGCGGTCGAGGGACACTTGGATCTCGCGGGTCCGAGCGGAGTTCTGGGCCGCGCGGTTCGTGAAGTACCTGGTATCGCCCGACGTGTAATCGACGGGGATATTCCCGTACCAGTCGTAGCCCGAAACGCCGCCGGAATAGTAGGCCTCGCATTGGTAGCGGGTGTTGACGTTGGCCGGATCGTAGAAGTTGTTGAGGGCGAAATCCGCTTCGGGCGTCAGGGTGCCGCTCGCGTTGGAGAAGATCTGGTAGGGGACGTAGCGGTACTGGCCGTAGGAGCCGGAGGCCCAGGGGAACCGGGTGGACCAGGCCCAATAGAGCTCATCCCAGTCCACCTTGCTGTTCGCGTTTGCGTCGTTCCACCAGGGATAGAAGTAGCCGCCGGTGCCGGTGGGCGAAACCGTATACCAGCCGACGCCCATGATGTCGCCGTACTGGGAGAGGGCCAGCTTAGCCACGGTCTTGCCGTCGCCCATGATGTCCCACGTCAGGCCGATGCGCGGCGAGAGGACGTTCCACTGATAAGGCCGGTTCTCGCCGTCGAGGATGTTGGCGCTGCCCTTGACGGGCTCGACGTTGACATCGGGGATGATGGCGTCGATGATGGCCGAGGCCTCGGGCGAGAAAGCCCGCTGCCAGGCCGCGCCGTCGATCGGGGCCGCGTAGCGCGTATAGGCGCCCTGACCCGACCACTGCTTGTCGTACCTCACGCCGAGCTGCAGCGTGAAGCGGCCCTTGACGACCGTGTCCTGGATGTAGGCCGCGAACTGGTCGGCGGTCGAAGCGCTGCCGGCCATGCGGGGGATGTAGAGCCGCTGCCAGCCGGCCATCTCGGCCACGGTCCGGGCGCCGTCATAGTTCACGTCGAGGGCTTCGGTGTTGTAGTTCCTGTAAACCATGAAGCCCTGGATGTAGCCGGTCGAAAAGGATTCGGTGGATTGTTCCTTGTGGGAGTACTCGGCGCCGAATTTGAACTCGTGGCTGGCGGCAAGGAGCGTGTCGTTGAAGTAGCTGCCCTGGATTTGGTAGTTGTTCCGCGGACGGGACACGCCGTAAGAGGTATTGCTGTAGGGCATGCCCGTGGCGAAGGGAACGTACTTCGTCAGCGTGCGGTCGTAGACGATGGGGTATTCGGTCTTCGGGTCGGGGATCGGCACCCAGCCGAACCCGGCGTCGTTGAAGGAGTACTTCAGGGACACGAAGAAATTGTTGCCGAAGACGTGCTCGTCCTGAAGCTTGACGATCGGGCTGCCCCAGTGGTACTTGCCCGTCTGGTGGTCGCCCTGGGGCTTGGCCACGCTGGCGTTGCGGCCGAACATCTCCTTGGCCCCCGAGGTGATCAGGGCCTCGAAGCGGTTGTTCGGCAGGATCTGGGCGTTGAGCTTGAAGTTGTAGTTGTTCAGCAGGCTCTTGCTCTCGGCCGCCGGCGTGACGACGCCAATGCCCGTGCGGCTGGGCAGCGTCCAGACGAAGATGTCCTGGACGCCGTAGGCGCCCCACCACCACAGCTTGTCCTTGATGATCGGGCCGCCGGCGTTGAAGCCGTAGTCCTTGATCATCTGGATCTTGTTGGTGTCGAGAACGCCCTGGGCCTTCAGCTCGTCCGTGATGTTGGTCGACTGGAAGAAGTTGTCGGTCAGGTAGAAGCGGCCGGCCAGGCTCATCCGGTTGCCGCCGCGGCGGGTGACCATGTTCAGGGCGATGCCGCCGGTCTGAACGGTGACGTCGGCCGCGCCGCCGGTCGTGACGTTGAACTCCTCGAACATGTCGAAGTCGTAGTACAACGCCGAACCGCCGAGGGCCGCCGGGTCGGTGATGTCGATGCCGTCGACCGCCCAGATGTTGTTGGCGCCCTGGTTGCCCGAGACGCGGGCCCCGGACGTGTCGCCCCTGGCGATGAAGCCCGACTGCTGGCCGGACTCGTTGCCGCCGATGTTCTCACGGTCGACCATGACCGAGGGGGCCAGCTGGATGACCGTCCACGGGTCGCGGGCCGTGGGGATGGACTGAAGGGCTTCCTTGTCGATGTTGACGCCGACGGTCGTCTTCTTGGTCTCGATGGTCGGCGTCAGGGCCACGACCGTGATCTGCTCCTCCAGGGTCCCGACCTCGAGGACGATGGGGATGTCGACGTTGGAGCCGACCTGGACGATGATGTTCGTCCGGACCTCTTTCTTGAACCCGACGAGCTCGGCCGCGATCTCATACTGGGTGCTCGGGGGGATCGACGGGAAACGGTAGATGCCCGCCGCCGTGGTGACCGTGGTCATGGGCGCGATGGCCGGCCCCGACAACGTGACGGTGACGCCCGGCAGGGGATTGCCTTCCGAGTCCGAGATCCTCCCATAAATGTTGCCCGTTCTGACCTGTGCCGCGAGCCCCATGGCGAACACGAGCACGGACAGAACAATGAGGAACCTCTTCATTCGCGATTACCTCCTGTTGAGTTCCTTTCCCTCGCTCTGAGTGGACGGCCACTCACTCCTTTCCTTCTTGCCGCAGGCTTCCTTGTGGGATGACCACCTCCTCTCTTTCGGGAAATTCCTGATAATCATACTTATAGTGCCTCTTAATCCTTCTTTTTATTAGCAATTTTCGTGCCAAGAAAAATACTCTGCTTGACCCCCCTTAAGATCAATTAATTCAAATATTTAGATTATTGTCGTGGCGAGTGGAGGGCGGGGAATCCTTCAATAATTTGAATCGGATTCAAATATTTGGTTTATTATCTCTCGATCTCTTGGATGAGGCTCTTAACGGAGTCCTGTCCGGGGTTCAGTTTGAGCGACGCTTTGAGGGCTTCCAGGGCTTCCGTTTTTCTGCCCAGCCGGTGGTAGCAAAGCCCGAGGGCGTTCAGGACGGCCGTGTCGCTGTTGTAGATCTCGTTGGCCTTGAGCAGGTTCGTCAGGGCGTCCTCGTATCGTTCCAGCCCCAGGAGGGCCTGGCCCCGGATGACGTAATACGGGAACTGGCGCCGATCGTCCTCCCGGAGCTCGTCGCCGATCCTCAGGGCCTCCTCAAAGGCCCCGGCGCGGTTGAGGAAATTCCCGTACATGACGACGCCTTCCTTGTATTCCGGCCCGCTGCGGAAGGCCTCGTCGTAAAGGGCCCTGGCCGCCTCCGTCCGGTCCAGCTTTTCGGCCTGCTGGGCCAGCATGTAGCGGTACAGGAACTGGTTGGCCAGCGGGAACCCTTTGGCGTGGGCGATGGGGTGGCCGATGGACTGGCTCAGAGAGATGATGAAGGTCTCCTTCTTCTCGTCGAGGACCTCGCTGCCGGGGCCGACGAGAGACACCAGGACCTCGTAGAAGTCCGGAGCGAGATCCGCCGCGGCGATCGTGTGCGACAGGCTGATCATCCGGCCGTACGGCAGGGCGTTCAGGCTCAGGATGTAGGACCTCTGGACCGGGTCGGCCGCCTGCAGGCCGCGGACCGCGACCCGGGCCTGCCCGCCTTTGAGAAGGGCGTCCGTGACGTTCAGGACGTCGAACTGGATGGCGATCTCGTCGGACCGCCCGAAAGTCCTCTGGGGATCGACGACGAGCTTCCGGTCGAGGACCTTGAAGGGGATGTGGGTCTCGCGCTGGTACCTCTCGAACTTGTAGCCGACGAGCGGGCCCTGGATGGTAGGGGCCGCTCCCATCGGCGGCACGATGACGTCCTGCTCCAGGAGGCTGAACTGCTTGCCGACCGTGTTGGTCAGCAGGACGTTGAGCTTGAACCGGCCCTCGGAGACGGGGAAGGAGTCCTCGATGGCCAGGCCGTTGGCCCGGACCTTCTCCCAGTCGCTCTCCGGGAAATAGAGCGGGAACTCCCGGTTGTATTGGAAGATGATGCGGTCCCCGTCCCGCAGGCTGACGTTGAGCTGGAAATTGCAGTAGAACTGGCTCTTCGGCACGTAATAATCGACGTTGACGCTCGTCGGGACGATGGTGAAATGGAGGAACCTCAGGCCCATGACCGGGTCGTGGATGACGGCCGTCGAGGCGTGGCTCTCCACGTAGTTCGTCAGGTACTCCGTCGAGACGACCCCCCGGTAGTTGAGGAAGTGGGTGGCGTAGGAGGTGTTGACCTCCTTTTTCGGGGACTCCAGGATGCTGGCGAGGAGGATGTTGTTGCGGGGCGAGGGGGCCATCCCGAAGCTGTACTCCCCGGGGATGCGGGTGATCGAGATGTCGGCCAGGGTCGGGGCGATGTCGAGGATCTTTTCGTGGAGGGCCTCGTAATCGAAGGGGTCGCCGATGTCCTTCTGGTGCTGCAGGAGGCGGGCCGGGCCGTCCGAGAGGGGATCGTAGAGCTTGTACTCGCCCGCGCCGCCCCTCTGGAAGAACAGGAGGTTGAATTGGGGGGGAAGGTCCTTGCGGGCGTCCCCGTAGTAGCTCCAGGCCTGGCAGGGGACGAGGCCCAGCGTTCCCTCGTAGCGCTCGATGCTGGCCGGCGGGCCGAGGATCATGTAAATGCGCCCCATGTCGGTCTGCCAGCCCTCCCGGGTCGTCGTCCGGCCCAGGAACTGGTTGACGTACTGAAAGCGCTTGTTGAGCTCGTCCTTGTATTCGTTCTCGGGCGTGCCGGGCGTCGGGTCCCGCTGCTTCCAGAAAGCCTCGATGAAGATGTCCCGCTCGCGGTTGTTCGTGAGCTTCATGAAGACTTCGCGCTCGACGGGCTGGATGTGGTAGGCGACGAGCTTCAGCCAATCCCGGTATTGCGGGGCCAGGTCTTTTTCCGCCACGACCTGGCCGGGGGCCATGAGGGCCGCCAGGCACAGAGCGAAGGCCAGTCCGGCCGTGATGCGCGGGGCTCTCATCAGCTCACCTTGATCTCGAAGATCCGGCGGACCCTGCTCGACGAGGTCTCGCGACCCTGGATGATCACGTCGACGAAATTCGTCCCGGGCTTCAGGGCCAGGCCGAATCTCAGGTCCACGGTCTTCATCCCCTCGAGCTCCCTGTCCGTGACGACGACCGACCTCGCTTCCCGGTGGGTCTCCTTGCTCAGGCCGCCGTCCCCGTAGATGTAGAAGACGAAGCTCAGGTCGGCCTGCAGGTCGCCGTCGTCGTTCTCCCGGAACAGGAGCGCGTCGGAGGGGATGCCGACCCCGAGCTCCCGGCGGCCCGCGTCGTAGGTCACCTCGAACTTGACGAACTTCTTGCGGAAGACGTCGTCGGCCCTGACATAGCTGCCGAGCTTGATGAGGTCCATGGCCCCGAAGAAATCCCCGTCGTAGTTGCGGATCTTGTATCGGCCGGTGCCCCGCTCGTCGACGAACTCGATGCCCAGGCGATGGTCGTAATAGATCCACCACAGGATGGCGCCGCGGACGCTCGTATCGTTGTGGTTGAAGAACTCCTCGAACTTATCGGGCGCGCCCATGAAGATATGGATCCGGCCGCGGTCCGTGTTCATGCCCGGCCCGCCCTCCATGAAGCGCCGGTTGGCATAGTCCACGCGGGCCTCGAACTCTTGCTTGTACTCGTTTTCGGGCGTGCCCGGGTCGGGGTCCCGCTTCTCCCAGAAATCGGCGATGAACTCGCGCCGGGATTCGGCATCGGGGAGCCGGGCGAAGATCTTGCTCTCCTCGCCGGTCATGATCAGCCTCGCCGCGTCGTAGAACTTCCGGCTTTCGGGGTCGAGGTCCATCTTGGGGCCGGCCGCGCAGGCGGCGGCGAAGGCCGCCGCGGCCAGCGCGGCGGCACCCCATAATCGCGCTCTCGTCGTCATGACGTTCTCCCCCGCCCGCGGGGCCGCCGGCGGGCGCTACTTTTTCTTCCTCAGATAGTCCAAAAAGTTCCGGACCGTGTCCGCCCGCGCGGAATCGGGATCGACCTTCAGGTATCTCTCGAAGGCCGCGATGGCCTCGGGATTGTTCTGAAGGTTCAGGTGAGCCAGGCCGAGCTGGAAAAGAGAGTCGGCGGATTCCGGGCTCTTTTCCACGGCCTTGCGATAGAACCTCAAGGCGTCCTCGTACTTCGCGGTCCGGAAATAGATGGTCCCCAGGTTGTAGAGGACGACGGGGTCCTCGATCTTCTCGAACTCGACCTTGCCGTACCACTCCAGGGCTTTTTCGGCCTCCCCGCGGTTCGTGTAGCAGTTGCCGATGGCGATGAGGGCATCGACGTTCTTCGGGTCCTCGGCGAGGAGCTTCAGATAGCTCTCCTCGGCTTGTTCGTACTTCTCCTGGGCGAAGTAGCAGTTGCCGATGTTGCGGTAGATGACATAGACATCGGGATATTTCGTGATGATGTCCTGGTAAACGGCCAGGGCCCCTTCGTAATCGCTCTTCTCGAAGAGCAGGTTGCCCTTGGTCAGGAGCTCCTGGACGCTCTCCGTGACGACCAGCCCCTCGACCTTCTCCAGGCGGATCTCCATCTCCGGGTTCTTCCGGGTCTCGGAGATCTCCGTGGACTTCTTCTGCGGCGCGTACCCGGCCTTCTCGAAATCGACGTGCCATTCGCCGCTCCGGATCCAGGCGGCCAGCCAGCGGCCGTTCTTGTCCGTTCTCACCTCGAGGCCGCCGCCGGCCTGCGGCGAGAACAGCTTGACGGTGACGCCTTCGAGGGGCTTGCCGTCCTGGTCCAGCACGGTCCCCGCGAGCCGGCCTTTCCCCTTGTAATCCTGGGCGGACAGGACGAATGCCGAGGCGATAAGGATGACGATGAAGATGATTGCCGATCTTTTCAACGCGACCTCCTCAGGCGGCGCCCCTCAGCGGGCGACGACCGGTATTCTCGCCTCCAGTGTAGCATTTTCGGTGAGGGAATTGAAGACTCAGGGAGACCCCGGGGCGGGATCGAGGGCCGCGGGGGGAGGACAGATGACCTCGATGTTCCCGCCGAGAGAAGGATGGGGAAAGCCGAGCTTCCAGGAATGAAGGAGATAGCCGGTCGCGCCGGGCGTCGGGGCAAGATCGTCGGCGACGGCGTCCTCCCGAGGGACCCCTCCGGCCCGATAGAGAGGGTCGCCGACGAGAGGATGTCCGGCGAAGGCCAGGTGGATGCGGATCTGGTGGGGGCGGCCCGTCGGGATGGTCGCTTCGAGCAGCGCGGCGTCCCGGTCGGGGAACCTGCGGACGACGCGGACGTGGCTCGTCGACGGGCGGCCGTCGGGGCAGTAGGCGTTGACGGTCCGGGGGAGCGTGTGGCGGACCGGCCCGATGGGCGCGTCGACCGTGAACGCGTCCGGCATGTCCGTCCCCGCGGCCAAGGCCAAGTAGACCTTGAGGATGCGCTGTTCGAACATGGCCCGGGCCAGCAGCCGCGCGGCCCGCGGGTTGCGGGTGAACAGGATGGCCCCGGAGGTGCCGCGGCCGAGCCGGTGGAGAGGCGAGCAGCCTTGGCCGTAGCGCCGGCGAACGAGATGGAGCAGGGTGTTCTCGAGGAAGAAGCCGCCCGGAAGGACGGGCAGGCCGGAGGGCTTGTCGAGGACAAGGACGTCGGCGTCCTCATGGAGCGTGGTGAAGTCCGTCGGGGCGTCGGGCTCGTCCCAGGGCGGACGGCGATAGAGGAGCGCGTCGCCGCGGACAAGGATGTCTTCGGGGGCCGCCGGGAGGCCGTTCCGCAGGATTTGGCCGGCCTCGATCTTCCGCCGCCATTCGTCCTCGCTCGAGTGGGCGTATCGGCGGGCGTAGAAATCCAGGACCGTCGCGCCCTGATCCGCCGCAGCGACGAGATCGGGATAATCGTAGCCCCGGTTCCTCATCGCGATCCGTCCTGTACGGGTGGCACGGCGGAGAACGATGAAGGGGTCCGCTGGGTCACGATCGGATTCTATCAGCGCCGGCCGTCGTTGACAAACCTCGATCGACGGACGCCGGACGACGGGGCCGGGCTTTGTCTTCCTTCCCCGATGGGGTTACAATGAAAGGCCCGAGCCCGAGCAAGGAGGACGGCATGAGATCGAGGCCTCATGGATCCCTGATCATTCTCGCGGGCGTCGTGATCGCGGCCTCGCTCGGAAGCGGGTCATTCGCGGCAACCGGAGAGCGGCCGGCCTGCGACTTGCTTTTTGTCGGGGGCCGGGTCATCGACGGCTCAGGCAATCCCGCCTTCCCCGCCGATGTCGCCGTCAAGGACGGCCGCATCGTCGCCGTGGGGAAGCTGCGCGGACGTTTCGACGCGGCCCGGACGATCGACGCCACGGGCAAGATCGTCGCCCCCGGCTTCATCGACATCCACACCCACACGTACGACAACGTCACCGGCGACAAGACCTGGTCCGGGGCTGACGACGCCCGATACGGAGCGCCCAACTACGTCACCCAGGGCGTCACGACGGTCGTCTCGAACTCCTGCGGCTATGGGCCCGTCGACCTTGGGGACCAGATGGCCGCCCTTGAGAAGCGGGGGACGGGCGTCAACGTCATGCTCCTTATCGGGCACAACGCGGTCCGGCGCGAGGTCATGAAGGACGACCACAAGCGGCCGGCCACGGCCGAGGAAACGGCCCGCATGGCGGCCCTCGTCCGGCGGGCCATGGAGCGGGGGGCTTGGGGCCTGTCGACCGGCCTCGAGTACGTCCCGGCCATCTGGAGCACGAAGGACGAGGTCGCCGCCCTGGCCCGGGAGCTCGCGCCCTTCGACGGCGTGCTCATGGCCCACGAGCGGTCCTCGGGCCTGACCCCGATGTGGTACGTGCCCAGCCAGGACCCGCCAGGACCGCCGACCATGATCGAGAACATCCAGGAGCTCATCGACGTCTCGGAGGCGACCGGGGCCCGCGTCGTCGCCTCGCACATCAAGGCCCGGGGGGCGGATTTCTGGGGGGCGAGCGCCGTCCTCATCCGGATGATCGAGGAGGCCCGGGCGCGGGGCGTCGACATCTGGGCCGACTGCTACCCCTACAACACGTCGGGCAGCGACGGCAGCGCCGTCCTCATCCCGCGCTGGGCCCTGGGGCGTCCGCCAAAGGCAGTCCTCGAACGGACGCTCGGGGACCCGGACAAGAAAACGGCCCTGGAAAAGGACATCCGGGCGGCCCTCAACTGGCGCGGCGGCGCGGCGAACGTCATCGTCATGGACCACCCGGACAAGACTCTCGTCGGCAAGAGCGTCGGCGAGCTGGCCCGGGCCCGGGGGATCTCGGACGTCGAGATGGTCCTGCGCCTGCAGCTCGAAGGCGACCCGAACCTGGCGGGCGGCGCCAGACTGAGGGGCTTCTCGATGTCGGAGGCCGATATCGAGGCTTTTTACGCCCGGCCGTGGGTCGCGACCTCCTCGGACGGCTCGATCGCCCTGCCGGCCGACGGTCCGGTCCACGCCCGCTACTACGGGACCTTCCCCCGCAAGATCCGGCATTACGCGCTGGAGCGCGGGGTCGTCTCGCTCGAGGACGCCGTCCGCTCGATGACTTCGCTTCCGGCCCTCATCTGCGGCCTTCGCGACCGGGGGCTTGTCCGGGAGGGGATGCGGGCCGACCTGGTCGTCTTCGACCCGGCGACGATCGCCGACACGGCCACCTTCTTCGAGCCGCACCGGCACGCCGACGGCGTCGACTATGTCCTCGTCAACGGGAGCTTCACCGTCGAAAGCGGCAAGATGACCGGGGCCCGCCCCGGCCGCCTCCTCAGGAAAGGATCTTCTCCCGTTCCCGCGGGTCCTCGGGAATGAGCTCCGCCGAGCGGGAGGGGTCGGGCGCCATCAGTTCCCCTTCGCGTCGAGGTCCTTCCAGTTCAGCAGGGCGTTGAAGAGCAGGAAGTAGGAGCCGTGCGTCTGGCTTCGCCAGGTCGGATTGAAGCTGAACAGGACGACGTGGCCCTTGCCGAGCGGGGCGTCGACGAGAGCGGGTGAGCCGGCGAGCTCCTCGCCGTTGGCCAATCCGCCGCTGATGAGCAGGTCGTTCGCGTTGCGGGCGAAGCTGAGGACGGTCCGCGGCCGGATGGCGGGAGCTTGGGGCTGAGGGAAGCCTTCCTCGGCCGGGGGCTGCGATGCGGGAGCGTCCTTTTGGGTTTTACGGAACTCCTCGATCGTCCGCTGGCCGAGGTCGCGGGGCCGGCCCTGGGGAATGTCGGGATCCGAGGCTGCGCCCCGGCCCGAGGGACGGCCGGTCGGGGCCCCCATGCCGGGAACGCGGCCCATGGCCCGGCCGCCGACGCCGCCCATGGCGAAGACGGGCGACTGGCTGAAGTAGATGCCGAGCGTGTCGTCGTAGCCGTAGACGAGAGGGCTCGTGCGGTCGCCGACATCGGCCTTGTAGACGCCGCCGCGGGCCCAGAGATTGGGCGTGTCGCGGATCGACAGGCCCTGGGCCAGTCCGAAGTGGATGGGCAGGGCCGAGGTGTTGGCGAGGGTGATGAAGACGCCGCCGTCGCGGACGAAGTCGCGCAGGTGGAGGACGCCGTCGAGCTCGAGGCCGCCGCGCATGTCGTCGGTCGAGTTCTGGACGCCGATGTTCGGGGTCAGCTCGGTCTTCTTCCAGGGCATGGGGCGGGCGCCGGAGAGACCGTTGACAAGGCTCAGGGGATCGGGCGAGGACGGGCCGAAGATGATGACGTCGTACTTGTCGCGCAGGCGCGGGTTGTCGCGGGCCTCGTGGACGGAGACGTAATCGTAGGGGATGCCGTATTCGTCGAGGGCGATCCGCAGCCAGCCCTCGGTCTGGGTCGTCATCCAGCTGTGCATGACGGCGACGCGCGGCACCACGGACTCGTGGACGGGGACGCCGGGGATGGACGGCGAGGCGAAGACGGTGAAGCCGTGGGCCCGGCCGGCCTCGTTGAGGAGGGCTTCGAGGCCGGAGGGGTTCTCGGCGGGCTTGAGGACGAAGGTCCCGGCCCGGAACTTTCGGCCCTGGAGGTCGAAGCCCTTGCGGGCGATGTGGATCTTGAGGTCGCGGTGCTTGAAGCGGAAGGCGGCCAAGGGGTTCTCGGCGTTGTGGGCGATGAGGTAGGCCTGGGCGGCGCCCTTGCCGAGGCGGACAAGGCCGCCGGGGGAGGCGACTTCGCCTTTGACGAGGGTCATGGGAGCGTCGAGCACGGCGACGTCCTCGACGCGCACCGTCTTGACGTTGTGAAGAGGCCCGAGCGTCCAGCCGACGTCGTCGTAGGGACGGGGGTCGTTGACGTTGAAGTACTGGCGGTCGAGCATCATGTCGGCCATCCGCGAGTAGGGCTGGTCCATGCGGACGACGTAGCTGCCGGCGGCGAACTCGGCCTCCTTGACCTTGAAGGGTTTGTCGGCGCGGTGGATCTCGACCCCCTGCATCTGGAGCAGGCGGAGGAGGCGGGCCGCCTGGGCGGGGCGGGGCTCGTCGGCGGGGAAGACGTAGGCGGCGGGGCCCTCGGCCCGGGCCTTGGCGATGGAGCGGAGGCCCTTGAGGTAGAAGTTCTCCATGAACTTGTCCTTGAGCGTGGCGACGTGGTTCATGCCGATGAGCAGGGCGCTCTGCTGGAGGTTGACGTTGTTGCGGATGGACCAGAGGGTCTGGCGGAGTGGCGGGTTGGGCCGGTACCAGGCCCGGTCGCCCGCGGCCGAGATGACGCGGGTCGAGCCGTCGCCGGCGCCCTGGGTCTCGTAGAAGCGGCCGATGGCGTTGTGGCCGTTGGCGGCGTAGAAGGCGTAGTTCGGGGCCCAGCCGTCGTAGAAGGCGTGGGTCCAGACGCCGGGGACGCCGGCCTTGGTCATCTCGTTGACCTCGCGGTAGGCCAGGAGGTGCCACTCGTCGATGACGATGGGGTCGAGCCAGGCGTTGTAGGGGCCGGTGCCCGTCGAGATGTAGAGGTGGGAGGCCGATTCGTGAAGGTCGTGCATGACCTGGGGATGATAGTCGAAGAAGACGCGCATGATGTTGCGGCTGAGGGCCAGGGACAGGCCGAGGTTGTCGCGGTTGTTGTCATGGGCGACGTACTTGCCCCACCAGAGGAGGCGGTTCGGGACGTCGGCCTTGGGGTCCTTGCGGCGGGCCATGGAGATATCGACCTGCTTGTCGCGGCCGTCGGGCTCGAGGATGGGCGTGATGAGGACGATGGCGTTGTCGCGGATGGCCTTGATGAAGGGCGACTCGTCGACGGCGACGCGGTAGGCGAGCTCCATGAGCATCTCGACCGAGCCGGTCTCGCCGGAGTGCATGCCGCCGGTGGCCCAGTAGATGGGCTTGGCCCGGGCGATGAGGGCGCGGGCCTCGGCGTCGGTGAGGGCGCGGGGGTCGGCGAGGCGGGCGGTGATCTGCCGATAGGTGTCGAGGTCGCGGATGGTCTCTTCGGAGGCGACGGCGACGAGGAGCCAGTCGCGGCCCTCCTCGGTCTTGCCGTATTCGAAGACCTTGACGCGGGGGGTGGCGGCGGCGAGAGCGCGCATGTATTTGTAGACGTCGGAGGAGTAGGTCAGGACGTCGCGGGCACCGGCGATGTGGCCGAGGATATCGAGCGGCGTGGGGACGCCATCGGCGAGCGGCAGGTGGTCGACGTACGGCGTGGAGAAGTGCGGGTCGGTCGTGAACTCGCGGATCTTCTTGGTGTATTCCTCGTGGACCTTCTGTTGGGCGAAGGCGGGGGGCGGGGTCGCGGTCAAAGCGAAGATGAGAGCGAGAGCGACGGCGACGGTCAGGGGCAGGAAGAGCATCGATCGCCGATTCGCTGTTTCATGCGTTGTTTCATGAGTATGGATCATGACGTTCCTCCTTCCGGATGATGAAGACAGTCGGGAAGATAATGGATTTGCCACGACCGGTCAAGTATTCGGGGTCGGACCACGATTTTTTTATATGAGTCAATTATTTAGCCCGAGTTTTTCGATTCGGCGATTGCTTTGCGTGCATGTTTTTGGGCCCGAAAAGAGGGCAGCTCGGACCATCATTAATGGGGAGCCAGCCGACATGTTTTTGGCCCGAAAAATGAGACATGGCAAACTGATGAGACCTTAAAAAACCAAGCTATCTTTCTGATTATAAGGCTTTTTCTGTGGTCCGACCCCGGATATAATAGACCCATGATCATTTGCAGGAGGTATCGAGCCATGGGGCGGGGGATTGTACGCGTCGTTGCGTTCGTAGTGGGCGTCCTATTCGTCCTCTCCGGAGGGCGGGCACTGGCGTTCGCGGCGATGGCAATCGCACCAGGGGCGTCGCCGGACGCGAGGGCCGCCAAGGCCAAGAGCCAGATGTCCGCTCCCGTACAAGAAAAACCCGCGCCGTCCGTCGAGGCCCGCGTCGACCGGATCTTCGAGCGCTTCGACCGGGACGACACGCCGGGCTGTGTCGTCGGGGTGGCCGTTGACGGCAAACCCGTCCTCGTCCGGGCCTATGGCATGGCGAGTCTCGAGCTCGGAGTGAAGCTTCGTCCCGATACGGTCTTCGAATCGGGCTCGGTGGCCAAGCAGTTCACGGCGGCGGCCATCGCTCTGCTCTGCCAGGACGGCAAGCTGTCGCTCGACGACCCCGTGCGGCGATACGTCCCGGAGCTACCCGATTTCGGCACGCCCATCCTTATCCGTCATCTCCTCAACCATACAAGCGGCCTGAGGAGCCAATGGGCCCTGCTGAGCCTGGCGGGACGGCCACCGGGGAGGGTCATGCACACCATGGCCGAGATCCTGGCTCTCGTCGCCCGAATGAAGGAATTGAACTTCGAGCCGGGCGAGGAGTTCCTCTACTGCAATACGGGGTACACGCTGCTCGGCGTTATCGTCGCCAGGGTCTCCGGAAAGAGCCTGGACGCGTTCTGCCGCGAGCGGCTGTTCGGCCCTCTGGGCATGACCCGCACCCGGTGGAGGGACGACTTCGCGCTGGTTGTGCCGGGACGGGCGTCGGCTTACGGACAGAGGAGCGACGGGACGTTCTTTCTGAACATGCCGTTCACCGAGGTCATCGGCAACGGCGGACTGCTGACGACGGCGGGCGACCTTCTCATCTGGAACGAGAACCTCGACAACCCTCATCCGAGAGTCGGGGGACGGGCCCTCGTCGACCAGCTCGAGACGCGGGGCAGGCTCAACGACGGGTTCGAGAACGAATATGCCCAGGGGCTTTATGTCGGGAAATACAAGGGTGTGCGCGAGGTCAGCCACGGCGGCTCGACGGCCGGCTATCACGCGTTCGTGGCCCGCTATCCGGAAGCGCGCCTGTCGATCGTGGTCCTGAGCAATCTGGCCGGGTCGGCGCCGCAGAGGCTCGGCCGCGAGGTCGCCGACATTTACCTCGCCGGGAAGCTGGGGCCGCCGGAGAAGCTCGTTGTCGTGCCCGTGGCGACCGAAGCGCTCAGGAAATTCGCCGGCGTCTACCGGGAGCCGCTGACGGACTCCGCCCTGCGGGTCGAGGTCGACAAGGACGGCAGGACCCTGCGGGTCGGCCGTCAGCAGGTCTTCGCCCTTTCGGCGACCGAATTCGTCACGGCTGACGGCTCGCGGCGGCTGCTGTTCGAAGCCGGGCCTCCAGGCTTGCCGTTTCGGATCAGGGAGTCGGATGGGCGGACCAAGCCCCGGCTATGGGAAGCCGTGCCCGCCTTCGCTCCGGGGCCGGAAGAGCTCGCGGCCTATGTCGGCGATTATCACAGCACGGAGATCGATACGACCTATTCGGTCTATATCGAGGGCGGCAAGCTCTACGCCCGCTATCGCCCGGCCTGGCGGTTCCAGATGATCCCCGTTTACGAGGACGCATTCGAGGACGGTGGCGACGTTTTCCGGTTCACTCGGGACGGGTCAGGCAGGGTGGACGGACTGCGGGTCTATGCCGACCGCGTCCGCCGCCTTCTCTTCGTCAGGGTCGGACCACAATAAAATAAATATTTTCAATAAGATAGGTCAGAATATGCGTTGAGCCTAATCAATAAAGGTACGCTTTTGGGGCCCAAAAACCGTTTACTCGGCACGCCTAGCGATTTCCTGTTTTTGGGCCCAAAAATGTGCCTGCCAATCAATACGCTTCGGCAAAATGTGATCTTATCTTATTGAAAACATTTATTTTATTGTGGTCCGACCCCGTATAAGGAAATGCTGAGGGGAGGGACGGTCAGCTTTTTGCCGAAGGGGGCGTCGGGGATCTCCTGCGCCGCGACGCCGGGTGGCCTCCCCGGCACGTTGCACGCCTGCGGGTCGTCGCCCGCAATGAGATAGAGCCGGGCCGTTCTCGGCAGCTTCAGCTTCCCGGCATCGATCCGCAGCGTCACCGCCCGCCTGGTCGGGTTGACGATCGAGACCGTCAGCTCGCGCTTCTCCCCGTCCTTCCAGCAGGCCATGACCTCGAGCGGTTCCGCGCTCCCCGTGACCGCGACCGGCACCGTCCCGAAGTGCCTGCGGTAGAGCGCCAGGACGACGCCCGTCGAATCGAGGACCGCCTCCGTCTTCGAGGTCTTGACGGCCCCGATGACGTTGACCGTCTGGGCGTAATTGGCCATCCCGTAGATGTCGCTCTGCCGGGCGAATTCGTGGAGCGCGGCGGCCACACCCAGCGCGTCCTTGAGGAAGTACTGGGTCCCGAGCTCGCCATAGACGTGAGGCCCATACCAATAATTCCACTCGTCGAGGGCCACCGGGACCGGCTCGGGCCTCAGCGTCGGGATCTCCACCCGATACTTGCGATGGGCCTCGGCGATCCGCCGCACCGCGTTCGGCATCTGCATGACGTGGCCCATCAGCCCCGGCTTCTCCTGGACATAGAAATGCTCGCTGATGAGGTCCATGTGATGGGAGGCCTCGGCCAGCATGGTCTCGCTCCACCGCCCGACCTCACCCACAGCCACGACTTGAATGGATGGGTCCATCTCCTTCATGGCCACGGCGAACTGGGTGTGCTTGCGGACGTAGTCAGTGAGCGGCATGTGCCCAAGCTGCCAGTTGCCGTACATCTCGTTGCCGATAGCCCAGAACTTGACGCCCCACGGCTCGGCGCGCCCGTTGGCCGCCCGTCGCTTCCCCATCCGCGTGTCGGCCGCCCCGTTGACATACTCCAGCTGCTCGAGGGCCATGACGACATCCCCCAGTCCGCTGTTGACCGTGATGTAGGGCTCGGACCCGACGAGCCGCATGAGGTCGAGGAACTCGTGGACCCCGACGTCGTTGTGCTCGACCCCCAGCCAGGCCGGGTTCTTGCGCGGCGGCCTCCGGTCGCGGTCGCCGATGCCGTCGCGCCAGTCGTAGCCGCTGACGAAATTGCCGCCCGGCCATCGATACACGGGCGAGTCGAGCTCCTTGAGCCGCGCCAGGACCTCGGGCCGGAAGCCCTCGACGTTGTCGGCCGGCATGATCGAGACCGTACCGATCTTGAACCAGCCGCGCCCGGACGAGACGATCTCGAGCCGCGCATCTTCAGTCGACGCCCCGGCCGTGAACGCGAACGGGAACGTTTTGTAGGATGCGCCCAGCCCTTTGACCTCGACGGTCTGCCGCGCGCCCGGCTCATCCCCCCACACGAGGCTGACCCTGACGGGCGCCGCGCCCGTCTCTCCGGCCAGCACCACCCGACCCACGTACTCCTTGCCCGCGACCAGGGCAAGCTCGCCTTGCACGATCCCCGCCGGCCCCCGTCCCCCCATCGTGACACGCGGCGCGTGCTCGCCCGTGAACGGCCGGACTTTGTCCATCCGCACGAGGCCCGGCTCTCCCACCGGCTTCCACGGCGACTCCCCCTCTCCGACCGGCTGGAAGAATTTGCGGTCCTCGAGCATCTCGGCCCAGAGACCCTGGTAGATGCAGCGGCCCAGGTGCTCGATGAACTGGCCGTAGATGTACTTGGACATCGGCTGGCCTGTCTTATCGGCATTGATCACGATCCGCGGCGGCGCGGGCTCCCGGCCGGAAAGCCAGGTCAGCTCGATGTCGTCGAACCAGGCCTTGCCCGTGGACCGTCCCCAGCCGCCGAGCAGGCAGGTGATCTCCAGCCCGTCGTTGGCGCCGACGTCGAATTCGACCTCGACCCGCGCCCAGTCCGCGGTGCCGACGACCGGCGCCGTCCGCCACCCCTGTTCGCCGTGGACGTTGACGAGCGCCCCCTGGCCCGACCCGGCCTCGACGTTCTCTGTCCTGATGAAGCCGCTCAGCCGATAGCTCGAGTAGGGCCGGACGGGGACGGACGTCATCCACGAGGCGTCGGCGCCGCTCTCCGAGGAGATCGAGACGCAGCGCTCGCCCGTGCGGCCGGGCGATTCGATCTTGAACGTCGCCTCGCCCCGCTGCCAGCGACGCGGCCGCCAGCCCGCGGGCCGCTCGGCGTCCATCTCCTCGAATGAGCCGTTCTTGATGAACTGGCTGACCCCGGCGAATTCGTCCGCCGCGTCCGGGCCGCCCGGCTTGCAGGCCGGCCACGCCATGACGAGCAAAACCGCCCCGACTACTGCCGCAATCCGGCCTACCTGTCTCGCGCGAATATCCATGATCCCTCCTCCCCGGTTCTTCCGGCAGCGGCCGTCTTACTTGCGGATCCCTTCGAGAAGCTCTTCCCAGATCTCCCTGAGCCCTTTTCCCCGAGTGACGGATGCGATATCCCCTGCCTTGATCCATTGAGCATCCTCTCGGCGACCGTTCGTTCGACTTGAGCCTCGGTCCATTCGGGGTGGAAAGACCTGATGGCGTCGTAGAGCATTTGCCTCGCCGACAGCCACATCCCGAGCGCAATATCCAGCCGATGCTCAGGCTTCATTTTCCGGTAAACGCCGGCCATGACGTCATCGACGCTTTCGAACGCGGGGACCCGGTCTTCCATGGCTGTGGATGAGTATATAGCATGACGGGGGATATCTATCAACCGATCCCGGCTCGTTGACCCGTGCCGCTGGCCGGCTGTATCATGGAGATGCCGGGCGAGGCGGACAAGCGGGGGAGCCGTCGGTCACGCGAAGGACGCCCGAGGGCTTCGGGGAAGAAAGGAGAAGAGGCCATGAACGACCGGGAGCTTTACCGGAAGAAGATGCAGGCCCAGCTCGACGAGTGGAAAGCCGACCTCGACAAGCTCAGGGCCAAGGCGTCTCGGGCGAGCGCCGACGCCCAGCTGAAGTTGAACAAGCAGCTCAGGGAACTGGAGGGCAAGCTCGAAAAGGGCAAGGCCAAGCTTGCGGAGCTCGCCGGCGCCGGCGAAGACGCGTGGGAGTCCCTCAAGGAAGGGATGGAGTCCGCCTGGGAGTCGCTGAAGTCGGCCATCAACGAGGCCAAGGCCAAACTCAAGGACTGATCGGGGCGCCTTGACATCCCGGCCGGAACCGGGTAAGCCTGAAGCCTGAAAAACGGACTGGGCCCCGCTCATGACTCCATCCGGCTATTTTTTCTTCGACTGCGAGACGACGGGTCTGCCGCAGATCCGGTATTTCGCGCCGGAGGTCGCCGGCGAATGGCCCCATCTCGTCCAGATCGCCTGGTCGCGTTTCGACGCCCGTGGGAACGCGGAGGAGGCCCGCTGCCATATCATCCGGCCGGAGGGCTTTCGCATCCCCGAGGACGCGACCCGCATCCACGGCATCAGCCACGCCCACGCCCGGCGCGTCGGGCGGCCGCTGGCGGAGGTCCTCGACGAGTTCCTGGAGGCGGCCGCCGCTCCCGGCACCGTCCTCGTCGCCCACAACCTGGACTATGACCTCGGCGTCGTCGGCGCGGAGCTCGTAAGGTCGCGAAGGCCCCGCGATTTCCTCGACATTCCCGGGATCTGCACGATGAAGGGGACGACCGAGCTGTGCCGCCTGCCCCGATGGGGCGGCGGCTGCGGGTACAAATGGCCGACCCTCGAGGAGCTCCACGAGTTCGTTTTCGGCAGGTCCTACGAAGGGGCCCACGACGCGGCCCGCGACCTCGAGGCCTGCGCCCGCTGCTTCTTCACGCTCCGCAGGCAGGGGCACTTCCGCGCTATCTGATCTTCCACTCGTGGACGCCGGCGGACCACTCCTTTTGGAGCTGGACCTCGAGGCGGAGGGCCGTCGTCCGGACGGGCGCGAATTTGACGGTGTTCCAGGCGTCCTTGGCCGTGCCGTACTCACCGCTGTGTTTGACCGGGATCCAGGCACCGCCCGACAGGTAATAGACGCGCCAGGACTCGGGCACCCGGCACCCGCCGCCGCCCGTGTCGTCGAACCAGTAGACCGAGGCCTCCGACACGGTGACCGGGCGCTCGAACGCGTACTCGAGCCACTCGAGCGAGCCCCGCTTGGGCCACCAGTGCATGTAGCCGACGGCGTCGTCCGAGCTTTCGGGCTCGAACTGGTCGTTGGCGCGCTCAGGATTGACGGCCTTCTCGGAGGCCGTGACCTTGGCCTTGGCGGACAGGCCGGGCTCGCGGGCGACGCGGGCCCGGGCCGGGTCGCGGGCCAGCCAGACGGCCATCTCGCCCTTGCCGCGGTTGGCCCAGGCGTAATACGGGATGAGGGTCAGGCTCTTTTTCTCGCTGACGACGCGGCCGCCCTTCTCGCTGACCGCGTCGGCAACGCCGGTGATGACGGTGACGCCGCCCAGAAGATCGGGCCGGTGCTCGGCGGCGAGGGGCGCGCCGTCCGGCAGGACGAGGTTGGCCACGCGCCCGTCGTTGTCGGGCCATTCGGCGCAATAGACGAGCGGGCCGCGCTCGACGGCGATGAGACCGCGGTTGGTCTCGACGGCCTCGTGGGATGCGACCCGCCGGACGGGCATGGGCAGGCTGAGCTCGACCGTGTCGCCGCTTTGCCACGTGCGCGTGACGAGTGCGTAGCCTTTGTCGAGCTCGAGGCCGACCGCCTCGCCGTTGACCTTGAGAGTCGGAGCGGCGCCGGCCGGTTCGACATACGTGTAAAGGTCGGACGGCACGGGGCGGTTCATGGCCCAGCCGGGGACGCGCACGGCGAGGGTCAGGGCGGCGGGGGCGGCCGGCTTGACCTCGATCCGGATGTCGCCTTTCCACGGATACTCGGTCGTCTGGACGATCTCGAGCTCGTGGCGGCCGGCCTTGATCTTGGCCGAGCCCTGGGCGAAGAGATTGACGTAGACCTTGTCGTCGGCGGCCGCGTAGAAGTAGCCGGGCACGGAGGTCAGGATGCGGGCGACGTTGGGCGGACAGCAGGCGCAGCTGAACCACGGCACGCGCTCGTGCTGGCCGAACGAGGCCAGCGGGTTGGGATAGAAGAAGCGGTCGCCGGAGAGGGAGATGCCGGACAGGACGCCGTTGTAGAGGATGCGCTCCATGACGTCGGCGTACTTGGCGTCGAGGCCCAGGCGCTGCATCCGGGAGTTCCAAAGGAAGGTGGCGATGTTGGCGCAGGTCTCGGCGTAGGCGCTGGCGTTGGGCAGGCGGTAGGGCGGGCCGTAACCCTCCCAGGAACCGGCGGCGCCGATGCCGCCCGTGACGTAGAGCTTGGTCCCGACGACGTCGGCCCAGATGCGCTCGAGAGCGGCGAGGTAGGCGGCGTCGTTGGTCAGGGCGGCGATGTCGGCCGCGCCGGCGTACATGTAGCCGGCCCGCACGGCGTGCCCGACGGCCGTCGTCTGCTCGACGAACGGGACGTGGTCCTGGGCGTACTCGCCGTAGAGGAGCTCGTCGGCGCCGGAGCGGGCGTTGCGCTTGTAGGGAACGCGGCCCTCTTCCTTGCCGCGGGCATCGATGAAGAACTTGGCCAGGTCGAGGTACTTGCGGGTGCCGGTGACGCGGTAGAGCTTGACGAGGCCGATCTCGATCTCCTGGTGGCCGGGCGGGTTGACGCGCTTGCCCGGGCCGAACTCGCGGGCGATGAGGTCGGCGCTCTTGACGGCGACGGCCAGGAGGCTCTTCTTGCCGGTCGCCTGGTAATGGGCGACGGCCGCTTCGTAGAGGTGGCCGACGTTGTAGAGCTCGTGACTCATATAGAGATGCGCCCAGCGGTCTTCGCCGAGCCAGGGCTGGGGCGGGGGGCCGCCGATCGTCCGGGCCGCGTAGAGGTAGCCGTCGGGTTCCTGGGCGGCAGCGATCTTGGCGATGAGGCCGTCGACATAGGCCTCGAGCTCGGGGTCGGCGTGAGTCGCAAGGGCATAGGAGGCCGCCTCGATGATCTTGAAGACGTCGGAATCGTCGAACGGGTAGCGGGTGCAGTACTGGCCGTCCGTGGCCCCGCCGAGGGCGGCCTCGGCCAGCTCGAAGTTGCGGACCCGGCCCGTCGCCTCGCTCTGCTTGAAGTTGTGGGGGATGGTCACGGTCCGGTTCGTCTCCAGTCGCGGAGCCCAGAAGGCGTCGGCCAGCCTGACGTCCGTGAACGGCACGGGCTTGGCCGGATAGTCGGCCTTCCGAGGTACCGAACATGTCCAAAGACCCAGAATTACGATACCTAAATAGAATATCTTAGGGCATCTAAAGATTTTACGGATATGCCTCTCCGAATTAAGCGCGCGTGCCTTAACTCTAAACAAAGTATGCCCCCTTTCTTCAAAACGGCTTAAATTGTCTTTCGATTACGTATGAAGAAAAGGTCGTTACTCGGGGTTATGGAAGGGGCTCGTAATGACACTCTTGATATTGTAACTCCCCGCCAGCACAGGCACAAGTATAACTCCCCAGATAATACCCATCCTTCTTTGGGCAGCAACACGGTGCCTCGGGATCTGTACAAACATCATTACAATTCGATCCCGGCAGATTCCCGAAAAGAATAATCGTAACAACGAAAAGCATTAATAGGATTGTGCGGAATGAGCTTTTTTTCACTGTGACCTCCTTCTCGCGGTGAATATTTTGTTTTGTTGGGTAATGAAAAAATAGCGCCCCCCAGAAAAGTAGAACCTGTTAATAGGGCCCTCTAAATAAGATGGCATGGAATTACAATACTTAAATATCCCGTCCCTAGAAAAAACAAACAACTTCTTGGGGACTTCTTTTTTAGTTATCTTGAGCAGGGCAATGATATCTCCCGATTCGTCTATGCAATAACCGTCTGCCCAAAGTTCATAAACTTCAATTCTTAACGGTGGATTCATCTGTTTTCCTGCCGATGCTTGAACCTCCTTAAGGATACGGTCCTGCTCTCTCTTATGCTGAGCATCAAAAGCGCTGAATTGCACTAGTATTTTGCCGCTGAGGGATAGCTTAGTAAAAACCCCACTAAAATAGTCAAAATGGATGATGGATTCTCCTTGATCAACAAGCTGAAAGAACGAAGAGTTCCCGATATTAACTCCAGGTACGTTTATTGGGGCTTCCCTTTTTAATAACGTCTTTTCAAAGTCGCCGTTTTCAAAATAGGAGTCGATAAGGTGACTGCTAAGATTATACGTAATTAGTATGCGATTATTTTTTCCGACAATAACTTGACTCGGATACGAAAAAGGATCGTCGTTTGGCGGGGCAATTGTTATTCTTTTCTCATAATTGCCATTCAACGAGAAAAGATCGATTTTTCGCGCCCCCGAGCTAAGTATATAAATCCTGTCCTGCGAAATCGTGAAATTAAGGGGGTATTCCAAATCTCCCGGACCTTGCCCTGGACGCCCAACTGAGTAAAGGTATTTGCCCTGGGGGTCAAGAACTAGAATTTTACATAGTTTTCGGTCTAGAACATAAACCTTATCATTATATTCAAGAATTTTTACCGGCTGGGAGAGGAACACATCTTGAGTATCTAATGCAAGTTCTCGGATATCATAAAACTGTGCGTCTTTTTCATGATACTCTAGAACCTGCGGGATCTTCTGATCAAGCAATTGGCCTTGAGGGGTTCCGCACATGGCCAGCAACAACAGGGCAAAGTATAGAAGGAACTTATTCATCGTTGAATCCTATCAATATATCGATTAATAATTTCCCTTAAAAAAGGCAAATCAAACTGAGATGTTGAGTATCTTACCTTTGAAGACTTATCAACAAGCACTAACTTTGAACAACCTCCGCAACTTGCCTGGTATCTTTCCGATATATTTGTTTCTTTATCATTGATAAACAGAAATTCCACGCTATATTTCTCACTCAGGACCAGAAGATTTTTGTTATCCCCTCTCGTGATTGCAGCCACAGTTACCTCGCCTTTGGCTGCATGCAGGTTTTCATATAGAAAATTCAACTCCGACAGATAACTAACGTGGAGCGGATTGTCAATATTGAAGAATAGGAGTACCGTAACGGAGTTCTTTGCAGGGAGGACGATATCTCTTCCTCTACAATCTTTTAAGGCTACTTCTTCAATCGACGACCCATAGGATAAGTCCTGAGCGTGGATAGAACCAAGAAAGGTTAGGCAAATCAAAAGGGCCAGGAGCGTTTTTGCATAGCTGAATAGATCCCCAAACGCCCTAATAGATTTTACCGATATCAAAAGGCTCTCCTTGTATGTTTTCTTACATGGTTCTCTTCTATTTACTGTGGGTAACTGAAGGTCAATCGCCCGGCAACGAGA